>JANSWP010000094.1 GCA_024743405.1 Bacteroidota bacterium
CTATCTCCTCTACCTGCTAAAACCAAATCCAATTTTTTAGCTAAAGCGAATTTTCCTTGAACATATAATCCGGCAATACTATAATCATCATCGTCTTCATTTCGTCCATATAAAGTATTTCCTGTTTCATTGATAGACCGTCTATAATCAAATCCAGTCGTCCAATTTGAATTTAAAATACTAGGCAAATCAAAGTTATATTGAATCTGTCCTTCAAATTGTTTTCTGTCATTTAATGTTCTATTTCCTGTACGGTATAAGAAGGTAGGTTTATCATCTTTACTACTATTACTCAAGAAAAATGCTTGAGCAAATAATCCGCCTTTTTGCATTCTGGCTTGTCCCCATGTATCTGTAGATTGAGCTAATCCTTCTCCTTGGTCATTAAAAAAAACTCCCGAGGCACTATTGAATCCTCCAGAAACATTAACTGAAAAATCATCTTGTGGTCTAAATTCTAATGTCCCTGTTACGGCTGCACTTGTATAAAAATTTTGCAATGGATTTCCATCACCATCCTCGTCTGTATCATTTACATCCCATAACAGTTCGCCACGTTGGGTTGGGTCAACCACTCCATCCTTAATGACTGGTTGGTAAATTGAATCTCGAAGCGCCGCAATTGATGCCGCATCACCCGGGTTATCAGGGTCTAAATTAAATTCATCACCTCTGGTATAATTAGCATTTATTTTAAACCCAAACTTATCTGATACCTTTGTCGCATGCCGAATAGAAGCTCCAAAAGTAGATAACTCTCCTCCTCTTAATTGGACGGTTGTACCCGGATGGTCAATTGGAGATTTGCTTAAGAAATGAATAACTCCTGCCGTAACTCCGGGACCATACAGCGCAGACCCGGGTCCTCTTACTACCTCAATTCTTTGTATATCTATATTATTCAAAGGCGTATTTAAAGCATCAAAAGTTCCAGTGCCTGCACCTACCAATGGGCGATAATCCAGCATAGGAAAAGAAGCTGACCCAAAAATTCCCCCGTCGCCACGTAAGTGTATGTTGATACGACCTGCCGATGCCTGCTGAATATTTACCCCAGGTGCACTAATTAAATTCCTCACGGGATTATCATTTGCAGAAGCTGCCAGTTTTCTTGAATTGAGTACTGTTATTGAGGCAGGAGCTTCCTGCACTTTTTCTCGCTTTCTCGAAGCGGAAACAACTACTTCCTGACCAATCAAACCGCCCGTCTTCAATTTAATTTCTAATTTAGAATCAGCATTATTAACTTGAACAGATTGTGTTGCAAAACCTGTATAACTAATATCTAAAGTCCACGGTAAAGGGGCATTTGCTGTCAATGAGAAATTTCCGTTTACATCTGCTGTAGTCCCAGATGCAGTCCCCTTTAAAACTACATTTGCTCCAATTAATGGTTCGTTTGTTTCTGCGTCAGTGACGACCCCTCTTACAGTTGTTTGAGCTTGAAGAGCAACAGCCGTTAGAAGAAAAAAGACTGTTGTTAAGTTGAGTAATCGTTTCATAACCATAATGAGATTTGATGTGAGTAATGCATGAAAATCGCCGAATTCGCTTTAGTCAGAACACCTCTTTCCCAGCCCATTGATAGGCATTTTATTTATTTGTCCTGTTCTAAATACAAGTACTGCAATTGTTAAAAACCTAAATTCAAGACTAAATTAGGCTTTAAAGCCTAATTATTATAATTTTATAGTCTTATTTTTCTATTTTGTATGATATAAAGGAGATTTTATTTTAAAAAGTCCTTCAATCAGTGATTTTCATTCGGAAAAGAGATGGATTATCAGAATAATAATTGAAAGATGAATTGAGCATAGGGTTTATTGAAAAATGATTGTTAGGACAATTTAATTGTCTGATTATCTTCACAATTATGACAATCAAACAATATTTTCCTCCATACATTTGCAGGTAAAGTTTTCGAAGTACGATATGAAAAAGACCAAAAAGAAAATCATTCTTAGTTCAATTGAACTATTCAATAAAAATGGATACAATAGTGTTCGTCTGGAAGATATTGCTGTCAATACTGAAATAAGCAAAGGCAATCTTCACTATCATTTTCCTACAAAAAAAGAAATATTAGAAAGGGTTTTAGATTATTTGCAAGAAGAACGATTAAGGCTTTTGCAAACTTCACAAGACAATTTGACGTTGGATTTTAATATGGTAAATATTGTCCAACGTTATCTACACTTTCAGTTTACTTATCGCTTTTTTTATCGAGATATTTTTGAAATTGTTAAAATCATTCCTGAGGCGAAAACCATCTATGAAGAACGAACCAACCGTAGTGATAACTTTACCAAAAACTTTTTATATCTCTCCGTTGGTCGTGGTATATTAAAACCCGAACCACATGAAGGTCATTATGAGATTTTCTCCAAATTTGGTTCAGCAATACTTCAAGCTTGGGTTGAAAGAAGAGAATTGCTTGGTGTTGAAAAATTTCCAATTCAGGATGTTATGGAATCTGTTTTGGAATTGATTTATCCTTATTTGACGGAAAAGGGAGTGGAATGGTATGAGGAGATGAAAGGGGGAATTGAAGGACTGAAAGAGGAAGAGTTATTTGAATCAATCGAGATTTTAAGTTCATGATAAGATGGATAAAATTTCAACAATAAATTTATCCATATCAAAAGCTTCCTTCTTATAAGTTTGCCATTCATAAAGTCTATTATATGAAAATTCAAAATTATGGTATTTCTTCTTTTCAAAATGAAATTGCCTTGAAATTGGGTGGATATTTTTGAAGAGAATACCAAACGAATAGTTGTCCGACTTTGCTGATAAAGCTGGATAGGGTAATTATTAAGAAATGGAGAGAATAACATTGTGGATGTGAAACATTTCTATTTCAGGTGTCCATCGGTCTCGTATACACGGCGTGACCAGCTTTTGCTGGGCATGACCGTTATATGCATTGAGCCTGTTGACAAACTCATTTTTCTATTCCCTCCATGCAACCAATTCCATTCTATTTGGCTATGTTGAAGTAAAAGGACTTGAACTAAACGAATTATGTATCAAAACGACCAATCTCTAATCACAAAGATAAAAAAAGGGGAGAAGGCAGCAATTAACCAACTTTACCAGCGACATAGGTCTTACTGGTTTAGGATTTGTTTGCGCTATGGTCGAAATCGAGATGAAGCTCAGGATTTATTTCAAGATGGCGTTGCTAAAGTTTTTCAGGAGATTAAAAAATTTGATGAGGAAAGAGGAACATTTAAGGCGTGGTCAAATAAGGTGTTGATTCATGAGATTTTAAAATCCCTTAAAAAGAACCAATGGCAGGAATCTTTTGAGGATTTAGATTCTACTAATATAAATTTTGATTGGAACGGTGAAATAATCGAAAAAATAACTGCCAAGGAATTGACTGAAATGATTCAAAACCTGCCTTTTGGTTTTAGGATAATTTTTAACATGTATGAAATAGAAGGGTATTCGCATAGGGAAATTGCTGGGGAATTAAATATCTCAGTTGGCACTTCAAAATCTCAATTATCACGAGCAAAAAAGGCGTTACAACATAAAATACAAATGTTGTTCTAAATCGAATAAATATGGAAAATAACAACATAGGTGATTTCTTTAGAAAAAGGTTGGATGATGATATGCCTAATGAGGATTGGGCAAATCCTGACTTGGAAATTGACAGTAAAGTTTTAAATCAAATTACTCAACCTAACAAACCGATTTCAAAAGGATGGGGAGGTGTCATTTTAAAATCAGGTATTGGTATTCTACTCCTATTGATGGGTGGTTATATTATTTATTTGAACCAAGAATTAAGTGTTGCAAAAAATAAAATAATTGGTCGGACAGACATTGTTGAAAATGCTAAGCCTGAATCAAATATTCAAGATGATTTCAATACAAAAACTACAGAAATAAAAGATGCTCTTATTGCCAAATTAGAAGCTGAAAAAGAAAATTTACTGTTTGAAAAAGAAAAACTGAACCAGCTTAATGAAGAACTATTGGGGGAAATAACTAAGCAATCTATTAATCCAGTTCAGAGAGAAACAGTAAAAATTAATTCTGAAAATTATGATGCAATTAAAACTCTAAGAGAAGAAAAAGAAATTTTGTTGGCTGAAAATCAGAGATTAAATCAACTGACCGACCAACTCCTCAATGAAAATAATGTCTTGGAAGAACAACAGAATACGCATCAACAGTCTTATACACAAATGGAAAATGAGAATAACGAATTAAAAGACAGCTTGAGTTTATTGTCCTCATTGGTTGTTGAGAACATGAATTCGGAAACCGAGAAAATACTGGACAAAGAACCAATAATTCCAGAGGAAAAGATTGATGCTAAAAATCATAAAAGGTTTGCATTGGGTTATGAATATAGCCGTCAAAAATGGGACATCCCAATAAACAGGACTTTTGCAGAACAACGATTAGTTTCTGAAAATGGACGAAATGAAAATATATCAACCAATGTTCATGGATTGAATTTTGCCTTTTCTCCAAAGCAAAATTGGTGGATAAAATCAGGGCTAAGATTCACGCAAATCAATATTGAAAGCACTTATAATATGGGATTGGCATATTCCGCTACGAATGAAATTACTGACCTAATAAGTAGAACAACTACAAATACGCTAAATGTAAAAACTTACACTCCATTCTCCATTTCAGATAATTCCGTCACCGTCTTATTTGAAGAAGACAGAGCACCCGAAGAAGGAAGTTTATTGGAATATCAAGCAGAGGATAATTTGTCTATTAATTCATGGCAAATTCCTATTGGCTTGGAGCGACAGTTTAATGCTGGAAGGACTTTCCTATTCATTCAAGGTGGTGTACAACTCAATTCAATCAGTATTAAAGAGTACACTTTCCGTACTACTATATTGGATAATGAGCGAAATCCATTAAACATCGTAAGAGAGTCCCTGGATGCCCAAGGTGTAAACAATAAGTTGTTTTTAAATATCTATGGCGAATTCGGAATTGAACAACCTATTTTCCAAGAATGGTATTTGAGAGCAGCATTAAATTATAGCTATAACTTTCTTAAAAATAACAGCAGCAATATTTCAAATCAAGCGAAGACTGGTACCGCTTTTAGACTTGGTTTAAACTATCGCTTTTAATTTTTTCACTATTAAAAATTTTAAACATGAATTTTAAATTTTTGAGTTTTATATTTTTTGCACTACTTGCTTTTTCTTCTTGTGACAGCGGAAATGAAGATTTGGTTGATTGTCCAGAGCTTGGATTAAATTTCGGAGACGAGTGTGAACTGACTTTTCCTGACCGCCCTGATACATATACTGGTGCTGTATCCGAAGATTGTGAATGCCTTTTAGAAGGAACGGACAATGTTGATTGTCCAGAATTACGTCTGAACATCGGGGATGAATGTGGTAGAGATGCTGATGACAATCCCGTTTATGTTGATGAAAACTGCGAATGCATTGGAGCAGTTGGGGCTGACTATGATTGTCCTGATTTGGAAGCAAATATTGGTGAGGAGTGCCGTGATTCTGATGGGAATATCGGGACTATTGACTCGGATTGTGAATGTGATTTAGATTAATTGAAATAGCATTTAAATTAATTCACTTCTCTTTTTAAGCTGAAAAAGAGGTGTTGGGTTTGTTTCTCCAGCATCTCTTTTTTTTGTTTTTCCTTGTAGCTAACTGAATTTATACGCCATATGAAGCCAATTCGACTTTAGTAGCAGCTATATCAGCTTCCATTGTCTGGATAAATTCGTTCATCAATCTTTTATTGGCAATGGCTTTTTCCATTATAGTTGACTCAAAGGAAAAGCTGAATAATGGATATGCGAAGCAAATCGTGATGCTATAAATGTAAAAGCCGCCATTTATCAAGATGATAAATGGCGGCTTTTGCAAAGAGAAATTTTCTATGAAGCTGTTTCAAAACCAATAACCGTTTTTTTACTTCGCCTTCTTCCGCCTGTTTTTTGATTTTTTTCAATCCGTAGCGCTGCTATGAATCTCAAAAAATCAAAAAACAACCGAAAAAATGCTCGCAAAAAATTCGACTCTAGGTTTTAAAACAGCTTCTAAAGAATTCGACTACTCTGACACAATTAAAGGCTTGGTTAAAATACCTTCCTCGCCACTTAAACGAATGGTATAAGCACCATCAGGCAAATGTCCTACATTGAATTCCACTTTATGATTGCCTGGTTGATGAACGGCTCGACTTACAACGGTATGAACAAGTGTTCCTTTTATATCAAAAAGCTCAATACTGATATTTTGTCTTTTGTCCAAATAATAGTTTAAAGTAACCGCACCATTTGAAGGATTGGGATAGGGTGAATAAAGGTACATTCCTGCATTTGATATGACCTCTTCAATCCCCGTAGTCGTATCTTCTCCAATGATGATATCTTCATCTCCTGCTTGATACGGCACCCAGTTCAAGCCGACAATAAACATCTCATCGGTGGTGGTTTCGCCCCAAGATACCTCTTGTGGCGGATTACTTGGGTTGTAAGGATTGTTGAGTGTATTGTCGTAAGTGGCATTGAAATGAATGGTCGAATTAGCAGGGATTTTTTTCATTCTGTCAAATACGTATGCACCTTGCCAATTAAAATCCCATTCGTCAATTTTTATGATATTAATCGTGTCATTCGAAGGGGTGACAGCGAATACTTCCCAATCTTTTCCAAGGTAATGACAATGCGGATAAATCGAAACGAGACTAATGTCTTCCGTAAAGGTTTTGGTTCCGTGGAAAGCTGTTACCTCATCGGGAGGAATTACAAAAGATAACCATCCACCATCTAAATCAAAAGGCCAAATACGTGTCTTTTGTACGGGTCTAGTAATTGGGTCATTAGCTTCTTTGAAAAAGATATTCACAGAAGACCGATCAATCTCGTCTGTCGGCAATGGCGCATAATGTAACTGAATCAAAAAATCAGACCCAGCTGATAAAACTTTACCCATTCCTTTTGGATATCGAATACTCTCAAGACCTGGAGTATAGGATACAAACGTCCCATCGTCGGGCATACCAAAACTTCCAAAAGATACGTATCCATATTCTGGCGTTTGGGCATCAAGTGCAGCAGCAGCTCCATTTGTTTCAAAGCCCATTAATGCGTGGTGAACGGCCCGACTATTTCCTGTCCGAAATTCAACGGCTGCGATTTCCTTATCTTCGGTTAAGCCAGTTGGCAAAACAAAAACTCTGTAATCATCCTGATTGTTTCCTTCTATAAAATACTCCTCTGCCATTTCAAGTACCAAGTCAGGAGTACCCAATTGAGAGCCTGTTGGGAAATTTGGCAAAGGTGGTTCGAGGTCAGGATTACCTTGTGGAGCACCTGCAGCAACCCAGTCAGCAATCAGTTGGATTTCGTCATCTGTTAGCCCTCGTTCGCCCACAAAATTGCTATAATTTTTATCGGGTTTCCAAGGCGGCATATAGCGTATTTCCGTTACGTATTGAATCATGCCTGCCCAATTTGCAACTTCCTGATAATTGGTGAAAGGCATAGGTCCGATTTCTCCGGACCGATGGCAACTTGTGCAATTATTGTAAATAATAGGCGCAATATGTTCGCTAAAATTCACTTGTGCATTCGAGTTGAGTGTTCCCAGCATCGCAAGGAACAAA
Source organism: Bacteroidota bacterium (assembly GCA_024743405.1). Classification (GTDB taxonomy): domain Bacteria; phylum Bacteroidota; class Bacteroidia; order Chitinophagales; family Saprospiraceae; genus JANSWP01. The sequence goes on from JANSWP010000094.1 coordinate 7,633, forward strand.
AGAGGTACTATTTTATTCATGTTTTAATCGTTTTGAAATTTAATTATTATTTGAGTTTGTTTTTACCAATAAAACACCCAACAGTTTGAGTGTTAGAAACCGTAATTGGTTGATTATTCCTAATAGATTCAAGTACATTCTTGAGTTCTGAAGTAGTCGTAATACGCTTTCTTTTGCCTACTCTTGCATAGGCATCATCAATGCGCCCCTTGTAGATGATTTTCTTTTCAGATTGATTGTAAACCACAACTTCCGGAGTAACAGTAGCTCCGAATTTTTCCTTCTTAGTGTGGTAATAATCGGTTTTTAGTTCAAAGGGAATTTGATACTTTTTTTTGAACTCTTCTATCTTATCGGGTTTGGAAGAAAAGTTAGGAAATACTCCGATGAATTGGACACTTTCATTGGCATATTCCTCATGTAACTCCTTTAATGGCAGGGTGTAATATTGACTGATTATACAAGATTCATGTAAAAAAATATAGACGATGATTGTGTCTTTTGATTCTGTTGGATTTGCTGTTGAAGGTAATATTACTACGCCCAAAACAATTAGCATTAAAAATATTTTCAACTTCATTTTATTGATTTGATAATTTATTTTAAAAATTTAATTTCTTGCTTTTCGGAGATATGTCCTTTTCTACCAAAAGCCTTTTTCAAATATTGAAATAATGGTTGGAACAATATTTTAAATGGATTATGCCCAATAAACCCTGTGGTGACCCCATAATCTACCTTTTCCGTTTCAGGAACATAAGTGCCAAAAATGCGGTCGAAAATGATAAGCATGCCACCATAGTTTTTATCTATGTACTTTTTATTAGAAGCATGATGTACTCGATGAGCAGAGGGGGTATTGAAAAATAAACCTTCAAAGAATCCAATTTTTCCTATCATTTCTGTATGCAAGAAAATTTGATAAATCAGGCTGATTGCCAAAACTCCCGTAATCAATAAAGGGGAAAAACCCACCATGACCAAAGGGATATAAAAAACAGGGCTGGTAAATTTCCCTAACCAATTGAGTCTACCTGCGGTAAAAAAATTCAACCAAGGGCTGGAATGGTGGGTATGATGGATTGTCCAAAGAATTGGAATTTCATGACTTAGGCGATGATACCAATAATAAACAAACTCTACTACAAGAGCTGTCAACAAAATGGTGTACCAGTTGAATGGTAATTCCGCAATTTTATACTGACTTGCCCAGGTAAATAAATAATAGCCCCATGCTAAAGTGAGTGGTTTGATAACTTTTGCACCAATGATAATAAAGGCATTGGCTAAGGATTCTCTGAAATTATAAACTTGCTTTTTCTTAAAATATGACCACACCAACTCAATGGCTATCGCTCCGAAGAAAACGACTAAAAACGCTATTTGCATTTTCTTATCCATGATGTATATTATTTGAAATTGATTTACTCTTCGTTCCTTACAAATTTAGGTTTGTACAGAGTGGAAGGCGGAAATATTAAAGTGAAGCGACCTGAGAGGTGGGTGAAGCTGAATTTTTGGAGCTATAAGCAGTTATCTTTTAATTAACTTGTATGTTGTCTGATTGGAATTGTTTAGGATGGTTAAATAGTATATCCCTGATTTTGCTTCAGGCATATTTATGGTTCCTGAACATTTTCCTACACTAATATTTCGCCCAAAAAAGTCATAAATGATGAAGTATTCATCACCAAGCAGATTCTCAACAAAAATTTCTTCTGAAAACGGATTCGGATAAATTTTATACCTTTTTTCGTCAAGGTTCTCTTCAACACTTGTAAATGGAGTGCAGGAACTAACATAAATTTCGCTGTATAAATTTGGGTCTTGGTTTGGGTCTTCGACCGTGTTAGCCATCATTGATATTTTAACAATTTCATCACTTGTAGAAAAACAAAGTTGGTGAAAATTGTCGTTGTCATTTATGTCCGCTATCGAAATAGGTACATGCGGAATTAGAATTCCTGAACTATCAGAATAACCGATATAGTATTGGAATAAGTCGGATTCTGTGTCACCACTTATATATGGTGTAATGCCACCATTTCAAGCAACTTGAATCGTTTGTGTTCCTGAATTACATTCATTCAGATTGCCATCAATTCTTTGGGCAAAGAATAAACTTGGTCCATCACCTAACGGAACTACGTTTGTTGTATATGTACCATTGAGATTTATGATTTCTGAACAAGTGGACTCACCTAACAAAGTACCTATTGTAAATAAATCATCCACAACTCTTACCTCAACAGGTGGATTAGTAACAGCAGTTCCAAATTCACCTAACAGAAGCACAGTTCGATTTTCACCGTTTTCATTAGCTGGTGCTAAAACAGCACACATCGGTATGTGTATATTCCCAAGGCTATCCAAAACTTCAAAATCAGTTTCCGATAAACTGGATGCATCTAATGGGAATTTAAAATTAACAGGCATGCCATCTAACAGGCTTCCTGGTTGATTACATAATAAACTTGGTAGTCCATTATCAAGTCCAAAAAAAGCCGACACAAGCGTATCTTGTGATTTGGCATTTAAAACAAAAGTTAAAATTATTATTACTGAAATTAAGATTTTTCTTCTCATATTTTTGTCTCTTTTAATTGCTTACAAATTTAGGTTTGTACAGAGTGGAAGGCGGAATTATTGAAGTGAAGCGACCTGAGAGGTGGGTGAAGCTGAATTTTTGGAGCTTGAATATTTTTTATTGCACAAAAAATAACCACGGCTTATGGGTGGCGGGCTTCTCGATTTATACACACAATTGATTTATCTAACTTACTTTCCCTCTGGGAGATTTGGTCAAATAAATCAATTGCAAATCGGGAAGTTAATTTTTCGTTGTTACTTACTTCTAATCAAATTTTATTCACCTCCAAATACAAAGTATCGCTGCTCACACCCGTAAATATTCCCAATCCATTTACAATATTTGATGGTGGTTCTTCTAAAGAAAGCGTTGAATTGCCAGAACTTTCATACAAAGCAGCATACTCAGGATTAACTCTGTAAACTATTATTTGGTGCGTACCATATTGACTAAATTCTCGCCGCGGAAAAATAGCATAGAAGCTTGAAATTTGCGGTTCAGAAACAATGGGGGGTCTCGATTGTCCACCATTAGCAGCGTCATTTTCATTTACGTATTCTGGGTTGATTTCTATATTACGAATAGAGATGTAATAATAATCACCTTCACTATTGTCCCAGGTGATTTCAACAGCATTAAATGAACCTGTTGGAAATCCTATTGTCCCATTTAATTCTATTTTGGGTAATTCTACTTGAGTTACAGATATTTGAGCTTCTCTTTTATTAGGAATATAAGTTTCAGCAGAAATAATCGCTCCATCTCTTTCGATTTCCAAACGATAATTTTTATCATTTTCGATAATCAATTCTGTATTTTGATAAATGCCATTCCCAATAGAATTTAGAGCATATTGATTACTTGAATCTGAAATATTTACTACTAAATCATCGAGTGCAATGATAGTATCGACTATAGCCAAAGAATTGCTTTGAGTTATTTTTAGACCGTCAATCGTTTTTCCAGCATGCAAGTACCCCTCTACAACTGTAGTTTTACTTTCTATGTCTTCCGTACTTTGTTTTTCACAAGCAAGAAATAATAGGGCAAAAGAAAATAATAGAGCTATTAATTTAATGAATTTCATTTTTATTGATTTTTAAAATTTAACGAAATGACCAAGTGAAGAACAAACTTGGTGTAAAGCCAAGCAATGAAACCTTGGTTTCTAACAATTCACCTTCAATGACATCATACTCATTATACCAAGTGTTTTTTCTATTATAAATATTGGTCAAAGAAAGCCCAACACTCACTTTAGTAAAGTCATAAGTACCAGAAAGGTCAAGACGATGATAGTCATCAAAGCGGACAGCATTTTTATCACTTATTTCAAAAAAATTGCTTGTAGTTCCATCCAAAAGTTGAAGTTCATAATATCCAGTAGGTGCGGTGTAAGGTTTACCTGTTGCATATACGAAAGTAGCTGCTAATGAAAAACTTCCTAATTTATAATTTCCTATTAATTTCAGTTCATGTGTCACATCTTGATTGGCAAAGAATGGTTCGTCTCCAAAGGCATCAAAATCATACTTTACTTCTCCTAAGGTATAACCAGCCCAGCCTGTAAACTTTCCTACTTTCCGTTGAATCAAAAACTCAATCCCCTTTGCAATACCAGTTCCTGTGTGAAAAAATTCTTCGAAGGCAATCGTTTGATTACTACCAAAACCAGAGGGCACAAATCGAGTAGAATATTCTGATAATCCGTCAAGTGTTTTGTAATAGGCTTCTACATCAAAAAGCCAATTGGACGTTTCATAACTGATTCCTGCAATATTGTGAATAGAAGAACTAATTGGAACTTGCTCATCATCTGCCAATAACCAAAAATCTCGACTTCCTTGCTGAATGTCTTCCCGAACAATTCGATTGGCAAATTGGTGATATTTCCCCCATGCAGCTTTCAGTTTTATCTTATCCGAAAGTAAATAAGTTAAGGCTGCCCTTGGCTCTAAATAAAATTCATTGGTAGGGCTATAATAGGAAGTTCTCAAGCCTCCTTTCAAAATGAACTTTTCGCCAACAGTATGTTTGTCTTGAACATAAAATGTAGCAGTTAAGCCTTCATCATTTCGGTCGATGATGGTTGTAGTGTCATTCTGGACGAATTGATAATCAATATTATTCCAAATCGTTTGTATCCCAAAATCCAATTGGTTGTTTTGAGAAATTTTGAATTCATTATCCAACTTAAAAGTAATGTCTTTCAAGTCGTTTTCTTCCATACTTCCATTACTCCGAACAAAAGTAGTATCCGACCTTCCTATACTCGTTTCGCTACTTCTATCTCTTTGGCTAAAATAATTGGAGTAAGACAAATTAGCATTAGAATAAAGTTGATTGCTCCAACGTCGTGACCACTTTGTACTTGCGCCCCAATTACCCCATTTGGTTAAATCTGTATTTATTCTATCAAAAGTAAAGCCTACGTTAAGCCCTCGATTGGTAAAGACGGATTCATCGAGACTACTTGAATTATCTAAATTATCTTGTCCATTATAAAAACTAAAACTAAAAACATCTTTGGAATTGGGACGGTAGGTTGCTTTAACATTCAAGTCATAGAAAAAGGTATTTGGTTGAGTTTCTAATTGAGCAACCCTTCTTGCGGTTTCCGTACTTGCGGCTTCATTACTGTCTGTGTAGGCATCAAAAATGTTGTTGTAAAAACTACTTTGAAAAGAACGCCGTCCCGCCACTAAAAAAGAGCCTTTACCATTGGCAAATGGCGCCTCCACAAAACCGTTTACACTCAATAGACTTAAGCCTATGCCCATATTAAATTCCTTCCTATTTCCTTCCTTACCTGTCAATTCCACCACACTCGATAATCGTCCGCCATATTTGGCATCAAAGCCCCCTTTATACAATTGAACATCCTTAACCGCATTGGCATTGAATGCACTAAAAAAACCAAAAAGATGGTCAACATGATAAACGGTAAAACCATCAAACAAGACAAGGTTTTGGTCAGGCGTTCCTCCTCTTACATACAAGCCTGAAGAACTTTCATTTGAACCACTGACTCCTGGCAATAATTGCATGGAACGAAAGATATCTTTCTCTCCAAAACTTGGCAATTTTGCTAATGCAGCAGGAGTAATTCCAATACGGCTAATTCCTGTGGATGCACTCAATAATTGTTCTTCTTTAGTGGCTTTTACAACTACTTCTTCCAGTTGAACTCCAAAGTCTTCCAATAATATTTCCAATTGGGAAACATCTGTTTCAGGAGTTAAACGGACGAACTTGTTTTGATAACCAATATAATTCACCACCAATACTGACGTATCAGAAGGAACATCAAATAGCGTAAAATATCCGTCGATATTGGTTGTAACACCATTGTTATTTTCTTTCGTTATAAGGGTAGCAAAAGGCAAAGTTTCTCCTGTTTTTTTATCTTTTACAACTCCTGAGACATTAAAATTCTCTCGGGTGGGTTTTATTTTTGACCAATCTACCTTAGGCTTTTGGGATTTGTGAAAAAGTCGAATAGAACGAGGAGCGGTAATTTCAAAATCAATTTCCGTTCCTTCCAATATCTTTTTCATAGCATAGTCCAATGATGCCTTTCTGAAGGAAGTTGTAACCCGAATACCTTCGACGAGCGTTTCATCATATTCAAATTGTAGTCGGTGACTTATTTTTAATTCCAGCAGGACTATACTAAGTGATTTGTCTTGAAAGCTGCCTTTTATTTGAATATCCTGTGACTGCTGTGCAGGCAACAATGGGATACAAAAAAATAGGAAACAAACGATTAATATGTTTTTTATAATAAAATTAAATGCATTTAGACTATTTGGAAATAAGGTTTTGATTATGAACATGGAGGGTTTATCTAACTATCCCCCTTTCCACTTTAAGAAGAGCTACACCCAGAAATGTAATTCTGATTTTCATATTTGCTTGATTATAAAAAAAGGGACGAATCCAATAAGTAGATGCGTCCCTGTTAAAAAATTATTTCTTTAGTTATTTCGCTTCTCCTTCATCTTCTTCTGCATTTCTTCTTGCTTATTCAAGTAAACTTTGTACTGGTCTTTAGTAAGCAGTTTCTTCATCTCTGCATTTTTATTTTCACGGATAGATTTCACTTTCTTGTATTTTTGTAGTCGGCGTCCACCGCCATCTCTTACTGCTTTCATCTGTTCTGCATACTTTTTGGTAATAGCCTCGAATTCAGTCTCTTGTTCTTCTGTAAGGTCGAGGGCGGTAAAATATTCTTCAATATTTTGAGCCATCTCCTCTTTTTGTTCGTCAGTTAGTTCAGCCCTTTGAGATTGAGCAAAAGCGGTATTTGAGCTGATTAAAAACAGGGCGAAAAACAAGGACAAGATTTTTAATGATTTCATGTTATTGAATTTTTGTAAAAAATTATTCAAGTGATTAATTCTGGAATCAAAATTAGATTCAAATTCAATACTAAAAATTGAAATCAAAGTGAAACGACCTTATAAGTGAGTGAGGCTGACAAAAATGGAGGCGAAATAATTAGGCTTGATTCAGCCAGGTCTTAAATTTTGGTGCATTGGCTTTGCTTACAATGATTTGTTCCTTTGCTTTTGGAAGAGTATTTACAATCAGCCTTCCATTGAAATAAATGCTTAGATTTTTAATCGCTGTTCGTTGTATCAAATACTGACGGTTGGCTCTGAAAAACTCTTCTGGATTCAATTCATTTTCTATGTCTTCTAATTTACCATCCAAGTGATAGATTACATTTTCATTGGTCGTTCCTCGAACGACTCCGTTCTGAATAAAGAAGAATGCAAAGTCCTTGGAAGCTACTGGTGTTAATGTATCTCCTTTTTGAACCAAATAAGATTGGCGGAAAGTTTTCTTTTGTCCCTGTAATAGGTTAAGCAAGCCTTTGACTTGCTCTTGAGAAAAAGTAGGTTGAGTTGAAGATTGAGATTGTTTAAATTTATCAATAGCATTTTTTAATTCCTTTTCTTGAATGGGTTTTAATAAATAATCAATGCTATTTACTTTAAATGCTTGAATGGCGTATTGGTCAAAAGCCGTTGTAAATATAATAGGTGTAACTGGTTCTATCTCTTTTAAAATTTCAAAAGAGTTACCATCTGCTAAATGAATATCCATAAAAACAATATCATATCCGCTTTTATTTTGAAAATAATCAATGGCATCTGTTACCGTATCTATTACCTCTATGATTTTAATATGAGGTTCAATAGCTTTTAATAAATGTTCTAAATTAAGAACTGCTGAATTTTCATCTTCAATTATAACTGCTTTCATTTTCAATTACGGGTAATTTTACTGAAAAATATTGTTCATCATTTTGGATTTGGATAGTTCTCTTTTTCAAAAGTTGAAATCTTGTTGATAAATTACTCAACCCTGTACCAGTACTTTCTAAACCATCTCGTCGCTCCTGAATCTTATTTTTTACAATTAAAAATCCTTCTTTTGGATAAATCTCTACCAACAAGGGATTTTGTTTTGATGCCACATTATGCTTAATGGCATTCTCTACCAATAACTGCAAAGAAAAAGACGGAATCATTTCTTTTTTCCATTCTTCAGGAATGCGAACATCAACATTAAATTTTTCACCAAACCTTTCTTTTTGTAAAAAAATGTAGGCTTCCAAATACTCTAATTCATCTTGTAAAGAAATAAAATCCTTATCGCTTCGCTGCAAAGTAGAACGCAACAACCATGAAAGTTTATCTACAAAAGTAGAAGCATTTTCTGATTTCTGACGAATCAGGGCATTCAGAGAGTTCAAAGCATTAAATAAAAAATGTGGATTAATTTGGGTGCGAAGGGCTTGCAACTGGTGGTGAAGTGCTTTTTGTTTTGCCTGCTCTTTTTCTAACAAACTTTGCTGATGTTGAAAATTGAGATTAACTACTCTGGAGATAAGTAACAGAATTAATTGCACCAAGAGATAGGTAAACAGCGTCATAAAAAACAACTGTCCACTCCCTAAGAAACCAGGAGTAAACATTTGCTTTAATATGGTTAAGGCGGTAACTCCTAAAATTAGAATCCCTGTATTTATTGCTATATCCGTTGATAATTGGTTTCGTATTTTTTGTCCTTGCCATTTATTTTTCCATACCATATTAAAACTCAATACTAACCAAGAAAAACAAAACATCACAATACTCCTCAAAAATACATCTCCTAACGTCAAACCAAGCTGGGATGTTAGTTCACTTTCACGAAGAGTAATTAACAATCGAGGGAAATTGATAAGTGTTGTGACGGTTATTGCGCCTATTAAAGCTATTTTGGTTTTGTCTTGAAACATTGCGACTATTTATAATCCTCTAAAAACCTAATTGAGTTTTGTAAAAAGAAAGATAAAAAATATTAAGATATAGAACCTAATTAATATTCCCAACCCCTTTACCTAAACCAAAATTGAACATTATCATCAAAAGCAGTTCGACTGTATTTTTTAACTCCTTTGCTCATCAGAGAAATACCCCCTGAGTTCAATTATAGAATCAAATTATCCTTATTCGACCGTTACTAAAACCCGCTTTGCCAATCGCATTTCCTCCGATTCATACTCTTCCAAAATCCCATCAAGCGTTCGACCGACTTTTGTACATATTCTTATAGCCTCCAATTTAGGATAGGTCGCTTTTTCTCCTTTATCAATTAATTCCGTCAATTCTTCACGGGTCAGGGAAGACAATAATTTTGTGGGCTTAATGACACTAAAATCAGCCATTATATTAATATCTCCCGTATAATCTTGTTGGATAACAGAATTGGTGGCATTCGCCATTAATGCCAAGGAAGGAATGTATTTAAAAAACGGCTTGGCAAGTGTATAATTAAATTGAGAGGATTCTTTGATGATGGCTTTGCTAAACCGAACTACCGGGGCTAAAAACTCGCTGCGCCGGAATGGGGAATTAGCAAAAGGTATAACGATTGGATTCGTTAAACTCACAATAAAGTGATTGACCCCAAATAACCTTGCCAATCGTTTGGATGGCAAATCATTTGACATGGAACCATCTATCCATTTTCGGGAAGGTAAATAAGCCTGAACTTTGCCGTCCTTGTTTTTAGCAAAAAGTGTTGCTGGCGGAAAAACACCGGGTACGGCACAAGATGCCATTAAAGCAGAACGTATCAATACATTTGGAGAAGCGATTGCATTGAGCAAACGAGATTTTTGCTGTATTCCGTGAGGAGAGACCGATATATTTATTTTGCGACCTGTTCGCTCATAAGCTTCCTGAAAAGTCAGATTTGGAATAATATTATTGACACTTGCCTCCAAATCTTTAACACTTAAAGCACTTCTTTTTTCAGCAATATTTTTGAAAATACTGGCTTCCTTTTCTATTACACCTAATAAGGTTTCCTCTTCTAAAAAATCAATTAATTCCTCATCGGTATGCGTTCCTGCCAATGCCGCAAATATAGAGCCCGCACTTGAGCCTGAAATCACATCAGGTATTAAATTTTGTTGTGCAAGTGCCTTTAAAACACCAGCATGAAAATTACCTAATTGTCCACCTCCACTTAACATTAATGCTGACCGCCCAAAACAATGGCTTGCCCTGCGAAAGAAATCCAATTTGTCTTCAAAGCTGATGTTGTCATTATTCTTATCTGCGATATGAAGAATGGCATCCACCACTTCATCCACATAATCTACAATTAACTGTTTTGTACCGAATAATGCTTTTTCATACAATCTCGGATTTCCCATGCCTCCCATATTTCCATGCACGCCTTCATTTAAAGTGAATAACAATCCTTGGTCATCTCCCTGCTCCCGATAGGCACGTAAAGTTTCGAGCCGAAGATAAATTTCATCATTGTCATACAAATCACTATAATTCACTTGTTTCCAGGCTTCCATTCCCGATACCTCATCATATTTTTGAGCAAGTTCTTTCCATTCATCATAACTTTCTGCCTTATTTAATTCTTTCTTGATTTTACTTAATTGTTTTGAATACATTTGTTTAGGTTTAATTAATTTTAGTTCGCCTCCCTTTTTGTTTTTGGAATTTGATTATAAAGTTCAAATATAAAGTTTGAGAGTTACAAATGAGTCACAATACGATTGCTGGATAATTTTAGGGCATTTGATAACCCTTTTTTCATGATAAAGCGGATAAAATCTCTATAATAAATTCATCCACATCAAAAGCTCCCTTCTTATAAGTTTGCCCCAAACGTACAATGACCAAATCCATAGAAGGAACAATCACCACATACTGCCCATAATGCCCTTTGGCGGCAAACATATCTTCGGGTGCGTTGGGAATCCATTGGCTATTGCTTTTTACCTAAAAAAAACGAATTAAAAAGCTGAGCGCAACTATCGCAATAAGGTTAGATCTCCTTTTCCTTCAAAAAGAACCCCACCTAATTCAAAGAAGATCTAATATACATAAACACCTGAAATCGCTGCCTTGTCCTTAAAAGTACTGTCCCAAAACTCAGATTGATTACTGGTTTCAAAAACTAATTCCCCCCATCGGCTGAACTTATTCAATCTCCCCATTTTCAGTAAGCATAATCGCAATCGCTTTTGTCTTTTCAAATTGAGAAAAAACAATAATCATAACAACCGTTATCGGAACACTCAAAACCATCCCTGTTATTCCCCATATCGTTCCCCAAACCGCTAATGCGATAATCGTTACTAAAGGGCTAATGTTCAGGGATTTCCCCATTATCCTTGGTTCGACAATATTGCCGACGATTAATTGGACAGCTCCAACCGCAATAAGAATGATAATAAAAGGCGTGAACTCACCAAATTGTATCAGGCTATAGGCAGCGGGAAAGACCGTCGCAACCAGCGAACCTATGGTCGGAATATAATTTAAAAGAAATATCAAGAAAGCCCAAAATAAAGGGGAGTCTATTCCAATGAATGTTAAAACTAAAAAGCTCAGCAAACCTGTCAGAAAACTCACAATGGTTTTTAACCGAAGATAGTCAAAAACCGATGTTTCTATTTTTGCTAAAACCGAATTGAGATTTTGATATTGTTTTTCATGAACAAATACCTTTTTTAGTTTTTCTTTAAAACTGTTTTCTTCCAGAAATATAAAAAGGGCATAAATAATTATCATAAACGTATTTCCAAGCAACCCTGATATTCCGTTCAGAACATTGCTTAATATATGACTGAAATCAAAATCCCCTTTTGCTGCATCAAAAGATTGCCTAAAATCGATTGGGAAAATTTCTTCGATTTTTAAAATAGTGGCTTCGACATTAGGTCCATATTTCTCATAGGAAGCGGACAGTGCCTGGATATTGTTCGACAGAATTTCCGCAACAATTCCGAGGCTCAAAACCATTATAGTAAATACGATGATATTTTTGAACCAGTTCGGTAAATACCTTTTAATAAATTCAGCCCTGTCCAACTGCTTTCTAAGTTCCATTGTAAGAAACCAAAGAAGGAAGGCAAACAGAAAAGGGATAATCAGGCTCTGCCCAAAAATCAATGCAAGTAGTATTGATATGATTACGATACAAAAGTTGGTTGCGTTTTTCATTAAAAAGAGTTTTAATTGGTTTTATTTAGCAACATATTTCCCCACAATTATCCCAACCACAACGACAGAATAGAAATGACCTATCAAACCAAAAAATGAAGTGACTTTTTCTGCTAAAGGTGTTACGGGTGTTATGTCACCATAGCCAATAGAGGTAAGTGTGATAAAACTAAAGTAGAGCATTTTATCAAATACATTTATGGAACCATCGATATTCGAATAGGCATTTGGATTGAAGTGAATGATAATGGTAAATAAGGTAGCACCTAAAATTCCGAGTAATAAATAACAATCAAAAGCCGCTATAATAATGCTATGGGTAACGTTTTTTTCCAGAAGCATTTGTCTAAAAACTTCTATACTCAACAGCACAAAAAACACAAAAGGGATAATAAGGGCAATCATTTTAAGGTTACTCCGCCATTGCGTAAAATTTACGCCAAGTGCAATAAAAAACATTAGAATAGCAAAAGTGAGAAAGAGGAATAGAATTCCTTTTCGTTCATTTTTAACCATTGTTATTGAAGCACCTATTAATATAAAAACGCTAATAGGAAATAATATATCATGGAAGATAGTGCCTGAAAAAAGGTTGCCCCCAAATACAATCCAAACTAAAATTAGAGCTAATATTTCAAACCGAAAATCAAAAAAACAGGATATCCAACGCTTAATTTTATCCATTATCTGTTTTTACACTAAACATTAATTTATACATAACAGGAACAAACAATAAGGTAATTACAGTAGCGAACAACAAGCCTATCATAATTGAAACTGCCATCGGTTCCCACATCAACCCGCCCCCTAAATAAAGAGGAATCAAACCCAATACTGTTGTAAATGTGGTGAGCAGAATTGGCCTAAACCTTTGCTGTGCCGCACTGATAATAGACTGGTAAGGAGTCCTTGCAAATTCAGTCTGTTCTATCTCAATCCTGTCCAATAAAACGATGGCGTTGTTGATGACAATCCCGGCCAGAGAGATAAGGCCCAGATAGGCCATAAACCCAAAATAGGATTGAAACAACAATAAACCGAGTATGACCCCTATAAGTCCAAGTGGGATGGACAATAGGACAATGGTGGTTTTTTTAATGGAATTAAATTGAAGCATCAAGAGCAAAAGAATGATAAAACCTGCTATCGGTAGTTTGGCGGCAACGGCTCCCAAAGCTTCGGCGCTTGCTTCACTTTCCCCGCCGAATTCATACGTATAACCAGGTTTCCAATTAGCCTGTGCCTCCTGCATGTAGGGGATTAATTCTTTGGTCAGGTCAGAGGCCGTAAATCCTTCTTTGGCATCGCAGGTTACGGTTATGGTACGGTTGAGGTCTTTGCGGAATATTTTGGCAATTTGCCAATCCACATGGATATTGGCGACCTGAATGAGCGGTACATTTTTACCGGTCATTTGTGAAAAAACATTGATGCTTTCCAAATCATGGACATCAATATTTTCCCTTTCCAGCGTAGTCATCATTATCGGAATATTCCCGTCCAAATCCCGAAAATCCCCAATGTTCATGCCCGATAAAGCCGTCTGTAGGGATAAGGCAATATCCTGATTGGTCACATCGGCCCGGCCAGCCTTGTCCTGGTCAATATCAATGCTCACCTTTTTTATTTTTGGTCCCCAATCATCTTTGATGTTTTTGGTGCCATTCATTAAGGCCATCTGATTTTTGACCTGTTGTGCCAAATGAAGTAATTCTTCGGAATCCTTTCCGGTGATACGGATACCCACATCGTATTGAGCGCCGCCTGCCCCACCTAATGGTGCAACGGAAATTTCGGCATTAGGAAATCGCTTAAAAGCAAATTCATCTATGGCTTCAATTATTTCGGGATTGGCTTCAAATTTAGAGGTGTTGACGAGCAGGTGGGCATATCCAGAATTGGCTTGCCCCGGCTGGTAACCAAGGTCATATGATTCTGGGCCTTTTGAAATAAACGATGCCCAACTTGCGACACCACTTTGAGCGGCTTCTTCATCCGCAGTTATCAGTAGCTTATTTTTTATAAAATCGGATATTTCATCAACCACTTTTTCCGTTTCCTCAATTTTTGAACCCAATGGCAAATCCACATTGACCACCACCAAATTCCGGTCACTGTCCGGCATGAAAATGAAGGGCAACTGTGGGAATAAAAACAGCGAGCCAAAAAAACTCGCAACGAGGATGAGGATAAATGTTTTTGGAAAATTCAGGGTTGTTACCAATATTTTTTTATAACCTACATTCAGCTTGTCAAAAATGGATGCTTTTTCGGTAACTTCCGTTTTTTGTTTTACCTTCATAAAATATACGGCCAACATGGCCACAATGCTCAAAGCCAATATCCACGACGAAAGCAGGGCAATCGTGATGACGATGAAAATATTCCCCATCATTTCACCCATTGTATTTTGTGCCAAATAAAAAGCTAAAAATGCGGCCGATGTGGTCAGGGTAGAAATCAACAGCGGGATGGTCAGTTCTTTGGCACTGCTGATGGCTGCTTCTTTTGCGGGTATGCCTTTTTCCATTCTTACCAATATGGACTCGGAAATGACAATCGCATTATCCACCAACATGCCGAGTGCCATGATTAAGGCTGCCAAGGTCACCTGATTTAAACCGACATCCATTAAGTTCATAATCATCAATGACATCACCATCGCTAATGGAATCAAACTGGCCACCACCAAGCCCGTCCTCAGACCCAAAAACATCAACATCACGAACAGCACAATGACAATGGACTGAATTACATTGCCCACGAAATTGTCCACACTTTTGTTGACATAAATATCTTGGGAAGCTACCCGTGTCACTTTCATTCCAAAAGGAAGAGAGGCATTATAGGATGCTATTTTTTCATCTATCGCAATTCCCAGATTGGTGAGGTTGGCACCTTCTTGCAGGGCCACAGCAATCACCAGACCATTGTTGCCATTTATTTTTACAATACTTTCTTTTGGCTGCTTATATCCTACCCGTACATTAGCAATGTCTCCCAGTTTGACCTTTTCGTCCTGTCCAATGGAAATCAATGTTTTTTTTAGGTCTTCCAGCACTTCATAATTCCCGGTCGGCTCTATCACTATTCTTTCTTTTCCCAAACCAACTTCCCCTCCCGGAAATACAATATTGGTGTTGGAAATAGAACTCTTGATTTGGTTGCTGGAAATGCCGTATTGCGCCAGACTTGCATTGTCGTATTCTATAAAAATCTGCTCTTCCTGTGCGCCGCCGATTTCTACTCTTGCCGCCTCTTTTAACCGAATTAAATCATCCCTGATTTCATCGGCCTTTTCTTTCATTTCCGCATAAGAATAGCCGTCCGCTTCCAATCCAATTTGAATACCATAGACCACGCCCAGGCCGTCGTCTTTAATATCGGGAGGAAGGATATTGTCTGGAAGCTCTGATTCAATTGCCTCAATTTTCCGCCTGATTTTATCCCAAATTGCTTGTAGGTTTTCCTTTTTTATTTCAGGTTTTAATTCCGCTTGAATGATGGAAAGGCTCGTTCTACTTTCACTGGTCACTGTTTTTAATTCAGGTATTTCCTGAATCACTTTTTCGATTTTATCCGTGACCAATGTTTCCACCCTTTCCGGGGATGCTCCGGGGAAAGTAGTCACAATGCTACAGGTGCGTATTGTAAAGGGGGGCATTGCATCCCTGGACAATTGTTGGTACCCGGTCAAGCCAAGGATCATAATAATCCCAATGATTAAAAAAGTAACTTGATTATATGATAGTGCCGTTTTAGTAATATTCATTGGTCAAGCTATTTTATTCATTAAGCAATTTAACTTCCGAACCATTCATCAGGGATTTCAAACCTGCGGTTGCAACCATTTCCCCTCCTTTCAAGCCACTGATAAGTTCGAACCCTTCGGGCAATAATTCACCAACGGTGATGACCTTTTTTTCTGCCACATAAACAGCATCACTTTTTTTATTTAATACAAATACAAAATTGCCCTCATTGTCTTTTCCAACCGCTTCGACAGGGACGGTCATTTTCGATTTTTTGGCGGCACTGTTTTTTGAAAAAATAAACTCCACATTAGCAGCCATGCCCGGCCTGATTTGTTCTACCGATTTACCAAGGTCAACAATCACCGGATAGGTGGGGGAACTTCCAGAGGCATAGGCTACTTGGGCAACGATGCCTTCAAAAATTTGCCCTGGAGAAGAGGGCAAAGTGATATTTACTTGCTGGCCTTTTTTGATTTTATTGATAAAAATTTCGGGTACACCTACTTCAACTTCGGGACGGCCAAGTGAACTCACCGTGGCAATCACCTTACCCGAATTGACCATTTCATTGGACTCCACCTGAACCGCCGTAACGACCCCGTTCATGGGGGACACCAATCTGGTATAACTGACCTGGTTTCCTGCTGCCTGTACTTGCTGGTCGGATGATGTGATTTGCGAATTGGCAGCTTCGTATTGTGCCTCTGCTGCATCCAATGCAGCTTTTGCCTGTTGGTATTCACTCAACGACACACTGTTGTTCTCATACAGTTTGGCCACTCTGTCATAGGTTGACTGCGAACTGATGAACTGTGCTTCGGCAGCTTCTGCATTGGCCACCGAGCCTTCTTTTTGCGTAATGGCCTGATTGGTCTGAAGGTTATAGTCAACGGGGTCAATCGTTGCGATGAGCTGCCCTTTTTTGACCCGATCGCCCAGTTCAACTTTTACAGCACTCAAAGTACCTGCTACCTTAAAACTCAGGTTGGTTTCATTTTGGGCTTTTGCCACACCTGAAAAAGTATGCGTTTCCAGTCCTGTGGATTGTTCAACCTTTGAAAATTTGATTGGACGGATTTTTTTTACCGTTTCCACTGACTTTTCCTCACAGGAAATGAAGGAAAGCAACAAGGACAATAGTGCAAGTAATCGCATAATTAATTTGTTTTGAAATTTAGAAACCGTTGGAGAAATTGCGCCCGCTGTGCTTCAGTGACCAAGAAGGTATAATTGCCAGTGGAGCGCTGCAATGAAAAATAGTCTATCATAAATTGATAAATGGAATTGGTGGCATTTATTTGTGCGCCCAACAAAGCATTTTGGGCATCTACCAAAGTAATTATATCCACTTGCCCCGATTTATATAAATCCCGGACAATGGCTATATTTTTCTCCGCTGCTTCTGCAGCGCTTTGGGTCAACCGAATATTGTTATAAGAGGCATTGACCAATTCCATATTTGCCCTCACTTGCAGTTCAAGTAAATTTTTCACCTCTTTTCGTTGGTCTTGCAATTGGTACAATCCCACCTCTGTTTTTTCTTTTTCATACTTTCTTGAGCCTCCGGCAAACAATGGTATCGAAGCAGTAAAAGCGGCATTCCAAGTTGGGTCATTGTTCACTTCAAAGTCGGGGATGGGAGGGGGCTCACCTGGATTTACTGTTTCTATGGTGTAGTCAAGTCCTGCCCCGAAAGCAATGGTCGGCAAATAAAATGAACGTTTGTTTGATTTTAACGAACGCTCCTGTGCAGCAATAGCCAATTCTATTTGTTGTATTTCAGGTAGGTTCTGAAGGGCTTCATTGACCATAAAACCAGACAACTGGTTCAAAGTTGTTTGGTCTTGGATTAGGTTCACAAAAAAATCATCTAGTTCTTCAATTAATTGATTGATATTTTCTGATTCTTCAATCGTGAATACTTCACCTATGGGACGGTTCAAGGTTTCATTCAATTGGTAGCCTGCCGCTTTTAATTGGGCATTGGTCTCATATAGATCTGTTTTTGCCAAGTCCAATTCAGTTTGCCACCTATACACATCGCTTGCGCCGCTATAACCGACTTTTTCTTTATTCGTGGCAATCGTCAGGTTTTGATTGACGGCCTTGATATTGTCATTCTGTAATTCCGCAATGGACAATACCTGCATATAATTAAAATAGCGTTGAGCCACTTCTAATATGACATCGAGTTCCGATTCGTTTTGTGCTTGTTGCTGACTTTCAAAAAGTAATTTTTGAATGGCAATATTGGCCAATACAGGTTCTGACAATATCAATTGGGAAAATGAAGCACCCGCCGTCCAATTAAAATCCCCCCTTGAACCAAAAGAACTGTTGACTGAATTTTCATCCAAGAAAAACCCAGTTGATTCCATCTCCAACTGAGGCAGATAATTGCTTTTTGCCAGACTGACATCCTTGGCACTTATCTGGGTTTCTTTTGTTTGAATTTGATAGCCCAAATTATTTTGCAGGCCTTCGGCTATCGCTGATTTTAAATTAAGTACTTGAGTGGTATTGGGCTTATTAATATTAATCAGTAGCGCATTATCTAATAAAGTCCATTTAGGATATAATCCAATCTTATTGACCGTTTCCATATTGACGACCAATTGATTGGTGAAGGTCTCTATATTGACCGGAAAATCTTTCGGGTTTTCACCTTCTGCAATTTGCTCAACATTCCGGGCTATTCTTCTCGGAATCTTTTTAATATTATCGCTTGCAACAAAAGAAGCATACGCACCTTGTTCCAACATAGGTGAATCCAATAAAGTAAAGGAAGGCAATTTGCGCTCATTTAATTGCTCAAAAAATTCCTCTATTTCATTGGAGGTATAGGAGGATAACGGAGATAAAATATAGACCCCATCTACATCATCCGAAATATTGGCAACGGTACTTTTTAAATCAGATTTGAAATTCAACCATTTTATGTGGGTATCGGTTTCGAAATATATTTCTTCTCCACTCAAGCCAATAGAAGAAAGGTTGTCATTGGTCAGCACCACTAAATTATCACAGCCACAAATCTCTTTTAATGTATTTATTCCTTCCTTAATATTGAACGGCGAATTGATGAACGTATAATTGGAAATGCCACTCACAAAATTATCCGAGGCTTCTTTATCATCCACATTTTTAAGCAGTTGAACAGAGGCGATGGTAGGTATTGAAAAGGAGTTTTGATTGGCCAGTATTTTACTGGAAACAATACCTGCCCCGATGAGGACATCTACCTGATTTTGCGCATATATTTTTGCTATTTCATCGGAGATATTCTTTATGTCCCCACTGGTATAAATTTCCGTAAAATTCAATTGATGTTGCGAAGCAAGCAAAGCAGTTATTTCTGATTTTATCGCCTCTTCAAAAAAATGACTTTCATTTTTGGCTGCATCAGAAACAATGGCCACTTCAAAGACATTTTGTGCATTAATTCCACACAAAGAAAATAGCGATATAATTGTACTATAAATGGTTCTCTTAATCATGGTCGAATTAAAAATTAAATTAGGAATGCCCCAAAAAGGCCAATTAAGAAAATAAGGAATGATGCCAAAACAAGATATTGTTTGTATGAAATAAATCGGCCTAAAAAATAGAGGTCACTAAGTGAAACGAATTAAATAACTTGAACCATTATGCTTGCGGCACCCCATCCGCTTTGCGGCAAATTCCTGACCCAGATGTCCTTCTAAGAAACTTAAAAAACAAGTCTGTAGCGTTGGCTATGCACTGGTTTTTTAAACGTTTTACAAGAAAAAATAACTCACCCAATCTTGTACACTTTATTAATGTCCCGTTCCTTATCAATTATTTGAGGGGGTTTCTGCGGACTTCTTTTGGGGTGTGAAAGAAATACCTGCCCTGAAGAAAGTCCCCACTTCTGGAGTCCTGTCAATGGTATCTTCATCAACATCAATAAATTCCAATCTCCTTCCAACCGACATCCCTCCAGCAAGATTTATTTTGATTGATTTTTTTAAGCGCACCGCAATGGCAGGGCCAATGTTCAATCGGCTATAACCCGCTTCATCAATGATGGCATTGATTGTTTGAATTTCACTATTGTTGTTAAATAATCCCCCATTTAATGCAGTCGCCAAGCCATACTGTAATGTATTTTTAGGTGTATTGAACATTACAGACAGTTTATTGGGCAACACAATGTCCAATTCCATTTTCGGAGTGCTGTACTTAAACATCCCCATTGGAATAACCAATTGCCGACCAAAGCGGGTCGTGTATGCCAGTCCGAACCCGTACTTGATTTTTTTGCTTTTGCTATTGATGACCAAGGCATTGGCCTGAAAAAGCAGGTCATCCTCGTTTAGGCTCTCCCCAAAATCAGAGGCGAGTGTTGGGGTCAGGTTCACCGTCAGTCTCCACTTCGGGTTCAATGTCTGCACTAATCCCAAGTTATAAGTGATGATATGATAATATTTTTCGGTATCTATGGGAGTGCCCAATATTTCCGCCTCAGTATCCACCCTCAGATTAGCATATAAGAGTTTGTGGATAAAAATCGTTTTTTTGTTTTTCAAAGGTTGCGGGATGGTCAATTGGGCGCTCCATTCAAAAAAACCGATTTCCCCATCCATGGAAGATTCTTCGATGGACTGGCTGGGATAATAGGCAGACCCAATTTTAAATAGCTCAAAATCCTGCGCCGATATATTATTGGCGGAAAGCAATAAAAATAATACAGGGATTATATTTTTAGGAAATATGAGTGTTAGTTCAAGTTTGTCTTTTTTCATTTTATAATTTTATTAGACTTGTTGCCAAATAACAATGGAAATAAAAAAGTATTTTTAGAAGTTGTCTAAAGTTTTTTTGGAGCTTTTTCAGCTTTCCTCAAAAGGATAACCGAAAAAGCCAAATAATGTAGCCCAAGCCAGTGACTGGCATTTGTCTCATATCGGATTATTAAACTTTTAAATCCGTCAATCCAAG
>JANSWP010000176.1 GCA_024743405.1 Bacteroidota bacterium
TGTATTGGATGCAGTCATGTTACCTCCAAGTTTCCCAACGACTGTTGTTGATGTAGTCGTAAATAGTGATGTTCACACAACTTTAGAAGCTGCTGTTATTGCTGCTGAATTGGCAGACGATTTGAGTGCAGCAGGTCCTTTCACACTATTCGCTCCAACAGATGATGCTTTTGCAGCACTTCCAGCAGGTACAGTTGATTTACTTTTGCAAGACCCAACAGGCGATTTAGCTAAGATTTTATTATACCATGCTTTAGGTAGTCAAGTTTTATCTTCTGACCTGAGTGACGGACAAGTTGCAACAACTCTTCTAGGTCAAGACATTGATGTAACGATTGACGCAAATGGCGTATTTATTAATGATGCACAAGTTACTGTGACAGATATTGTAACATTAAATGGTGTTGTTCACGTGATCGATGGGGTATTATTACCTGAGTTAACAAATGTGAAGGAATTGGAGAAAGTGAGAATGCAAATTTTTCCAAATCCAACAACAGATTTCATTACAATCGAACTACCACAAGAAATGTGGAATACCGAAGTTGAATTACAGTTAATGGATATGACAGGAAATATTCTAATCAACCAAACAATCACAGATTTGAGAAAGACTTTGAATGTAGGTGATTATCCTTCTGGTAATTATATGCTTTTGATAAAATCTGGTGCTCAATATGCTTTAAATAAAGTTATTATTGATTAATAGCTTTTAGTTTAAATCATCATGGTGATTCTTTCTGAATCACCATGATTTTTTTCAAAAAACGCTATCAAGAAATGATAAAAAAATAAAGTGTTGATTTTAATCTGATGTAACTGTTTAGTTCTTTTAGGGAGCATAAAAACGTTTTAACGAAACTAAGAGACTGTTTTGAAATCTCGTTGATGAAAAAGAGGCGACCTAAAATTAAGAAGTTATTATTTTATCATTTCTATTACTCTGTTCATAAATGAATTTCATTACAAAATAATTGATCCATCACCACGAGAAAAATTATGTTGATAGATTAATAAATTGTATTAGTGGTTTTTCTTAATCGAACTCTCGTAGGGCATTCAATTGAATGCCCTATTTTTTTGCCATATCGATATCTTGTTTGTACAAGATTAGGCTTGAGATGTACTAAAAAAAAATTATCGAAACAGAAAGGAAGGGAAATTATTTGTGATATAACGAGAGATACGCTACAATTTTGATTTTGTGAGATGTATAAGTTTTCCTAGTTTTCCTTAATGGATGAACATACTAGGAAAATTAAAGCCAGAGAGAAATGGCTTAAAATCTATGAGGAAACTCAATCTGTTACCAAAACCTCCCTGCGATGTGGTATCGCTCGTTCTACTCTTTACAGATGGATAAAAAGATATAATGAGTCTGGAAAAGCAGGATTGTCAGATAAATCAAAACGTCCTTTAAAACTTGTAAATCAAAAAATGGATGATGAACTAGAACAATTAATTCTTCGAATCAGAAAAAAACACAAGTGGGAGGCTCAACGGATTAGCAACTATTTAAAGCGCACCAAACGTATTGATATTTCAGCGATGCCTATTTGGCGGGTTTTAAATAAACATGAAGTTCCAAAAATAACAAAGCATCGGAAAAAGTCTGATTATCAAAGATATAGTCGTCCAATTCCAGGTGATAGAGTCCAAATGGATGTGAGTAAAATTCGTCCAGGAGCGTATCAATATACAGCTATTGATGACAGTACGCGGCTTAAGATAATTCGAATTTACCCCAGAAAAACGGCTAAAAATACCATTGATTTTTTAGGAGAAGTTTTGGATGATTTTGGATTCCCAATTCAACGGATTCAGACAGATTGGGGAACAGAGTTTTTTAATTATGATTTTCAATATGAGCTTCATGAGCATTTCATAAAATTCCGCCCAATCAAACCCAGATCACCTCATTTGAATGGAAAAGTTGAGAGAACTCAGAAAACGGATAAAGAGGAATTTTGGTCTTGTATTGATTTAAAGGATAAAGATTTAGACCTGAATAAGCTAACAAAAGACTGGTAGGAATTTTACAATAAGAAGCGTCCGCATTCATCTTTAAAAGGGAAAACACCTTGGCAAAAATTAAAAGAAGTGGTGTCTCTTATTCCAATCCAGCCAGCCCGAGGTGACGAAAGCCTTTTGGGATTCTGAGGAAGTAACAAAACCAAGGCATTCTGAATATTTGAAATGGTTAGCGAAACAACAATCATCTACAAAATCTTGACATAGTCAGATGGCTTTACCATGTAGATGCCCAACATTGAGTGGGGATTTTTCTGTCAAGGATTTTGGGTAAAAATTTTGC
This sequence comes from Bacteroidota bacterium, assembly GCA_024743405.1. Classification (GTDB taxonomy): domain Bacteria; phylum Bacteroidota; class Bacteroidia; order Chitinophagales; family Saprospiraceae; genus JANSWP01. Next base: position 2,315 of record JANSWP010000176.1, read on the forward strand.
TGGGAGAGCATTAGCTGAGCGCAAAAATTTTATCCAAAACCGAAGGCTTTTCCTTAACAGGAAAATCAGCCACTTAATACCTTTATCGGAATGGTTAAGTCTGCATCCACACCCAAAAATTTTAGCTAAAAATGAAGATTTATATTTGGATGACGGGATAGTTCACTGAACTGTGCATAAAATTAAAAATAGGTCAAAAACCTGAGTTTTAGAAAAACACAAATCCGCAAGTTCTAACTTTGCCCTTATCAGGCGAAGCGGCGTGAGGCTCTGCTGGGAAGCAACCTGACAA
>JANSWP010000125.1 GCA_024743405.1 Bacteroidota bacterium
AGTGCTTGGACAGAAATAACTCACACATATTATGACGGACTATTTTTTCACCATATTTCGTTAAAAATACTCGCCATATCTACGGATATACCTGTGCTTTTTGCCTCGTCTGGCAAAAAAATAGTTTTCCTCAAATATGGAACTTATTTATGTCCAAGCACCTACTTACTAAGACTATAAAAAAAACTAATGAAGAATTTTACAACCATCTTTTTTCTTTTTGCTATCACTTCCTTGTTTGCTCAAAACCAAGCTCCTCAAATTTCGAATTTAGCAATCACGCTCAATGGTGATGAAACCCTAACTATTAACTATGATTTGATGGATGTAGAAAATGATGAGGTGATGGTCACTTTACATGTTTCTGATAATGGAGGCAATTACTTTGAAATTAATACGGATAATGCCACCGGTGACCTCAATACGATGATCCAGCCAGGAAATAATAAAACAATTGACTGGGATTATTCAACTATACTGAATACTTCGGATAATTATAGGATCAAACTAGTAGCAGATGATATGCAGGTAGTTGATATACAGGATATTGTAAATCAGGTGGATAGTAATAATTTAAAAACAGATTTGGCATTTATTGAGGGGGTTCGACACCGAAATACAGGAGCCGTTCACTTACAAGAAGTGCGAGATTTACTCAATGATCGATTTTTAAATAATAATCTCGATACCGAAAAACAAGAATTTAATTATGGAGCTTACATAGGCGAAAATTATGTCGGTACTCATCTAGGGACGACTGATGATGAGCAAATTTATATCCTTGATGGACATTATGATGGCGTTTCAAATTCACCTGCCGTGGATGATAATGGAACAGCTGTGGCAGGTATGTTAGAAGCAGCAAGGATTTTATCCAATTATAATTTCAAAAAAACAATACGATTTATTGGTTTTGATTTGGAAGAAGCAGGATTAAGAGGAAGTAAGGCTTATGTTGCAAATTTGCCTGAAGAGGATACTATCGCAGGTGTGTTAAATTTTGAAATGATAGGCTATTATAGGGATGAAGTAAATACACAAAACTTTTCTTTTGGATTCGAAATCTTGTATCCAGATATTTACAGTGAAATTCAGGCGGATTCTTTTCCAGGAAATTTTCTTGCAAACATAGGAATCGTAAATCAAAACGATTGGGAACAATCGTTTGCGAATGCCGCAGCAACTTATGTACCTGACCTGAAAGTAATTACATTTAATGGACCCGAAAATTGGTCTATATTGACCCCTGATTTGGGGCGAAGTGATCATGCTCCTTTTTGGAATGCTGAACATCCTGCAGTTATGTTGACAAATACTTCAGAGTTTAGAAATCCTAATTACCATACATTGGGAGATACTTTAGGAACGATCAATTTTGATTTCATGACCAATATTGTCAAAGCAGCTGTGGCAACACTGGCAGAAGTAGCAGAACTACAAAACAGTACTTTTGCAACCGATTCCATAAATATTATAATTAATTCAGTATCCGAAGTTTCCACTTGTAATGTCCAAATATTTCCAAATCCAGTGGTTGATGTGTTACAGGTAAAATGGGAGGATTGTGGTCAGCTTATTGATTATGTAAAGGTCTATAGTGTGGATGGAAAATTAGTATTAAATGAGCAATTTTCACCCAGAAGTGAATATTCAATTAGCACAAAAGAACTAAAAGAAGGCGTTTATTTGTTGGAAACAGAAATTGGAGTTAAGCGATTTTTAAAGCGGTAGGTTTGAATCACCCTTTCTTTTTTTCAGGCGAATGAGGTAAAAATTGACCTCATTCGCCTACTTCGTAAGTGCTTAGACAAAATCTAGTTGCATTTAAATTGGACTCCCCTCCAAAACCACCATTTACTGGAGCGAGCCGCTTTGCGCAATGCTCCAGTAATCTATAACTTGTTTCTGTCTAAGAACTTAAAGCCAAGAAAATCTAGGCTCTTAGGCAAAACTCAAAATCAACATGTTGTCGATAATTTTTTGCTTTCTTATTGAACCGAATGTTGCTGTTTTCGCAGCGGCATTGGAGATTTTGGGGTTAAGAAATTCAATTCGAGGAGGGCTAAAAAGACTATCCACGCGAGCTTTGCGAGCATTTGGATCGTCTGTGGGAGGGCATTGAATTTTAGCCAAAATATGCAATGCCTAGATTTTTTTCCTTCTTTTTTCATCATGGAAAAAAGGAGAAACATGGATTTTAAGGCTTAGTTTTCCCGTCGCTTTAGACGACGGTCTTTTTTGCGAAGTCAAAAAAATCTAGTTTCTTCCCTGCCATTGTTCTCGTCTTTTCTTCTCCCAATCTCCAGAACCTTGGTTCTGAGTTTGTTTTTTACCTGTATTGAAATTTCTAAAATTGTAAGTAAACGTCAACATAGCATATCGTTGAAGCACCATCGAGCGTAAATCTTCGATATAAGTTTCAGTTACATTTCTTGAAATACTTTGGTTTTGTTCTAACATATCGAAAACAGAAAGGGTAATTTCTCCACGTTCATTTTTGAATAATTTCTTACCCAATCCTACTGTCCAAAGGAAGAAACTATCATCAAATCCATCCGCCAAACCTGTATAATAATTATGACTAGCATTGGTTCTTAATATGATGCCACCAGGGAAAAGTACATTCAACTTGACCTTCGATGTTTGGTTTAAAAACTGAGCATCGTTGGTGTTTCTTTGTAAGGTATTTTTGGTATCCGTCAAATTGGAGCGTGTGGAGATTGTAAAATCTACTTTCTCACTGATATTACTCGCCAAAGTCAACCCTAAACCAACTGTTCTATTTTTTGAATAATTTAAGCGATCATCGATTAGTCCTGGTGTCTTTGAATAATTCAAATTGACATCAATATTTAGGTTGGTTTTGATTTTTGATAATGGTATTCCATAAGTCGAATATATACGACCATTCCAATAACCTTTTAAGTTGACAGGTCTTGATAATTGGGCGCCTGGTAGGAGGTCGATATCATCGAAAATTGGATTGGCTGTTTCCGATAAATAGGTTGAGTTTCCAATGTAATTATCTGAAAATGAACCACTTATTAAGAAGAAAAAGGCAGTTGCTTTTTCCGTGTTTGTTTTAGAATATCTTGCGAATAATCGGTGATTAAATGATTGATCTAGCGATGAATTTCCAATGGCTAATTGAATAGGGTTACTATTGTCAATAACGTTTTGAAGTTGTTCCACTGATGGAGATTGGGTGCTAGTCCGATACATAGCCATAAAGTTTTCCGTTTTCGAAACTCTTCGTCTCACCATAAGCATAGGCAGAACATTCAAAAAGGATCTTTCAACTAGTTGGCTGGTCGGAAAAGTTTGGTCACTTTCCAATTTTGAATATTGCATATTGGCGCGTGCCATCACAAAAAAGTCACGTCCTTTAGACCAATTATACCCTCCGCCAAATTGATGAGAATAATAATTATTTTTAAAAATATTAGTCAAATTTTCATTCAGGTCATTGTATCCTAATGTGGTGTTATTGAAATCGAATGTTTCTTTATCTGAATTATCCTCTTGCCAGCTTGCTCGATAATTTAATGAAATTCGGCTTCTTTCACCTATCGGATTGGTATAAGAAATGCTTGTATTCAATTTCCATCCATCCAAATCTAAGTTAGAAAATTGGTCAAGTGTATCTGGATTTGGGAACCCATCATAATATACATTTTGGGAGTACAATTTGGCATCACCTTTTTTATTATTGTATTGTTGACCGAAGTTGATAGAAAAAGTGTTTTTAGTGTCTCTAAAACGATGTCGCCAAAAAAGACTATTAGAAAAGTCAATTCCAGATAAATCGGAATCATAGGTATTATCTGTTTCATTCAAAATTTGAGTACCTAAAAAAGTCTCTCCCATTGTTTCTGAAATACCCGAATTATCTTGAAAACTAATGCGCGGGCGCATCGTAAATGAATTTAAAGAATCGAGTTTGTAATTAATTCTAAAGTTCATACGATGATTGAAATTCTCAGTTGTAGTGGCTGTTAATTCATCATATATTTCACCTGTGCCTTCTCGGGTAATAAATTGAGTAGTTGATTCATCCCTTGAATCATTATCTGACCTATTAAAAAAATAACTTCCAGTGATGTCAAAATCTTCGCCCCATTTATCCGAATAATTGATTCCGGCAGCATTGGTTGTCGCAATTCCACCTTGTTGAGGAATTAAAAAATCACCAACAGAACCGCCACCTCTTCCGCCACGCGAGCCACCACGACCTCCACCTCTTCCACCACGACCGCGACGCCCACTTGAGCCAACAACACCTAATAAATCTTCTGTTGAAAAATTTTGTTGATTGATATTATTTGCTTGCCCAATCAGTGAAATTCGACGCTTCCCATCAAAAATACTCGCATTTCCGCCCACTTGGTATTTATCTTCATAACCATAACCTGCATAGACTTTTCCAAACTGCCCATTTCGCATATTCGGGCGGGTGATGATATTGATTGTTTTTGTCGTTTCTCCATCATCAAAGCCTGAAAAAGTAGCTTGATCAGATTTCTTATCAAAGACTTGAATTTTGTCGATTACTTCCGCAGGCAGATTCCGTAAAGCAGCTGTCGGATCATTTCCAAAAAATGGACGACCATCGACAAGAACTTCCTTCACATCTTCTCCTTGTGCTTGTACTTTTCCACCGTCAACTACTACTCCTGGCAATTTTTCCACCATCTCTTCTGCACTCGCATCTTTCATTACCTTGAAAGCATCGGCATTAAATTGAGTAGTATCACCGATTTGTTCTGCCATGGGCAATTTGGCCTTTACTTCTACCTCCGATAACTGGACGCCTTGTGCTAATGCGACTGTTCCCAGATTCACATTTTCTTTTGAAACCGTGACTTCCTTTGTAAAATCATCATAACCAATAAATGAAACTTTCAGAGAATACCCACCCTGTGATAAGCCTTTGATTACGAATCTACCATCTGTTTCAGAGACAGTGGTTTTATAAGCTTCTCCCCATGGATGCAACAAAGAAATATGAGCTCCAGGAAGAGGTGTGTTGGTTTGATTATCAGTCACCAATCCTGAAATGCTTAATTCTTGGGCGAAAATGCTACCAGAAAGTAAAAGGAGAATGGCGAGTAAAGAATTTTTCATGCGTGGTAATTAGTTGATGTTATTTGCATAATAAACAAAACGAAGAACCTGAAATATTAAAGGGCATCAGATTCTTCATTTTATTTGATATTTATTGGCGATACAGATAAAAACTGACTCCATTATTTTTATCCTTTTTCGCCTTCTTCTTTGGGTCGTTTACCTCTTTCACCTTCACCACGTTTACCTCTCTGACCACGATTTGCTTGGCGTTCTGCCTCCATTTTTTCAAATTTTTCAAATTGATCTTTTGTCAAATATTTTTTCAATTCCTCATTTTGTTCTTTGCGTATTGCGCCAAATTTTTCTCGCATTTCACCTCGATTTTCCTCCGTCATACTTTTTCTCAAATCCATCATTTTTTGGCTGGATTTCAAATAGACGCCTTTTATTTTTTCACTTTGAGCATTAGAAAGGGACAAGTCTGTAGTCATCCTTTCAACTTGACGATTGACTCTTTCTTCAGGAGTACCTCCTCTGCCTCCTCTTTGGGCTTGCAATAAATTGAATGTGAAAATGAAAGTGAAGGCTAACAAAATAATTTTTTTCATGCTTTTTTGATTTTTGCGTGTAAGGGAGGAGGAAGTAAATAACCTACCCAAATTTTAGGAATTTAATTTTTCTTTAGACGAGGCAAAAAACACAGACATACCCAAAGGTATGGCGAGTATTTTTAACGATGCATAAAGGAAAAATAGCAAGTAAAATGGGTAGGTTATATTTTTCCTTCTCCCTAAGATAATTTTACAGGGTTTTAACTATACAAAGATGCTTTGGTTTAAGGTTATATTAAAATTAATTCAATGAACAAGGAAGGATTATCAATAAATAGACCCTGAATTGAAAAGAACTATGTTTATTGATGTGCTAAAATAGAACCGGTTAATTGGTACTTTTTCTACCTTTAATCCAAAATTATTCTTGAAAGTCTATCCAAATCTAGCGGCCAAAAATATTTCTATACACTTAAGTTTTGGAGAATTTAAGCATCAAGCTATTTCATTGAAAATACAGACCTCCTCTGGAAGTACACTTTTTGAGAACAATTTTATTATTGACGGAAAAGAATTTCTAGAAGTAATTGACATTAGTTCCCTCCCAAAAGGCTTGTATCTATTAACACTAAAGTCAATTGATGGGGTTTGGTCAGAGAATATTATTGTTTATTAAAATTGGAGTAAACAGTCATGGATTTAATTTACTGGATTGACTTATTGGGTACTTTAGTCTTTGCGATAAGTGGTGTTTTGGCGGCAGTCGATAAGAAATTCGATTTAGTAGGCGCCTTTATTTTAGGGATGGTCACCGCGGTGGGTGGCGGTACATTAAGGGATGTTTTGATTGGTACTACACCTGTCGGATGGATGAAAGACTTGAGTTACTTTGTCATTATTTTGGCTGCCTTGCCCATTTGTTATTTTTTCAAAAAGGCGATCCTAAAACTTCGAAAAGGTATCTTTCTTTTTGATACTATCGGCATTGGCTTATTCACCATTTTAGGTTTGCAAAAAACATTAGATGTAGGACTTTCGCCTGCTATCGCCGTTTTAATGGGTATCGTTTCTGCGACTTTTGGTGGAGTGATTCGAGACGTACTTTCAAATGAAGTACCCTTGATTTTTAGAAAAGAAATTTATGCAAGTGCCTGTTTGATGGGAGGATTGATTTTTCTTTTGTTAGAATATTTTTTGAAAAATGCCTCCATTAATATTGTATTATCGATTTTGGTGGTGATTGTAATCCGATATTTGGCTGTTCGAAAAAATTGGGCTTTGCCTTTTAATCCGAATTAAATGATAAGGTAAGTTTATGGATAGAATTAAGTTGCACTTAAATACTGCAACATCGCGTCAAAGGTGCCCGTTGCAGTAGAGGAGGCTTGGAGGGGAGTCCAATTTAAAAATCTGAAAGTCAGCTTTTTAAATTGGACTCCCCTCCAAAACCACCATTTACTGGAGCGAGCCGCGTTGCGGCAATGCTCCAATAATCTTAAACTTGATTTTGTCCAAGCACTTATCGAGCATAAAGACTTTCCAAATTTCAAAAATTTGGAAAGTCTACACAAAATTCACTTCTTCCTCAAATCTTCTTCACTTCCAAAACCAACGTATCACTACTTACTCCAGTAAAAATGCCCAATCCGTTCTCAATATTACTTGGCGGCTGAGCAAGTGAAAGTGAAGAATTTCCTGAAGTCTCATAAAGTGCTGCATATTCTGGATTAACTCGGAAGACGATGATATGATGTGTTCCAAACTGCTGAATTTCTCGACGTGGATTATTGGTATAGGAGTTCATTATTTGAGGCTCAGAGGTAAAAGTGAAACGTCGATTTTCTAAATTCGGATCTTCCAATCGACTATTGACATACTCAGGGTTTTCCTCAATATTTTGAACCACGACGTAATAATATTCGCCTTCCAAATTATCCCAACTTATTTCAACGGGGTCAGGAAAAGTTGGAAGATTCGTTGGTGGTCCACCTGTGAATTCAATTTTTTCCATTGATATCTCATTCGTTTGAATAGCTGCTTCTCTTTTTTGAGGGATAAAGGTTTCCGCAAAAACTATTTTGCTATTAAGTTCAAATTCGATGGTGTATGATTTCTCGAATTCAATTAGGGCATTTAAATTTTGGTAATAACCTTCTCCAAAATGACTCAATTCGAAAGTGTTTTCTCTATCCGAAATTTTCACATTCAAATATTCTAAAGTTATTAACCTTGAATCATTGCCCGCATAGGAATTAGATTGGGTAACTCTAATGGAATCAATGGGTTGTCCACCAAAAATATAGGCTGAAACTATTGGTGTTTTAGTTTCTAAAGTGATAATGGATTCTTCATTACATGAAGTGAAAGTAATTACGAAAGAAATGACTATTAGGCTTATTATAAGTTTCATGATTGATTTTTTTAAAAATTGATTCTTTACCGGACACTTATAAAATCCACGCGCCTACGGCACGAAAATTTCTTTTGGAGAGAGACTTTTGATGAAAAAATAGAAGATTTTTTCATCAAAAGTCTCTCTCCTTATTATTCTTTCGCCGTCTTTGACGGCGTTTTCCACAGCTTTCAAAAAGTGTACGGTAAAGAAAAGATTCAAGTTAAAAGTGGTCTTTCTGGCTTGTTGAACATTAAAGTATTTATCGGAGTGTCCAACTAAAAAACAAGCTTGGTGTAAAATCCAAAAGCGAAACATTGGTTTCCAAAAGTTCACCCTCGATGACTTCGTATTCTTTATACCATACATTTTTTCGATTGTAAAGATTGAATAAAGAGATGCCTAGGCTAGCTTTTGAACTACCTAATCTGAAATCGTGGGTTGCCGAAATATCGAAACGATGATATGCTGGTAAACGGAAAGCATTTTTGTCACTAACCTCGAAAAAATCAGCGGTTGAGCCATCTAATAATTCTAATTCATAAAATCCTGTTGGAGCTGTGTAAGGTCGTCCGGTCGCATAAATAAAGGTGGCACCGAGCGTCTACTGAGGGCTAAGTTTGAAATTTCCAACGACTTTGAATTCATGGGTTTGATCTTGATTGGCGAAAAAAGGTTCGTCACCGAAAGCTTCAAAATCATATTTAACTTCCCCAAAGGTGTAACCTAACCAGCCTGTCAATCTACCTGTTTTCTTTTGTAATAAAAACTCAATTCCTTTTGCTTGCCCAGTTCCAGTATAAAAGAATTCTTCATAATCTAATGTTCGACTTGGACCAAAGCCAACAGGAACGAACCGAGTCGTATATTCTGACAAACCATTCAAATCTTTATAATAAGCTTCGACGTCAAAAAGGTAGTTTTTATTCTCCCAACTCGCACCAGCAATATAATGTATTGCAGAACTTATTGGCACATTTTCATCATCTGCCAAAAGCTAAAAATCTCGACTTCCTTGTTGAATGTCTTCTCGTACAATCCGGTTGGCAAATTGATTGTATTTTCCCCATGCACCCTTTATTTTAAAGGAGTTCGATAATAAATAAGTGAAATTGGCGCGTGGTTCAATATATAATTTATTGGTTACCGAATAATGGGTTGCTCTAAGTCCTCCACTTAAGATCAATTTATCATTGATGGTCTGTTTATCTTGAAAATAAAATGAGTTTGTCCAACCTGTATTGAGTCGATTCAAAATATTAATCGTGTCATTTTGGGTGTATTCATATTCAATGTCATTGTAAGTCGATTGAAGTCCAAACTCAAGTTGGTTTTTTGGTTGCACCTCCTATTGCCCAAAACGACGACCGCCGCCACCTCCTTGAGGGGCATCTGTTTGATTAGATTCTGTGAAAGATTCAAAAATGTCACTGTAAAAATCACTCTGAAAGGAGCGACGACCCGCCACTAAAAATGAACCTTTGCCGTCTGCAAATGGCGATTCAACAAAAGCATTAAAACTCAGTAAACTCAGACCGATGCCTGTATTAAATTTTTCGGTATTGCCATCTTTTCCTGTCAATTCAACCACGCTCGAAATCCGTCCCCCATATTTTGAATCAAATCCACCTTTGTACAATTGAACATCCTTTATCGCATTCGAATTGAAAGCACTAAAAAAGCCAAAAAGATGGTTTATATGATAGACGGTAAATCCATCAAACAGGACTAAATTTTGGTCGGGAGTACCTCCTCGAACATACAATCCTGATGAACTTTCATTCGATCCACTTACACCTGGCAATAATTGTAAGGACCGAAAAATGTCCTTCTCACCAAAGCTTGGCAAAGTCGCCAACACTGCTGGAGTCATGGACATCTTACTAATCCCTGTGGAGGCTTTTAAAAGTTGTTCTTCCTGTTCTGCGACGACCACAATTTCAGATAGTTGTTGACTCATATCTTTCATTTCAATGAGTAAATTACCCATATCTATTCCTGGTTTGAGCCGAAAATAGGTTGTGTGATAGCCTAGATAAGAAACTTCCAAAATCATCGTATCAGCCTCTATCTCAAACAAAGTAAAGTATCCATCTACGTTTGTATTGGCGCCATTTGAAGTTCCTCGGACTAATACATTTGCGAAGGGTAGCGTTTCTCCAGAATTTTTGTCTTTAACGCTTCCTTTCAGGGTGAAATTTCGCTTTTCTGGCGCAAATTCAGATTGGGTCAAATTGACAGTCTCTGGTGGTGCCCCTTGAAATAATAAAACGGTTCGAGGATCTTTTAATTCGTAGCTTACCCCTGTTCCCAATAACAAAATTTGCATAGCTTCTGGCAAAGTACGGGTGCCAAAAGTTGTTGAAATAATTATATTTTGGACATCGATACCGTCATATTCAAATTTTAGTCGATGTTTTTATTTTAAATCTAAAATAACTAGGTCAAGTGGACGTTCGTGATAATAACATTTTAGTTTGATTTTTTCTACTTCTTGCCCAAAAATGGCTTGGGATATCATCACAGATAAGAGTAGGAAAAAAAGCTTTAGTAAAGTAATTGGCTGTTTCATTGACAAATTTTTAGACCCAAAAATCAAGTAAGGGAGGAGGAAAAATATAACCCACTCCCTAAAGAGAAATATAATTTTCAATAGGATAGGGTTGATATTTTTGGTGAAGGTTGTCTGAGTTTTATCAAACCAATAGTAAAATCAATGAATGGTGGGATATTATCAATGTCTAGATTTTGGACCCCTGTTTTATCTTTTTAGAAACGCTTGATTTCTTTGTTCTTTTGTTAGGGAGTAGGAAACAAATAACCTACCCATTTCACTTGCTCTTTTTCCTTCGTTTTTCGTTAAAAATACTCACCATACCTATGGGTATGTCTGCGTTTTTTGCCTCGACTGAATAAAAAATAGCTGTGCAAAATTTGGGTGCCTTATTTATTTCCTACTCCCTTACTTAAAAAAATCACAAAATGCGAAATGTCTTTCTTCTTCAATTTTTCTTGCTTTTCCTAATCCTCGGTTGTTCAAATGGGCAATCTAACAATAAAGAAATTAGTGTAAATAGGTCTGAATCGGTTGTTGTTGTGAAAGAAGAAATAGTGGAAAGCATCATTAACCCAGATGGGAAAACAATAGCATCTCGTTTTAATATACCAAAAGGATTTGATCGAATTCAAGTTGAAAATGGCAGTTTCGAAGCCTATTTACGCCAACTTCCATTAAAACCACATGAGTCAAAGGTTAAATATTATAATGGTCAAACAAAGTCTAATAATGGGGTTTATGATGCAGTCGTTGATTTAGAAATTGGGAAAAAAGACTTACATCAATGTGCGGATGCAGTAATGCGTTTAAGAGCAGAATACTTGTGGAACCAGCAGCAATTTGAAGAAATTTATTTCAATTTTACAAATGGCTTTCGGGTTGATTACACAGAGTGGATGAAAGGACGAAGAATGGTGGTGGATGGAAATAAAACGTATTGGAATAATCGACAAAACCCCTCCAATACCTATCAAGATTTTTGGAAATATATGGAGTTGATTTTTATGTATGCTGGGACTTTATCACTTGCGAAAGAGCTTAAATCTGTGCCAATTTTAGACCTAAAAATAGGTGATGTCTTTATACAAGGAGGCTCACCAGGACATGCCGTAATAGTGGTAGATGTAGCAGTCAATTCTTCTAAAGAGAAGCTATTTTTATTGGCGCAAAGTTATATGCCTGCTCAGGAAATTCAGATTTTAAAAAATCCAAATGATGATTTTAGTCCGTGGTATTTATTGCAAGAAGGAAAGGAACTTCAAACACCAGAATGGACGTTTTCGGCAGATGATTTGAAAAGGTTTTGAGTAAGGATGGACAATAACACGAATATTTATTGTCCATCCTCAAGCATTAGGGGCAACTCAACATCCATTGAATTCCAAATTTATCTACCAACGTTCCGAAGCTTCCTCCCCAGAAAACTTCATTGAATTCCATTTGTGTTTTTCCACCTTCTCCCAATTTTACAAAGGTCAATTTAGCTTTTTCTTTATCTGCTAAAAAGACGCTGACATGAAAATTAGTGCCCATAACGCAAGGTGCTTCTCCCATGCCATCGGAGGCAAGAAGTTGACAACCATCAAACACATATTCAATATGCATAATTTTATCTTTATGACTATCAGGGACTTCCATTGGTCCTTCACCAAAGGTGCTTTTCATTTTGATTTCACCGCCTAAAATGGATTGATAATAATTGATGGCTTCTTCACAATTGCCATTAAAAGTTAAGTAAATATTGACTTGAGTCGTAGGGTTTTGTACTTCCATGGTTCTTGATTCTTTAAACTAAATTGTTTTTATTTTTGCTTAAATATACAACAAATTGTTTTATTGTCAATGCTTTTTATGCAAAAAATAAATTTATTGTACCTTTGAAAACACACTATATACTTCCCTTATTTTTTATTTTTATTTTAAAAACTAACTCTATGAGAAATTTAGGCTGTATTTATTTTACTTTTCTGCTTTTAGTGTTTCCATTTTCTGGAAATTTTGCACAATGTTCATCCGTATCGGGTGATGGGATACATGTAGTACAAAAAGGTGAAACCTTATATGTAATAAGTCGAAAATATGACTGTTCTGTAAATGATATTTGTGATTGGAATGGCATTACAAAAAATTCTATCATTCGCATTTGTCAAGAATTAAAAGTAAAGGAATATAGTGCTGCTTCACGTTTGGATCAATTGACGCCAAAAAGCGCCTCCTTTGAGTCGAGAATGCCCAGGCGAAATACGCCATCAGCAGGTCAAAAACAATTAGGATTAAAACACACGGTTCGCGCAGGTGAAACGGTGGCTGCTTTGGCAAATATGTATGGTTATACAGAAGAAAGATTTAGAGAGTTTAATGGTTTGGCAAGTGACGAAGATATTTTTGTAGGGCAACGCCTAACGAATACAGAATGTGAATGTGCGTTAAGCCGTGGGAATAATAATGAGGTAACTAATGATCGTCCAAGTAATGCTGAAATAGAAGCTCCTAACCCCTCTTCAGATTCGAATAACTCCGGTTCTGGAAATGATGATTCAAAGACTAGCTCCAAGGCTGCCTCTGCTTATCCATTCATGGTTCAAACAGAAATGGATATGGTCAATGAAATCAATCTGGTACGCTCTAACCCAGCGGCATATGTGAAATATATTGAGGGATATATTGCTGAATTAAGAAAAAGAGAGCGTTATGGTACGGCGGTTCAAAGTGCCAATGAACTGATTAGAGAATTAAAAGATACACCTCGATTATCAAACCTAGAACCCGTTGAATGTTTGTATGAAGCTGCTAAAAATCACGGACAAGATCGCCTGCGAGCGGGTAGTAGTAACCATAAAGGAACAGATGGTTCTTGGCCATGGGATAGAGTAAAACGATCCTGTCTACAAATGTCTGATGGTAATGAAAATTTGGTAGGAGGTCCGCAAGACGTTAGAGAAGCGGTAATTCTATTGTTGGTGGATGATGGTATTTCTTCTAGAGGACATCGCCGTACCCTTTTAGATCCGAAATGGCAACATGTGGCTTGTTACAAAGTTGGTCAGATAGGAAGAATGCCAAATAATTGGGTTCAGAAATTTGGGTATTAGTGATTCTTTAGCGCTGATTTTTTAGGAATAACTTAATTAAAAAATACCTGAAAATCAGCGCTAAAAACAGTTTACTAATTCACGAAAACCCGAAATTCCCAAGGTTCGAAACTCATTATATTTTCATCAATTAATTTATGTGTTTTCCCACTAAAATATTCTGATTGTGAACCTAGGTTATTTGTAAATCTAAAAGTAACCTTGTGTGGATTATTCGAAAAATTGGCCATGAAAATCACTTGATTGCCATCTTTTTCACGGCTAAATGCGACCACGGCATCCGAACCATTAACTCCAATTTGCTTCAAATCTCCACCTGCAAATCCATTCCAAAGAGCGGGGTTGTTGGCTTTCAATTGATTCAATTGTTTATAAAAAGGCATTAAAGATTCATCTGTCCAATCAATTTCATCCTTTTCAAAAAATTCCAATCTCTTATTTAATCCAGCTTCTTGACCCGAATATATCAGCGGGATTCCTGGCATTACAAAAGTTAATGCGGCAAAGACTTTATGGCTTTTCCCTAATCTTTCAAAGACGGTGCCTTGCCAACTATTTTCGTCATGATTGGTCGTGAAATTAATCGGATAAGCTCCTTTAGGGTAATTGGATTCTACATTTTGTATATAGCCAAAAATTTCATTTGGATTGCGATGTCCTTTTGCAATTTCATTCATCAAATGATGAAATGGCCAACCATAATTGGAATTAAAAGCCTTATTCATCAAATAAAGTTGATCCGCATTTTCAGCCAACATCCATACAGGTTTTATCTCATTTAATTCCTCTCGAACATCTTCCCAAAAATCTAAAGGAACCTCACCTGCAACATCACACCTAAAACCATCGAGTCCAATATCTTTGATCCAAAAGAGCATGGCATCTTTCATGGCGACTCTCAAGTGATGTTGATCAAAATTTAAATCTGCAACATCTGTCCAATCATATGGTGCCAATACCTCGCCCTTTTCATTTCGAACGTACCATTCTGGGTTTGTTTCCATCCAAACATTATCCCATGCAGAGTGATTTGCAACCCAATCTAAAATGACCTTAAAGCCCATACCATGGCATTGATTAACTAATTTAATAAAGTCTTTCAATGTTCCGAATTCA
This sequence comes from Bacteroidota bacterium, assembly GCA_024743405.1. Lineage (GTDB taxonomy): Bacteria > Bacteroidota > Bacteroidia > Chitinophagales > Saprospiraceae > JANSWP01. Next base: position 14,776 of record JANSWP010000125.1, read on the forward strand.
GGATTGATTCCTTTATAATCTTGAATGGAATAGTAAGATCCGAGTGTCCCTTTTCGCTTTACTTTTCCAATAGGTTGGATGGGCATAATCCACAATATATCAACACCCATATCACGTAATCGGGGTAAATGCTCTGCGAAAGCCTTAAAGGTTCCTTCTTTAGTATATTGACGTATATTCACCTCATAAACGGACGCATATTTTGCCCATTCAGGTTCCGGTGTTTTGCTGAATTCTTTGGCTTTCGGTATTTCTTTAAAGTTGGGCTTTTTGAAATAGTGATAGATATCGCCCCCACCTTTCGCTCGACCGATTTTGCGGCCATCTTCACTTCTAAATACGTAAGTTAGGGCGACAACATTTCCACCTGTCACTGGAATACCATATAATTCTGCGATCTTAAATCTGAGTTCGTATATGGAATCGCCTACTTTTTTCAATTTGAGTTCTGGTCGATTTTCTTCCCACCCTGCAACGACATGCTTCCAATCGCCCCCATGAGTACTTTGGTTCGTCAAAATACCTGTATGAGCGTATATGTTACCTTCGTAATCAGCGAGTTCCCGATTTCCTTTGGTCGCATCAAAAGTCAAAATAACTTCTTCGTTTAATACTGGTTTTTCTATTGAAAGTGAAATTTGAGCATTCATATTGCACAGAAATATTAAGTAGGTTACTACGATTAAAGAATTTTTCATTTCCTTGATTTAGGCTCTTAGGCAAAACTCAAAACCAACATGTTGTCGATAATTTTTCCTTTTCAGGTCGCTGCTTTCGCCGCAAAAAATTCTTTTTTGCAGGCAGATGGATAAAAAATTGCAGGCAATTTTTTATCCATCTGCCTGCTTAGTTTTCCCGTCGCTTTTGGCGACGGTCTTTTCTAGCGAAGTCAAAGAAAATATAGGAACTTTAATACTGGTTTTTGATAATGGGCGGCAAAAAAACAAAAAAAAAGTGATTTGGTTGAGTAAGTACCTGTTTGGTAGGGTATTCTCGTAGATTTCGAGTGTAAAAGTGGGTTAAATCCGCCCTGAAACGTTATTTTCGAACTTGAAAGTTAGGTTAGGTAAGTGCTTGGACAGAAATAACTCACACATATTATG
>JANSWP010000118.1 GCA_024743405.1 Bacteroidota bacterium
GTATTCACGACTGCGAATACTGGCGACGACGATGGTTTGGATAGTGATGCTGATCCAGATAATGGACAAACAGCTTGTGTCACCTTGACTCCTGGAGAAGATAATCGTACAGTTGATGCTGGGATTTATGAGAATGGAACAACCAAAATCGGAGATTTCGTTTGGGACGATTTAAATGGAGACGGAATTCAAGATCCTGACGAGCCAGGTATTCCAGGTGTATACGTGGTCTTAGAGAACTGTCAAAATGGATTTATTGATTTCCGAATTACCGATGCGGATGGTATGTATATGTATAACGATCTTGCTCCCGGTGAATACCAAATCCGTTTTGCAAATCCAGGAGGTGGATACCAAACGTCACCAGGTTTACAAGGTGGTGATGATGAAAAAGATAGTAATATTACTGGTCTTTGGGATGGCAGAACAGATTGTTTCACTGTAGTACAAGGGGTTACAGATTTATCTATTGATGCAGGGTTTACCAAAAAAGACCCATCTTGTAACATTAATGTTGTTGCTACTCAAATTAATTGTGAAGATAATGGAACACCGAATGATCCTAGTGATGATATTTTTACTTTTAACTTAAAAGTAACAGGTGCATACACTGGAAATTCAGGTTGGGAAATAATTGGTGATGGTACTAGTTACAGCTACGGTCAAACTATATTAGTTGGACCATATCAAATCAGTTCAGGTTCAGTTACAATTGATGTTAGAGATGTTGAAAAAAATGATTGCTTTGCTTCCATAACGGTAGATGCTCCTGATAAATGTTCTGATGGAGGTTGTGATAACGTAACAGATGGCGGAACGATTGAGGAAGACGAAAGCAACTGTGAAGGATATGATCCTGAGGTTATTGTTGAAGTAACTCCACCAGTTGGAGGAACTGGCGCATTAGAATATCTATGGTTGCAGTCTACTACAGGTTGTCCAACTAGTTTAACACAACAAATACCTGGTGCAACTTCAGCAAGTTATGATCCACCATTTATCAGTGAAACGACTTGGTTTATAAGATGCGTACGACGAGTTGGTTGTGTAGATTGGACAATAGGTGAAAGTAACTGCGTTAAAAAAGAAGTAGAGACTGACTGCGATGATTGTGATAATGTCACAAGTGGAGGAACGATTGCTGGCGATGAAAGCAATTGTGGCGGATTTGATCCTGCTCCTATGGTTCAGGTAAACCCACCAATTGGAGGTACTGGCGCATTAGAGTATCTATGGTTGAAATCAACTACAGGTTGCCCAACTAGTTTAACACAGCAGATTCCAAGTGCTTCTTCGGCAAGTTATGATCCACCATTCATTAGTGAAACAACATGGTATATCAGATGTGTACGACGAGCTGGTTGTACAGACTGGACAATTGGAGAGAGTAATTGTATTAAAAAAGAGGTCATTACTAATTGTGGAAGTACAACCCATACCATTGGAAACTATGTATGGTCTGATGATAACGGAAATGGTATTCAGGACGATGAAGATGGTATAGATGGAGTATGGATTTTCTTGCAAAACCAAGCTGGAATTATCGTTCCAGGTGGAGTTACAGTATCTAAAAATGGAGGACAATATGAGTTTACTGATGTTCCTTCAGGTACTTACCGTATTAAATTTGCCAATCCTGGTAGTTATTATCCAAGTCCGCAGGACGCTGGAAATGATGATTCTGTTGATAGCGATATCAATTATTTAAGCGGAACTACTGAATACTTCCTATTAAGTGGCGATAATTTTACAATTGATGCTGGTTTCGTGCCCGTATCGCATGCTAACGTACTAGGAAATGATGATGAAACTATCCAGAATCAGGAGGTTGAATCAGTAATAACAAAACAAAACTCTACCTCCCCAACTGGACAGGTACTCACACACACACACCTAAAAACTATCCAATTGTTCCCGAATCCTGCATCTGGTCATGTAGAAATTAATTTGGGTACTGTTTCCGTAAACATTGCAAGTGTAGAAATATTTAATTCACTTGGTCAGCAAATGCGGAAGGTTGATTTTGAAGATAATTCCAGGAATGTTTACATTGAATTGGACAACCTTCAAAATGGTCAATATTGGGTTAGAATTACGCTTGATGAAAGTGAAGTGATCACAAAAACTCTAATTATTCAAAATCGATAAATGGAGTTATTTATTAAGCGTTACTATTTCGTCAATAGTTAACAAATAAGGTGGTTGATCACCTTAAAATTATAAAAGCGTTTAAATTGTATAGACCGGAATTCATCTTTGGATTCCGGTCTTTTTGTGTCTTCAAAATTCCCTCAAAATCCTTCCTTATATTTGTGCAATTATGAAACTACTTATCATAGAGGACGAAAAAGAATTAGCTGAAAATATCAGGAGTTACCTCTCAAATGAGGAAATAATTTGTGAATTAGCAAATAGTTATCAAGAGGCGGAAGAAAAATTACTTAATTTCCCTTATGATATTGTGTTACTTGATTTGATGTTACCTGATGGAAATGGGTTGGATATTTTAGAATTGATAAAGCAGAAAAATACAGGAATAGGTGTCCTAATTATATCTGCAAAAAATGCCCTCGATGACCGAATAAAAGGATTAGATCGTGGTGCGGATGACTATTTGACTAAGCCATTTCATCTATCAGAATTAAACTCAAGGATGAAAGCAATTTTTCGTAGAAGAAAATTTGATGGACGAACCTATCTTACATTTGAAGAAATAAAAATTGACACGGCTAATCATGAGGTGGAGATTAATGATAAACTAATCGAATTTACCGTAAAGGAATATGAGTTACTTCTTTTTTTTGTTACGAATAAAAATAGAGTTTTAACGAAACAGACGATTGCTGAACATTTGTGGGGAGACAATGTAGATTTTTTGGATTCATATGATTTTGTTTATCAGCATATCAAAAATATGAGAAAGAAAATAATTAATGCTGGGGGTAAAGATTATTTGAAAACTATTTACGGATTAGGTTATAAATTTTCAGTTTGATTTCCAGGCTATGCGGCTACTAACAAAAACAACTATTTTTTATCTTCTTTTAATGATGCTAGTATTTAGTATTGGAGGCATTACTATATACCGATCGGTCAAAAAGGTAGTTGCTTTAGAAACAGATTATGCACTTATTTATAATTTTCAGATAATCGAAGCTGCTCTTAAAAAGGGGCAAGAACTAGAGGATCTATTGACGGATAAGGTTTATGTAAATAAGTTAATCGGACTGCCTAAAATTGATAGTTCCTTCAAATTTTCTGATACTATTGCCATTCATCCACAATTAAAGCGGCCAGAACCTCATCGGAAACTAACGACTAGTAGGCTAATCAATGAGCATGGCTATCATTTTCAAATTTTGGAGGTTTTCATTGAAGAAGGCGATGTACTAGATGGAGTAGTCAATGTCATTACGAGGTTATTTCTTGTTTTAAGTATTGTGATTTTAGTTTTTAGTTTTCTCATTTCTAAGAAATTATTTCAGCCATTTCAAGATATATTAAAGCGGATCGGTCATTTCAATTTAAAGAGCGATGAAGATTTAATATTGCCTAAAACAACTACTAAGGAGTTTAAGGAGTTAAATCATTTCATCGAAAGTATGACTTCTAAAGCTCGCCAAGATTATTTATCCTTAAAAGAGTTTTCCGAAAATGCATCTCATGAAATGCAAACCCCAATTGCGGTTGCAAAAGGTAAACTAGAGTTACTTTTAGAATCTGAAGACTTACAACCTGAGCATTTAAAATTAATCCAATCTGCTCAAGTTTCTTTATCAAAACTGTCAAAGATGGGTATGGCTTTGTCTTTGTTGACTAAGATTGAAAATCAAGAGTTTTCTAATCAAGAACCTATCAATTTCTCGAAAATAGTGGAGTCTGCGATTTTTGATTTCAAGGAAATTTGTGAATTAAAGAGTTTAACCATTGAAACTAATATTGCTGAAAATATCAAATTGAAAATTGATGGAGCCTTGGCAGATATTCTTGTTGGAAATTTATTGAAAAATGCTGTCCACCACAATTGGGTGAAGGGTCATATTAAAGTGACCTTAAATAGTGATAAGTTGACCATATCCAATTCTGGGGAAAAGCCAGTTATACCAACCGAACAACTTTTTAATCGGTTTACTAAAAATAATCAAAGTAGCTCTACATTGGGTTTGGGACTTTCTATCGTAAAGAAAATTTGTGAAGTAAGTAATTTAAATATTGATTACTATTATGAAAATGAGGAGCACATATTAAAAATATTATTTCCTTAGTTTTTAATGCTACTGATTTCTCAATCTATGTCCTGTATTAGAATTGATTGAGGGACAAACGAATTTGCCCCTCCTCTTTATTTAGTTTAATAACATGAACTCACTTACCCATATTTCAGAAACATATTTTTTGGTTCCTTCTTTATCTTCATAGGATCTATGTTTCAACTGTCCATTAATGGCGACTTGCTTGCCTTTTTTCAAGAATACATTCATGTTTTCAGCTGTCTTTCCCCAGCCAACTAACGTATGCCACTGGGTATCTACCACCTTTTCTCCTTTTTGATTTTTGAAGATATCTTTAGTCGCTAAAGCAACTCGAGCAAGCATTTGTCCACTTTCTAATGTTTTGAATTCAACATCTTTTCCAAGGTTTCCGATTAATTGAACTTTGTTTCTTAATTGATTCATTTTTCGAGATTTTGTTTCTTTCATCTCAGGATAATTATTCAAGATTATTCTTTTCTTATTTTCCTGAAGTGAAGGAGCGTATTTGATAAATTAATTGATGAAACAAAGGTGAAGGTATCGGAGAGTTATATCCGAAAGTTAAACGCTTGCTGTCGTTTGTAGTCGTTTGTAAACGGATGTAATCGACTAAGCATGCTGAAAAATGGGTTCTTAGGAAAATAAAGCGTGAACGTGGCAGAGACTGTGAGGTTTGCAAAGTTTTCTTAACCATACACTCAAGTAACACTATTACAAGTATTCCGTCAACTCTTGATTACATGGTAGCAATGCTTCAATCACATTAATTGGATGTAGGGCGATGTGGTCAAGGGCATACTTGAGCCACAAAAAATGAAGTTAAGGGAGTAGGAAATAAATAACCTACCCATTTTACTTGCTCTTTTGCCTTCATTTTTCGTTAAAAATACTCGCCATACCTTTGGGTATATCTGTGTTTTTTACCTCAACTGAAGAAAAATAGGCTGTGCAAAATTTGGGTGTCTTATTTATTCCCTACTCCCTAATCTTTTGGTTCCACTTCAGAAACTGAAATTGGTATAGCTTCAATTTCTTCTAATTCTTTTTCAGTCAACTTATTGTAGAAGCGAAGTAAATGTTTTGGAGCGCGTTCATTGTAAATTTCAAGAATCAAGGTTTTCTTTTTGCGCCTATCATTTGGAAAGAGAATCTTAATGGGATTATGGACGTATCCATTATCCTCGAACATCAATATTTGTTTATTTCGGCTGGATAATTTGAATAATTTTAATTCATTGGCATTTTCAGGCACTGGAATATCTTTGTAACCTTCTTCAAATAAAAATTGCTTGATCATTCCAAAGCTTACCTCTAGGGAAGCTCCTCCGAATATCGTCCGATAAACATATCCGTCACTTTCGCCACCTAAATAATCTGAGTCGGGGATTGGAAAATTATCTCTTAGCGCCAATGTTGAATTTTGAATGAAGAATGTAGGAATTAATTTAGTGACGCGTTTGACAGATTGAAAGGAATTTCTAATATGAAATTTCAATAGAAATTTGCGTTCATTCGCTCAACAAGTCACAAAAATTCTGCGCAAATTTAACCAAATATTAGTTGGTAAGGTTGATTCTAAGGAGGCTATTTTGAAGTGATATGACATAAATATCCCAACTTGTAAACATCAAATAATTTTAAATTAGGATTTTTTGATTTGAAATTTCTAATTAATATTGATTCTATTAATTTAAATCCCAAAGCAGTCAGTTGTACTAGCCAAAAACTTTTCAATTTTTGATAAAAAATCAATAATCTCGTCTCAATTAAGTCATTGGTTTGACTTAAATAATAAAGATTTTGGATCGCTTTTTTTGACTTATTTAGAAACACTATTGTTTCTTCTAATCCGATGTGTTCTAATGGATTATGAATATGTAAAATGGGAACTTGTCGTTTTTTTAGTTCCAATCCAAAAAGCGTGTCTTCATGACCGTATTGAGTTAAGTTTTCATCAAATTGAATCTCCAGAAATATTCTTTTTGGAATTAAAAAATTATTAGTCATAAAAGAATGATAAGGCTGATTCTTTCTTTCATCAAATTTAGTTTGTTCTCGCTCAAGCCCATATGTCCAATGGAAAAGGTGATTTTTATTTAGAGGAGGTTGCGGATCATAGCATCTCCCTCCATAAATCAGTGATTCTTTATTTGAAGACGCTTTATCTTTATTGTTTAAGGCTTTTAAATACTTAAAAATGTAATGATCTGAAATTACTTTGGAATCACAATCCATAAATATTAAGAATTCAAAGCTTGCCCGTTTTCCCAATTCATTTCTAATTTTTGAGCGCCCGAGGTTGACCTTCAATTCTTCATAAATGACATTTGATAACTTTTCAACTTGCCGATTGATCTTTTTAAATTCATTTTTTGAGCCATCATCCAAACAAATGAGCTCAAAATCAATTTTACTTGCCAGGCATTGCGAATGAAGGTCATTCACTAAATTTCGAATATCAAAATTGAATACCGGAATTAGGATTGAAAGCATTTGTTAATTATTTACCTTTGCACCAAAATTTTAAACTTTTTTTTCTTTCAATAAAAACTGAAAGTTCTAAAAGTTGTTATAAATTTGTAAAAATACAAATCAAATCATTTTTATGAATTCCAATAGAAAAATAACCACAATAATAAACGACGAGTCACTTGATCCTACTTTAAGACAAATTGCGTCAAAAGTATTTGATGATGAGCGAATTACTGAAGCGGAGGGACTTTTACTTTACGAAAAAGGGTCTTTGAGTTTTGTTGGTACTTTAGCCAATTACATTCGAGAGCGGAAACATGGTAATAACACCTATTTTAATCGAAACTTTCATGTTGAACCGACTAATGTTTGCATCTATACCTGTAATTTTTGTTCGTATTCTAGGTTGATCAAAAAACGTTCGGAAGGTTGGGAATATACCATGGATGAGATGTTGGATATTGTCAAAAAATATGATGGTCAACCCGTCACGGAAGTCCATATCGTTGGTGGAGTTTTACCTCAATATGATGTCGAGTTTTATTCCAATTTATTCAAAAGCATAAAAGCCCATCGTCCTGATTTGCATATCAAGGCCCTGACGCCAGTCGAGTACCATTACATATTTAAAATGGCAAAAATCGGATATGCGGAAGGCATGAAATTGATGAAAGAATCAGGTTTGGATTCTATACCTGGAGGCGGAGCAGAGATTTTCCATCCAGAAATACGGGAGCAAATAGCCAAGGATAAATGTAATGGGGATCAATGGTTAGCCATACATGAAGAATGGCATAAATTGGGGCAACGCTCAAATGCAACCATGCTTTATGGGCACATTGAAGAATATAAGCATCGAATCCATCACATGGAACAATTGCGTCAATTGCAAGATAGAACAGGTGGTTTTCAAACTTTTATTCCTTTAAAATTTAGAAATAAAGGAAATGATATGTCTCATGTCGCCGAATCGACTACAATTGAGGATTTGAGAAATTACGCTATTGGTCGGATTTACCTAGATAATTTTGATCATGTAAAAGCATATTGGCCAATGATTTCGCGGGAAACTGCACAAATGGCGCTAGCTTTTGGTGTAGACGATGTGGACGGAACAATTGATGACACCACAAAAATCTACACGATGGCGGGATCAGAAGAACAAAATCCGGCGATGAGCACAAGAGAATTGGTTCATTTGATTAGAAGTATAGGTCGAAAACCGATTGAAAGAGACACCTTATATAATGTAGTTGAAGATTATACAGATCATGTCTTTGAGGAAGATGAAGTTTTTAAAGGGTATGTTTCTTTGCCAGTCGTAGGGAGTTAAGACATACTTTAATGATTATTTGGCTATCAATGCATGAAAGAATAGATAAATGAAGAAAAGATTATTTTTGGTTCGTCACGGTCAAACAGATTTTAACCTAAAAGGGATTATTCAAGGAGGCGGTGTTGATTCAAGTATAAATGAAGAAGGACGAGAACAAGCTCAAGCTTTTTTTGAAAAATATAAAAATGAAGATTTTGAGGCAGTTTTGACTTCAAAATTAAAGCGTACCCACCAAACTGTGGCTCCATTTCTTGATTTAAATTTACATTGGGAACAACATGGAGAAATCGACGAAATGAATTGGGGCATTCATGAAGGAAAAAAGCCCGAACCTTCGGATGTTGAAGAATATAAAACCCTTATGCAATCATGGGCAAATGAGGATTATCATGCAAGATTGGAGGGTGGTGAAAGTGCTTTTGAGTTAGGTCAACGACTTTCTAAGTTCATTCAGCATATAAAACTTCGTAAGGAGAAAAAATTATTGATATGTTCACATGGAAGGGCTATGCGAGGCTTATTGTGTTTATTGGATGGACAAACATTAAGCAAGATGCAAAATTATGAGCATAAAAATACTGGATTGTATATTGTTGATTATCAATTAGATAAGTTTGAGTTTAAATTGATAAACGATCGAAGCCATTTTGAATTTCTTCCGAAAAGTTAATAAATCGAAGTTATGATAAGCATCACTGCCGTCAGCTATTTGAATACCAAGCCATTTTTGTATGGATTATTAAAAAGTGGTTTGAAGGAGGAAATTGATTTACAGTTGGATATTCCATCTGTTTGTGCAGAAAAACTAAAGAGTGGAAAAGTTGATTTAGGTTTAGTCCCTGTGGCCATTATTCCAGAATTGGAGACGCCACATATTGTTTCAGAGTATTGTATTGGCACTGTCGGTGCTGTAAAGACGGTTTGTATTTTCAGCCAAGTTCCAATAAAGGAAATGACGCATATTTATTTGGATTTTCATTCAAGGACATCGGTTGAATTGGCAAAAATACTAATGCGTGATTATTGGCAAGTTCAACCTGAAATATTGCCTGCCAAAGAAGGTTTTGAATCGAAAATCGAAGGTACCACAGGGGCATTAATTATAGGTGATCGTTCGATTGGGTTAGATAAGAAATATCAATATGTATATGATTTGGGAGATGTTTGGATGAAACACACAGGATTACCCTTTGTCTTTGCCGCGTGGGTAAGTAACCATAAATTGGATCCTAAATTTGTGAAAAAACTGAATGCAGCGCTAGAGTTGGGGCTTCAAGAAATTCCTGAATTAATGTTTTTAATTCCTCCACCTCATCCTTCGTTTGATTTGAATGAATATTTTACACATTATATTAGTTACCGAATGGATGAAGGTAAAAAGAAAGCATTGGATCTATTTTTGGAAGCCTTTAATCCGGTGCTGGAGTTGAATTATTAATGCGTTAATTCTTATACCTCGCTGCATGGCCTTAGGTTCTTGTCTAGCAATCTTTCTTACCTAGTGAGTAACTTTTCTCAAAAAAATCTTTCCGCTTTCCTACAAACTTGTATATTCGAGCCGCTTTTGAAAATCGTTTATTTTCTAGATTATGTTTTTCAAATATTGTATTGGATTATAATTAAATAATTGATATTATTCCATTGCCCAAATTAAATAACGACTCAATATGATTGTCGGAATTCTAAAAGAAACTGGTGGCGAAAATCGAGTTGCTGTAACTCCAGATACGCTAACCGCCCTTCAGAAATATGGTGTCCAGAAGATCTTAGTAGAGAGTGGAGCGGGTGAAAATGCCCATATAAGTGATGCCGATTATGAAGCCAAAGGTGCTGAAATTTCAACGGTAGCTGCCATTCTAAAAGATGCCAATATGGTTATCAAAATTCATCCAAATGGCGAAACGGATAAGCTCACCAAAGAGCAAGTGTTCATTGCACAAATGAATCCTTTGGGTAGTAAAGAAATGGTGGATGGATTGATAAAATCTGGTCATACTACTTTTAGTATGGATCTAATACCAAGAACCACTCGAGCTCAAGCAATGGATGTTTTGTCCTCCATGGCGACAGCAGCGGGATATAAAGCGGTATTAAGCGCAGCGGTTCATTTGCCTACCTTTTTTCCAATGTTTATGACTGCTGCAGGTACCATTAAACCGGCAAAAGTTTTGATTTTGGGAGCCGGAGTTGCAGGACTTCAGGCAATTGCAACAGCTCGAAGACTTGGTGCAGTTGTAGAAGCATTTGATGTTAGAGCTGCAGCAAAAGAAGAGGTTTTAAGTTTAGGGGCTAAGTTCGTTGAAGTGGAAGGTGCAAAAGACGATGCTAGTGCTGGGGGGTATGCAGTTGAGCAAACTGAAGAATACAAAAAGCGTCAAGCTCAAGCGGTTCAGGATCATTGTGCAGCAGCAGATGTAGTGATTTGTACAGCTCAAATCCCTGGGCGAAGAGCACCTATTTTAGTCAAAAAAGAAACACTCGAAAATATGAAATCGGGTGCAGTTATAGTCGACTTGGCAGCCTCAACTGGAGGTAATTGTGAACTAACAGAGAATGACAAAACAGTCGTTAAACATGGGGTTACAATTATTGGAGATTCCAATTTATCTTCATCTATTCCTAAAGATGCTAGTCAAATGTTTAGTAAGAACATTTCTAATTTTTTGAAATTATTAATTAATGACGGAAAATTGAATTTAGATTGGGAAGATGATATCATTCTTGGGACTTGTCTTACTCATGGAGGGGAAGTGAAAAGTGGAAGAGTGAAACAAATTTTGAAATACGATTAATTAGATGCCAGGATTTAGAGGTCAGGAGTCAAATAATGACTACTTCTGACTCCTGATTCCTGACCTCTGACACTTTTTATAAAGATGGATCAAATAGCAAACTTTTTTTTAGAAAATTTGGACATGGTTTACATCGTGATCCTTTCGATTTTCTTAGGTATTGAGGTCATTTCGAATGTGCCTGCAATTTTGCATACCCCCTTGATGTCTGGTGCAAATGCGATACATGGGGTAGTTATAATTGGGGCAATCATTGTGATGGGGCATGCTTCACCAGATGATTATTTGGCGTTAACACTCGGTTTTTTAGCGGTCGTTTTAGGAACGCTCAATGTGGTCGGCGGATTCGTCGTGACCAATCGAATGTTGGAGATGTTTAAAAAGAAAAAATAATGGAGGTGCCAGGATATTAGGATTCAGGAATGTTTTTCTGAACCCTGAATGTTGACATCTGAAACTTATAAGAAATAATGGGACAATTTTTACTTGAAATATCCTATCTCATTGGTTCGATAACATTTATTGTCGGACTAAAAATGTTGAGTAGCCCAGATAAGGCTAGACAAGGTAATTTGATTGCCGCTTTTGGTATGGGACTCGCTATACTTGGAACCATTCTTTTCCATGAAAAAGATGGTCAAGGAATCGGGAACATCGTTTGGATTTTTGCGGCGATGGGTATCGGTACGATTATCGGCTGGATGATGGCGATGAAAGTCAAGATGACTTCTATGCCCCAAATGGTATCATTTTTTAATGGTATGGGTGGAGCCTGTGCAGCTATTATTTCGATTGTAGAGTTTGGCTCTCATTCCGGTCATGAACCTGGATTTTTGTTAACCGTATTCTTAGGTTTGGCAATTGGTGCAGTTTCCTTTAGTGGTAGTATGGTTGCCTATGGAAAACTAGATGGTAAAATAAACGATATTTATTCTAATGTCTTCACCATCGTTAACTCATTAATGCTTTTAGTGATTTTCGCATTGGTCGGAATTGGAGCATTTGCGCCAGATATGTTTGGCGATAATTTATTGTGGATTTTGTTGGGCGTTTCCTTACTATATGGAATCTTATTTGTCATGCCAATTGGTGGTGCAGATATGCCTGTTGTGATTTCTTTACTGAATTCATTTACAGGTGTTGCAGCGGCCTTCGGCGGTTTCTTATATGATAATCCAGTGATGTTGACAGGGGGTATTTTGGTAGGTTCAGCGGGGACTATTCTGACGGTTTTGATGTGTACAGCTATGAATCGTTCCTTAATGAATGTGATTATCGGTTCGTTTGGTGCAGGAGCTACTGCAGGTGGAAAAGGCGCTGTAGGCGACCAAGTTGCCAAAGAAACAACAGTTACCGATGCTGCGATTATGTGCGCATATGCTCAACGGGTTTGTATTGTACCTGGTTATGGTTTGGCAGTCGCTCAGGCACAACATACTTGCCATGAATTTGAAAAAGAATTAGAAAAGAAAGGAGTTGAAGTTATATATGCTATTCATCCAGTAGCAGGTAGGATGCCTGGACATATGAATGTTTTATTAGCAGAGGCGGATGTTCCTTATCCGAAAATGAAAGAAAGTGAAGATGTCAATCCTCAAATGCCACAAGTTGATGTGGTCATCGTTTGTGGTGCAAATGACGTAGTTAATCCAGCAGCTGAAGATGATCCAAGTAGTCCTATTTATGGAATGCCGGTTATCCAAGTTTGGAATGCAAAGAGTACCATTGTTATGAAAAGAAGTATGAGACCCGGTTATGCAGGGATTCAGAATCAATTATTTTTCCATCCTAAAACGAAAATGTTGTTTGGAGATGCGAAAGATTCTTTATCTAGTTTGACAAGTGAAGTAAAGAGTTTGTAAAAACGAAAATTCAATATATAAAAGCCTTGTCGATTTTCGGCAAGGCTTTTTTTTGAAAGCTAATAAACAAACCTTCCTAAAAGTAACGAACACTTCCTGTTTCCTTTTACCTTTTAACTATTTTTGGTTTTATATGTGCTCAGGGATTTATGCTTGAGGACTTACTTTGACTTCCAAAATCTGTTTTCATAAAAGATTGAATATGAATCGATTAAATCTAATATTTGTTTTTTTATTGGCGAAAACAATTTATGCTAATGCTCAAGTTTTTGAAAGATTGAATGTTGATTTTGAAATAAATAATGAAATCATCAAAAACCCATTGACTGGAGGTCTAAATGCACCTCAATTGAATGAGGTAGATTTGAACAATGATCAAATTAATGATCTATATATTTTTGATAGAATCGGAAATGTGCATTTGCCTTTTTTAAATATAGGAACCGCACAAAACCCAGCATACCAATTTGCATCCGAATTTGTTTCCAATTTTCCACCTGATGTAGGAAATTTTGTGCTATTAAGAGATTATAATAAAGATGGGATAATGGATTTGTTTGGACATTCGGGTGAACAGTCTGCCCCTACTAGTGTAAAAGCCTTTAAAGGGAAAATCGAAAATGGAGCTATTACTTTCGACCGATTGTATTTTGACACATTGGATTATTTAAATTATGTAGATTTAGTCGGGGTAACTCGAACACTCGAAATTGCAGAACCAGATTATCCGGCTTTCGATGATATCGATGGAGATGGAGATATGGACATTTTGACTTTTGATTTGGCAGGTAGTCATGTTTATTTTTATAAAAATTTATCTCAAGAACAAGGATTTGGTAATGAGGAATTGATTTTTGAATTGGCGGATGATTGTTGGGGGCGTTTTTTGGAAGATATGACTTCTCCTGATTTAATATTGAGTGATGATCTTACCATGTGTGCTCAAGGGTTAGTTGGAGGTGTTTTGGATGATCGAAATGTCTTACATCCTGGCTCGACGCTTTTAACTTTTGATGAAAATAATGATGGCAATCTAGATTTGATTTTAGGAGACATTGCAAGTCAAAATTTAACTGTTTTATACGATACAGAAAATAGTCAAGTTTCTTGGATAACGGACCAAGATGGATTGTTTCCAAGTTATGATACACCAGTTGATATTCCTGATTTTCCATCTTCCTTTCTCATCGATTTAGATGGAGATGGATTAAAAGATTTTGTAGCTTCACCTAATAATAAAAACCAAACACCTAATGTCGAAGTTATCTGGTTTTATAAGAACACGGGCTCGAATGAGCAACCAGATTTTGAGCTTCAACAAAGAGATTTTTTGGTTGAGGGAATGCTAGATTTTGGTGCTGGTGCTAATCCTACTTTTGCAGATGTAAATGCAGATGGTCTTTTAGATCTTGTGGTAGGGAATGAGACTTATTTTAATGATAATTCTGTTGATTTGGATTCTAGACTTCATTTATTTGAAAATATTGGAACTGCGAACAACCCAATATTTGAATTAGTAGATGACAATTGGTTAAATTTTAAACAATTTAGCGATCTAGGATCCTTTGGTTTCGCTCCTACCTTTGGCGATTTAGATAATGACGGAGATGAAGACTTGTTAGTAGGAGAGAAAGATGGCTTCTTGTTTTATGTCGAAAATAATGCAGGAGCTGGCAACCCTATGTCTTTTAATTTTCCTCAATTCGGATGGATGGATATAGATGCTGGGCAATATTCTACACCTCAAATTGTGGATTTGAATAGAGATGGTTTGAACGATATTATTGTAGGTAGACATTCTCGGCAAGTTCGTTATTATCAAAATCAAGGTTCAAATGGTGCACCGTTTTTTGATCCAGATGTGAATAATAGTCCTAATAATTCTGAATTGGGTGGTATGGAAGCAGAATCAATTATTCCCCAGGTTTTTACTTCCACGGCATTTGGAGCTCCTACAGTTTTAGATTTTGGTGATTCTTTTAAAACTATACTCTCTTCCGATAATGGAAAAATTAAGCTTTATGAAAATATTGAAGGTAATTTAGATGGCGAATTTGATCTGGTGACTGAAACATTTGGAAAAACAAAGGAGGGAATTCGGTTAAGACAAGCTGTGGCTGATATTAATGGAGATGGATTTTTAGATATGATTGTTGGAAATTTTAGAGGTGGGCTTTCTTTCTTTGTGACCAATATTACTACTGAAGGTCTAGTCAGTGTAGAAGAAGAGGCTGATCAAAATTGGATAAGTATTTACCCAAACCCTTCGAGTCAGGTGGTTAATGTAGATTTAAATAATCAGTTTTATTTGAATACAACTTATGAAATTGTGAACTCATTAGGGCAGGAATTGAAATCAGGAGTAGTAGAAAATCAGAATTTTGAGATAGAGATAGTTGACTTACCCGTAGGAGTTTATTGGTTAAAGCTAGACTTTGGGCAAGAAAAATTTGCCAAAAAGATATTAAAGTTCTAGGTTCCTTGAGCCTCTAAAAAAAAAAACGCCGCTCCTTAGATAAGGGCAGCGTTTTTTTAAATTAGTTACTTCAAAACATTCTTACGCAACAGTAATCAATTTTTGAACCACTCTAGCCTTTTTGTAAAAATTATATTTGAATAAATTGATTTTATTTTTTAGTAAATGATATAAAAACCAACCAATATGAGCTATTTTTTTAATAGGTTTTTCCTTTTTTCAGTTTGTTTCATTATGTTAAATGCACAATTGAAAGCTCAATGGGACAATGCAATTTTGGACACGGTGACTCAAAATTTAGTGCCTGATAGAGTGAATATTAAGCAAGCTTTTGATGTCGATGATGCAGGTAATATTCATTGTGTTTGGATCTCTGAGCTTGATTTAGGAAGTGTGGTGAATTATAATAGACGTTCTAGTTTAGGTGACTGGGGCGACATAATTACACTTAGCTTATCTGGAAATGCTTCTTCACCCGTAACCGATCTGCTCTCAGGTGTAAGCCGCCCAGTCGTTTCATATGTTTTAGAAAATGGAGATAATAGAGAGGTTTTTGTCGCTTATTTTAATGGAATGGAATGGGACAATGTTCAGATTACAGAAACCAATTATCCAGAATATTCGCCTACCATTTCGGTAGGATCCAATGGAAATGTCCATGTGGCATGGATTGGTGAAACTACTCCTGCTAATTTTAAAATATTTTATGCCAATTTGATTATTCCTTCGAATGATTTTCTGGTTGAGGAATTGACTCAATCAAACTTAGGAGGTTTTGGTTCGGGGGCGGATCCTTTTATTACTTCCTCAGATGAAGAGGGTGTAATTATTGGATATCGAGGTGGAGATTTTTCTAATTATGCTATCCATTTGGCTCAAAAGGAAGAGGTGTTTTCTAATTGGGAATATGAAGTGTTATCAACTCCCAATCAAGATGATTATACCAATTCAATAGTGGTAAAGAATAATCGAATTCATATCTTGATTTCGGGAAATGATGGATTTGGAATCGGTGGAGCAGGCTATTATTTGTGGAGAGAAAATGGCGGGAATTGGTCTACCCCTGAAAAAGTCAATATTGGATCAAATGCCAGTGTTGGTTCTTCTTTGTATATCGATGATAATGGAAATGCTCATTGTGTTTGGGAAGAGTTAAGTGGTAATTTTTTGTTGGGAAATATTCATTATTCTAATAATGTTAATGGAAGTTGGGGGAGTATCCCGTTAATTACCACAGGGAATGTTCATTATCCAAATTTAGATTTTGATAAAGAGGGGCAGGGTTTCGTTTTTGCGGAACAAGAGGACATTGAGTCTTTTGATATCAATAAAACGGAGGCAGTATTATTTGGAGGGAAAGGTATCGTTAATGCATTGATTGAAGTGGAAAAAGACACAGACCTTATTAATGTGTTCCCTAATCCAGTTTCTACTGAATTTAGCCTAAAACCTAAGGACAAACAGTTGATTATTGACAGAATTCAATTGTATAATGAAAGTGGAATTCAAGTTTTTGAGCAGAATATTATTGGTGATGAGCCCATAAAATTGAATCGGAATCAATTGATTTCTGGGGTTTATTTCTACAGGGTTTTTGGTCAGGGGAGATTAGTTTCAGGTGGTAAAATCCTATTAAAATAATTGAAAATAGGAGTTGTTAAATTAATGACTCAATAATACCAATTTTTACTTCGTAATTTCTAAAAATTCGGATTCTAAACTCTTTTGTTTCGAAACCAAATGAGTCAATGTAATGCCTTTTTGAAAAGCCATTGAATTCAATTTTGAAGTGGAAAGGTCTTTATCAACTTGAAGGGTAAAGTGCTGATTATCCTGTTCAATTTTGCGAATTTGAGGAATAGATATAAGTAAAGTTCTCAATTCAGCCAGTGATGCTGACCCAATTTCTATAATGATATCGTCAGAAAGAATGGCTCCAACGGTACCCGTTGCCATAAGGTTCCCGTTTTTTATGATGGCTACATGGCTACAAGTTTTCTCTACTTCATCTAATATATGACTTGCCATTAAAATCGTTTTCCCATTTCCAGCTATCTCGATAATGGTTTCTCTTACCTCTGCAATTCCTTGCGGATCCAATCCATTGGTAGGTTCATCAAAAATCAATACTTCAGGATCACCCACCATTGCTGCGGCAATCGCCAATCTTTGTTTCATTCCCAAAGAATAAGTTTTGAACAAAGACTTTTTTCGTTCTGCAAGATTTACCAAACTAAGCAATTCGTCAATTTTTGGGTTCTTGATTTTTTTGATGTGAGCGATGATCTGTAGATTTTCAACTGCACTTAAATAAGGATAAAAATTAGGGGTCTCTAAAAGTGCTCCCATATGCCTTCTTGGGTTTATACCATATTCACCTTCAAACCATTTAAAATCACCAGTATCTGCATGAATGATTCCCAAAACAATTCCTAACGTAGTTGTTTTCCCACTTCCATTGGGTCCTAAAATGCCATAAATATTCCCTTTATTAATAGAAAGAGAAAGGTTATTGACAGCGGTAATTTTACCGTAAGTTTTGGTTAAGTTGTTTATGGTTAATATCGACATATTTGAATAGGTTTTCCTTTATGATGATTTTGAAAGTGACGAAAATAGGATTCCAATTTTCAATTCTATTAGATTAATTGATTAAAACAGTATTTCTTCGGATAAAACACAAATTAATAAAAGTACTTTTAAAAAAATTGTAATATGTATTACCAGTTTTTGAAGACCTATTCCTTAACTTTCCGAATCAAAATAAAAAACTAATTTTCTAATTAAGTAACGCTCAAATAATAATTCCCCGATTTGGACGGCTTCTTTTGACCTCATTTTTCATTTAACCTCAGTCAAAGTATCAACAATTATCCTTCATTTAAATAAAAACTGAGACCAAAATAAACTCGTCGAAATCGTGAA
>JANSWP010000151.1 GCA_024743405.1 Bacteroidota bacterium
CCGATAAAAACGGAAGACCCCGTGTTCAGTACTTCCAATCTGCCGGCAGACATTGTAAAATACTCTGTTCCCCCCATATCGAATCGGATTTTATCTTCATCTCCGCTTTCCTCTACTTGTACTTTGGTGTCGTTGTCGGCATCTGAAAGGCTGCTCGACAAGTCGATCCATGAGCCATTGTAAAACCAGAAACTGCCCGTCGTTGTATCAAACACCAGCAAACCAGTAGCAGGGCTGCTGATGAGGTTGCGCTGTGCAGTCGTCATACGAGGCACCAGCACACCTAGGCTAGTTGATTTCACATCCAGAATGGCGCTGGCATCAGGGTTAGAGTCATCGGTGTTGATGCTTATCTGGGCACTGAGCCCAATACTTAAGAAAAGGAGAAATACAGTAAATATTTTTGTATACATTGTTTTTTATTTTTAGTGTTAATTGTTATTTAATTTCTTTCAAGTTATTTCTTGCGTTTTTGTGGCAAAAATTCCCTTTAAAACCTTTCAGAATCAGGTGTCAGGTGTCAGGTCAAAAATTAAAATTTTCTCTCAGGTGTCAGAAAACCCTCATACCTGCCCCCTGACTCCTGGTCCCTATGGTACTGGCTCTGCCAGGTTAGGAATTCTGAATTGATAATTATTCATTATTCACTACGACTACTCGTTCCACCATTCGCTTGCTATTTATGTCAACTGTCAGCAAATAGACTCCGATGGGTAGGTCATAGACTTCTACTGTTGCTTCCGTACCAGAAACGAACTGTTCACTTACCAACCTGCCTACGGCATCGTAGAGGCGAATGGGTAATTGTGCTTCTTCTGTTGTGGGGAGATACAGGGTAAAACTGCCATTGTACACTGGATTGGGAACCAGCCTGAGATTTGTCAAGCCTTTGAGGTTTGTCAAATCTACACTCACTACACCCGAATACTCATATGCTCCGCCATGGTCTATTTGTTTGATTCGGTAGTAGTTGGTGCCTTGTATAGGGTTTTCGTGCAGGAAGGCATACGACTGTTCGTCAAAAGAATCACCCAAGCTGGCGACAAAACCTAGTCTTTCCCATTGCCCGTTCCCAATACCTTGTGAGGATGTCCACTGTACTTCAAAGCCTTTATTATTGAGTTCTGCAGCAGTAAGCCATTTCAATGCGACTTTGTCTCCATCTTGTCGGGCATAAAAGTCCAATAACTCAATAGGTAAGGCTCCACCGCTACCCACTGCGAAAGGTGATAAGCTGGTGATTCCTGCACGGCTAATGGTGTAAGGATCACTGCCATTTGCAGCTGCCGCCGAATTGGCATTCCATCCACTTCCGGTATAATGAGAAAGGTAACAAGCAGCTCTAGTAAATCCGGTTAATTCCTCTGAACCATTCCAGGTTGTGGTGATAGTCAAATTGCTACCGCCGCCAGTTTCTTCACCAATCAGCCAGGTTCTGTCTACCACATCGGCTGTAAGTGCGGTACCAGAGGTGCCATTTGTCAAAACCTCATCTGTTACCCTGACATCGAAATTGTCGCTGGTTCCCGAATTGTTTAGAATGGCAGGATTGTAGGCGCTATTGCCAACCGGAAAGTTTACATCTGTTCCTGCCACCTGCTGAATCAGGCTTCCTGATCCGGAGGTTTTTACATATTTGGTGCTTGTGGCATTAGTGATGCCACCACCACTCGAAATGGTTAGGTCGAAATTTTGGATATCGAGATTCCCACTTTGAAAATCAAGGGTATTGCTGATCGAAACGTTTTGTGATAAAGTAACATCATTGCTACTTTTATTAATGGTAAGATCGTATAAAGTAGAAGCAGCTGAGCCTTGAATTCCGGAATTTGCAGAAGCGGCAGTGCCTGTGAAAAGGACTTCGCCAGCTGTAGCTACAAAAGCAGCATTATTGACCAGTTTTGCATCCTTCAGTACTAAAGACACGGATCCAGTGACTTTCATCTTGCCTCCGGTGATCTGAAGCCCTGTTTGCCCCCAGGCAGACAAGCCTATGGAAAGAAATAGTGTTAGTTTAATGATTTTTTTCATAGAAAATTTAATGTTAAAAGACTGTTTTTTAATTTGATTAAGGGTGATGGTTTTATAGGGTAGAAAAGCCGATAGGCTTTTTCTTTAATAATAAGCTGGCTATAATTTTCACTGCGAAAACACTATTATTAGGCTAAGTCAGACCAGACAAAAAGGTATTGTTAGATAGGTTTTTTAAATGGCACTTTCAGATCCTTTAAAATCATTTGGCAAGATCTATTGAATAGTTGAGTAAAAAAAATACAAAAAACAGGAGTTATAGTGAATTAAAATAAAGGTTTGTCAACAAGGTTGGGTGTTAAATGATTGATTATGAATTGATTGATGATTGTTTTTATATTGTATTTATAGTCTTTTTTAATTTGCTTTAAGATTGAATAAAAATTTAATGCACTATCAAGTTAACTTCTTTCAGTTTTACCAATAAAAAAGCCTCCTCCAAACCGAAATTTGGAAGAGGCGAAATACTTTATTTATCAATCTAATCGCTTAAAATTTGATTTTTTGCTATCGTTTCAATTTGAGAGAAATACTCAAATAATTTTCAGTAGATTTTTTTTGAATGCTCATTCAAAATTTCTGAATTCAGCCAAATGATACCAAAGAATAGAATACCGAAAAGGCTGATTTTATTCATGGGTTATTAATTTCCTTTTTTTTTCTTGGAAAGTTATCAAATTTAACTCACTGTCCTTTTTTTCGGGGAATGATCAAATTTTTCACTACCCTTCTTCCACGACAACTTTTCAGAAGAAAGGGGAATGTTAGAGAAAAGATTAAGCAATACTTTCCATGAACAATTAACAACTTTTGAGCAAGCTATCCTGGAATCCAACATCAAAATTGCGCTGGCAAATTAACAATTGAAATGCCATTATGGCACTGGATATATGACCAAACCCGAAACGCTGGAAGAATGCCTGAATGATTGCGGACGATTGTGAAAAAAAGCTCTAAAAAGAATACTTAACCCTACCCAAAATTCTTCGGCCAATTTTAGGCAATCCAGGATAGGTGCGGTATTTTTTATTGAGTGCATTGGAAATAGTGACATCTACGGAAAGCCAATTAAACCAGGTATAACCTATACCTGCATCAACAATCGTTCTTGCAGGCACCCAACCACTAAAGTATCCCTCATCCACATAGTATCCTTCATCATATTGAACTCGAATATTAGCATGAAGGCCATCAATTGATTTATAATCAATGCCCAGCCTGAATTTATTAATTGGATAATTATTGGTTTTCAATCCCAGATCAAGCTCTTCATTATCAGGGTCCTTAATTATGAACGAATTATTGCTCAACCAGGAATAACTTCCGAAAAAAGAAAGGAAAGGTCTATAATAGTAAAGCAAACTTAGGTCAGATCCCCAGAAACTGGTCTTACCCGCCGAGATAAATCCAAATGCCAAATGAGGTAATCCGCCTTCAGGCATTTGTTCTGTTTCTATTAACCCGACCGGAGTCTGAACACCATCAGGACCATCAGGGGTGGTAATATTTGTAGCAATTTGCTGAAAAAGAACAGCAATGAATTCAGGAGATATTCCAAAATTAGCGAGGGTCTCCGCACTTAATGTCTCGGTGATCATTTTCGATAGATCTTGCGGCAAATCTGGTGTAATAACTAAAGGGCTAACTTGGGCAGGACCCAATATAAAATTCTTTTCGCGTGCATAATACACATCTACAGAAGCCACGAGTCGATTCCAAATAGTTCCACTATAACCAAATTCATAAGAAACATTCTCCTGTATTTTCAGCGGTTTAGTTCCTCTCCGCACAAACGGATTACCATCGAGGGTCACTGTTTCACCATTGGAAAAACCATTTATATTTGGAATCTCAGACTCCAGATAGTCCAACAACGGATCTGGTAAAATGCCACTCCTTGTCAATTCATCTAATATCGTTGTATAAGCGACTTGTAGTGGTAACCCAATTCCCGGTGTATCGCCAACACCCGGAATAAAACTGGTAGTAAAAGGATTATCAGCAAAAGTTTGAGTGGATCTCCCTCCCAATGCCCAAAAATCCATCAGGTCATTTTTAATAATTGGGAAGTCTAAATTCAGCGAAAGAACAGTAGGAGGAAGAAAAGCTTTGTTGTAGGTAAGCCTGAGTCCATTTTGATCATCAATATTATAAAGTAAAGCGGCTCTGGGGGAAAAGGTAGTTTGATCAAGAGCAAAATAATGATCTACTCTTCCCGCAAGCGTCAAATCCAATTGCTTAAAAATGTTGGTCTTTGATTGAAAAAAAGCTCCTACTACATCAAACCGATCATCGTCCTCATACCGCCCGAAGATCGTTTTTTTAGAGTCCGTTCTTAATCCCTGATATTCCCCACCGGTAATAAATTTGGTAGAAAGGGCTTTCAATTTAAAGTCATACTGCATCTGGCCTTCAAAATAGGTCCGCGGATTGAGAAAGGTCTGACCGGATCGATAGAAAAAAGAGGTCGATTTATCTTTTCCTGTAGAACTCTGGTTGATACTAAACTGACTAAAAAAGTGACCTTTACGGCATCTGATTTGACCATAATATTCATTGTTTTGGTACAAAAACTCACCAAGGACACTTCTCAGCATACCCTCATAGCGATTATAACCTCCCGATGCAACGATTCTAAAATCGTATTCAGGACGATATTCCAAGGTAGCATTGAGACCATAACCCAAATTGTCTTTCCGCAAATTCTTGCCGGTTTCATAAACCACTTTTCCAGTCAGCGGATCAATGATCTCGTTAAAAAACTGGGACATCGTCAGGGAGTCTTCGGTATTATTAGGGTCAAGTTGCCATTCATTGGAACGCCGGTAATTTCCATTGACCTTAAATCCGAATTTTTTATTTGCAGTGTGTTGTGCATGCCGAAAAGCCGCACGATAGGTGGCTCTCTCTCCTCCTGTCAATTCCACTGAAGTACCCGAATATTTAAATGGATCTTTAGAAATAAAATGGACGACTCCATTGGTTACTCCCGGACCGTATAAAGCAGAGGCCGGACCTCTCACTACCTCTATTCGCTCCATATCCAAAGAATAAAAAGCACTACTTGATGCATCAAAAAAATCAGAAGCCACGCTGCTCATTGTTCGATGATCGGCTATTATTCGGGTAGTAGTGTTGAAGGTACCGCCACCGCCTCTTCTCATGCCAATATTTATCCTTTCGGTACCTTGCATGGTCAGTTGAACTCCAGCAGTATATTTGAGGTGTTCCAAAGGATTGACAAACACCTGCGCTTCAATTATATTCAAAGGAATGACAGAAATAGAAGCCGGAGCCTCCTGAATTTTTTCCTTCCACCTGGAAGCGGAAACCACAACTTCTGCGGTGGTTATCCCACCATCTTCCAAATAAATATAAAGAAGTTCATTTTTATCAAAGACTTCTACTTCCTTATTTTCAAAACCCAGGTAACGAACCACCATTCCAAAGGGCAACGCTTGGTCAGTTACCAATTCGAAATACCCATTTTGATCTGAAACTGAACCAATAGTACTTCCTTTTGGCTGAATAGTCGCTCCTATTGCAGGTTCGTTGGTTTCTGCTTCATAAACGAATCCGCTGATGGCTGTTTGGGCCATTAGAAAACCGGATAGAAAAAACAAAATACCTAACAAAAAAAATGGAATATATTTTTTTAAATTCATTTTCAGTTGAGTTTGAAAGATTTCCTGTATTTATTCACCAATTTCTTAAAACTGGGTGCTGTTCTGAGTGCATTGAAATCGGGACTTTTACGAAGGTCGCGTCGATTGGAATATCCCTGAACCAATGCCTTCTCCAGGTAGTTCAAGGCTTCAGAGCTATCACCGTTCAGTGCAAAAATCCTTGAAATCTCGTACTGGAAGTTAGCTGTTGCAGGCTCTATCCGAATCGCTTTTTGGTAAAACTGCCTGAATTTTTTATAGTCTTTAAGTAGCAAATAACCTATCGACAAAGTTTCATACACTTCTACCTCTGGTTTTCCCCAGGAAGTATTTTCCATTTTGGTTAATAAGTCAAGCAGTGCTGTTTCCTGTTTTGTCACTCCATATAAAGTTACAAGGCTCCGATAGGCCTTGATAAAATAGGGTTGTGTTTCAATAGCTTTAAGAAGATAGTCCTCTCCAGCTTCCCTATTTCCAGTCCGAATATTGCCCCACCCTAACTGGTAAAAAGCGTTTGCATTAGGAAAGGATTGAATGGACTGCTCGTACCATTTCAACGCTTCCTCAAATTTCCTTTTTCTATAGGGAATCTTACCAGAGTAACTATAGGAGTTGATTCTCCAGCTATTCCACTGCTTTTCACTATTATGGAAAGCCTGGGCGAATAACAGGTAACCATGACTACTATAATTGAAAAAATTCATCTTCTGAACCGAATTTCCTTTTTTACTCCATCTTTTTGATAAAAAAAACTGGCCCGTCTGCAAATACAATTGCGATATTTGCTTATAACCCATTGCCCAGGTTGGGGAATATTTGATCGCTTTTTTTGCAAAATAAAAAGCTGAATCAAGCATGTTAAGTTTCCGGTAAGCTTCTGATAGTAAAAGGTTATCCAATGCGTTTTCTCCCTGAAAGAGAATTGCTTTTTTAAACAAGGGAATGGATTTTCTAATAGAATTAAAACTAACTTCCTTGTATCTTTTCGTTGGTCTGGAAACTAAAAACACATAGCCTCTAATCTCATTTTGCCAACCTTTTAATATAGCATACATGTAGTGTTTTTCACCAAGCAGTTCGGCAGCTCTTGCTACATGGTTGGGAAGGTGTTCGTAATACCCGGCAATTCCATCGTTGACCAAAGCGAGTTCAGAAGTGTCGGATTTCAGGAGTTTATTCCTGCGCTCCTGTACTTCGTCTTGCAGGGCCACTGCCAGATTGCGCCGCATCAAATTATGAAGGGGCTGAAGACTTTTTTCCTTTGAGAGTTGCTCGTAATAATCATTGGCAGAACTGCCTTCTGGCGACATTAATCTACCAGCTGACATCGCTGCTTTAAATGCTACATAACCTTCCCTTATAGAAGGGGGAGCCTTCTCAAGAACCCTCTCTTCCAATCCTTTATTATCTGCAAAACTCATAGAAGGAGCTGATTCTTTTTTAAGTTCCATCCGTTGTTGAAGGAGGCGCTCATCCACCTTGGCCAAGACTGTATTTCTATTGCCAACGGTCATGGGTAACTGACTAAGTGGAGCTGTTTCAGCCGGAATATTATCTTCCAGGTATCGGCCAAGTTCCAAAAGGCTAACCTGAAGATCCCCGTTGTTATCGGCCAAGCCATATAATCCATCAATAAGAAAAAAGGAAAAAACGCCACGGCCACCACCCCATTGTCTACCTTCCAAGGAGAATTCATCTGGCTGACAGGATAGGATCTTAATCTCTTTATTGAATTGCTTGGCTAGTCCAGCCGAAGCCGCCTGGGTCCCTCCATTGCTACTACCAGCCAATTTGCCTGAATGGCATGCATCTGAGATCATGATCACCTGAACACCGCTCTCTGAAAGCGCCGAGATATATTGATTCAGGATAAAAAGAGGAAATGCTCCCCCAGCATAAACCCGTGGAGGAGAATTGAAAGTTATTAAATAACCATTTTGGGTTTTGAATTTAGTTTCCACATCACTGTGACCAGAAAAGTATATAATAGCCACATCCCCGGCTACGCTTTCTTCGAGTAACCAATCCAGGGAGCTAGCTATTTCAGCAGTAGTTGCCTGTTCATTGGTCTTTAACTGAATAAAATCTTCCGATAATGCTCCTCCAGCTTCACTCTTCAAGTAATCACTAAAGATCCTGGCGTCTTTATCTGCAAATCTCAGATCTGGAATTTCATCATCCTGGTAGTCGGAGATCCCAAATATGATTGCTCGGGTGATACCGGTTATTTCACTTCCAGACTTAATCATTGGTTTTACACCTTTTGTAGCGGAATCAGGCTCTTGAGCAAAACCGGAGAAGGTATATAACCACAAAAGAAGTACAAGGTATATTCTCATCATAGGCTTTAAGTACTTAGTAACAACTAAAGAATAACTCCGCCATTTGCCAATGTATTTTTTGAGTTTTTGCGGCGTTAAGAAGCCTCGTTGATGCGCTGCATCGCCTACGTTTTTTGCCTTGCTAAAACCCAACACCTCCTGTTTCAAATTAGCGGACTTATTTTTTGCTCGTTAAGTGCTTGGACAGAAATAACTCACACATATTATGACGGACTATTTTTTCACCATATTTCGTTAAAAATACTCGCCATATCTAAGGATATGCCTGTGCTTTTTGCCTCGTCTGGCAAAAAAATAGTTGTCGTCAAATATGGAACTTATTTC
>JANSWP010000080.1 GCA_024743405.1 Bacteroidota bacterium
AGGTACTAAATTTTGGTTAATCAGCTTTTTGCTTAATTTCATCATAGTTGCAGTGGGTTTGGTGAGTTAAGTAGGATTTTCAAACTTAACTCGCTGCAACTGTTTCACAAAATGTCAATTAACTTTAGACAACTTCAATACTAATAGTTGAGCCTGCACCCTAGAAAGATTTATGTATTGCAGGATAAACATTTGTTCTAAAATTTCATTTCCTAATTTTAGTTGACATCTAGCTTTCAATTTTATAATTGCCTCTGAAAACGCTGGAGGAATTAGGTGAAAAGATCCTGAAATAATTTCAGGAAGAAAAAGGCGATAATAATAGTTGGATTGCAGTTCAATTGAATTTAGCTCTGGAAGGTTAATAAAGCTATTCCAAAAGAGGGTATCCTCGCTTTGTTTGGTAAGACGATCTGTTTCTTTCAAAATCTCACTTCCAAGATTTGACCGATACTTACATTCAAGTATTAAATAATTAATAGAATATTGGTAGTCAGTCAAATAAGGAAAAATTAAATAGTCATTTTTTTGAAAATCTTTTTCAAGTTCTAAGAGTTTTAAAAAAGTGTTACTTGAATAAAATTTTTCATTTTGAAATTTGAAATAGGAAAATATTACATAGTGTCGGGTGACCAATTGTATGACTAAAGAAGGGCTAGCATTATATTGGTTGAAAAAATCTACATGCTTATTGAGTGCTTGGGTTTCAAATTTATTTTTAGGATCAAAATGTTCAAAAACGTATGAAATAATTTCATTCAAATCCATTTGAATTTTCAATAATTCCTTAATCCTTTCTTGTTGTTTTAAGGCAAAAAAACCAGACTCTAAAAGAAAATTTTGTTGAGATTGAATTTGTAGAATTTTTATCTCAGTAAGGTGATCCTCAATTTTGCGGCTCACTTCAAACAGTGCATCAGCCAAAATATTAGCTTTACTTAATTCGCCCTTATTAATGTAAACTTGAATTTTTGAAAGGTTAGATTGCAAAAAATCAGGGTAATTTTTTGATAAAAAAGAAGTGAGCTTAAAAGTGTAGTGAGCTAATTGTAAAAACTTTTTTCTAATCCGATCATTGAATTCACCATAAACAGCATTGCATAAGTCCTCCACAGTTTGGGACTTATTAATGTCTCTTTCAATAGCCTCAATCAAAACAAGTGGAAAATAAGACCGCTTACTTATATTTTTCACATGACAATATAGGGCATCAAAATGAAAGTCATCCAGCAATTTAATCACCTTTTCTAGGAGAAGCATGGAGGATTATCTGTTTAGAGGAATCTTAAAAAGAAGGCAAAAATATAATTATTGTAGCAAAATAACTTAAAAATAATGTAAACTATAAAAATATAAAATTGATAGCCTACGATTTAACACACTTAACCTAATAATATTAAAAATCAAGCCAGTTTCATTATTCGATAAAAAGAAAGACTTCCTAATCTATTTAATTAAATTTGTAGAATTTTTGTTTATCATTTAAACAAAAAATCGAATAATAAACTGATATCCAACACTTTATACGACAATGGCGAAGATTTCAATAAATCTTAAAGAAGGAAAAACATTAAAAGAAAGCGACTTAATAATCGGTATTGATTTGGGAACTACGAATAGCTTAGTTGCTTATATTAAGGAAGGAAATCCGATAGCGGTAAAAGGAACTGATGGTAAAAACACCTTGGTACCTTCTGTTATTCATTTTGGTAAAGATGAACAATTGATTATAGGAGATGCCGCAAAAGAAAAACTTATTACCCAGCCGCAAAACACCATTTATTCCGTTAAACGATTGATGGGAAAATCTTATGGTGATTTAAAAAATCAAGAACACTATTTTGGGTATAAGATCATTGATGAAGATACTGATAGTCTTGTAAAAATAAGGGTAAGAGATAAGTATTATACGCCAATTGAATTATCTGCAGAGATTTTAAAAGCCTTAAAAGTTCGGATAGAAGAGGAATTAAATCAGATCGTATCAAAAGCAGTTATTACAGTCCCAGCCTATTTTAATGATGCCCAAAGGCAAGCGACAAGAGATGCAGGAAAATTGGCTGGTTTAGACGTACTTAGGATTGTAAATGAGCCTACAGCCGCAAGCCTGGCTTATGGATTAAATATTGAGAAAAATGATGCCCAAACTATCGCCGTTTATGACCTTGGCGGTGGTACATTCGATATTTCTATTCTAGAAATTCAGGATGGGATTTTTGAAGTTCTCTCCACAAATGGAGATACCTTTTTGGGTGGAGATGATTTTGACCGGGCGATTATGGATATCTGGATAAAGCAATATAATATTGACTCTTCGCAAATGAGCAAGAATAAAGAGTTTAGTCAAGAAATACGGTTATTAGCTGAGGAAGCAAAAAAGGTATTAGGACATTCGGAAACTTTTGAAAGCACATTAAATGGTTTAAGCGTTAAAATCACTCTTAAGGAATTCAATGATTTGATTGCACCTTTAGTTGATAAAACTTTAGAAAGCTGTAAAAATGCCCTTAAAGACGCGAAACTTAAGCCTGAAAATATAGACCATATTATTATGGTCGGTGGTTCCACAAGGGTTCCATTGGTCAAAAAGTCTGTTTCAAAATTATTCGAAAAAGAGGTCTTTGATGGTCTAAATCCAGATGAAGTTGTAGCGCTTGGAGCAGCTATACAAGCTGATATTTTAGCCGGCAATCAAAAAGATATATTATTATTGGATGTGACACCACTTTCGTTGGGGATTGAGACAGTTGGTGGCTTAATGGATACGATTATTCCTCGAAACTCCAAAGTTCCTTCAAGAGCTGGGAGACAATATACCACTTCGGTTGATGGGCAAAAAAATCTTAAGATCGCTGTTTTTCAAGGAGAACGAGACTTGGTAGAAAACAACCGTAAATTGGGTGAGTTTATTTTAAGAGATATTCCACCGATGCCAGCAGGTTTACCAAAAATTGAGATACATTTTATCCTTAATGCCGACGGTATTTTGAAGGTAAGAGCCAAAGAACTACGGTCAAATGTTGAAACCTCCGTAGAAATTAAATCTACTTATGGGATTTCTGAAGAAGACATGGCAAGAATGTTATTGGAATCTATTCAAAATGCTGAAGAGGACATGAAAATCCGAGGACTTTTAGAAGCTCGAAATGAAGCCGATAATATCATTCTCTCCTCCGATAAATTTTTAAAGCAGAATGATCATATTCTTTCAGAAGAAGAAAAAACTACGATCATCTCTTTAACCAACACCTTGAAGGATTCCGTAAAAGGAAAAGACAAAGACCTCATTAACAAACGAATGGAAGAATTAAATGAATATACTTCCCCATTAGCCCATCGAGCGTTAGATATCAATATAAAAGAGGCTATGACAGGGAAAAAAATCTAAGTATTAGATAAACCAAGCGACCAATGTGGCTGCCATGCAGCATTTGCATCGATGATTTTGTTTACTTTAATCGGTGTAACCCTAATTTTTCTGTTAAGGACCAAGCCATTATTATCTAAATCAAATTTCAGTTTCTTTTGCGAGAAAATTGAGGTAAATGCTATTCAAGAAATCTGCCGCTAATTGTAGCCAAAAGTAAAGGAAAATACTACAGTCTACCCCAAAATAAAAAAAGCCCTGCAACTCATTGAATTACAAGGCTTTATAGTTTCGTTTTGTAGCGCGAGGCGGGCTTGAACCGCCGACACTAATCCATTATAAATCATCAACTTACTAGAAATTGAATTTCTTAGATACCATTTTAGAAACCTATTTTGCATTATTTTTGGATTCGGGCGAAAAATGATTATTATTATTATTATTATTATTATTATTTAATGAAGCTAATTTAAGTTAAAGGCTCGGAAGTACAAAGTAGTAATAGAAATAATATTCCCCATCAATTTCATATACAATAGCTCCATCAGTTGTAGATTTTACGGCAGTTACCTTAACCCAATCACCTTGTTTGAGATGTTTAATATCTTGAATACACAAGACTTCAAAAACGCAGAACATTTTAAATAGTCCATGCTTTCCTAAGAATAGACACCCATTAATTTCATTGAACATTTTGGTTAAATTTAAACAAATAAGGTCTGTCCTTAATTAAAAGAGCAAACCTCATTTTTACTACCCTAATGGAGTTATAGTTATTATTTTAATTGACTATCTCATTTTCTACTATTTCTTCTTTAGTCTGATTCGCCCCTTCTGGAATGAACTCGTATCTATGCTTTAACTGAATAACTTCCCCTGTTTCTTTAATCGTATAATCATAAGGTGGGCAATCAATCTTTTGAATATTTCCATCTAACTGTTGCCCAATTAATACTTTACAGGTTATTTCATCAAAGGTAGAAGTGATAGAAGTCGTCTTAGTAGTAGCATAATAACTGCCTGATTTTTTTGATTGAATAAACTCAATACCACCTTGAAGTACAAGTGTATTAAATGTTTTTCCATCTTCGCTTTGGCGCTGCTTAAAATCAATTACTGTGACCATTGGTATTTTTTTAGAAATGAATAAATTTAGGAAGGGGCGTAGCCCGTCCTTTGTCGAGGTGGGGGCTTATGTTAAAAGGGTGGGTCAGCATATTTAAAAGATAGGGTGAAATTTTTAGAAAAAAAATAGAATGGATATACCTTAATCCTAATACTCTGGATTTGATGGTAAGGTTTTCTCCCTGAATAAAAGACTAAATGATATGGTAAAGTAGATGATAATTGATATTAGGCATAAATGAACAAACGA
This sequence comes from Bacteroidota bacterium, assembly GCA_024743405.1. Lineage (GTDB taxonomy): Bacteria > Bacteroidota > Bacteroidia > Chitinophagales > Saprospiraceae > JANSWP01. The sequence goes on from JANSWP010000080.1 coordinate 4,743, forward strand.
CTTATTCACCTATTCCTTCTGATGCCCTGAAGAATTGTGAAAGCCTTCAGACAGATTAGATTTTAGTTGATTTATATTAGACTTGATTAAATCAAACAAATCATCCGCCTGACTGTCATTCATAATTTCACTGCACTTTTCTATAAGCCCCAAAATCTTTAGATGATTTTTTAGGGCTTTGGAATCTTTTTTTGATTTTCCTTCTATTATAAATAACTCTATTTAGAAAAAGAAATAAGGTAAAATGCAATTTGCGTATAATCAATGAATTAGATCCAAAAATAACAAGGCAGCTTAAATTGAAAAATAACTTATAGCATATATTCAGGCAAGTTTATTCGCGGTTAGAAATCTATTTCCCAATTTTTTATGGTTTCATAGGATTTGAGCCTTTGCTTACCCTTAGTTCAAAAACATTAACAAATAATGATATTAATCAATTTAGAATGTGATATTCATTAATAAATCAGAACTCAAAACGACCTTAATTTTGTGCTACAATAAATGTAGAAAAGTTAACAAAGAATCGTGAGTATTATAGTGGTGTATTTAAATTGGAATGTGCTTTAATTGCTTCTAGAAGGTTGGGATATTCCATGCGTAGCATTATGATTGGGGATTAATGGAAATCTGATTTATTGATGCAACAGCCAAATCCATGTATTCTTTTTATAAGTATAATTTTGGTTTGGGGCTGAATTAATTTGGTAGAATAATACTTTATCGTTCTTATACACACCTAATTTTATACTTTTTACATTAAATATTTAATCACCTAGTAGCAATATGGGGATGATATTCGCTGTAACTAGAAAAAAATAAACAACATAAAACCATTCAAAAATGAATAAGAAAAGTTACGTACAAATCCTTGTTTTACTAATGATAATTTTAACGATAAGTTCTTGTGCACCAGAAGGAAGAACATACAATGAGTACGGTTTCTTTGGTGGAATATGGCACGGCATCTGTTTCCCATTTGCAATTATCGGGAAGATATTTGGAGCTGATATTGGAATATACGCTGAACATAATTCGGGATTCTTTTATTGGATAGGCTTCTTGTTCGGAATAGGTGGATTAGGTGGCGGAGCTGCAAGAAGATAAATTATTGAATATCATTGATGCAATTTGGGGAATAATATTAATTGGCTCAATCTATACCTCAGATACAAAAAAAAAGTGAAAAAAAAGGAGGCAACAAACAAAAACTAAAACGCCTTACCTGATTGTAGTGAAAACTTAACACATATAAAAAAGAATAAAATGAAAAAATTAATTTTATTACTCACATTGGTAATTCTATTTTGTGATTCAGCATTCTCACAGAATTACATATACAACGGCGATAACCAGTATGAATCAACCAACAGTTGGAATTTTGAAATGAATGGAAATTATTGGACAGGTAATCCACAATTGACAGTTGCAAAACATTCAAATGGCGGTTACTTAATGATTGCATTAGACGTCCCCATTAAACAACATTATATAGGGGGAACAGTTACTGTTTTTTTAAGCGATGGTAGCACTATCAAATGCACAGACAAAGGGATTCGTGACCACGTAGACAACCAAAGCATTGCTCTTTATAATTTTACGAAATCAGAGATAGAGCTTTTAAAATCACATAGGATTACAAGGGTCAGATTTTCAATAAAAGGAGGTATGGAAGGCACAGAGACATTTACAGCAGATAATAAAAAATTGTTCTTTCAATTTTACGGTGGAGACCAAAAGAAATACTACGAAACTAATATTGAAATAAATGAACTTTTTGAATAAATAAGGTGTGCCAGAATTGTGTGTGAATACATCTTACACGTACTGGTTGTCGATCCTTAAAAGAAGAAAAAACAAAAAGGGCAGTCGAAAACCTAACAGAGTAGACAAAACCAATAAATTTTCAAAAAATGGAAAAAACAGGAAAAATTATCACGTTTATCATTGTTTGTTTAGTGATTATCGTTGGATTAACCGTAATTAAAGAAAGCGGTGGTGGAGGGGTAATGTGGATTGGTGCATTACTAATACCAATTATTTATGGAAGTCTGTTTAACAAAAAAGAGGAAGAAAAAACAAGTGACTCGAAAGACATTACTTTAAATAAGGACTAATGATAAAAAATCATTACGAAACTCTTGGGGTCAGTCCCAATGCAGAAAAGCAGACAATAAAAAAAGCCTATCGAAAACTTGCGTTGGAATTCCACCCTGATAAGAATAAAAGTCCAGACGCTCACGAGAAATTCATTGAAATTAATGAAGCCTATCTAATGTTATACGATGATGAAGCTCGATTGAGATATGATATAGAACATAAATTCCATTTTGCTCAACAAACAGAATGGAAATATGACAATTCAGAACGTACTGAAAAGCAACAAAAATCAACTTCACAAGAATTCACGAGAGAAAGAAGCTATCAAAGATTTGAAGATGAAGATTTGAATAAGTGGTCAAAAAATGCCAGAGAGCAAGCAGAAAGTTTTGCAAAAATGGCATTTAACGAATTTTCTAACCTTGTTCTAGGTGTCGTTAAGGAAACAGGATTTCAATTGGGAAACTCCTTGATAATGGCTTTAGGTGCAATTCTTACGATGAGTGGATGTGGTAATTTGATTTTTGGATTTACAGGGGATATTGGAAATCCAGTTATAGGAATAATATTTCTTCCAATTGGTTTATTCCTTTGGAATTTAGCCCAAAAGAATTGGGATAATCACAAGATATAAAATGAAAAAAATACTGTTTCTTTTTATCCTATCATTTATAACAACACTTACTATTTCACAGTCATATATTGATTGGGATGATCATGATGTTAAACGTTTTGCTCAATTAGCGATTTAGAACTCTGGAATTAATTTGGAAAGATAACGTTTAAAAGGAGTTGATTTATGTATAAGTGAAGTGCAATAGTTTATTTAACAGGAAATGTAGAAAAATAAAAACCAAGCATAAAATTATCAAATGAAAAAAATGTTGTTTATAGTTTTCGTCTTCATAAATCTTAGTTGTTTAGCTCATAGTGGACGAACAGATAAAAACGGAGGGCATTACAATAGAAAGACTGGGGAGTATCATTATCACAATAGAGGAAAGAATAAGGGGAATGGGATACCTGTTTGGATGTTACTTTTTGGAGGATATGTAGGATACTTAATATTAAAACCAAAAGATAAAAGTGAATTATAGATTTATTAAATTTGGAAATAACTCTTATAATATTTCTATCAAGCATTCTAGGATGACAAATTAAAATATTATATATTTAGGCTATGTAAAGATTATAGTAATTTAACCCGACAAAAAACCAACTATCCTTTCTTTTTTACTAGGCAAATTGGTTTTGGAATCACTTCACTAAATGGATCATTTATTTATAGTTTAAGACTATAAATAAGCTCATTTTGATTGAATTAAATAAAATTACTAGCAAGGAAGATAAAGGTCTTCTAATCAAATTTTTAAAAAAAAACTTGCTTAATAAAACCTCCACCAGATGAGTGAAAATTACAATATAGATACTGCAACAAAAAGTCATTTTCTAAATCTTTTTTCAATTGCACTTTCCGATTCTACAATGGATCCTATCGAGTTAAAAATGTTGTATAACATTGGTTTAGAAAAAGGAATTAAAAAAGAGGAAGTTGATTTTATTATCAATAATCCACATAAGGTTAGGTTTTATAAACCCCTTACAAACTTGGAGGCTCTAGAGCAATTATATGATTTAATTAGAATGGTTTTAGCAGATGGGATTATAGACCCTCGGGAGTTGACAGTTTGTTCTACGATTGCTGAAAAACTTGGATTTCAAAAGGAAAATATACCTGACCTTATTGACTATTTAATTGAGGAAAAAAGAAAAAATGTAGATAAAGATAAATTGATTTCAAAAATCAGATTGACCTTAAACAAATAAATCAATGAAAAATATACACACTACTCCTGACTCTAAATTATTTTCATTAGACAATTCAAATCCGAACAAAGATTGGGTTAACAGAGAAGAATTGAATAACAATGCGAAAATCGAAGGTGCCAGAGAGGCAGCAAGAGCAAATTGTGACATTTCTGTTTTAAAAATGTGGTTCAACAAAATTTACCAACAAATTAGAGAAGGGATTCAGAATCAATCAGAAAGTCAAAAAAGGCAAAAAGATAAGTTAGAAGAAAAAATAGTAGGCTTATCCAGACATAATGAAAAACTTGATAATGAAATCGATGGGCTGAAAGTCAATATTTCTGATAAAGAACAATTAATTGAAGGACTAAAAGTTGAAGAAGAAAAAAAACATGTAAAATTTCAAAGTGAAATTAGCAGTTTAAAGGAGGAAATTGACAGAATAAGATCTGGTGATAAGTCATTTATTGATGATGAATCAAGAGAAAGTGATAAGCTTGGGTTTTGGTTAGGCGTAACTATTTTAGTATTCCTAACTCTATACTTGTTTATATTCTACATTTCGGTAATTTATAGTGCATTTATTTTTGATGTGAATGAATGGGTGGAGAATAATCTTCAGAATAAAGAAATTTTAACCAACACAATTGTAAATCTAAAAGCGATACCAGAAACATTCTCTAAAAATGGTTTTTTAGGGGTTATTTTTTTATTCTCAGCAGCATTTTTATTTATCGGATTGGGGTATTTAATACACAAATTTGACCAAGCAAAAGCAAAGCTGAAAACCATCTCAATTTATACTTTTACATTTCTATTTGATGCTTTACTGGCTTATTCAATAGTCCGTGATATTCATTTAGCGAAATTTAAGTCTGGTGAAGTATTCACTGATTGGAGTTTCTCCATAGCCTTTAGCGATACTAACTTTTATATAATTCTAATGGCTGGATTTTCTATTTACATTATTTGGGGAATAATTCTTGGTTATGTCCTCAAGGAATATGATAATCTAGCACCCGCGAAAGTTGCAATTCGAAAGCGTAAAATTAATTTGAAAATTACTAAAGAAAATATTAAAAAATCTGAGGAACGCTTTGATAAGATGAAGGTTGAGGTTAAGGGAGAAATTGATGTAATAAAAAATGAAATCAAAACAGTAGGAGGAAAAATTGAGAATAATAAAACAGCTATTGAAACTTCAAAGAAAGAAATTGAGAATATTAATAGAACCATAGAGATTCCTGTCGCCGAAGTAAAGAGAATTATTACTGAATTTACAGTTGGATGGACAAATCAAATAAATCTAATATTTCCTAATGATGATGCCCAAGGAAAAGTATTAGAATGTAAGGATGCGAAAGAATCATTTTTTAAGAGCATCTCAAACCCTAATTAAGTATGAAATTTTCTTATCTCCTTTTTTTATTCTTCATCCTAATAGGTTGTGGAGAAAATGATGAAACTCCGGAGTTCATCAAAAATTGTAAAAATAATGTTGGGAGCATTGATCGAAAAGATGATACCTTTTATAATATTGTTGTTTTACTTGATTTATCAAATAGAATTGCAACAGAAAGGCAGAGCAATAAGGATTTAGAGATAATTAATACGATCCTAAATATTTTTCAAAATGCTCAAAAAAAATTTGGATATCAATTTTCTAAGGATAAACTAAGTATTAAAATATGCAAACAGAAAAATGATGATGTTGAACTAAATATAAATATTGAAGATTTGGTGGTCGATATGGATAGAGATAATTCACGAAATATGAATTTCCCAAATTTTTGTAAACAAAAAGAATCCTTTGAAACATCCATTAATAATTTATATGATTACGCTATCCAAAATAAATCTTTTTATGGTGCTGATATTTGGAATTTCTTTAATGAAGAAATGTTAAGCCTTTTAAAGGAAAATGACGGGGAAACGAAATATAAGAATAAGGTAATTATTTTAACTGATGGTTATTTAAATTTTGCATCAGCAATCGAAAAAACTCGCCCTAAAGGTACTTTTATGAGAGGCTATTATAGGATGAGGAATAATGCTGATTGGAAAAAAATATTTGAGGATAGAAACTATAAATTAACCCCTCATCCGCATGATTATTTCGATACGGATGTTATCGTTTTAGAAGTTGATCCAAAAAAACCTACTGAATATACTAATGAGTTTAACCTACTGTCGAACTATTGGAAAACTTGGTTTGAGGACATGGAATTAAACAGTGAAGTATATTCCAAATCAAAACCAATCAAAGACTTAATTCCACTTTTAAAGAAAGATTTATTTAATTAAATGGGCAATAACCTAGACTTTATTCCAAAATCGAGTAATAGAAATTTACCAATTTAGACTATATAATAATGGAAACGCCCATGAAAATCATCTTAGCTATTCTACTATTTATTTGTTTACTTGATATGCCTTATGGGTACTACCAACTAGTCCGATTTGTATCATTTGGAGTATTTGCATATTTGGGATTCAAAGAATTTGAAAACTCCAATCAAAACATAGGATTAGTCTATTTTGGATTAGCTATCCTTTTTCAACCATTCTTTAAAATTGTACTTGGTAGAGAAATATGGAATATCATTGATGTAATAGTTGGAATTGGACTTATTGCAAGTCTGTTTTTAAATAGAACAAAAAGCCAACGCTAAAAGCTATACTCTTTTGCAACAGTAAACAGAACTTAACGGAAGAAAGCGAGTGGATAACAGAGTTTATGAATTAAAAAAAACTCAAAAAAAAACACCAGAAACATCAGGTTTTTTCTAATTCGGGAATAATTACAAAATTAAGGCTGGCTGTAATGGAGTGGAATCTTTTGAAGCAGAATGTTACCTCAGATCCTGATAAAAGTAGGCGTCAGTATCCTAAGATAGCCACTAGAATTAAAAAAATCGAGTTGACAGGATTAAAAATGTAAAATCCCATTTCGAAAACCCTCGATGTGGATTTTAGAGAAAGAATAATATCGAAAAAAATAACTAAGCATAAATGGCAATAAAAAAATCAGAATTATACAGCTCCCTTTGGGCAAGTTGTGATGAGTTAAGAGGAGGTATGGATGCTTCTCAATACAAAGACTATGTACTCACTATGCTTTTTGTAAAGTATGTAAGTGATAAGTATGCTGGCAATCCTATGAGTTTAATTGAGATACCCGAAGGTGCCTCATTTGATGATATGGTTGCTTTAAAAGGACAGCCAGATATTGGGGATCGAATCAATAAAGAAATTTTAAGACCCCTCTTTGCTGCCAATGGACTGGAAGGCTCAATGGAACTGGTAGATTTTAATGATGATGACAAACTAGGGAGTGGCAAGGAAAAAGTGGACACGCTATCCAAGCTCATTGCTATTTTTGAAAATCCTGCCTTGAACTTTAAAAATAATAGGGCAGAAGATGATGATATTCTTGGTGATGCCTATGAGTACTTAATGCGTCATTTTGCAACTGAATCTGGAAAGTCTAAAGGACAATTTTATACACCAGCAGAAGTTTCCCGAATATTGGCAAAGGTGATTAATGCTGACAGAGCTGACAAACCTTCCTTTACTGCCTATGACCCTACTTGTGGCTCTGGTTCTTTGTTGTTAAAAGTAGCTGAAGAAGCACCAAAAGGGTTGACTCTCTATGGACAAGAAAAAGACATTGCCACTAAAGGTCTGGCGATTATGAATATGTGGCTACATGGTTATCCAGAAGCTTCAATTGCTGGAGGGAATACCATCGCATCACCCAATTTTAAAGAAAGAGATGGCACCCTTAAACGCTTTGACTTTGTAGTTGCCAATCCACCCTTTTCTGTTAAGAACTGGACAAGTGGGATCAATCCAATGGATGATGAGTTTAATCGCTTTAGAGGCTATGGGGTTCCACCAGACAAGAATGGAGATTATGCCTTTTTGTTACATATTATTTCTTCCTTAAAGAGTACAGGAAAAGGAGCAGTAATTCTTCCGCATGGGGTACTGTTTAGGGGAAATGCAGAAGCCGTTATTAGAAAGAATATTCTGGAGCGTAAATGGATAAAAGGCATTATTGGTTTACCTGCCAACTTGTTTTATGGTACTGGTATTCCTGCCTGTATTATTGTGATTGATAAAGAAAATGCGGAGGATCGGCAGGGGCTTTTCATGGTTGATGCCAGTAAAGGATTTATTAAGGATGGGCCTAAGAATCGATTGCGGGAGCAAGATCTTCATAAAATTGTAGATACATTTAATAGTCAATGGGAATTGGATAAGTATTCCCGTTTTGTTCCTTATAGTGAGATTGAAAAGAACGAGTACAACTTAAACATTCCAAGGTATATAGATACCCAAGAGGAGGAAGATATTCAGGATTTGAATGCCCATTTAAATGGTGGGGTTCCACAGAAGGATATTGATGCCTTACAGGAATACTGGGAGGTGTATCCTAATTTACGAAAAGAATTATTCACCCCAATTCGGGAGGGCTATTCCAAACTTAATGTAGAAAAGGCAGCTATAAAAAGTACTATCTACGAGCATCCTGACTTTACAGCCTACAATGCCAAACTGGATGCCTTGTTTGAAGCGTATCAAGGGCATAATCACCCTATCATGAATGCCATTGATGAAGACACCAAACCCAAGACATTTATTAAGACCATTGCAGAAGACTTGTTGGAACGCTATGCTAACAAACCATTGATGGTACGTTATGATGTGTACCAGCATTTGTTGGATTATTGGAATGAAACTATGAAAGATGATGTGTACCTATTGGTAGAAGAAGGCTGGGTAGCCACAGTAAAGCGCATTATTGAAAAAAATAAAAAGTCAGGAAAAGAAACAGATAAAGGCTGGACTTGTGATTTAATCCCTAAGCCATTGGTGATAGATAAATATCTAGCAACAGAGCAACAGGCACTGCAAGATATAGAAGCTAGTATAGAAAGCATACAGGCAGAAATCACAGGGTACCAAGAAGAACATGCAAGCGAAGAAGGACTGTTGAATGAAGCCACCAATGATAAGGGAGGCATTACCAAAACTACTATCAATGCTTTTATTAAAGCCAACAAGAACAATACAGAGGAACAGGAAGCAGTAGCATTAGCTAAAAGCGTATTGGACTTATTTACCAAAGAAGCCAGCCTAAAGAAAGCCCTAAAAGCCAAAGTGACTGAATTAGATGAACTCACTTTAGCAAAATTCAAAACCCTTACCGAAGCAGAAGTAAGAACCTTGGTGGTAGAGGACAAATGGCTCGCCAGTTTACAAGCTGCCATACAAACCGAAATCGATGCTATTTCACAGCGATTGACAGGTAGAGTTAAAGAACTGGCAGAACGTTATGAAAATACGATGGGCGAATTGGATAGTCAAGCCCAGACGCTGGAAGAAAAAGTAGCTGCTCACCTTCAAAACATGGGATTAGTATGGAACTAATGACTAAACAAGGCTATATGCAGACGGAAGTAGGGTTGATTCCTGAGGATTGGGAAATTGAAAAAATAGGTTCTTTATCAGAAATTGCAACATGAAGCACTCCACCTACTAGAGACAAATCAAACTATGGTGAAGAATATCTCTTTATAGGACCTGGAGACTTAGGGAGAAATAAAATAATAACCAATGCTGAAAAAAAACTATCACAAAAGGGGTATAGTTTATCAAGAAAATTTCCGAAAGGCAGCATATTGTTTACTTGTATAGGTTCAACAATTGGTAAATCTGGTATTGCAGGTGTTGATTTAACTTCTAATCAACAAATTAATGCAGTTTTCCCCAATACCGCTTTTGACACAGACTTTTTGTATTATGAACTTCAGCTAATTGCAAAAAAAATCAAGTCACAGGCAGGGGAACAAGCAGTTCCAATGGTAAACAAAACGGAATTTTCTGAATTTAAAATTCCTCTCCCCCCAACCCTCACCGAACAAAAAGCCATTGCCACTGCCTTGAGTGATGTAGATGCGCTGATTAGCAGTTTGGAGCAGGGCATCACCAAAAAGAAAGCCATCAAACAAGGGGCGATGCAGGAGTTGTTGACACCAAATGAAAACTGGAAGAAAACTTGTTTGGTAGAATTAGCTGATAATAGAAAAAGTCAATTTGATGATGGTGACTGGGTTGAATCAGAATATATCATAGCACAAGGTGTCCGATTGATTCAAACAGGAAATATTGGTATTGGACAATTCAAAGACAAAGGAAATAAAAAGTACATCTCTGAAGATTCTTTTATTAAATTAAATTGTAAAGAAGTTCTTGAAGGTGATTTATTGATTTGTCGTCTTGCTGAACCAGCAGGAAGAGCTTGTATTATGCCAGACATAGGTGAGTATAAAGTTATTACTTCTGTTGATGTTTCAATATTTAGAGGCAATCCAGAAGCTGTAAACAGGCAATTCTTATCCCAACTATTTACTACTAATAATTGGTTTCAAAAAGTTATAGAAAAAGTTGGTGGTACTACTCATAAGAGAATTTCAAGAGGTGCCCTAGGAAAGATAGAAATTGAAATTCCTTCGTTTATTGAACAAAAAGCTATTGCTCAAATCCTTAATGATATGGATGCAGAAATCACTCAATTAGAAAGTAAAAAAGCAAAATACCAAGCTATTAAGCAGGGGATGATGCAGGAGTTATTGACGGGTAAAACTAGGTTGGTATGAGTGGGAACAGTAATAAGTAATACAAGCAAAAATACCAATGAAGCAAATTAATCTTGAATTAAAACCTGTAAATGATTTATTAGGGCACAGCTTTTTTATTCCATCTTACCAACGTGGATATAGATGGAAATCATTGCAAGTGAAGCAATTATTAGATGATATTTGGGAGTTTAGGAAAAAAGCAGAAAACCAAACGGAAGAGGCTTTTTATTGTTTGCAACCTATTGTAGTATCCAAGCATATTAATGAAGAAACCCAACAATCAGAATGGGAAGTTATTGATGGACAACAAAGGCTTACAACCCTTTTTATCATTCTAGATTACTTAAAAGAAGGCTTGGCGTTTTTTGGAAAAGAAAAGTATAGCATACACTACGAAACCAGAAAAGATAGTGGTACATTTTTAAATGATATTAATGTGGTACGAAAGGAGGAAAATATAGATTATTTTCATTTTTGTGAAGTGAATACAGCTGTGAAAAAATGGTTTTTGGACAAAGATGGGACTGCAAAAAAAAACTTCTTAACCACGTTATTAAATGATAATGAAACTGGAAAAAATGTAAAAGTTATTTGGTATGATGTATCTGAAGAAAACACATCAAATAAATATGCCATTGATATTTTTACACGATTAAATATTGGTAAAATCCCCCTAACCAATGCAGAGCTTATAAAAGCACTCTTCCTGAAAAAAGATAATTTCAATGAACATGAAGCCAATCTTGAGCAAATTCAGATAGCATCAGAGTGGGATGCCATAGAAAAACAGTTGCAAAATGATGACTTTTGGTATTTTATTTTCACACCAAAAAAGGATGTTCATTACGAAAATAGAATAGAGTATATTTTTGATTTAATGAAACAAAAACCTGTAGATGCGGAATTGCATTATACCTTTTACGAATTTCAAAAGGATTTTTCCAATGTACTTTCTATTGACAAAAAACTAAATGTTCGTAAGATATGGCTCGAAATAAAAAGGTATTTTCTAACCTTTGACGAGTGGTTTAACAACCGAGAACTATTCCATTTAATAGGGTATCTAATCACTTTTAACACCTCAATAAAAAGTTTAAAACTGTTATCAGGAACCAAATCAAAACTTCAGTTTAAGGAAGAATTGCACGATTTAGTAAAGAGTGTGGCTATCCCTAAATCAAAAGCTGGGGATGAGATATTTGAATTAGAGAATCTTTCTTATGGAGACTCATATATTAAAAAAATATTGTTGCTGTTTAACATCCAAACTATTTTAACTACAAACGATACGGATATTAAATTTCCATTTCATCGTTTTAAAACAGAAGATTGGGACATTGAGCATATACGTTCTCAAACAGATAAGAACATAGCACCTAATGAAAGAAAAGATTGGATGAAAGATATTTACGAGTATTTAACAGGGGAATCATGGCAAGTAGACACAAAAAACTATTCTGTAAATAAAGAACATCAAAAAATTATCTATCAACTTACTGGGTTATTAAGGAAAGAAACGATTTCAGACGGTGAGTTTTTTAAACTCTACGATAGTGTTAAAACAGCATTTAAAGAAAATAACGAACCTGATGATAAAGACAGTATAAACAATTTGGCATTGCTAGATGCTAAAACAAATAGAAGCTATGGGAACGCCATGTTTCCTATAAAGAGAAAGACCATCATCAAAAATGACATGACAGGTGTTTTTGTACCCATTTGTACTAAAAATGTATTCTTAAAATCGTACAGCACTAATCTTTCAGAAATTATGTATTGGAGTGATGTTGATGCAAAAGACTATTTAAAGGCAATAAAAACAGTTTTATCTAAATATTTTAATTGAAGGATCTAAATGACTAATCAAATAGTAAAAGAAGTTGCAGAAAGAACTAGTTTTTATAAACTGTTTAAGCAATCTAAATTAGGAGTGAAAATTCCAATAATCCAAAGAGATTATGCACAAGGAAGACCTAGTCAAAATGAGGTGCGAGATGGTTTCTTGAACGCCCTGTTTTCTTATTTAGATGAAGGTAAGCCTAACAGAGATCTGGACTTTGTTTATGGCAGTATATCTAAAGGAGAAACAGATAATTTTACACCACTTGATGGTCAACAAAGGTTAACTACTTTATTCTTATTGCATTGGTACTTGGCTTTGAGGTCTGACAATATGGATAGTTTTAAGCAGGTAATGCTGCATCAAAATCAATCCAGATTCACCTATGAGACAAGAACAAGTTCTAAGGAGTTCTGTGATGCGTTAATTACAAGTGAAATAGATCTAGATGATCTATTAGATCCAGACGATGATGTTGATAATAGTTTATCAAAAACATTAAAAAATAATGTTTGGTATTTCAGTTCTTGGGATTATGATTTAACCATACAATCTATGTTGGTAATGATAGATGCTATTCATGATAAATTTAATGACTATCCCCATTTTTATGAAAGATTAGTTGACACTGAAAACCCGATAATTACATTTTTATTTTTAAATCTTCAAAAGTTTGCTTTAACGGATGATTTGTATTTAAAAATGAATGCCAGGGGTAAGCCTTTAACAGACTTTGAAAACTTTAAAGCAAAGTTTGAACAGTACATTGAGGAGCTGGACTGGGAAGGCAAAAAGTACCATTTGGTACTTCATGAAGATTTAACGAGAGAGGTGTCTTTAAAAGAATATTTTGCACATAATATAGATACAAAATGGGGCGATTTCTTTTGGTCGTATAGAAATAGAAAGCTAAATAATTTCGATGCTGAAATAATTAATTTTATTCGTTTCGTTTTCACCTGTCAGTATGCCTTAGTAAATAATACAGATAAAGATCCTAATCTAGAATTTCTGATAGGTTCTAATATTGCAAGAAAAAGAAGGGACTATACAGATAGTTTAACCTTTAGCCTGTTCAAAAAATTAAATGCCTTATCTACAGATGCTATTCTGAACTTAATTAGTGATTTAGATGTGCTATCAGGTAAGCAGTTTGGCAATATTAAGTATACTTTTTTTGAAGAAAAGGATATTATAGTTGCAGTTTTAAATAACGAGGCTTCAGCTAAACAACGTATCTTATTGTATGCTTACACTGCATTTTTAAAGCGATCTATGCTCGATTCCTCAAATTTGGAAGATTGGATGCGTGTGGTCTACAATTTAGTTGAGAATAGAGAATTTGATACTTCTTCAGATTTTGCTAGAGGAATAAAGGAAGTGGATAAATTAATTTCTAAGAGTCAAGATATTTTAGGGTACTTAAAAACACAATCAGTACACATAGGGTTCTTTGTTGGAGTCCAAGTACTGGAAGAGCAAATAAAAGCACATTTAATTACAAAATCAAGCAACTGGAAAGAAAGTATAACTAAAGCTGAAAGACACACTTATTTTAAAGGACAGATTGGCTTTATATTAGAATTTTCTGGGATTATAGATTATCTTGAAACTTATCGAAATTGTGAGTGGACCCAAGAGGAAGATGCCGTTTTTTATGAAAGATTTAACCAGTACACTTCTAAGGCATCTGCTGTTTTTGATTTCTTTAATTCACAAGAAAACAAACAATATTTATTAGAAAGAGCTCTATTATGTAAGGGTGATTATTTGGTGAATACATCAAGTCATAGAAAGAATTTTCTAAGTACCAGTAAGAATATGCGTGATTACAGTTGGAAAAGGCTGCTCAGGTATAACAACGCAGAATATGTCGATAAAAGAAATTATGTAAAAGAGCTTTTTGATGACAACTTTTTTGAGATAAATGACCTCAGAAACACTTTTACAAATATTATAGAAAATGCTTCAGCATCAAATCCTGATTTAGGATGGAGGAAGTACTTTATAAGTACACCGAGGTTGTTAGATTACTGCAGTCAAGGCTTTATTTGTATGGATGCTGATCAAATAATGCTGTATAATGCCTCTCAGAGAAATCATAAGCATAAAGAGATGCTTGTTCATCATTATTTCTTAAATCATGTAGAAAGCCTCAATAATTCTCCATTTGAGCATGTTTATTCTTCAGAAGAGAAGGGAGATTCATATAATTCAAAAATTGTATTTGAAGGATACAGTTTTGAAGGAGATCAATACCAACTCGAGGTTTCATTTAAAAACGAAATGGCACATATTTTATTTTCAAATTTAGAGGAGATCCAGTTTCAATATCCACCTCAGTTAGCTAATGTTTTGAGTGGTAATGGGTTTGAGCTTAGCCACAATGATAACTTCAATATATGGGAACGGACTTTAGCCTTGAAGGATTTAAAGGAATATTTAACAACAATATGTAGTCAGTTACCAAAAATATAAGCTTTGAAATGAACAACATAGGAAAACCAGAAAGAGCTTCTCAAGATAGAGTCATTCAGTTATTTCAAAGGGAGCTGGGCTACACCTACCTAGGAGATTGGGAGGAAGAAGTACGCATCCAACCCATTGAAGAAACTATTCTAAAAAACTACCTTCTAGATAAAGGCTATTCTTCCAGACAAGCTCAAAAGGCAGTGGATAAACTGGTCAAAGCAGCAATCAATTTATCCAGTGGTTTATATGAAGCCAATAAAGAAGTGTATCATTTATTGCGTTATGGAGTTACAGTAAAAGAAGAATTGGGTCAGCCAAAAGAAACAGTGTGGCTCATTGATTGGAAAGATGTCAAGAGCAATCAATTTGCTGTTGCAGAAGAAGTAACCGTACAAGGCAAACACACCAAACGCCCAGATGTAGTTATTTACGTTAATGGAATTGCCCTTGGAGTTATTGAATTAAAGCGAAGTAAGGTAGGTGTTGAGCAGGGCATTCGGCAAAATCTGGACAATCAAAAAGCTGAATTTATCCCCAAGTTCTTTACTACTATGCAATTTGTATTGGCAGGAAATGACACTCAGGGAATGCGTTATGGTACTATTGAAACTCCAGAGAAGTATTTCCTAACATGGAAAGAAGAATCAGACAGAGAATTTGACTATATACTAGACAAGCATCTATACTTATTCTGTGAGAAAAATAGACTCTTGGAACTTGCACATGACTTTATAGTCTTTGATAAAGGGGTTAAGAAATTATGCCGCCCTAACCAGTTCTTTGGTATTAAAGCAGCTCAAACCAATGTGAAAACCAAACAAGGAGGGATCCTTTGGCATACACAAGGGTCAGGTAAGTCTCTAACTATGGTGTGGCTCACCAAATGGATACGAGAGAATGTAAGAGATAGTCGGGTGTTGATTATTACAGATCGTGAAGAACTGGATGACCAAATCGAAAAGCTTTTCACAGGTGTTGATGAAAACATATACAGAACCAAAAGTGGTAGGGACTTAATCAGTGTATTAAATCACAAAACAGAAATGCTGGTGTGTAGTCTGGTTCATAAGTTTGGTAGAAATGCGGAGGATGGTGATTATGATTCATTTATAAAGGAGCTAAAACATAGTTTAGGCAGAGATTTTAAAGCAAAGGGAGATATTTATGTATTCGTAGATGAGTGTCACCGTACCCAATCTGGCAAGTTGCATGAAGCCATGAAAATGATACTGCCCGATGCCTTATTTATTGGATATACAGGAACGCCATTGCTCAAAAAAGACAAGCAAAAATCCATTGAGATCTTTGGCCCTTATATTGGCAACCCTTACAAATTTGATGAAGCCGTTGCAGATGGTGTGGTACTGGATTTACTTTATGAAGCTAGGGATGTAGAACAATTTGTTACAGATCAACAAAGTATAGACCAGTGGTTTGATGCAGAAACAAAGGGTTTGACAGATGTAGCAAAGGTAGAACTCAAGAAACGCTGGGGCACCATGCAAAAAGTATTGGGGTCTAAATCCAGACTAGAGAAAATAGTATTTGATATCGTCAAAGATTTTAAAATTAAACCAAGGCTTTCGACAGGTGAAGGAAATGCCATGTTAGTATCTGGCTCTGTATTCCAAGCCTGTAAATATTATGAGCTGTTTCAAAATAGTGGATTTAAGGAGTGTGCAATTATTACTTCCTACCAGCCCCACCATGGAGATTTAAAAGGAGAAGAAACAGGAGAAGACAATCCCACAGATAAACTGCTGAAGTATGAGATTTATACCAAAATGCTCAAGGGGAAATCTACGGAGGACTTTGAAGCTGAGGCAAAAGCGAAGTTCATCAAGGAGCCCAATAAAATGAAGCTCTTAATTGTAGTAGATAAATTGTTAACAGGCTTTGATGCACCATCAGCAACCTACCTTTACATAGATAAGAGTATGCAGGATCATGGGTTGTTTCAGGCAATTTGTCGGGTGAATCGCATAGATACAGAAGGCAAAGATTATGGCTATATAATAGACTATAAAGACTTATTCAAAAGCTTACAGAAATCCATAACAGACTATACCTCTCAGGCATTCGATAGTTATGACGAAGAAGATGTAAAAGGCTTATTGAAAGACAGGCATACAGAAAGCAAGGAGCGTCTGGAAACAGCTTTAGAAGCTTTAATTGCCATGTGTGAGCCAATCCATCCAAAAAATGAACCCAATTTCATTAAATACTTCTGTGGCAACACAGAAAACCCAAATGATATAAAGGATACCGAAGAAAAAAGAGTCAACTTGTATAAGGCAGTAGTGAAGTTAATAAGAGCCTATTCTAATGTAGCCAATGAAATGCACAAATTGGGTTTTTCAGATGCAGAGTCAACCAAAATAAAAGAACAAGTACGGTATTATTCAGACCTAAGAGAAACCATTAAGCAAGCCAGTGGGGATTACTTAGACTTTAAACGTTTTGAGCCTGGTATGCGGCAATTGATGGATATGTATCTGGATGCTAATGCCAGTAAAAAGATTTCAGACTTTGAGAATAAGTCATTGGTAGATTTGATTGTTAATTTAGGAGATGATATTGCGGCAAGTTCTGAAGAGCGAAAGATAAGTAGACAAACGGCTGTTGCTTAAACAATCGAAAACAATGTACGAAAAGTAATCAATGAAGAATCTCAAACCAATCCCAAGTATTACGAGAAAATGTCTAGGTTATTGGATGAACTCATACAACAACGAAAACAGGAAACTATTGATTATCTTCGTTATTTAGAGCAAATAAAAGAACTAGCAAAGAATGTTTCTGATCCTGCTGAAAGTGCATCGTATCCATCAAAAATTGATACAAAGGCAAAACGGGCATTATATGATAATCTGGACAAAGATGAGGAACTATCCATTGTAATGGATGAAGCAGTTCGTTATAATAAACTGGATGGATGGCGTGATGGAGGTATAAAAGAAAAGAAATTGCGTATTGAGGTTAATAAGATTATTAATGACCCTCAAAAAACGATGGAATTAATGGATATAATAAAAGCCCAAAGTGAATACTAAACAAGAATCAATTAAAATAGCCAATATGGAAATTGATGTTATACGCAAAGACATCAAGAATATGCACTTGGCGGTATATCCACCAAATGGTCGAATAAGATTGGCAGTGCCTCAAAAAACAGATGAGGAAGTACTTAGGTTATTTGCCATTAGTAAGTTGGGTTGGATAAAAAAGCACGTTAAAAATTTTCAGGAACAAGCAAGAGAAACTAAACGTATTTATGTCTCTGGAGAAAGTCATTTCTTCCAAGGCAAAAGATATATTTTAGAAGTCAAAGAGCATGATGGGTATAGTAAAGTTCTTATTAACGGCACCAAAAAAATAAACCTTAAAGTCCCTATTGGAGCCACAGTTGAAGATAAGTCTAGAACGATGAAAGAGTGGTACCGTAAGCAACTAAAAATTCAAATTCCACCATTAATTGAAAAATGGGAGAAGATTATTGGCGTTAAAGCAGCTGATTGGGGTGTAAAGCAGATGAAAACAAAATGGGGGGCTTGTAATACGGATGCTAAAAGAATTTGGTTAAACTTAGAGCTTGCGAAGAAGCCAACTATCTGTTTGGAGTACATCTTGGTGCATGAGTTGGTACATCTTCTTGAAAGAAATCATAATGACCGATTTATTCATTTGATGAATGAATTCATGCCTAAATGGAGGCTCCATCGTAAGGAATTAAACAGTCTTCCAATTGTGCATAATGATTGGGGGTATTAGTTCCAGGCACATTGCAATCCTCTTTCCTGTGGAGACAGAGAGCGGTTATGCCAAGGCTAAAAACGGAAATGAATTGAGCGGGAAGGAGTGTGCAGGAGTGAGGAAGAACGCTACTCCAGTCCGATAACTATTGGACTCACACTACAAAATGTCAGACTGTTCAAAAATTAGTCACTTTGAAAACCAAAGTTGTTCCAATCAAACCCTCCAATTTATTACATTTGAGCAATCCTTCTTCACACCCTCATACAAACGTTTATAACTGTTTGTAAACGAATATCTTCAATGTAGTCAATACTTATGGTGTATTTTGTTTTAGGATTTGTGAAAATAATTTAATTTTGGAGGTGTCTATATTGAAAATAAACGCAACTCGCCGCTAAACGCAATAGGAAGGAGGAATTGCGGATAGCGAGATGTTGTAATGCATTAAAAAAACAGATTCGAAATAAAAACATGATTGTATTTGAAATCATTGGAGAGATTTTAGGACGAATTTTCGTTGAGATTATATTCGAAGGAATCATTGTTGGAACTTATAGACTTCTGAAAAAAGGTGTTGAGTGGATTAAAGTGAACATTTTTGGGTTTCGGCCGAAACCAACTGACCCGCAAAAATCGCTTGACAAAAAACTACTTTATAAAAAAATCGAACTGACTGAAAATCTAAGCTCTGTCTTAAAATCAGGGCAAATCGGAGCAATATTGGAAGTAATCAATCAGGATAAAGTTTTTGCAGAATTCTATGATAGACAAGGGAATCAGATAGAATGGAAAGATGAGCTGGTTTTTGAAATTAAAATGAATCAATTCAAATTGAAAAAATAAAAAACGCACTACAACAATGTATATAGTGCATACCCTTCGGGATACGCACCATACACTGACCGTTGGCAATAATTATGAAACGACTAATAATCTTAATACTACTTATATCAAATTCGGTTTTTGCTCAATTCAGTTTTTCTGACTTGCAGTATATTAATATAGAACCTAGCTATCTAAACGGAAAATTTGGCTTTAATAAAGCATCTAAATTTCAATTGATTAATAGATTTTGTAATGACTCGATTGATTGTTATAAATATGAAGATCCGACTACTTTGATTGGATATTGGAACGTTAACGATAAAAATAAGATTGAATTCCATTATACTGAGGCTCCAAGTGATGACCCAACGTTTATAGCTGTTTTTAATGGAAAAATAATCTTAGAAGAATCCGGTACGACTTTGCACTTTAAGGGAAATACACTTTACATAGAAGGAAATGCTAATTCATACTTTGACAAAAAAAGGAAGTTTCAATTTATTGAAAATAGTTACCAAGAAGTAAATCAACCTTTTTACCACATTGGAATTAAAGGCAATCTCAACTATCCAATCCAAATCTACAAGACAGATAAATTTCTTGAAAAGGTTGCTTCTTTGCCCAGAGATTATGAGGTAGAAGTGTTAATCGGACAGACAGGCGGAGAATATAATGACTTAGAAAAAGTATTAATTAAAACTGAATTTGGTTTAATTGGTTGGTTCAATTTCAAAGAAGTGGCTTTTGGGAAACCTCTTGTAGATGGACTCTATTATCACGGTGATTAAAAAAACTATTGCCAACATGGTATATAGCAAATAGGGCACTCAGTGGTTTACGAAAGTTCAATGCTATTTACCAACAGCGCCAAATTTTTAATTTGGCTTTTAAGATTAATAAATTAAAAACAAAATATAAAAATGTGGCTCAGTGCAAACTTGAAAGTTTATCGCTTTCTACTGCCCTACTTGCCATATACTAAACGTTATGCACAATAAAAAAGTAAGGTAAACCAGATTTAGTTCGGTTAATAATAAAAATTAAATATGAAAAAAATACTTATCTCCATTCTGGCGACAACAGCCATAATTAACTCAGGGTACTCTCAAACATTTATTACCCAAACCATACAGCATGATGGTTTAACAAGAGAATATAGCATTTATGTTCCAGCAAGTTATGATGGAACTACAAATTTTCCTTTGCTATTTAATTTACATGGAGGAGGTGGTACAAATTCCGCTTGGCAAGCAGCTTCCGACATGAGGCCTATTGCCGACACTGCTGATATTATTCTAGTTTATCCCCAAGCACGTCCTGACCCAAGTGACGGAAACTCTTTTAACTGGATTCCTAAAGTCCCAGGTACTTTTGATGATGTGCCCTTTTTTAGTTCATTGATAGATACGATTGCTAGTAATTATCAAATAGACCAGAACAGAATATATGCTTGTGGGTATTCCTTAGGAGGAGATATGACCTTTGAACTTGGATGTAAGCTCAATAACAGAATTGCAGCTATAGCTCCAGTAGCCAGAACCATGCAAGCCAATCCAAATAGTTTTTGCTCTCCGGTGCATCCCACTGGAGTTCTTACAATTCTTGGTACGGATGACTTGGTTTCTCCATACAATGGAATCGTATTTGGCGGTATAGAATATTATATTTCCGCAGCAGCAACACATATATATTGGGCAACGCATAACAATTGTGATACAACTGCTGCTATTGATATTGTAAGTCCAAGTGTTGAGCGATATACATGGTCCACTGCATCAGGTTGTGCCTACGTAGAGGAATTAAAAGTGATAGGAGGAGGACATGATTGGCCTGGAAGTTTTGGAAATATGACGATTGATGCGAATATAGAGATTTGGCAATTTGTTTCACGTTATGACATCAACGGATTAATTGGATGTACAACTACATCTATCAACGAAAATAATGGACAGACTGACAATTATAAGGTGTTTCCAAATCCTTTTAATCAGGAGCTTACGATTGAAGTAAAATCTGCACAATCCAATGATTTTTCGATATACAATGTTATTGGAGAATTAGTAACCAGTGGTAAATTGAATTCTCAAGTTAATACAATCGATTTGTCTTCATTAGCTCCTAATGTTTATATTTTGAATATTGAAAATCAATCCATAAGGCTGATAAAAACAAAATAAAAGTGCATAACAAAACCTAAACTGCATTAAAACGCAGTTTAGCCAGAACGTTATCTTGCATTAGAAAATAAATATGGATAAAGATTTTAAATATAAATACGATGATCTTTTTAACCCGACTTTAGGGGCATTGAAAAGATTAGGTGGGTCAGGTTCAGTTTCGGAAATTGAAGAACAAATAATTGAAATATTAGGACTTGAAGAGAATGCCATCAACGAGATACATAGAGAAAGTACAACCAAATTAACTTATCGACTTGCTTGGGCGAGAAATTACCTCAAAAGATTTGGCTTGATTGAAAATTCTTCAAGAGGTGTATGGGCATTATCTGAATTAGGTCAAAAAACTGGTGAAGTAGATAAAGAAAAAGTTAAAAGAGCAGTTGTCAAAAAAGATAAAGCTCAGCGACTTAACAAAAAAGCAAAGGAAAAAGGTGAGCCTAATTTAGAAGACACCACAGAAGAAGTTGAAGAATTTGTTTGGCAGGACAAACTAATTGAAACTATGAAAGATATTGCCCCTGACCAATTTGAGCGATTATGCCAAAGACTTCTGCGAGAATTAGGATTTGTAAACGTTGAAGTAACCGGCAGAACAAACGACGGAGGAATTGATGGAAAAGGAATTATTAAACTTGGTGGTGTCCTTTCTTATCACGTGGTATTCCAAGCCAAAAGATATAAAGGCTCAGTTTCATCTCCAACAATTAGAGACTTCAGAG
Organism: Bacteroidota bacterium; assembly: GCA_024743405.1. Lineage (GTDB taxonomy): Bacteria > Bacteroidota > Bacteroidia > Chitinophagales > Saprospiraceae > JANSWP01. The sequence continues at coordinate 27,091 of JANSWP010000080.1, forward strand.
GGGCGATGAGTGGAAGAGCTGATAAGGGTTTGATTTTAACAACTGGAAGCTTTACAAGAGAAGCAAAAAAAGAAGCAACAAGGGATGGAGCACTTCCAATCGATTTAATAGACGGAAATGACTTTGCTGAGCATTTGAAAGAACTAAACTTGGGAGTAGAAGTAGAAATGGTTGAAGAAGTAAAGATTAAAACTGAGTGGTTTAAAAACATATAATGAATCTACCTAAAGCAGACATATTGTGTTTAAAACTAACAGATCAAAGGATCATTAGCTGGACAGAATCTGAAACTTTAAAGGTTCTACCTAAATTAAAAAAACCACTAACAAGCTCAAGCTATAAGATATACGTACTAAGCTCAATTAGTGGCGATGCTATTGTCTATATCGGAACCACGAAATTAAGCTTAAAAAGTAGACTTAATAGTGGTTTAAGAGCCAATGGTAAAAACGGTTATCACGGCTATAAATGGAAGAATCAATCTGAACTTAACATTCATATTTGGACTTTTCCAAATCTTGGCAAAGAAGAAATAGAAAATATTGAGGCTGAATTAGCATTCATTGTTAGACTAAAGACGGGTAAATGGCCAATGCACCAAAATGAGATACACTTTAATAATTCATATAAAGATATCGGTCAAAAGTTAGCTGCCGAAATGTATGAAATAATAACGCAAGGTAACATGGCATGATCAGAGAATCACTCCTACGTCGTGACTCTCGATATGCCCGATCCGTTAGAGCCAAAAAAATTTATCATGAAATATAATCTTAAAAAAACAGCCTTATTGATTGAGATGATTGGTGGCATTGCCATTATAATCTCGTTACTTTTCGTGGGTATACAAGTACGAGAAAGCTCGAAAGCCACTCGCTCTGCGACTGCTGCATCTACAGTTTCCCAAGTAACTTCATTTTACAGCGATCTTGGTAATAATACAGAGGGCAGTCGCATTTTTTACGAGTTTCAGATGCGCCCTGATTCGTTGAATGAAACAGAACTTTTTCAAGCAATGATGAACTCTCATGGCATCATGCTTACTATTCAAAATAGCTATTATTTAGTAGAAGAGGGAACACTTGATGAGAAAATAAAACAATCACTCGTAGCAAGCATCATTGCGGTAAAAGACAATCCTGGGTTTAAATTATTCTGGAAAACACGTAAGGATTTATTCTTTCCAGAATTTCAAATATACGTTGAAGAACTAATAAAGAGTGACAAAAAGTACTCACGAGAATTATACAGCATTGAATAAGTCTATGCACTTAGTAAAAACTAAGATTGGAGTATCTAGGAGGTAAGTCACAAGTTAAATTTTGAATTCGTAATAATAGAGTCTGAAAAATATGAATTAGAAGTATTAGAAAATGCAATAAATGTCATGTCAAAAAAAAGAATATTAATCACTTTCGATTTAAAGAAAACCGCATTAATAGCAGAAATTATAGGAGGCATAGCCATTATTATTTCACTAATTTTTGTAGGTATTCAATTCAAAGAAAACACACTAGCAACAAGATCTGCAACAGCAAATGCAACCAATACAATGATTGTTGCTTGGTATTCTGAAACTGGTAACAGTGAACAATCAAGTCAACTCATGTGGAATTATCTAAAAGATCCTGAAAGCATCCAAAAAAATTCAGAAAAATTTCAGGCTACTATGCTAATTCATGGACTGCATTTGGCTTTTCAAAACAGTTTTTATTTGGAAAACCAAGGTACACTTGAACACAATATGCAAGAATCTCTTACTGCTGCTATAAGAGCCGTTAAGGATGAACCGGGTTGGAAAGAATATTGGAAAAATAGAGAATCTTTATTTTTTTTAGAATTTAGATCCTATGTAAACAACATCATTAGCACAGATTCAGAGGTTAACAAAGGAATTTACAACAATGTAAGGGATACAAAGAATGTTGCTATTAGTGAACAAAACGATAAAAATAAATTAGACATGTTTGAGCACGACAAAATGATCAAATTTGGGGAAAAATATACAGAAGCTTGGAATAGCAGACAACCTGCTAGAATGGCTTCTTTTTACGCAAAAGATGGGGTTTTGACAATTAATAAAGGAACACCATCGGTAGGGAGAGATCAATTAGCCAAAACCGCTCAATCTTTTATGCAAGCATTTCCTGATATGGAATTAACCATGGACCGATTAATTAAAAAAAATGGTACCTATAGATATTATTGGACTTTTAAGGGTACAAACAATGGACCGAACGGAAGTGGAAATAAAGTTGATTTCAGTGGTTTTGAGGAATGGACCATGAATAATGACGGATTGATTCAAAATTCAATTGGCACTTTTGACGCTGATGATTATGACCGACAACTAAAAGGAAATTAAAAAAGTGGCTCTAACAATGGCTATAATTCATTGTGGTTTTTTACCACACCAAAATAAAAGTATGAATCAATGGCTGATTTCTAAGCGGAATAATCCTGCGGATGATTCCACAACGAAATCATAGCCGAGACCGTTAGCTACAAGCTACGCAAAACGACAACACAAAATGACTAATGAACGGTTACAAAGACTATTATTGTTAATCGCAGCTATAGGGTTAATTCCAATCGCATTGGGCTATGGCTTTATGCCAGAAAAGACGTTAACACCAATTTATGGATTCGATGTTGATAATGTGAATCTAAAACATATTATGAGAGCTGTCATGGGACTGTATTTTGGTCAAGTGATCATTTGGTTTCTCGGAATTTCTAATCCTAAATTCAGGAGACCTGCAATGTACTGCTTGGTTGTGTTTATGCTAGGCCTGGCCGGAGGTAGAATTTTAAGTCTCATAGTAGACGGAATTTCTCATTGGTTGCTAATTGTTTACTTAATTTTGGAATTAAGTATTGGGCTCATAGGGTTGAAATTGATTATGAATGAAAAAGAATGAAAAGCCAGTAGCTAACAACGTGTATAATTAATTGCTACAGATTTGAAACGATCACAATCATCAACAAATCAACATAAAGATAGTAAGGAAAACCCTTACACAGTTTACTTCGTTAAAATGCTATCGCATTTCTGATTCACTTCGTAAACTCAACACGCAACTAACAATACACAAACCGTTGTAAATAATTTTAAAAAACACAAATTTCATGAAAAAAATTAAACCATTATTTATCTTATGCTTGGTATTAACAACAAGCTATGTTTCAGGGCAATTATGTGACCAAGACCAAAGGTTTACAACAGTAGAGTATTTCTCGGATACCCAAATTGATTCACTCAAAAATATAACCTATGGGAATGCTATTGATTATTTAGGCAAGTCACAAGAATTAAAAATGGACTTATATTTTCCTAATAATAAAATAGATACTTTAGAAAAACGCCCTTGTATACTTCTTATTCATGGTGGCGGTTTTCATGGAGGAGCAAGAGAGAGTATGATTTATCATTCTAAGGAATTTGCCAAAAGAGGATTTGTTGTAGCTACCATGAGCTATCGATTAGGTTTTGATCCAAATGTTAGGGGTGATATTCAAAAAGCGGTATATAGAGCACAGCAAGACGCTAATACTGCACTTAGATATATAGATTCTCAGGCAGAAAGATTGAAAATTGACAGATCATGGACCTTTATTGGTGGATCTAGTGCAGGAGCAGTCACCTCTCTTTTTACAAGTTATGCAAGTCAATCGGAATGGAATATGGTATTACCACAATTTGAATCAACTCTAGGTTCTTTAGAATCTTCTGTAACAAATAAGGATCAAACTTTAACAATTAAAGGAATATACAACTTCATGGGAGCGGTTCAACCTATTGTTTTTAACTCTGGAGAATTAATCCCAACCATTTCTTTTCATGGCGATTTAGATAAAACAGTACCTATTGGCAAAAGTCAAACCGGATTTGGATCTAAGCCAATTCATGAAATGTTAACCGAAGCAGGAGTATGCAATGATTTAACAATAGTCCTAGGTGGTGGTCATGGCATATACAGATCCAAAGAGGGTCAGGATTTTAGAATTAATCGTGTTGCCTCTTTCTTTAAAAGTTTGTTTTGTAATACTTGTACAAGTTCGATAGTTTCTGAAGAAGATGCTACAACTAAAACAGAGATTAGCTTAAAATTATTAGATGCAATTAAGGACGGAAATATCCAAAGAATAGAGGAACTCATTGATATAGATAGATTAGACAAGTGTCATGAAATAAACGGTGGATTGTATAATTATTTGGCATTGAGTATTAAATTTGAATCTATAGAGTCGCTTAAATACTTTGTAAATAAAAAGGCAGATTTAGAGGGAAATTGCACTGGAAAAACACCCTTAATGTATGCTGCTAAATACGGGCAATTAGATGCCGTTAAGCACTTACTCAAAAATGGAGCTGATTTAAATGCTACAAATAAGAAATCTGCACTTCAATATGCTGTAAAATATAACCATACTGAAATCAAAAAATATATAGAGCAATACAAATCCGATTAAAAACTATTTACAACATTGTATATAATTATTAGCGGTTTAAGTGATAAAACGAAAATATAAACTTAAAACAATGGTCAGTGTAATACCGAAAGGTTTGTGATTAGAAATCCGCTACTACTCATATACTATACCGTTACACACAATTACCTTATTCGGAAACTGGAATTAAATTAAAGAACAAACGTTCAGAAAGAAGTACATTTGTCAAGATTCGGAGAAAATTTTAATTTAAAGTATAGATAATCAATAAGTTATGAACGACAGTCAAGGTTTAAAATAGAAGCCAGTTCCCTGAATTAGAATTAGCTCAATAAATAGATGTAACCAAAAAGTACATTCACTAAAGTAAATCAAATGAAAAGAATAATAGTCCTATCAGTCTTATTCTTAATTCTAAGTATTAAGGGCATACGAGGTCAAGAAGAAGATAGACATAAAAATGAATTGGAGACCATTATTAAAGAAGTAGAAAGTGATGAAGGAAAAAAATATGAGTTAATTATTACACTTCCAATTAATTATAATGACGAGAGAACATATAAAACTTTATACTACTTAGATGGGTGGTGGCTTAGCGATTTAGTAAAAGGATCCTATAGGATTAATTACCTGACCAAAGAAATGGAAGAAGTTATATTGGTAGGATTATCCATAAAAGGAGATGAAGGTGCTTGGAATAAACAAAGGAATAAAGATTATACACCGTCAAATTATGATAAAGAAAAAATGAAAATCACCATGAAATCAGGTACGGTAGAGTTAAAGGAAGAGACAACTGGAGGAGCAGAAGAGTTTATACGATTCATGAAAGGAGTAGTGTTTGATACAATTGAATCAACCTATAATATAGACAAGGAGTCAAGAGGGATATTAGGTCACTCCTTTGGAGGATTATTTGGATATTATTGCCTAATTAACCAAACTGAAATTTTTAAAAATTACATATTAATTTCTCCTTCAATTTGGTGGAATAAATCAGAATTCTTGGCAATTGAGAATATTAAAAGAATAAAAAGAGATGTGAACATATATGTGGTAGTCGGTAAATCAGAAAGTAAAATGCTAATAACCCCCATTAGAAAAATGACTGAGGGATTAGAAGAAATCAAAAACGAAAGAAATAGAATTGAATCAAAAGAATATGAAGAAATGGATCATCATTCCATATTGCCCACAGGAATTTATGAGGGATTAGAACTAATATACAGGAAAGAATAAAGGAATTTGAAAAAGAACTGTTTGTAATCGAGTGGCAAGAAGTGACGAATAATCGCCACTTCAGAGCCCTCACACCACCTGCCATACGGATCACGTAGCAGGCGGTTCATAGAACAATTTACCTTTTCTTTCTAGATTTTGATTTGGATTTCGGTTCCGCATGTTTGACTTTAAGATAATACTCTAAAAATGGAATATAACCTCGTTGTCGAAGCCGAGATTCCGTAACCGTTGTGCCCATAATCGGACTGCATGCAATTCGCCATCCGCCCATTCTAGAATAGGCAAATCGACGTGCCCAACTTGGCTCAACTCCCAATTGTAAAAACGCTCGAAGCCGCCTTTTCGGACGCTTCCACCCTCCCTTCCGCTAGCGGTTCTCTTCGTTAAAAAGGTCTCCCAGAGCTTTTTTGCTGCGCACCACTGCGTTCATAAATACAATACCTTAATCGACATCGTATCCAAGAATCCAAATCCTTAAACTTCTGAAAACCAGTGGCATGTTTGAAATAATTCACCCA
>JANSWP010000034.1 GCA_024743405.1 Bacteroidota bacterium
GAGGGCTATTGAATTTTAGCCAAAATATCCCAAGCCTTGATTTTTGCTTCTTTGCATCAAGGCAAAGAAGAATTTAATTCACTTTTTATGATACTGGCTTTGCCAGATTAGGAACGTGTAAAGAATAACTTATAACATTAGGCGGATTCTTTTGATTTTATCTTTTGTTAAAAATAGGGGTTGTGTAAAAAGTCGAAAACAGCATCAGTTGTTGATTATTAAATTTTATTAAAAATTGATTTTCAGTAAAATTTACATTATTTATTATTTTAATAATACGCCAAAATGGACTTTTTACACAACCCCGCTATGACTGCGTTTTCTGCCTCGGCTAAAAACCAAAATAATTTCCCCAAACCTTTATAACTTACTCTTTACACGTTCCTAAGAGTATGTTTGAATTTTGATTTTGGCGATTTTTCGGCAAATATCATTTTGCACAGCGTTATTTTTCTCCTCAAATTGCCCGCATTTGACTGCGAAAAATGCCTCCTTCAAAATGATATTTCCTCAAAAAATCATTCAAACGCAAATTCCAAACATACTCTTAGAGAAGATTAAAATGATCTTTTTTAAAAAAAGCCTCATCTCTGAGTAGGGGAAAGTTTATGATAAACAGGCAAAACGGCTGCCCCTAGAATAATTTTAATCAACCCACCAATAATAAAGGGATAGAATCCCCATTCTAAAGCACTTTTAAAATCATATAAATAAGTTAGTCGAGCTACCCCGAAAATAATAATAGTAATAGTGCCTAACGTCATAGCGATAAGGCTTTTTTGAAAACTGGTTGTCCAGCCCAATTCACTTAGCCACCCCACTAAAAAAGCACCAGCAATAAATCCGAAGATAAAACCTCCGCTTCCACCTATAAGGACATTAATTCCAGATTCGCCATCAGCAAAAATGGGCAAGCCTACTGAGCCTAAGATTACATAAAATAAGACTGCCAAGGTTCCCCATTTTCGTCCTAAAATATATCCAACTAACAAAACGGCAAAAGTTTGTCCTGTTATCGGAATATCACCTGATTGAGCGGGTAGATTGATCGTGATTTGAGCAAAAAGGGCAATAAAAAAGATGGCGAGCGCCATCTTTTTTATTTGTGTGGACGTTGATTTGTCTAACATGAACGTTGATTTTTACTTACCAATCCCCGAAGGCACCACCACCATCAAATCCGCCGCCACCGCCGCCGAAGCCACCAAATCCGCCGCCACCAAAATCTCCAAAACCACCTCCCGAACTTCCGCCGCCGCCGAAGCCACCGCCTGGGAAAATAATCCAACCGCCTCTACCTCTTCTTCTCCCGCGTTTTTTGGTTTGGTCATAGTCATATCGGCCACCACGATAATAGCCTCCACCATCATTTCGATTAGAATATATAATAAGAATGATTGCTGCGATTACAATTAAAACCTCCCAAGGAAATTCTTTTTCAGCGGGTTCATCATTTTGAAATTCGCCACTTGCCAGATCAATCATGGTGCTAGTGGCGCGATCTAGACCTACATAATATTGTCCTTCTCGAAAAGCGGGACGAATGATGTTATTTATGATGCGTTTGGCAAGTGCATCGGGTATGGTACCTTGTAAACCTTGCCCCACATGAATCCCTATTTTTCTATCTTGAACTGCTACATAAATCAATAAACCATTCCATTTTCCTTTACGTCCAATGTCCCAATCTCTGGCAATTCGGTAAGAATAATCAAACAAGTCATCGTCATCTAAGGTGTTTTCAATTACGATAGCGAATTGGTTAGAGGTAGAATCATCATAAGCAACGAGTTTTCTTTCCAATTGATTTATTTCAGTATTAGAAAGTGTATTGGTGAAGTCATTGACTAATCTTGCGGGGTTTGGGCGATCAGGTATTTGCTTTCCTTCAGCGACAAAAAAGGTAAGGGTCAAAAAGCAAAATATAACAGATTTAAGAAAGACGGAATTCAGATTCATTGGTTAGATTTTTAACAGCGCACCTTTAATTAAGGAATGTGGAGAGAATAACTTTGCATTCTTGACTGCTTCTTTTCCCATTTGATTTCGTTAAAAATACTCGCTGATGCCCTGCATCGTATGCGTTTTTTGCCTCCTTAAATGAAAAAATAATTAACTCAAAGAATCTAAATTTATTCTATTCGTATTCCTAATCGCCATAAGATATTTCGTCAGGCAATTCATTTCGGTCATTTTTTTGGTAAGGAAAGTGTTCTTGCAGTTTTTTACCAATCAATTGGACACCATCGCAAATTCCTTCGACAAATTGTTCGGCTCGAAATTGTTTTTGCATAACATCTCGCACATCATCCCAAAAACCATCGGGCACTTTTTCATTAATCCCTTTGTCACCAATAATGGCAAATTGCTTTTGTCTTGGTGCTAAAAAAATTAACACGCCATTGCGCTGTTCGGTTGCATCCATTTTTAATTTTGCAAAAACATTGGTTGCTGTTTCTAAGACAGTGCCTTTTAGTTTTCGCTCCATATGCACTCGGACTTCACCAGAAGTTACACGCTCGGCTTCTTGAATGGCGTCGATAATATATTCTTCCTGCTGTTTATTGAAAAAATGAATCATTCCGTAAGGGAAAGGTGAAAAGAAGAAAGATTGAATTTAGAAATGGCAATTCAATCTTCCATCTTTTTAAAAATTGTGAATTTCTAAATAATTAGAACTGAACCTCTGGGGCCTGATCAGATCCTGCCTGAGCCTCAAATTGGGCTTTATCATCAAATCCAAATACCGTTGCAAAGAAATTACTCGGGAATTTTCGGATCGAAATATTGAAAGTTGTTACGGCATCATTATAATTATCGCGAGCGACTTTTATTCGATTTTCAGTACCTTCTAGTTGAGTTTGCAATTCTATAAAAGCTTGATTCGCTTTTAAATCAGGATATTTTTCAACGGTAACTAATAATCGACTCAAGGCAGAAGATAATTGTCCTTGGGCTTGTTGAAATTGGGCCATGTTTTCTGGCGTCAATTGGGAAGCATCGATATTAGTCGAAGTTGCACTAGCTCTAGCTTTAACAACTGCTTCGAGCGTTCCTTTCTCATAATCAGCTTGTCCTTTTACGGTGTTGACCAAATTTGGAATTAAATCTGCACGGCGTTGATAGGCACTTTGAACTTTACTCCAAGAATTTTCAACGATTCCTTCTTGCTCTACAAAACTGTTGTACTTGCCGCAACCCATCATGGTTAAGATAAGTCCGATTGCGACAATGGCGATCATGGTAATAGATCTCATATTCTAAAAAGTTTGGTTAATTATTGTGAATGAGGAGGAATGATTAATAAATTTTTATCGATCAAAACTCGACATTGACAATTATTTGAATAGTCTAAGTTGGTATCTAGTCATTCTGACATTTACAAATACAAAAGTCACTATTTCCTATCGGAAAAAGTAAAAAACTAAGTTATTTCGACTTTGGAAAGGCTGCAAGTTTCATTATCTCCATAGCTTGATTGAAGTGCCTCTCTTCATGTTTTGCTAAAATGATACATGCGTCTTTCAGGGAGTAAACAATTAAATTCGAAATGGGGGACGACATAATGATTTTTTCTAGATGTAAGGAGTCCATTTTTAGAACTATGGCTTTTAAAACCTCATTCATCTTTAAAAAATCTTCAATAATGCTATCTGAAACAGCACTCTCCGATGGTTCAAAAGCAGAGGCAGTTTTTACTTTCCGTTTTGATTCTGGTTGAGTGGCTTTTTTTAATAAATTGGCCCAAACACTGGACAATAAACCCATCCTTTCGAATATATTTTGTCTTTTAGTCCCATTGGCGAATGACTCGAAAATTGGGAAATATTGATGATTTGTTACTATTAAATGGTCTAGGCACTGCCCAATACTCCAATCATTTGAGTCTGGTTTCCAATTTAGTTGAGTAATATTCAAGTGCCCAAAATTCGTATTTACTTTTTCTGAAACCTTATCTAATTGAGAAATAATTTCTTTGAGAAATGGGTTTTTCATATCTATTAAAATGCCTTTAAAGCTTACAAAGTTTTCAAATATTCAATCAAGGTCATTCTTTCAGTTTTTAGAAACTTATCTCTAAAGTAATGATCTTGATTGCTATATCCGAGCAAGGTCGTATCATAAACCCAATCTTCTTTCGTCTTTTCGACGACGGTATAATTCCATCCGACTTTCACATAATTGAAATGAACTAAATGTTTCTTTTTCGTTAAAAAACTAAATTGTTTTTGCGGAGAAAGAAAATTTCAAAACTTTGCATAACTACTGTAGATATTGATTAAACGGATCGTAATTATTTGTGTAAATAAATTTGTTTAATCTTGTACTCAATCATTTGACTTTAATCCAAAAGACTAATTTTTAGACAGAGAATATTTTTTGGAAAAAAGCCTATTAAGAGTATGTCTAAATTTTTACTTCCTAAAAACCAACGCTTTATGAACCTGCCTTCAAATTATTGCGGGCATTTGCCTCGGCAAACTCCCTTAATAATTTATCGCCAGGACCATAAATCATTGATTCTCAGTTTGTGAAATTTTTAGACATACTCCAACAAAAAAACAAAGCCATGTCTAGAAATATGCTTCTTATTCTCGGTATTTTTTACATTAGTTTCACCACTCTTATAGGCCAAGATTTTCAAGTGTCCTCAGTTGATAGTTTAAAGGAAGCAGGCGATTTGAGAGGAGCAATTGACGCTGGCCAGAAGCAATTTCGTAATAACCCCAATGATATGAATAATGCCTATAATTTGGCATGTAATTTTTCGATAAGTCGTCAGGTTGATTCGGCTTTTCATTACTTAAAATGGGCTTTAGATGGTGACACTTCTGTTCGGGTATTGACAGATCCTGATTTATTTTTTATTTCAAAAGACGAGCGTTGGAAAGAGATTGAAGATATGCAGGTTGAAAAAGTCGAAGCCAAATTTGGAGAATATCCTAATCTGGAATTATCGAAGGAACTATGGAGTATGAGTATGAAAGACCAAGCTTATTATTATCATATTCAATTGGCGGACAAACAAATTGATCGTTTTTCTCCCATTAATCGAGCGCTATGGGATTTAAAATCAAAACTGAATGAAGAGAATTTGGCTCGTCTGGAAGCAATTATTGCAGAACATGGCTGGCCTAAAATATCAGAAGTAAAAGGAAGTGCTGCCCAAGCTGCCTTTTTGATTGTTCAACATTCTGGTCTAAAAGTCCAAGAGAAATATTTACCTATAATGACTGAAGCTGCCAATAATGGAGAAGCCAATTGGAGTTCTTTGGCGTTACTCATCGACCGAGTTCGTATGCGAAATGATGAGAAACAATTATATGGTTCGCAAGTCCGACGGAATCCTAATACAGGTGCATTTGAGCCTTTTCCAATCGAAGATGAATCCAATGTAGACATTCGTCGGAAGGAGGTAGGATTAGGTCCTTTGGCAGATTATTTGGGGTATTGGGACATTGAATATACAGTTCCGAAGAAATAGGATTCAATAGACAGTTTCCAGTTCGTAAAACTATCTTTTTGAGTGAACTGGAAACAGCCTATTATTTCTTTCGCGTTAGATCCGTATAAATTATATCAATAATTCGCTCTGCATTAATAAATCCAGATCCCCATTCCTCTGGAAATCCATTTGTCAAATTTGCAGCTTTAATTTCTGCCGCTGTTCTACCTTCTTTCAACGCTGATTTCACACGGTCGCGTAGGGTCATTAGCATATCTCGATATTCGTTCAATTCCACTTTATTCGATAAAGTCCCATGACCAGGGATGATTTTAGTTTCATTGTCGGCAATGAAAAGAACTTTATTTGCTGTTGCAATCATACCGTCAATAGAGCCACCAGAGGATAAATCAATAAAAGGAAATCGTCCCTTGAAAAAAGTATCACCCATGTGAATCACATTACTTTTCATAAAGTAGATGATTGCGTCTCCATCTGTATGCGCATTATGTGTATGAAATGCCATAATATCTTCGCCATTAAAATGGAGGGTTATATCTTTTTCAAAGGTAATTTCTGGCCAGAATGTTTCAGGTTTTGCTTCAACCTGGCGACTAAAGGCCTTCATAAATTGGTCAGTACTTAGTCGTTTACGGACGTTTTCGTGGGCTACGATAATCGCACCTTTATTTTTGAAATTTTCATTGCCACCTGCATGGTCACCATGCCAATGTGTATTTAATAAAAACTTAATGGGCTTATCTGAAATTTCTGCAATCTTCGCCGCAATCTTTTCCGATAATGGCGCATATTGATCATCAATCATCATGACCCCATCTTCACCAACAAAAAGCCCGATATTACCACCTCGACCAAAAAGGACATAGATATTATCGGTCACTTTTTCGGCGGTTATTTCTACTTTATCCCAATCTTGTGCTTGGGCATAAATAATTGATAAAGAAAGAATAAGAAAGGTGAATAAGAGATTTTTCATACTAATGACGGTTTTGTTTTTATTGTTCTTCCTGTTGTTCAGCCTAATCAAAATGCCTAAAAAATTATCAAAGGAAATAGTTTATCGATTAAAATGTGAAAAAGTCTTGAAACGAAGACATAAAAGGGCTCTTTGTTTGTGTAAAAACATAAAAGATTTTCATCTTTCCGTTTTCCATTTAAAAATAACCTTCATTATGAGAATAATCCTAATTTTTTTATTGGGTTCTAGTTTTTGGACTGGACAATTAGCGGCTCAAATTGAAATCAATGGAAAAGTAGTCGCAGAAGAATCAAGAATTCCTTTACTAGGTGCTAGTATTCTAGTTAGTGGAACCCAAATAGGCACTATCTCAGATTTTGATGGAAGATTTCAATTAAAATTGCCCAATCCTAATGCTTCTTTAGAGGTAAGTTATGTGGGGTTTGAATCTCAAGTTGTTTCTCCTCCTTTGGATTCTTTTATTTTAATCACAATGGAAGAAGACATTTCTATTGAGGAATGTTATTTCCCCATCATAATCGACTCTCCCATCGACCTTACCCTTCCGGTACCTTTTATGAAAATCTCAAAAGACTACCTCCAAAGAGATAATGAAGTAGCTATTACTGCGTCTTTAAATCGCGTTTCGGGAGTCTATATGCACTCTGGAGCCCTGAATACCAATCGAATTACTATGCGCGGAATTGGTAACCGGTCACCATTTTCGACCACAAAAATTCGGGCTTATTTGGATGATATTCCACTCACTTCAGGTGATGGTGAAACCACGATTGAGGACATTGACTTAAGTATGGTTGAGCAAGTCAAAGTTTGGAAAGGCCCGACAGCGAGTATTTATGGAGCAGGCTTGGGAGGTATGATTCATCTTCAAACTCGTAGTAAATCCTATTTTGAAGATTCTTTTTTAGATTCAAGAACAACAATTGGTTCTTATGGATTGATTAGGAATGCCTCTAATTTTAATTACACCAATGAGGCTGAGAGTTTTAATTTAAAGCTCAATTATAATAACACCCACAGCGATGGTTATCGAGATAATAATGAATATGATAGAGAGGGTTTTTCGGTTTTAAGTAAAATCATTTCTGACGAAAATAATGAGACAACGATTTTTGGAAACTTCACCCATTTGAAAGCCTTTATTCCAAGTTCATTGAATCGAGATGATTATGAAAATGAACCCGAAAAGGCTGCATTTACATGGGGGCGAGTGAGGGGATTTGAAGACTATGATAAAATTTTGATTGGACTTTCTCACAAATCTCAATTGGCAGAAATAGGTGATTATGTTATTAAAAATCGATCGAGTATTTTCACAAATTTTCGCAATGCTTATGAATCTCGTCCGTTCAATATTTTGGATGAAAGTAGTCAATCATATGGTTTTCGAACTAGCTTTGATATTGATAAACTAGAGGAGGAAATGCAACCGTTTCCGATGTTTTCTATTGGGATGGAGAACTTTAGGCAAGATTATAAATGGCAAACATTTGAAACGAATGATGGAGCATTGGGCGGTCAGTTAAGTAATAATCAAGAGGAGCGAATTTATTATAATTTCTTTACCCAATATCATCAAAAATTAACGGAGGAATTGACACTCTTGGCTGGGGTAAATCTCAATCATACGCTGTATAAATATGAAGATCGATTTGTAAATGATAGTATTGATTTATCGGGAGATTACACGTTCGACTGGGTTTTGTCACCACGACTAGGATTGAATTACCAATTTGATTATCGGGTTTCGCTTTTTGCCAATGTCAGTCATGGATTTTCACCACCTTCTTTTTCAGAAACATTAACACCAGACGGAAATATTAACCCAAGTATTCAACCTGAAAAGGGTTGGAATTTTGAATTTGGGAGTCGAGGAAAATTGAATTCACGATTTCAATATGAACTCACTGTTTATAATATGATAGTTAAGGACTTATTGGTTGCGAAAAGAATTGGTCCTGACCAGTTTTCAGGGATAAATGCGGGAAAGACTAGACATACAGGGCTGGAGCTGTATATTGGAAGTTGGCTTTATTGGAAAAGAAGTGAGTTTGTTCCCTTCATAACTTACACCTATTCTAATTATGAGTTCGTGGATTTTGTAGATGATGAAAATGATTATTCAGGTAATGAATTGACAGGTACACCACCTCATAATTTGAATATTGGATTGGATTATGTTCATAATCTAGGTTTTTTCGGGAATGTCAATTACCAATTTGTGGATGCCTTTCCTATGCGCGATGATAATTCAGTTTATTCAGATAGTTATGCAGTATTAAATATGAAATTTGGCTATAGGAAAACCTTGGGTAGTTCTTGGGATATTGAAGTTTTTGGAGGTATTCGGAATGTTTTAGATGAGCAATATGCTTCTATGATCTTAATAAATGCAGGCAGCTTTGGAGGGAATGCTCCAAGATATTACTATCCAGGATTGCCAAGAAATTTTTACGGAGGGGTAAGCTTAAAATACTTTTTGAAATAAAAAGCAAAAGGCAAGAGAACGAATCCCTTGCCTTTATGAATGAAAAAAGCGATTGTAATATTTGTGACTCTAACGAATCACTGTAACATTTCCTTTTTTGAAGTACTCACCTCCCTCAAAACACTTGACCCGCAAATAATAAGCAAAGGCATCTCCTTGTGCTGGTTCTCCATTAAAGGTGCCATCCCAGCCTTCTTCTTGTGAGTATGATTCGAATACTTTTTCACCCCACCGGTTATAAATGGCGAAGAATACTTCGTCAATATTAATCCCTTCAACATACAGTACATCATTCATACCGTCTCCATTTGGCGTAAATGCATTTGGAAAGAAAATCATTGGATAATCACACAAATCCGTAATAGTGCAAATCGTGGATGCTCCGGTGCCTCTACATCCGGATACTAAATCTTCAATATCTAACATAAAGGTGGTTAATCCAACTTGATCAGGGAGAGCACTTGGACTGGAAGAATTTGGATCGTCTAAAAGTTCTCCATTTGACCAACTGTATTGGAATCCAGGAATATTCGTCGCAGTGATTGGAACACTTTCTCCAAGAATGATTGTATCAAGTACGGGCGTAACATCTACTAAAGCATTTACATCTACAAAATTGATGAAAAGGTCTTCGTTGAAAAAGCAATTTTGAGGGTTGGATGCACTTAAGTTAAAGGTGGCACTGTCCGTTGGCACAAAATTTTGTGGATCAAATGGTGTCCAAGTGAGCTCATAATCCTCTTGTAACCCTTCTATGGTATACTCAATAGGATTCCCTGCACAAATGTTTAAAGTATCAGGTAGGAACAGGTTGATTTCATAATTTCCAACTAAAACGCTATCTACTTGGGCGCAATTATTTTCGTCAGTAACGACAACATAATACATCGTAGGGTCATCGACTGTGACATTTAAATTAGGCATATTGGAAAGCGTATCTGTAAATGGAGTTGTGTTAAACCAAGCAAATTCCATATCTGTTAGATTATCATTCGTTTCGGCAACTAAAACTGTATCTAAAGATTTGCAAAGAACCACGGAATCTGGCATCAAATCTAGCATAATTGATTCCGCGAAAACGACCGTAACCTCTTTGACAACTGCACAATCAGAACTATCGATATTGGTGAAAAAAGTAGTTGTATCATTTATTATCGCAATTGGATTCCAATAAGATGGGTCAGATATTAAATCATCAGGTGGCGACCAATTATAAATATAGGTAGAGTCGCCATTGGGATTTAATTCAACTTCAATTCCAGGGCCACAAGCCACAATCGTATCTTGAGGGTTTCCAGGATCAAATATTCGAACAGTTACTTCTTGAGTATAAGATCTTATACATCCATCTTCAAATTCTACTGTTAAAACTACGTCTAAAATTTGCGTAGAATCTTTTATGAAAATTTCAGGATTCTGCATAGTTGATGTACTGTCATTTCCAAAATCCCATTCCCAAGAATTAATTAGGCTAGAAGGAGTAGATTTGTCTTCAAATTTAACAGATACCTCATCTGAACAATCTCCTATCACAAAATCAAAAATAGCCTCAGGGGATTCCTCTATATTAATGTCTAAGAAGAGTGTGTCAAGGCAATTGGCATTTGGAACCAAAGCAATTGTATAACCTCCAGTATTAGGATAAACAAAGCAAGGCTCCAAATCCGTGGAAGAAGTGCTAGAATTTGGATAGTCAAAATACCAGGTATAATTTGAAAAAACTAAAGGGTCGTTTTCGTTCGTAAAGCAAATTTCCAATGTGTCACAAGATTGATCAAAATCAATTAAACTCAAGTCTAATGCAGCTAATGAGGTATCAACAACGGTAACATGTGTAGTGTCAGAAAAGACGCAACCAATATTACTTGAAATATCTACCCAAATATCAAATTCACCAGGTGTACTTGTATTGATCGTGGCTGAAGAAGTGTTTATACCACCAATAATCATATCAGCAGGAGACCAGACATAGTTTAGTGTGGTATCGTTTGAAGAACATGAAAGGGAGAGGATCAATATTTCATTCTGACAGACAGTTGTATCTTGTGTTGGGAGGGTACAATTGAAAAGGTCAATATTTATGGTTTCCATTATAGTGTCTTTGCAACCTGCTGCATTTTCAACTATGAGTGTGACACCTATTGATGGATCTGTCATCCATATTTGAACCGTATTAGTATTAGCCGTATCACCATTACTAAAAAGCCAATTCCATGAAGTAACAACATCATTTACTGGATCAACTATGGAAGCATCAGTAAAAGTAACTAAAATACTATCTTGCATTAGGCAGGTATCTACTTGCCAGTCAATGTTGGCTTCAACGAAGGATTCTGACCCTATTGTAACAGGGATAATTCCCTCACAACCTAATGAATCTGTAACCGTCACTTCATATTCTCCAGGTAATAATCCACAGACTAATGAATCAGTTGCCCCATTATTCCATTGTATAGTGAAAGGTGGATTACTAGGAAAAACATTTATGATTTCAGCACACCCATCTGGCGTATTTTGACAGCTTGCATCGGTTACTTCAATTAAAATACTTAAAGGTCCTAGTTCGGTTACTTTAACGGTTCCTACTTTTGTACAATCTTTGGCATCTGTAACAGTTACCTCGTATTCACCTGGGCATAGATTACTAGCAGTTTGTGTAGTTTGATTATTCGCATTAGCATCCCATTTGTAGGTATATGGAGCATCCCCATTTGTTGGTATTACAGTAGCTGAACCATTACAATCTCCATTACAACTAGATTGAATAATATCGAAATCGAGGGTAATCGGAGAAGGAGAGTCAGGTACGGTGACAGTCGTTGTATCTACGGTACATTTAAAGAAATCTGTTATGGTAACTGAGTAAGTTCCAGCGCATAAATTGGTCGCAGTCTCCGTTGTTTGATTATTTGCATTTGCATCCCATTGAATTGAAAATGGAGCTGTACCACCAGAGATTATTTCAACTGTTGCCGTTCCATTACAATTCGTTCCACAACCAGCAGGTGTTGCTGAAGTCTCAATTTCTATATCCACCGGTTTTTCTTCAACCGTAGAGGATATCACTACTTCACAACCTAATGAATCGGATACGGTAACTGAATAAGTTCCTGGACATAAATCTGTAATAGTAGGCGTAGTTTGGTTCATCGCCAATGAATCCCATTGATAGGAATAAGGAGGTATTCCACCACTTTCTACTGTAACGGTAATGGCGCCATTACAATTATCCCCACAATCAGCATGGGTAATATCAGTTGAAACTTCTAAATCAGGTAGTTTTTTGCCAACTGTTATCATTAGATCGTCATCACATCCGGCAGCATCAGAAATTGTAGCAAAATAGTCCCCTTCACAAAGGTTAGTTATTGTTGCGGTTGTATCTCCAGTGTTCCATATTATGGAGTAGGGTGGTGTGCCACTTAAAATGGTTATAGTAGCCGTTCCATCACATATATTTCCACAACTTGCTGGAGTGGAATCAATAGAGGCATTAAAAGTTGTATCTGTTTGTATAATTTCAAAATCTGCTGTTTCGCTACATCCTGCTCCATCAACTACAGTTACAGAATAATCACCAGGGGAGAGTCCATTTATAAATTCGTTGTCATAAGTCATTCCATTGCTTAACATCCAAGTAAATGGAGCTATTCCATTAAGTACTTCCACAGTCACTGATCCTTGGTTTGTACTATCACATCCAGCTGGCTTGGGCATAGGATTGATCTCGACACCATCGCTTACTACAATAGAAGTATCTTTTTTGCAAATACCATTTGAAGTAACCGTTAAAGAATAATTCCCTTCACTGAGATTTGATAAATTAGGGGAAGTGGGACCATGCTCCCACTGGTAGGTTAACGCTCCAGGACCTCCAGTTGCGGTAACCTCTACATTTATATTGTTTGTACATTGTCCAGTTATATCTATCGTAATGTCAATATCTGATGGTTCATTGATAATACCTGTCCCAGTATCCGTACAATCATTTACATCGGTAACCGTAACGGTAAAAGTTCCTGTTGGCAACATATCTGGATTAGAGTCTGTTGATCCATTATTCCAGATGTAATTATAAGGTCCTGTTCCACCTGTTACAATCGCTTCAAGAGATCCATCGGAGGAACCAAAGCAGCTAGCATCTGTTGATTTGACCTCAATCGAAAGCGGGTTATTGATAGTTGTCCCATCCGTGATATAACAATTATTAGCGTCAGTGACGGTGACACTATAAAAACCGATGGCTAAATTAGAAATAGTTTGAGTCGTTTGCCCCGAACTCCAAGTGAAACTATAGGGAGGGGTACCTCCCGTAGTATTCGCTATCAATTCACCATCTGTACCCAAACAGATATCTCCAAAAGGTTCAATATTGGTTTCTAAAAGAGGAGGCTCTCCAACAGTTATGGTGGAAGTAGCGGTTATTCCAGTTGCATCTGTGACAGTCACTCCCCAATCTCCAGCTCCAATTCCAAAAACAGTTGGTCCAGATTGTAAATTACTCCATAGGTAGGAATAAGGTGCCGTTCCTCCAGTAGCATTGGCGGTAATACTACCGTCTGTATAGCCATAACAGGATGGTTCGTCAATTGTGATATCCAGATTGATTTGAGCTGAAAGAGGAAATACCAAACATATTAAAATGGCTAATTGAAATAGCCTACCAAGTTTTAAACTATAGTTGTAAGGAGGCATAATTTTATATCGATTGTGTAAGTTCATTTTCATAATGGTTTATGACCAAAGTGTTGTTGAAATGATTTTAGGAAAGCCCTTTATCTATTCCTAAAAGCATTCATTGACAATCCTATTTTTTCGTATAAGAGAAAATATCTTCCTGTCGGCGAATGTCCAAAATCTTAACGCGTCGCTGACGAGAGGCCTTAGGACCAAAGACTGATTCTCTTCTATTTCCAGGGCTATCGTCTACTCCATCAGGGGCGTCATCTTCTCCTTTAGGTGCTTCTTTTATGACTAAATTTTCGCTGTCAATATATTGTGCTAACACTCCTCCTTGAAAGGTTCGAAATTGATTGATTACACTACTTACTCGTCTTCCTGTTAATTTCTTATTATAATCGCTTGCCGCAAGTGGACTTGCATAGCCTTCTACAATTATTTCAATTCGGTTTCCTCTTTTCAAGTAATCCGCCAAGATTTCAGAAAATTTCATTAAATCTTCGTAGCCTTGTTTGACTTCATTGTCGAAGAAATTTCCGACGGTATCTCTTGCAATTTCTCTCTCAAAACCACTTAAACCCGCTGAAAAACCATTAAGAAAGACCCCTTTTCTTGAATAATACCTTTCATAAGTTTGAGCGTAAGTAAGCTGTGTCGTAGTGTCTTCTCTATTGATATATCTAGGTCGAGCATTATCAAAATAGAGGGTCAATGGGAGACCTTGGAAAGGAGTGAGGTACAATTCTTTGGTGATGACCGTGGGTGTATAGTAGCCCACTGTTGAAAAAGAGTCGAAATCGCTTGAATAGTTCTGTTTTGCTGCCGTTATTGTATATTCTTGTTCAAAATCTAGCGAAAAAGAGCATTGGTTTGAGTCGAATGCATTAACCAAGCTCGTATCAGTATCTAATGTTTCTCTTGTTAGTCGAATGGAGGTTTCATTGAGCGGTAACTTACTAATCGCATCATACGTCAGCACGACCAAATCGATATTTGGGCGGAGGTACAATGATTCTTTTAAGACCGTAGGATAAATAATTCCTTTAGTACTTACTTCAGTAGTAGCGCCTCTATATTGTTTCTTGGTAGCAGTAATTTGATAATCTTTTTCTAAAACTAGAGGAAAATGAAAATCGTTACTAACTTCATTTATAATAAATGTATCGATGATATTGTCTGTAAGGTTTTTCAATTCTACTTTTACCCCTTCAAGGTCGTAGTTATTGATTTCATTGAACGTCAAAATATCCAATGTTACTTCCATATTGAAATAGAAAATATCATCACAAGTACATTCTTTGTAGGGATCATCGCACATGGCTTCAGGTCTATTAGAGGCAAAATGTCCTTGTGCTAATTCAGAATTGAAAGAATAGTATAAATCATCGTAACTACTATTAATTGGATATCCTACATTTTCAGGAGGAGACCAACCATAGGCTGTTTTTGTAGAACGGAAGATATCTAGCCCACCTAGACTTTGATGACCATTGGAGCTAAAATAAAGCGAGTTACTTTCTTGATGAAAATAAGGTGTTATGTCATCAAAGGCTGTATTCACGGAATCAACAATTGTGGGTGTAGCGTAAATGGTATCATTGATGATACTATACCAAATATCCATTCCTCCGATACTTCCAGGACGATTGGAGGAGAAATATAAAATTTCTTGCTCTTTTTCCATATCCCAACCAATGGCTGGTTGAGTAGCTGTGTAACCAGGCAAATTTATGCTAGCAGGCAGTAAATAAGGATTACTCCATCCGCCTTTTAAGGTTTGATTGCGGTAATAGATTTTACATTTAAATTCATTAATCAGTCCTTGCTCTTCTTCGCATATTGTATAATACATGCGTTCACCATTACTGGAAAAAGCAATGTGAGCGGTGTGTTTATCTTTTTCAGTTGCATTTTCTGGAATCGGTACACCTTGTTCCTCTCCGATGGAACAGAAAATTCTGGAGACGGTTTTGGCATATTCGTCACTACCTTTCTCTTTCCATCCGGAGGTATAAAATAGGGCATCTCCTATTTTTAATGGAGCAAAATCAGTCAGGTAGGTATTAATGGTAGTATCGTAATGGAGTATATTAAACGGAGCGGCATTGTCTAAATGATTTAGTGCCCATTCACAATATTTCAATTCTTCTGTAGCTCTTTTTAATAGAATATCATCTAATCCACTTTTATTCCCAATGAATTTTTGATAGTAAACGATGGCTTCATCATATTTTTTGAGTCCTTTTTTGACGCTTGCCAAATTAAAATCAGTTAAAAAATAAGCTCCTGTTTTAGAAGTATCTGGGATTCGTTCTAGCATTGATTCGGCAAGAGGAAAAACCCGCATTTGCCTACTAGACTCTCCTCCATAAAATAGGGCATCTATTCGATTAGGGTCTATGTCTAAAATTACTTTATAATAAGCGAGTGCCCCTGAATAGTTGTGTTCCGCATAGGCTTCCTCTGCTTTTTTTTCATATTGTTTTAAAGTCTGTCCGTGTAGATGAGTGAAGGAACAGCTAAGTAAAAATATTATAAGATAGAGTAGTTGTATTCTCATGATGATAGTTTTCTTGTTCATTGTAGATTAAGGTTAAAATAAACCTCATCCTTCTTCATAAAACCAACTCAGGAAATAGGTTTACATATAAGTAGGACACAACTCACAATATTTCATGATTGGTACTTGCTTAATAATGTAGATGATGGAAACCTCTGGTCCGCCTCTTCTATTGGTCGCTTCTCTTAATGCGGAAGTATTGACATCATAACTGACATGAAACTGCCAATTTTGATAATGTAAAGCCACCCAAGGAATGAGTGCATCATCGATGCGATATCCTAATCCAGCTTGTAACGCCAATTCTTTTGTTCTTTTTTGATTTAAATGAAATAAGCCGCCGGCACCAAAAACAAATTCTTGGTGTGGTCCTTGAAACTGCCCCATGGCATGTAATAATAAATCAAACTGCGCACCCAACATTAATGTACCTAAGCCGTAAACGCTAATCCTCCTTTTTAGTGGATCATCTACATTATCTAGGAAATTTCTTTGTGGTTCATTTAAATGAAAGGCACCCATTCCTAAATCCAGTTTTGACCGATGTCGAGCACTATCTTGGTGTGCTTGCAAACGAAAGTTCCCTCCAATACCAACATCTACAAATGTTCGGGAGGTTTTACCGAATGTTTCACCGGTTGGGTTAGTAGAGATATGCCCCTCTTTGACCTGATATTGGCTACCATATTGTAAGCCAGTAGGATCAAAGGAGCGTTGCCCGAAGTTGAAATTTCCACCAAGTGTGAAAAAATGTCTTTTTGCTTTATTGAGTCTTAATGCATATGAGCCATTCAAGCCTAATTGAGCCAAACTGAGCTCCGCATCTCCTGCTCGATCATAATTGAAAATCGCTCCGACGGACCATGGTGTTTGTTGCTCCTTTTTATCTCGAATACGCCAATCCCAGCTACCCGCTAATTGAAGATAAGGTACCGGAATAGCTTTCCATTGGTTCCTGAAGTTGGCAATTAGACGGTGATCCCCATCGAAAACACCTGTCAAACCAGGATTGAGGTTCATTGGAGAATTACCGACTTGTGAATAGTGGAGATCCTGGGCGTGAAGCCCTGTGAGTAGCAATAAGGAAAATGAAACGAGAATCGTCTTTAAAAAGTAAAGTTGTTTCAAAATCTTTGTTTTTTATATCGTTGAGAATTTTGAAATACAAACTAGGTAAATAGTGTAGTGTCTAATGCCCTCATGTATTGTTTACCTAAGCTTAGTTCTCAAAATTCGAAATAAATCAGCACCAATTAATCGGTTTTGGTGATGTGTGTTCAGCTTATTTGTTCAATTTTTATATGAAAAAATTGATCTTGAATGGTGGAGATAAAATTCCCAAAAGGATATTTTTTATTGCGACTGGGAATCTTTTTTAGACCCGGTTTTCGGCAGAAAAAGATGTTTTTTAAGTTAAATTGAAACTGCGAAATTTATATATGTTTTTCAAGGAGGTATATTTGTTTGAAAACAAATCTTTTAAGATCTGTAACTTTTTGAGAAACAAATATTTATCTAACAATAATCCATCTTTTTTGTCAGATATTATAGCAACAATTCAGATATTTTTTTAATGTATAAATATCAATCCTAGGTGTTTATTAATGAATTAATAATTTCCTTACTATGTGAAATCAAGCGTTAGAAGGACTTTTAGCAATTTGAAAAAATAGGATCATTTTACGCTAGTTTAATACTCTTAATACTTCTTTAATCCTCCTCCCTGATTTAAAAAAAGGGATTATTTATCAAAAAATACCGTAAAACAACTAATGCTTTTGGTATAGATTTTGGATTTTAATATCAATTACAATCCTATACTGGCTTAAATGATATATATTTGCCTCATAATAAACTCCCCCACTCATACACTCAATTTAGTTTATTTAACTGGTCTTTCTACTCTATAAAGACTTAAACGATCTTACATTTTAGCCAGAACAAACCGAGGTACTGTTTAAAGACAGAACAAGCACTATTTTTAACTATGGATGATGCCCATCCCTATGCGGATTATTTAGTGTTTTGTTTTGAGAATTGGTTCTGGAAATGAAAAAGCTTTTGGTTTTCCCAATCTCAGTTTTGTATTCCATTACTCTTTTTTGAAACTAATGCGATCGAACTTTTATTCGGAAGGGAGTGGATTGACTTTGGCAATGAATTTTGGCATTTTATTAATCCAAGTATCATCGTACACTATGCAACATCGAGACGTACCAAATTTTGTTAAAATGAACATTCTAAATCCCCTCTTTAGATGGCTAAGTCTTATTAGTCAGCGCTCTTCTTTGTTCCTGAAAACAATGTGTTTTTTAGGGTTCATAGCTTTATTATATGGATTTGTATCTCCAAATATTCAGCATACTTTCCCTATCGATGAAATAGAAACTGGCCGAGAGGCTCCAATTCTTGCAAATAATTTTTCTGGATTTGAATTCTCTCCCGTTATTTCGGGAGTGACATTTAACGATCCCAGTGATTGTGAAGTCGAAGATGGAGATATTTCAATAATTGCAACTTCAGGAAATGGAACTCTTGAATATTCTATTGATGGAGGAGATACTTGGTCGGCTAATAATGATTTTTCAAGCCTCGCAGCTGGAAACTATAATATTTTTGTTAGAAATGATGATGGTACTTGTACTGTTGGTTATGTATTAAATCCATTAGTTTTAGAAGAGCCAGACAATGTGCCAACACTTGGTACTATTACATCAACTGTCCCTTCGGCTTGTGGGCTAAATGATGGCTTTTTGGTAATAAATGCCAGTGGAAATGGTACAATTGAATACAGTATAAATGGTGGTTTAGACTTTCAGTTGAACCCAACTTTTATGAACCTAGGGTCAGAGGAGTATATGATTGCATTAAGATTTGTAGGAAGTTCTTGTGTGAGTGAAAATACCTTTTTATTAGGTGGTTCTTCTATTTGTGTAGATACGGTTCAGGTCAGTATTCCTTACGAAACAACAATGGTTGAATGTCTTGACTCATCCGTTTTTCAAATCTCAGGACTTATTACTTCAGCTACTTTTTGTAGTCTTGGAAATCAAAATACCGTTATTGCGGCAGCTTTGGATGATGAATGTGTAACGCTCGATCCTGCGGATGGATTTTCGGGAGTTTCACCAGATTTGATTTGTTTAGTTCATTGTTTTGATAATGATCCTAATAATTGTGATACAACGATAGTGGAGGTGACCGTGGATTGTGATGATTTTATTTCTGAAGATACGATCACGCTACCATTTGCAGGCAACCCCACTGAAGTTTGTCTTCCTTTGGCTATTTCACAAGCGGCTTTTTTAGATTTATTTTTGGATGATGACCCATATATAGGAGGAATTTCAGGTTGTGATCAGGATTCAATAGTTATTTACACTTATTCTTTCCTTTTTGGCGGAGGATTTAGCGGACCATATCTCCTCGATTCGTGGGATTTTAATGGAGGATCTTTTTCTGGGCAATTTCAAGATGCCAATCAATTAGTGAATTTTATGAATGGTTTGGATCCTGCTGGAATGTGGACAATTAATATACCCACAAGTACGATCATTGGTGGGGCTCCTGGTGGTAATTATGGAGATATGAATATCACCCATATGGGGTCAGGGACACAGTCGTTGTTGATGACTAATTTCACTTTTGTTTCTAATGGAACAAATATAAATTTGAATGGTATTGGCACCCATGAGCTCATCGTATCAGATCCAAATACAGGATGTATGGATACGGTACAAATTAACTTAACGGGTCAGTTACCAACCATTGATACGATATTGGTTTCTACTTTAATGAATACTCCTTCAGATAATATTTGTTTGGATGGAGAAGAATTTTTCAGTGGCTTTATCAGTAGCTTAGGTGTTTGCGAATTACCGCAATATGGAAATGTTCCTTTTGTCGGAGGAACCGATTCTTGCGTATATTATCTTCCAACACAAGATTTTGTCGGAAATGACACCTTTTGCCTTTTGGCTTGTGACAATAGCATCCCACAAATTTGTGATACAACGATTGTCATTGTTTCTGTAGGTGTGCCAAATGATACGCTTTTTCTATCGCTTCCAAATGATGAGCCTATTGATACATGTTTGGCTGAATTGATTCAGTTGCCAAATATTTTGACTTCAGATATTTGTAATATCAATGCTACTGAAATAGCAGCTATTCCGAATAATGATTGTATTACATTAGATCCGAATGATGGGTTTATAGGTACGACAGAGGTATGTGTTGTCCATTGCGATGATAGTAGCCCAGCAGTTTGTGATACAACTATTTTGATTGTAAATGTTGCAGATCCATGTACTAGTTTTGATATTATTCCAGTTGATGAAATGACGATAGGATCACTTGACGGTAACGCCATTTTGTGCTTGCCTATTCCTTTCGATCAAATTGATGATTATTCAATTTCAGTTAATGGAACCTTGGTCACAAGTACAGGCGAATGTGATAATGGATTAGGTTCACAAATTAATTTTAATGTATTCGGAAATTTCGAGGTCATTGTTACTGATGTCTCTGGTTGTTCAGATACAGTTGCGGTAGAGAGTATTCAAATTGCACCGCCTCCATTAGATTTTGTTTTTATAGAGGCTCCAGGAACACAGCCTTTTGATACTTGTTTGACTTCAGATATTTTGCAATTACCTGGGAATATAATAAGTGCCGAAATTTGTGGGATTTTCTCTACTGATGTAGCCGTTTCTCTTGATGAAGAATGTGCTACAATTGACTTGGAAGATGATTTCTTAGGGATGACTCAAGTTTGTGTCGTTCATTGTGATGATTCTGTTCCTTCGCTTTGCGATACTACAATCTTGATAATCAATAGTACCATTTTATGTGATGATATTTTTTCTCAAGATGATTTTGTGATTGTCTCGCCAGATTCCACAGTAGAAATTTGCTTGCCAATACTACCTGAAGATATCGATATGTTTGATGTAATGGTGGATGGTTTGCCCTATATCAATGGATATACTGGATGTGATTTTGATTCAGCTCATATCTATGGTTATGCCTTGATTTTTGGGCAAGGAAATGATGGACCTTATGATGTGACTTGGAATACCAATGGACAACAATTTATGTCTACTGTTCAAAATATTGCTGAATTGGTAGACTCTATGAATGTTTGGGATCCTCTTGGTGAATGGATAGATGAAGGTACAACTTTATTTAGTCCAAATTTAAATGGAGATTATGGTCAAATTATTTTTGTACATGTTGGAACGATGCTTACTACGACGATTCAGTCAACTTTAATAGGTATTCCTATGAGTATTCAAATTATTGTCAATGGCTTCGGCGACCATATTGTTACTATTCAAAATACAGTGGATGGCTGTGAGGATGAACTCCATGTTTTAGTGATTGACGAAAATGAAATTTTAAATCTTTCAACCATAGTTAATACTGTTTCTGATACTTTTTGCCTTGATACAACTATGTTAAATGGGGTAAATTCATTCGTCATCTGTGATTCACCAAATAATGGAACCATCAATCCTATTGGCGTTGATTGTTTTAGTTACACCCCTAATCTAAATTATGAAGGATTGGATACGGCTTGTGTGGCTATATGTGATGTTACTGGGTTATGTGATACAACTTTTGTTTTTATTACCGTTGAACCCATATGTTCAGGTTTCGATCTTTTTACAAATGATACCTTAAGTCTAATTACAGATAATTGTCAAATCCCTGCTGAATATTGTTTGCCTGTGCCCTTAGATGCTATTGTCAATTTGAGCATTTTAGATAATGGAAATGTATATGCTGGAGGGCTTTCAGGTTGTGATAATGATACTTGTTTGGCTTATACTTATTTTACGATTCCAGGCTTTGGAAATG
The DNA here is from genome assembly GCA_024743405.1 of Bacteroidota bacterium. Lineage (GTDB taxonomy): Bacteria > Bacteroidota > Bacteroidia > Chitinophagales > Saprospiraceae > JANSWP01. The sequence goes on from JANSWP010000034.1 coordinate 22,037, forward strand.
TGGGCCCTTACGAATTAGACTCGTGGACAATTGATGGAGTGGGCACTTTTGATGGTCAATTTCAAGATATTCAAGCCCTCGTAGATTCAATGAACTTATGGGACAATATGGGTACCTGGGAGCTTAACGAACCTCTATTTTTAATTACTAATTGTGGTACTAATAATACCTACTCCGATATTATTGTCAATCAGATTTCGACTGGTGCAAATGGAATGGCAGAATTAAACATTCAATTATTTCCAAATGGCACTCAGATCCAGTTGGATACAGGATTTCATGAATTAGTATTCATTGATATGATTTTGGGATGCGAAGACACGCTTTTGGTTCAAGTCGACTGTCAAACTGATTCTACAGGTTGTGGAATTATGGCATTATCTGATGAGTTTATCAATGTTTCGGATTGTGATACGATGACTCAATTTTGCTTGGATGTTTCGATATTCGAAATTGGTAATTTTACGATAATGGACAATGGAGTGGTTTATACGGGAGCGGTTCAAGCCTGCGATCTTGACCCAAATAATGTAGCAATGGTTTTAGATACAGGGTTCCATCAATTAGTACTTGCTGATACGATAAAAGGCTGTTCAGACACTTTTAACATAGTAGTGTCATGCCAAACGATAGATGATATCCTTATAGAAGAAATTATTCCGGTAGGTGAAACTGTGATTTTCTGTTTAGAAGATTATGGGATAGAGCCTTCGGTTATTGATAGTATTAGTTATACGTGTATAGATATGCAAACCGGTAATGCGAATTTTGTGATTGATGAAATGAATTGGTGTCTCGAAATTACAGGCGATACGATAGGACTTGATACTGCTTGCTTTAAAGTGTTTTTTGCAGATACCTGCCTCACGATTGAGGCTTTTATAGAGGTGACGGCTCCGTGTACTCAGGAGTTATTTCCTCAAGATAATATTGGTTTAAATCTATTAGATTGTTCAGTAGGAGAGGGGGAAATTTGCTTGCCAATATTGTTGCCTCAATTATCCAACCAACTCATTCAGGTCAATGGGGTGCCTTATATGGGAGAACTTGTACCCTGCAATTTTGATAGTATTTTTAGCCTTAATTGTATTAATTTACCAAGTAGTGGAAATCTTGGACCCTATATTTTAGATAGTTGGATAATTAATGGGAATGATGCTACTGGTGTGTTTGATGATTGCGACGAGTTAGTAGATTTGATGAATATGCTTGACCCAACAGGCAATTGGGAAAGAATAGGAACTTTGATCACAGGAGGCAATTCAAACTCTACTTATGGACCTCTAGAAATAACACAAGACCTTACCGGAGCAGTATCTATTTTGCCGATTAATTCTTCCTTTATTCCACTTGGAACGGCGATTACGCTTCCAATTGGAACTTTCTCATTGACTTTTCAAGATACAACCACCGGTTGTCGCGATACTTTAATCACGACATTAGATTGTCTCAATACTGAGATCTTTGAAGGTACAATTTTAGTTGGTGCGACGGATACTTTATGTTTTGATACGACCGAATTGATAGGCAATCTGGCTACTATAGAGAATGTTTGTGAAGATGCTTCTGGTGAATTCGTCCTTTTTGAAATATTGAATGATACGTGTATTACGTATACTGGGATCGAACCTGGTTTGGATAGTGCTTGCATTATTCTTTGTGATGACCTCGGATTGTGTGATACGACTTATGTTTATATAACGACTTTGCCAAGTGATGATATGTTGCCGATTGCGGTCAATGATACAGTGACTTCGGGAATGGATTTGCCAATTGGTATCAACGTACTCGAAAATGACATTATCCTAAATGTGCAGGATTTTTTCATTCTAAATCAGCCTAATAACGGTGATGTCCTGTTCTTACCTGATGGCACGGCCAATTATGTGCCTGATCCAGGTTATTGTGATAGTGTAGTACCTGATAGTTTTACTTATGTTGTCTGTAACCCTATTGGGTGTGATACAGCGACGGTTTTCGTTTATGTTGAATGTACAGAGCTCATCGTTTATGATGGATTCTCTCCAAACAATGATGGGGTCAATGAAACTTTTGTTATTCAAGGGCTGAATCTATTTGGCAACCACAAGGTCTATGTCTTTAATCGTTGGGGAGAACGTGTATATGAGTCTGAAAATTATCAGAACGATTGGGATGGAACTTGGGAAGGCAAAGATTTACCTGATGGCACCTATTTTTATATGATTGAAATAGATGGAGAAGATACAAGGACGGGATATATACAGTTGAATCGATAACCTGATGAAGTATATCTTATTATAAATCATTAAAAGAGCCTTTGATTGACAGAAATCAAAGGCTCTTGTAGTTCTAATCAAGTACTAAATGACGAAAGCTTAATTCCGTATAATCTTCTGAATGTCTATTTTACCCTCTTTTTCAATTTTTACGAAATAAATTCCTTTGTTAAATCTCGTCAAATTGAACTCCCTGAATTCATTTTCATGCATATCAAAAACGTCCAATATTTTTCCATTAGAATTTAACAAACCAATTTTTATCTTTTGATAGGAGTTATTTCTCAAAAAGACAAAATCTGTGGTTGGATTTGGAAATATTTCCATAAAAGAATCTTTTTCTAAATAATTAGTTGCCGTGGTCGTTGGGTCAAAGGCAGTATAATCAAACACTACGGTCAAGGTATCAGTTGGGTTCTCAATTGGGAAAAACATAAATTCAGCATATAAATCCCCAGCCGCCATATTAGGAAAAAGTTGAAGTATGAATTTATCTGTTGATCCTGTTATTGGTGGCAAAAAGAAATCGGCACTATCTAATTTATTTGCTGGCATGTAAAAATTATTAGGGTCTTGTACTGCAATATCCCAAACCGCACTATTTCCGCCACCGCCTTGACCTATAGACTGAGTGCCTTCAATTTTAGTCCGAATCCACCGCATTTGAAGTGTATCGTTGGTTAGGTTTTCAAATTGTGTGTAACTATAGAAAACGAAGATGTTGGCTGATTTATAGGCAGTTATGAGTTGTGGGCTTGCAGAAAAACTCGTTTGTGCATTGATAGAAAAGGAAAGAAAGAAACTTAGAATAGATAGGAAATAGAAGTTTGACTTATGCATTTTTTTTGATTTTTCAGATTTTAGAAGCGCAAAAATCTATATTCTTTTTGAAACAAAGGATTAGACTTTATTCTAAAAAGTTTTGTATGGCTAAAAATTAGTCTTTCGCCTTCACTCTTCGTCTCGTACTCACCTTAATAGCTAAGGCTATTAGGTTCTGTGCGTGCCTCGATTGAAAACAAAATCCAAAATTTTTATCTCCTAAAACCTTTTAGAATAAAGTCTATTACATCTGTCTAAAGTTGCAGTAATATTTAGTACTCCATAATCGCCACCACCCGTGCCGGAGCGGCCGAAGCGCCTACAATTTTCATCGGAAAAACAGCTACTTTAAATCCAAAAGCAGGCAAAGCCTTCAAGTTTGTTAATTGCTCAATATGACAATATTCTTTTCTTGCACCCACTAAATGACCTTCCCAAAACAACTCCGAATTACCTGTTTCTTTGGCTTTTTTGATTTGATACCGGAGTGGTAAATCCCAACCCCACTGGTCAATTCCCATGACTTTGATACCTTGATCTATAAGCCATTCTGTCGCTTCTGCACTCATGCCGGTACCTCGATCAGGAAATTCATTGGTTCCCATAAATTGGTCGCGGTCTGTTCGGATTAAAACGATGTTTCCTGCTTCTATTTTTGCACCTGATTTTGCCAAATCCGCTGTCAGATCCTCAATTGTAATTGCTTCATTATCAGGTTTATGGGACATGTCTATTACGATGCCATCACCATAACACCAATCTAAAGGGACTTCATCAATGGTCTTTGCTTTTTTCCCACCTACCGTTGGCGAATAATGCCAAGGCGCATCAATATGAGTCGTCGAATGAACGCCCATTTTTTGGATCGTGTCATCTGCCCAACCCATAAAATTTTTCGGAAAAAGCTTGAATGGTAAACCTAAAAAGCGAATCAACCATTTTGCTTTTCGATGGGGTTTGTGTTTGATTTTGACCTTCATAAACCAAGGGTCATTCGCATTATATTGAATGGGCTTGGTTAGATCGATAATAGTAGGCATCAGTGAGTTCTTTTGTTACGATTAGGAATACTCATTACTTAAGTAAGTGCTAAGACATAAACAACTTCCACTTATTTTACTGCAACATCGCGCCAAAGGCGCCCGTTGCAGCAATGGTGGTCTTGGAGGGCAGTTTAATTGAATAACCTGAAAATCAGGTTATTCAATTAAACTGCCCTCCAAACCTCCTTAGCGCGCCTAGCCGTAGGCGATGGCGCGCAATAGGTAACTTATTTATGTCCAAGCACTTACTTACCTTCTTTAAGCATTTTTATTTTGATTTTAAATGCGGCAAAAAGTAAGGTCATAAAAGGACTTAAATAATTGAATATAGCATAAGCAAAATAATCAAAAACAGAGACACCTAATACACTAGACTGGTAAGCTCCACAGGTGTTCCAAGGAACTAAAACTGAAGTCACAGTACCTGAATCTTCTAATGTTCGACTTAAGTTTTCAGGCGCTAGTCCTTTTTCTTCATAAGCTTTTGAAAACATTTTTCCAGGAACGACAATTGCCAAATATTGGTCAGAAGCAGTAAAGTTTATTGCCAAACAGCTAGCTACTGTACTTGCAAATAATCCAAAAATGGAATCTGTTAATTGTAAAAGTGCACCACTTATTCTCGACAATGCACCGATCGCTTCCATAATACCACCGAAAACCAGCGCACAAATGATTAACCAAATGGTACCTAACATACCACTCATGCCACTGGCAGAAAACAGGTCATTCAATTCAGCATTGGAGGTTTCAATTGCTGTGTCTACCGTCATGGCTTGCATAACGCCTTTATAAGCAGCAGTGAATGAAAGAGAATCTGTGCCTGCAATTTTTGCTACAATATCCGGTTGGAAAATAATGGCAAACAAACCACCTAAAAGGGTACCTGCTAATAAAGCAATTAATGGTTTTGTTCTTTTGACAATTAGAAAAATAACGGCTGCAGGGACTAAAAATAGCCATAAATTAATATTAAAAGCTTCGTCAATAGAACCTAATAATGCAGTTGTATCGATATCACCTGTAGGACTTTGAGTGAATCCTAATATGATAAAAATGACCAACGTAATCGAAATGGTAGGCACTGTCGTATATGCCATATACCTAATATGAGTGAATAATTCAGCACCCGCCATCGCCGGTGCGAGATTGGTGGTATCGGAAAGCGGAGACATTTTATCACCAAAATAAGCACCCGAAATAACTGCTCCAGCTACCATTCCAAGGTTGAAACCCATCGCTTGCCCAATTCCTATTAATGCAATTCCGACAGTAGCAGATGTTGTCCAAGAACTACCTGTTGCAATAGAGATAACTGCACAAATAATTATTGTTGCTGGAAGAAATATAGTCGGATTCAAAATCATCAAACCATAATAAATCATTGAAGGAATGATGCCACTTATAAGCCATGTTCCGGCCAATGCACCTACAAAAAGCAAAATCAAAATAGCCCCTGTTGTAGATTTTATATTATTGCCGACCTCCTCAATCATTCGTGCATAAGACACCTTATTTCTAAAACCAACAATGGCTGCCACTGCCCCACCCATTAATAAGATAAATTGATTAGAACCACTCAATGCATCGTCGCCAAAAACGAAAAGAACATTATAGGCAAGCATAATGATGAGCGCAATGACGGGAATTAAGGCTTCCCAAATATTCAATTCCTTGTTATGTATGATTTTCGCTTCTTCCATTTATGTTTTGATTGTTTTGATTAAGGGAGTTGGTAAAAAATAAGGCACCCAATTTTGTGTAGTAATATTTTATTCGGTCAAGGCAAAAAACGTAGGCATACCCAAAGGTATAGCGAGGCTTTTTAACGATGAATGAATAAAAAAAGAACAAGTAAAATGGGTAGGTTATTTCTTACCAACTCCCTTAAAAAAGGAAGTCCAAAATAGACAAATATTATCGAATGATAAATGGTCATATAATATTGAAGAATAGTTAGTTGATAATCAACGGTTTAATTAATTATCTCTCGAAAACAACTTCTCCTTCCAAAAACGTTTTGAGAACCTTCGTTTGACTAATTTGAGTAATTGGAACTTCAAAAATATTTTGATCCAAAATAATCAAATCAGCTAATTTTCCGACCTCTAGGGAACCGACTAAATCTTCTTGCCGCATTACATAAGCCGCATTAATCGTATAAGCCTTAATTACTGTTTCTAGGTCTGGTAAATTTTGTGGTACCCGTGTCAGTGCATTTTGTATTCCCACAAAAGGATTCATATCGCTTACATCCCAATCACTGCTTAATGTCATAAATGCTTCTGCATCATGAAGGTCTTTTAAAGGCACAAGATTGTTTGCTCGATTACCGATAAATTGCTCATTTTCAGGCCAGTTTTCAGGTTGAGTAAATTCTCCAGCAACTTGACAATCAACAATTACATCTAACTCCTTGAATCTTGGATAATCAGCTGGATCAACAACCTCTAGATGTGTTAAGCGGTGTCTTGCACCTACATCTCCGTTAGTTTGACGAGCAGTTTCGATTGCATTCAATGATTCGTGAATACCTCGGTCTCCAATACCGTGAATGTGAAAGTCAAAACCCACTTTTTCGAGCTCAGTTATATATTGTGTCATTCGATCTTCGCTAAAATAATTTAGTCCTTTATTTTCGGGTAAAAATCCTAAATCTAAATCATATTCTTCATGCATGGCGGCAGTGGTATTTGGAATAATACCATCACTATATAGCTTTATTTGACTCATTCGAACCAATTTATCAGGGTCATTTTGATACATTGATTTAAGCTCTTCGATTTGTTCTGTATCGTCTAAATGTGGGTAACCCCAAAGGCACAAAACGGCTTTAACACTTAATTCATTTTCATTTTCAGTTTTCATCCAGGCATCTTGAAATTCACGTCGCCAATAGGTTCGACCTTCACAAACAGACGTAATTCCATTTTCGGAAAGTAAAGGCATGGCTTCCAACAGTCCTTCATAATTTAAATCTTTTATGGCTGCGGTTGGTTTCTAAAAAGCATCAATCAGAAAATCACCAGCGCCATCCAAGAGAAGACCATCAGGTTTGCCGGTGATTTCATCTTTTGAAATTACACCACCAGATGGGTTGGGTGTATTGGCATCAATTCCTGCTATTTCCAAGGCTTTCGAATTGACCCACATCGAATGCGATGTTTCTTCCATAATTAAAACAGGGATATCTTCAATCGCATCATCCAGAATATCAACAGGTGGTCTTTCGGCTTCTAAAATGGTGAAAATCGAATGTCCGCCTCCAAAAAGAAAATCAACTCCAGAAGGTTTTTCATGTCGACAGCCCGAAACTTCGCCAATGAATTTTTCGGCATCTTCTTCTTCATTACTCAAAAAACAAACGCCCAAGGGAGACATAGCTTCTAGAGGATGTTGGTGCACATCATGGATGCCTGGCATGACCATTTTTCCGCCCAAATCTTCGACTTTAGTATTGTCACCAATAAATTCATCCATTCCCTCGTCGTTGCCGACGTAAATAATTTCTCCTTCAGAAATTGCAATTGCCTCCGCCCATTTTTGTGTTTGGTTGACTGTGTAAATTTTGCCATTATGCAGGACTAAATCTGCACCATCAGTTTGATCGTTATTCGTAGTGTCTTTATTACAAGCAATATTTAGTAGGAAAAAAGAAACGCCAATGAAAAGAAGAAAAAGTGATTTTTGAATATTCATTTTATTGTGATTTTGGGAAATGTAAATCTAATCATTCGAATTTTAATGAGTTGTTTGAAGATTAATTTAGTTAGTATTACTAACTAAATTTAAGCTTTATTTTCTAACCAAAATTTTTCAAAATGAAAAAAACTGTTTTTTATCACGTTGGCTGCCCTGTTTGTTTATCAGCAGAACAAGAAGTACTTACTTTAATTGACACTCAAAAAGTAGATTTGGAAGTAGTTCATTTGGGTACTCAACGAGCGCAAATTTCCAGAGCTGAAACTTTAGGAGTGAAATCCGTTCCTGCATTGGTAACCGGTTCAGGCAATGTTTTACACCTCAACTTTGGCGCTAGTATGGCTGATGAAAAGGCGAGTTAAGTTTTTCGATTTAAAAAGTTAGGATTGCTAATTATTTTTAGCTTAACTTGGGCGGGTTGATTAATCATTTTTGAATCAATCCGTCTTTTTTATGTATAATTCTGTTTTTGATCCATCAGGTCACGATGAAAGTTTGGATGCTAAAATTGTTGTTGGTCTTGAAAGAATTTCAGAAGCATTTCGAGTTTCTCTCTGGCAGCAAAGCAAACAAATTGGTTTAAGCCCTATTCAAATACAATTACTCCTTTTTTTGAATTTTCACGATACGGAAAAATGTAAAGTGACCTATCTTGCAAAAGAATTTAATCTAACAAAAGCAACTGTCAGTGAAGCAGTTAGGACGATTTTGAAGAAGGGATTAGTAGTGAAGGAAGAAGATCTATCGGACACTCGAAGCTATTCTTTAAGACTAACTTCAGATGGAAAAAAGATAGTTGAACAAACCCAGTTTTTCGCAAATAATATTTTGAATGCAGTTCAGAATTTAGAGAATCAAGACAAAAAAGCGTTGTTTCAGTCTTTATTCAATGTTATATTTCAATTACAAAAAATCGGTGTCATTCAATTGCAACGAATGTGTTTTTCCTGTCGTTATTATAAATCTGGTCATGGCGGAAAAACCCATTATTGTCAATATTTACAATCTTCTATTTCAGAAAATCAATTAAAAATAGATTGCCCTGATTATGAATCCAAAAACTAATGTCATCGAAGAAGCTCAAAATTGTACTATTTGCGCACCTTACCTTTCTCATGGAGTTCGACCTGTTTTTTCTATTCATCCAAAATCAAAAATATTGATCATTGGTCAAGCTCCAGGTAGAAAGGTTCATGAAACAGGTATTCCATGGGATGATCCAAGCGGCAAAAATCTTCGAAAATGGCTAGGTGTCGATGAAGCAACTTTTTATAATCCTGAAGTATTTGGTATTCTCCCAATGGGCTTTTGTTATCCTGGTAAAGGAAAATCAGGAGATCTTCCTCCCCGCCCTGAATGTGCACCAACATGGCATGACCCTTTATTAAAAATGATGCCTGAAGTTAAATTGACTTTGCTTTTTGGTCAATATGCGATTAAGCGGTATTTGGGTGAATCTAGACAAAAGAACTTGACAGAAACTGTTCGAACCTGGAGAGCATATTTACCAGAATATATTCCAATGCCTCACCCTTCTCCAAGAAATCGTTTTTGGATGCGGAAAAATGAATGGTTCGAGGAGGAGGTTCTAGTTTATTTAAAAGAATCTGTTACGTCTGTTTTAGATTATTATTATCGAAACCCCTTAATAAGTTCTATTTACTTGTTTGCTTCCACCATTTTATCATAAAAATCAAGTTTGGCTCTAAAATATTATTGTGATTCCCACCAATGCGTTGACGAAAATGGCTTAAAATGTAATTAAATTGATTATAAAAATGATCTAATTCAAAAAAAAAAAGAAAAATAATAACTAAAAAGTTTTCATAAATGAATTTCGTCACTATATTTGTGACACATTAGTAATTAAAACAGTTCCTTGAAAAATCAAAAGCTTTGTTAGCATCATTCGAGATACATTTATTTGTAAATCGAAGCTGCGGCGTTTCGCCGCGGTTGTCCTAAACTTCCACATACTTCACTGACCGACAGGGTCATTCAGCGGCTAAAGCGAGATAGTGTACCCCAGGGACTCTTTTCTCGCTGAATACGCGTGGCGCACGAAAATCGCCCCCATGGGGTACACTATCTCGCCCCGCCGCCTACAGTACCTATCGCCAGTCCTATGATTGAAAGTAGCAAAGCCTTTAGCGTGATTCTTCAAAATCGAGCTTCTTTTTTAAAAGTCTTTTCGGTTTGATAGAGTCACGCTATTATACCTCAAAAACCCAAAAAAACTCGTTAGCATTTTCAGCCAATAGTTTTCGATTTGTGAAATACAGCTTGACTGTGAACTGCAAACTTGGAAATTGTCAACTGAAACTTCGGTGTTTCGCCGAGGCGGTTTTAAATCTACACCTTCCTTCGGAAGGCTTCACTGAACATCAGGGTCATTCAGCGGCTAAAGCGAGATAGCGTACCATAAGGGTACTTTTCTCGCTAAATGCGCGTGGCGCACTAAAAGATACCCTCTTATGGTACGCTATCTCGCCCCGCCGCCTACAGTACCTGTTGCCAGTCCTTTGAGTGTAAGTAACGAGAACATAGCGCGACTTTCTAGAGTCGCAACCCCGCGAAGTGGGAAAGTCGCGCTAACTAATTTCTTAAAAATTTCAGCCATGCAGTTTCCACCAAAAGATGAAAATGCCAGTAAAGAAATATTGAATTTTATTCAAAGTACTCAATTAAAGGATGAACAATGGAATCTACTAAAGTCTCTATATAAACAATTGGAAATAGATACTATACCTTCTCTTTTTGTGGCAATGATTTATAAGCTGGATAAGGCAAGAAAGGTAGATTTAAGTGGGGCATTTCCAACATGGAAAACGGTGACTTATTTAAAACGTCGGGCTGCGAGGTACTTACGAAAATTAGCCATAGAGAATGAGACGTTGTATGTACGTATCTGTAAAGATTTAATGCTTTTACAAAAAAAGGAAATCCATTTTGAAGTTCAATGGGTAATGAATCAAATGTTAGTTGGTGATTCCAAAAGGTTTGAACAAAAAAGAAATGGTCGTGGAGAAATTACTCAAAAAATTGGCTTGCCTAACATTGTAAGGTCGGAAGAGAAATTTTCAGAAATTTGGAATAAATACCCAGCAGTTTTAGAATTAATATTGAAGGAAAATGGTTTGGCAATAGAGGTGTATGAGTTCGCGATAAAAGTGCTTTTGAGAAATGGTTGTGAAATTCCTGTTTTAAATAATGCACAATTTGATCAATTTTTTCAAAGTGACTCACCCTTTTTACATTACTCAGCTGCTGAACAAGGTTTTGAGAAATTACGATTAGGTATTCCTTTATCCAATAATTTAAAAGCAAAAATCTACTTTTTTAGTGATGAGAAATGTCGAAAATTTATTATAAATAGTATTCAAAATCCAATCATTAAAACCAAAAATCCACAATCTATTTTTGGAAAAATGATGAGTGTTTTTGCAGAGAAAGAAGTCGCACAAAAATCTGATTTAGAGTTTTTTGTAAATGAGTTAACTAGTGTAACGTTTCAATTTTTAGGCAAGAAGTATTTAATCTCAAATCGAATTGAAAAGAGTCTAAATTTCCTTTTTAAACATAAAAGCTTAATTCAACCAAAAGTCCTTTTTGAAAATGCGAATTCAATTTTTTTATCTGAAAAAACTGAATGGGAGGATGTAGTTTTGAATACGATGCCTATATATTTATTGAATAGTACATTGTCCTGGTTGGTGTCATTTAAGAATATTACAAATGTTCAAAAAGACCGAATTTTTCTAAAACTATCTGAGCGTTATCAGGGCTGGTCATCACCTAAATTGTCGAATGAGGCACAACATAAATTCATTTATGACCAAAATTTTTTAGCTGCTGATTTTGGTTGGTTTTTGATTTGCAAAAATTTGAGTGCAGCAAGTCAGGTCATGGATAGAGTGATTTGGAATTTGTCTTGGAAGGGAGCTAGTGAGCATGCTTTTCAGCATTTGGTCAAGTCGAGATATGCAACAGAAATTTTATTAACTAAAGCATCTCGTCAATTATCTCAAACTATTTTTAGTGATAAAAACATTGTTTATGTTATCAATAATGGACACGATTTATTGAGGTTACATGGACAAACCTTCATAAAGAAAAATGCGGAATCAAATTTCTTTGGGATATTGGTTACAATCTCTCGATTGTCTAAGCTACGAGATAAATTATTAGCTGAAATTGAGCCTAACCTGAACCCAAAACGCTTCAATGCCCAAAATTTATTTCATTGTTTGCATCATTCGAATAATTGGGTATCCGAAAATACTTGGCGAATTATAGAGGCAAAAACACCCAAAAAGGAAGTTATTCAACAAGTCCTTTTATTCACGATATATCAAAAAGAAGAATCTAAAGTTGCAGATTTTATAAGTCAAATTTCAGCCATAAAAAATCCTGTTTTTAAACAAAATTTCACGCTCGCTCTTTCACACATTTTTCAGACGAATCCGCATGCAATTAATCGAATGGCGAACTTATTTGATCTGGTTATGCAAGTTGTTGATATTGAGTCAATTATTCGGATATTAAAAGCTGTTGATGACCGTAATTGGAATCGAATAAAACCGTCCATTCAAAAAATAGCCGAAGGCAAAAGCGGAGTTTCTTTTTGGTTGGAATTATTGGATTTAATCGCCGAAGAAGAGGACAATTCTGTACTTGTCAATCGCTTTTTAGAAGACCCAATTTTGAGTCAAACTTTCTTTAAAATTAAATCTCCCGATGTATTAGATTGCCATCATCCTGCCTTCGAAAATATCTTGGCGAGATGGCTAAAATCAAATGAAAACTTATTTGAATCAAATTCACCCGAACTATTCAAAGCGGCGACTCACCGCCTTCCAAAAATTCGAAATTGGGCGCTTCAAAAAGCACAAGATGTAGGTATGGATGTTCCCTTCGCGATGGAATTAATGGAATCAGGACTACCTGAATCGGTAAAATTTGGACAACAGTTTTTTGAAAAAGCAAAGGCTGGCACGTCAGATGAATTGGAAAATTTACTAGCGCTTTGCGATAGTCCAAATTCTGAAGTTAGATTATTTGGGATGTCGTTTTTTCAAAGTCGAAAAGATAACTTCGATTCAAATCTTGCACTCGAATGTTTGTCTGAACATACCGATCCTATTATTCAAGAATTTATTGTAGAAAAGTTGGGCGAGAAAAATTCATCTGATGAGGGGATCTCATCAGGTGAAAAAGGAACCCTGAAATTTACTCGAAAATTTGACCAATCCGTTTTACGCACGAAAAACCGTGGACGAAAAGCTAAAGAATTAGTCAAAAATCGGCTCGAAGAAGACCTCAATGTAAATGTCGAAACTTTACTCGAACTCGCGCGCGGTCACAACAAAAAAGATAAGGAATGGGCATTGGAGCAGTTGACGAAATTAGCTTTGAAGGGAGAGGAAATGCCTGATTTTCAGTTAGTTTAGAAGACGTCTCTTTTTGTCATTATGAGCAAAGCGAAGGATCTAGCGCAGTTTTAATAACTAGATCCTTCGCTTTGCTCAGGATGACAAAACAAAAAAAGTAAGCCATGCAAATAATCCAATCATACGCCAAGCCTAGCACTTCAAAGACAGACTCAAAAGGCACGCATTTTAGCTTTTCGCAAGAACTGTCTCGCCGAAACCCGGTATCGTTACATGCTATGATAAACTATTCTTTGGCGTATGCAAAATTGATGTTGGCGTTGCGAAAAGTAGTCGTTGGAGATTGGCGTTCCAAGCAGCGCGATCATACTCGTTATCAAGAATGGGTTCAGCAACAATATTTGAAGGAATTGCCTGATTATTTTTCAGATGTGGCAAAGGAGAAATTGAAATTGGTTGGCAAAAAAGCATTAATTGGTGAGCAGATAAAGGAGTTAAATTTTCAATTACAGCCTTTACAAAAAATGCGTCGCGCAGCTGAAAAAACCTATAGAGAGTACATTCGAAAATTCGAAAAAGAAAAATTGTGGGTACTCGACCCAGTTATTTCCGTCCACCCTGATTGCGTGATTTTTGAAGCATTTTCATTGGATGAAAGTAGTTATGGAAGAGTGAGTGTGCCAACGGAAAACCTAGAAATTTTTGGCGATGTTGATTATGGAACGACCAATATTGACTTCTCTCAACAACTCGCCGATGAAATTTATCGAGTCCGTTCTTATCGCCCCGCATGGCTGAAGGTAGCGTATGACCAAGTTGAAATGTCAACGGGTGTGGGTAGTCAAGTTGAGAAAAAAATTGATTTGCCAGAGACATGGGTACGCGGGTTTTTGCAAGTCCAATCTGCCTCCACGATGCCAGGTACGAATGTTACTTTGAGTGCTCAAACTTTCAATGAAATATTATCTATTCTAGAACAAAATAAGGCAAAAGTAAGTCCACGTTCTCTTCGTTTCCGACTCGTTCGGGGCGAAAAGCCCATCGTGGTCCTCGACCCTTGGGGCATTGAGGTACGAGAATTTCACCATATATATCGCGACAATTTCGAAGGTGAAATCCGCATCTGGGGACGGCGACGGCTCTCTGTTTTTAATGATGTGTTGCCTTTTGCCGATACGGTCGAAATCAAATTATTGGGTACAGGAATGCCTTCTTATTGGTCGGTTGGAATTGATGGTCACCGCTTCGATGTAGGCTTGTCAGGTTGGACTGCGAATGATTGGGCACAAAAGGCAAGTTTCGATTTGTTAGCATCGGCAGGCAGTGATAAAATTTCCGAAAAAACACTTGAAAATGCTTTGAACAAACTTATCCAAAAACTTGCTGCTACGCCTGCGGAATTGGGGGAATGGCTTTCAATTTCTCAAAAAGACGCGACTTTCGCACTTCAAGAATTGTGTCGAAATGGTCAAGCGATGTTCGATCATCTGACAGGAAAATATCGTTGGCGAGAATTGCTTTCGCAGGCAATCGAAGTTCAAGATTCTGAAAATGATGAGCGTTTGAAATATGCTTTGGAATTGAAGAATTCAAATAAAGTGAATTTGAAAAATGAAACAAAAACAGAAAACTTAACCACTCGCGAATTTGAAATTCAAGGTAAAAATTTATTCAAAACTCAAATCTCAACAGACCAAGATGGCAGGGTGAAGCGTGCGGAATGCACATGCGGGTTTTTCCGACATAACAAGCTTCGGAAGGGACCCTGCCAACATATTTTGGCTTCAGTTCTCAGTTTGTAGTTCAGAGCTTGGAAAATATAATTTAAAAACTAACCAAAATACTTTTAAAAATGGGATTGAATATCTCCGGTTTTATTATTAATCGAAACCTGAAAAACGAAATTGCAACCGTCGCAGATTGTTTGAATGTAAAATTAAGATTTGATACAGAATCAAATTTTGAAGCAGCGTCAAGAACTAAATACAAAACGGCTGACATTGAATTTCTTCATACAGAAAAAGGCACCCTTGGATTTTGGGATGATGACTTTTTTCAAGAAGCGAGCATTTCAAATTTGATTAAGGAAAATACAGAAGGGTTCATATTTCGATTTAGTGAAACAGCGATGGTTTTTATGTTTGAACATTTTAAAACCGGTGGTTATCGCGATAGTTTATGGATTACTTACGACGACGGTTTTACGGTAAATATGCGCAACAAAAAAGGGGTTTTAAGATTAGACAATAAACAGATTGAGGTTATTGAAGATAGAGATGTCGTTTTCGATATTTTTTCCGAGGTCATGCAAGAATTGATTGGGGTGACTTTTAATACGGTTGACTTTGGAGCGATTACCCAACGGTATAAAGTTTCGAAATAATAAATCAGCGAAAACCATAATTATCATGTCCCGATAGCCATCGGGACAGCGTCAAAAAAAATAAAAATGAATCCATCAACTCATAAACCACTCGACCGAAACGCTATCCAAACAATTGCTGAAAAATTGATGACGGATCATCTCCAAACGACTACTTTGGATGTCAAAAATCAATTGAGAAAAGAGGGTTTCCATGCCGAACAAAATGAGGTGTCGCGATGGATGTTGCAATTGGCGACATGGCAGAATTGGGCGATGGCAAACCAAGGGAATCACCGAGTCTATCGATTTCGAGATGATTCGAATGACACCTTGACCAATTATCTCGAAAAAGACAACACTTTTTGGGAAATAAAAGTGAGTGATAAGGAAGTCGTGACAGGATTTGGAAAGGTTGAAGAGGATGGCATTTTGAATTCCGAATTTTTCCAAACGAACCGTCAATCCATGCATCATGGGCGACGATTATTAAATGAAATTTTGGCAAAAGGATATGTCGAAAAAACCGATAAAAGACCTTCTTTAGAATTGCGAAAGACTTATTCGGAATATTATAAAATGACTCCCAAAAAATGTAAACTAGGATATTTTGGAGTGAAAGTGACGGATAAGATTCGAGTGACATTAAAGGTTGATAATGAACAAGTTGAAGGCTATTTAATTCAAATAAAAAGTGCGGGTTTTGAATTTGATTGGGCATTGCCGGAAAAGGAAAACGTTTTAAAAAATATTTTGGAAAATGACACTTGGGATGCTTTAGAATTTGCACCATTACACACCGTTTTGACAGGCGAGAAAATTATCGAAAGGAAGTTTTTTACTTTAGATAATCAACCTATTGAAAATGCCGAAATCATAGAGGAAAGTGACCTCCATGAAGCGATTTATATCAAAATGGATAATGCTAATTTGTACAATATTCGATTTGATTTCACGAATGATAAAGTGCTGAACCTGAGTAAGTTTAAATTGGATTTGAAGCAAGAAATATTGCCTTTAACTTTGCGATTTTTCCGTAATTTTTGAATTTAAAACAAAATTGAAGTAAGTCAATTATGAGTACGCTTTATGAGTTTCATAGCATCGCAATGGGGCGATAAAAACCTAAAAACAGGCGGAAAATGGCTCGGTAAAAAAACGGTAGTGGGTTTTAAAACAGCTTCTAAAATACTAACACACAAATACACCAAAATATGACCACCAACTTAAACACCTTCAAAGAGCAAGTCCGGAAATACGGACGCGAATATGCTATCACGCAAGACATGATTCGATTGGGTTTTCTCGATCTAACCACAGAAGAATTGAATACACTGAAAAACGGGATGGGGGAGTTACGTAAGTTATGGAGAAAATCCTCAGAATTGCGACAAGAGATGGGGAATTTGCCAGATGTCGAGTCGATGATTAAAGAAGTTCGGCGATTGAGAATTGAGCGAGTTCGAAAGGAAAAGGTGGTCAAAAAAGCGCAAAAGATTGAAGCACAAAAAGCTAAAAAAGAAGCCGACCGAATACGACGGATTGAAACACCTCTCTATTTAGGTGCGGGTGTTTCGGCAGGCTTAAAATATAAGGATGAAAATGGTGAACAATTGAACGCGCTCGCTTTGCCGATGATTCATAATGCGAAAGATTGGGCGGAGGCGATGGGGATGCCCGCCGAGAAAATTTCGTGGTTGTGTTATCATCGCAAAGCGGCGACGATTGACCATTATCATCGTTTTAAAATACCAAAAAGCAAAGGAGGATTCCGTACAATTGCTTCCCCAAAACCGATGATGCGACAGGCACAAAGTTGGATTTTGGAAAATATTTTGGAACACATTCCACTTCACGATGCAGCGATGGCTTTTCGTCCTGGGCGTTCTATTGCTGAGAATGCGCAACGACACCAAAATGGTGGCGTGATTATCCGAATTGACCTCAAAGATTTCTTTCCGAGTATTAAATTCCCGCGAGTGAAAGGCATTTTCAAGAGCTTTGGATATAATGAAGGTATGGCGACTTTGTTCGCGCTCGTTTCCACGGATGCAGCACGAATAAATGCGGAGTTGGATGGGCAAAAATATTTCGTGGCTTTGAGTGAAAGATACTTGCCACAAGGGGCTTGCACGTCACCGACTTTGACTAATATTATTTGCCGAAACATGGACAAACGACTCGAAGGGTTAGCTCAAAAATTTGGTTTTACTTACACTCGATATGCCGATGATTTGGTGCTTTCTCATCCTGATAAAGATACTAAGGTTGATTTTTTGATTCGATGTGTTGAAAACATTATTTCGGAAGAAGGTTTTATCGTTCATCCGGAGAAAACAATGATTATGCGACCGCATAATCGCCAAAATGTGACGGGTATTGTGGTTAATGATACGCCAAATGTTTCGCGCCGAGATTTGCGCAACTTTCGAAGTTTTTTACATCATTATGAAACGAAAGGGGAGGAAGCAATGACGAAAAAACTGGGTAAAAATGCACGGTCTTATGCGCAGGGGTATTGGTCGTTTATTTATATGGTGAATAAGGAGGTGGCGATGAAGATTTTGGGGAGGTATGGGTGGTTGAAAGAAGTGGCTTAAAATATAAAGCATAAAATTCAAACAGGGATGATTTGCTAAAAATTATTAAATCGAGTATGCCTCTGGGCACATCACTTTAAGCGAGTCCTCTACAATCCGAAATCGTACTGGCGAATCCACTTTCAAACTCTCTCCATCGACATGTGCTGCCCAAGGACTCACATTCGTTTTCACAATCACCTGTTTTGCCTCATATTTTTCTGCTAAAGGACTTTTGTGAAGAGAATTATTTAGATAACGCCAACCTTCCAAAATAATACGCCATTTGGGTGCTTTTTTGATAATCATAATTTCTAGCAAGCCATCGTGTAATACGGCTTCGGGAGCGACCACGAAACCATATCCATACATCGGAGCATTCGCGATGGCGAGTGTAAAACAACTCCTTTGGATTTTTTTACCGTCCATTTCTAATTCAAAATCTTGCATTTTATAGGCAAATGCTTCCTGAATACTATAGACCAGATAACCCAAAAATCCTCGTAATTTACTTCCTTTTATACGGGCGGAAACTTCGGCATCGAAGCCCATTCCGGCGAGGTTGACGTAAGGTCGGTCATTCATTAGGCAAGTGTCGATGGTTAATATTTTACCTTCATTCAAAAATTGAAAGGCCTTTTTGATATTGCGACCAATCCCTAAGTGCATGGCGAAACCATTACCCGAACCAGAAGGTAAAATGCCTAAAATGGTGTTTGAATGAACCAGTGATTGGGAGACTTCATTGATCGAACCATCTCCTCCTACAGCGACGACCATAAAGTATTTTTTATCGACCGCTTCCTTTGCTAATTCAGTCGCATGACCCGCGTAATCCGTGAAGATTAATTCCCAATCGTATTGATTGTGATCAAGGTATTTTTTGATATTGGGTTCTAAATTTCGTTTGTTCTTTGTGCCGGAGAATGGATTTGCGATGAATCGGATGCGTTTTTTCATTTGAGTAGTAAAAATTTCAAACGGCGGCACTTTGACACGACGGTTTGTAAAAAGAGAAGGTTAGGGGTTTCGAAATTCTTAAAATTAAAAAATCACCCACCACTGACTGGTGGAATCAAGGCAATTTCATCACTTTCATTTAAGATTAAATTGTCGCGAGTATAGGTGTTATTAACGGCGATAGCGAGAGATGTGAGTTTCTCAAAGTCTGGAAATTGTTGGTTAAGGGCTGTTTTTAAATCACCTGTGGTAGCACCTTCAGGGAGATGCATTTCGAATGTTTGGTTGCCAGTAATGTCTTTGGCTATACCGAATGTGAGTATGTTTAGTTTCATTGTTTTTTATTGTGAAGTACAAATTTAGCTTATCAAAGGGAGAAAAAGTGATTTTGGAATTGAAAAGCCTATTATCCGGAATTCTAGGCATAAAAAAATGTGTGAGCATTTACTTAGAAACACTCACACACTTTTTAAAAACTATATCTTTGCTCGTTACTTAGCAAGACTATCTAATCAAAGAAACATCACCCCGATAAACAAGAACAGAACCATCTAAAAATTCAACTTCTGCGACATAAACGAACACTCCTGGTTTTACTTTATCTCCTCTAAATCGTCCGTCCCAGTCTCCTGCCCCATCAATATTTGGAGTGAGATTAAAATCTTCATAAACCATTTCACCCCATCGATCAAAAATTCGGAAAGTACGGATGTTTTGAACCCCAATCCCTGTATAGATTTTGAACTTGTCATTGACGCCGTCATCATTAGGCGAGAAGATATTAGGTATATATACATTTCGATTTCGGTCAACTATAATTTCAATTTGAGCAGTAGTTGCACAACCATTTTCATCAATAATTGTCAAGGTGTATATTTGATCATCGACCGGGTTGACCTTTGGATTTTTACAGTCTGAACAAGATAACTGAGTAGCTGGTGACCAAAGAAAAGTATCAATTGGCAATGACGAAACGATTATAGGATTCAATGTTGTCAAAGTATCTCCTAACTCAATTTCGAGGATACTCGGCAAGTCAATCGTTATTGGAAGAGGCTCGAATATGTTGATTGAAGTATCAACGGTACAACCAGTTTGAACTTCCAAAACGGTCACTGTGTGATCTCCTGCAAAGACAGGTGCAGGTTCACCCACTAATCTTGGAATGCCTTGGTCAATAAAAAATTGATAAATTGATGCGGCTGGATTTCCACCTGTAACAGAAGGAACCGTTAAGGTAGCAGCTTCATTAAAACAACCTATTCCGCTTAATAAATCAACTGTAAAGTCAATTGGAGGAGGATCATTAACAATATGTTCTAACTCCGCTGTGCAACCTCTTGGATCAACTACAGTAACAGAATAAGTACCTGGAGAAAGTCCAGTTGCCAGATCAGCTCCTGTAGGGGCAATATTGTTTTCCCAAACGTAAGTGGCGTCATTTAAAACGACTAAATTACCTCCTTGAGCAACTACTCCAATTTGTCCATCCATACCTCCAGCACAGGTTACATCGTTGGTGTTTCCAGTTACCAAATCAATGGTTAGAACCTCAGGCTCATTGATTTCAATTAAGTGTAAAATAGAACATCCATTATTATCTTCAATCGTTAAAGCATGCATTCCAGCGTCCAAGTCATTGATAGTTGGACCAGTGGTAGTCTCCCAAGTGATGGTGTAAGGTCCAGTTCCTCCTGAAGCTGTTGCAATAGCTGAACCATCAGCAACGCCATTACAGGAAGCATCCGTCAAATTCACATCAATTTCTAAATCAGCAGGTGCTCCGATGGAGAGCATCGTATCAATATTGCAAACACCATCTCCTATTGTTAATATTACATCGCCAACACAAAGCAGACTTGCTTGGCTAGAAGGGACATCGTTGTCCGTTTCTCCGGATCCCCAAATAAAATCAAAGTTTCCAGTTTCTCCATCACTATAGAAAGCCGTTGCCGTTGCACCTCCATCACATGCTAATCCTATCGCATTTTCAGGACAACTTACGTCAAGGATAGAGGAAAAACTGACTTGAATAGAGGGTGGATCTTGGATGGATGCATCCACGATTATCGATTCGCACATATTGGCATCGGTAACGGTGACATCATAGGTTCCTGCGGTAACAGAATTTCCACCAATCACTGCAACACCGGGGCCTTGAAAACCATTAGACCATTCAAATAGGTAAGGTATTTCACCTCCACTTATGAATACGGCAATGCTACCACCTCCATCTCCTGGGCAAGTGGGCATTTCTGTTAAAACACTATCTAATGTGAGTGGTAAAGGTGCATTTATCAAGGCTGTGTCAATATCAAAACAACCATTTTCATCTACTACCGTGACGATATATTCGCCAGCCGTCAATCCATTGATGGTCATACCATTTCCGGCAGGGGACCAATTATAAGTTGTAATAGGTGAGTCACCAGGAACAGCCGTGACGGTCAAACTACCATCAGTACTATTTGCGCAGAGCAGTGTTCCATCCAATAACTCTGTAATCAAAGGTGGCATTGGGTTGATAATGGTAAAGTCTGCAGTGACCGAACAACCGTTTTCATCGCTTGCGGTAACTACATAATCTCCAGCACCCAAACCATTTATTGTGGCGCCAGTCGTTACGGGCATGGTATTCCATTCATAAGAGAAGTCACCTATTCCGCCAGATCCTAGCACTGTAATCGTTCCGTCATTACCAGGAGAACAAGTAGCATTCATAATAGAAATGGTATCCAGCATGACTGAATCTGGTTCAATTAGGACAAAACTGGTATCTATTTCGCAGCCCTCTGCATCTTGCATGGTCACTGAATAAATTCCAGCATCCATACCTGTGATCGAGGTAGAGGTCGCATCATCTATAGAAGCTGGTGGAGGTGGTACTCCTTGCCAAATAAAGTTATAGGGCAAAGAAGGAGGTGCTCCAGTGGTCGTTCCGACAATTTCAATTTCCCCGGTACAAGTTCCAGCGCAAAGCACATCTTGAACTGTAATCGGTACCATGTTTATCTGTTTAAAAACAGGAATGCAGATCGTTTCTTCAAAAACACAATTGTTACTATCTGTAATGATTAAAGGATAGCAATCTTGTTCCAAACCAGAAACCGTAGACATATCATTTTGGAAAACTAATCCAGGACCGATAGTAGGCCATTCGATGGTATAATCTCCATTCATATCAGGTGTCCCACCTATGACATTGACAAAAATTGCCCCATCTGTAATTCCAGGACAAGTGGCGGTGTCAAATGTGATAAGTGGCGTCAATTCAGGAGGTTGAGGCAGTAAGGAATTACCAATAGCACTACATCCATCCGGGCCAGTAACGGTTACCGAATAAATTCCTGAAGGAATGGGTTGAGTTGTTTCTGTATTATCTCCGTTACTCCATTCAATTGTAAATGGACTTGGGTCTGTTATGATCGTTTGCCCTAAAATAATAATGGCTTGTAAATTCCCTAATTGTCCGAAGCATTGAGGTTCAAATTCATTTATATTTACTGAGAGTAATTCGGCTTCTAAGACTTCTGCGGTATCAATTACACTAGTTCCAACATCATCTGTGATAGTAACCAAATAGCTACCTGCAAGAAGGTTACTAGAGGTAAAACTACCTCCTTCTATGTTAATTGTTCCAGGACCACTAATAGAGCCTCCAGATAGCGGTTGCCAGAATAACTCATAAGGTGCTTGACCTCCTGTGACGGTGGTGGTAAAACTACCGTTGTTTTGACCAGGGCAATCAACACTATCTTGAACAAAATCGACAATCAAATTACTGGCGGAAACACAAACACCTCCATCTATTCCGTTGAAACCTAATTGAACATCAAAAATATTGAAGACTTCTACAGGGCTAGGGTCATTTTCAAAACTCAAACTCGTACAATCGCCGTCGTTCCCAATGACATTAAAGCATATTTGGAAAAAGACATCTCCATTTGGTAGGTTCACTCCAGAACCATTGGAATCAAACCAAGAAAATATAAGAGCATCTGTAATAACAGGTGGCCCAAAACTATTGGAAAGGTTCAAACCTGGCATATTTGGATTCAGGTTTGTTATTTGGTCAAATTCTAAAACGGCAGCATCCCAAACGATGGAGAATTGCATATTTTGAATAAATGTGAAATTGCTTTCACTTGTGACATCAACGCAGATATTTGTTCCAGGGGCTACATTCAAATCAGGCAAAGAAGCTGTAATTCCTGTACAGCTCGTAAAGTTCATAGTGAAAGAAATACCGCAGCTTTTGCCATCCTCTATTTCAATTTGATAAACACCTGGAGATGGCACATCAAATATGACTGTTTCCAGGTGAGAGGCTGGACCACTTACGACTTCACCGAATATAGTCGGATCTGCGATATTAGTGATTGTTATATCAAAATTTTCATTGATGTCAAATTCAGGGAGTCCTCCTTGAACCCTAAATGAACCCTTACAAAGTGCATCATTGTGCATTGGATTTTCATTAGTGACAACAACTTCATTTAAGTAAACCACTGCAAATGCTTCATCCGTATTTAAATTTACACATGGACCAGTGATTGAAGATACTGGATCAACTTCGTATTGTTTATTGAAAAAATCATCTATCGTGATAGGCGCGAACCAAATCAATACTGGATCGCCACCATTTCCAAAAATCAATTGGGAGTTACCGTCATTGAAAAAAGTCTGATTTCCGTTTCCTGTACCCCCTTGAGTCACCCAAAGGTCATTAGCAGGCATAGGGTCATTCAGAATACAGCCATCTGTCAATATAGTCGATAAATCGGGTCCCATAATACCAGGAGGGCATTCGAAATAAGCATAAGTTACTCCTGCCTGAGTTAATACGTTTGGATCTCCAGTTAAATCCATATCTCCGTTATGTACGACATCAATTTGGTCATCAAAACAAAAATATAGTGTATCGAGGTCGATGTCATTACTCTGTCCAGCGAAATTGGCGAAAGAAATCGTTCCTGCAAATTGGTCGCCACAAGCAAAGGATTCGCCATTAACGGCAGGTAATCCCCATTCTTGAACAGAAATGGTTTGTGGAGACTGCGCCATTCCAATGAAAGTCGCAAAAAGCAGAACTGTTAATGGGATAAGATTCTTTATCATGATGTTTGAATTATTTTCCTAAACTTAAATGTGATTTACGAAATCAGTGGTTGTTTTTCGTTGTTCAAAGTGGAGTTTGTTTTTTCTATTTTAAATTTCAGTAAATACACATATTATCAATGTGCTGATTATCAGTTTTTTAGTTAAAAGTTGTCCTTTTATTTAGCATGAAATTATTGTTCATTTTTAAAAAGGGTCGCAAAAATAGAAATTAGGGGGTTTAGAATGCAGATTTGAGCATTGACATTTTTAATATTGAGATGGTTTTTGTTTAAAATTTGCTGCCTTACTACTTTTTCAGGTTCACTCCTCTGCGTGAATAATTCAGGTTTTAAGAAGGAGGAAAGACTTTATTATTTTGAGCCGAATGCAAAACTAATCATTACATCTTAATTGAGAAACGGTTTCTTAATCAATGTCAATTATCATACCGTATGGATAAAGTTATTTAATAAATCAAAGGGCTTACCTTCGCAAAAAATAAAATACTAGATAAATGAGGTTTCAAATCATTCTTTTGTTCTTGTTCTTTACTCTAATGCTTCCATCTTTTGCTATTGCTCAACCTAATATTTTGTTGATCATTGCTGATGATGTTGGTGTTGATCCAATTCCAAATTATCCCCCTAATGCCGTTAAAGCCAATATGCCCAATTTGGAAGCTCTAATGTCTGAAGGATTAACGTTTGACAATGCATGGTCAAATCCTTTATGTTCGCCAACTAGAGCAACTATATTAACTGGGAAATATGGGTTCAGAACCAATGTATTGAATGCCCAAGGTCTCAATACACTTTCATTAGATGAGACTTCTTTACATGTCTATATTGATCAATCTTCGAATGGCAATTATTCCAGTTCATTAATTGGTAAGTGGCACTTGGGAGGAAACTCCAATCAATTGTCCGAATATCCGAATGAACTCGGGATTGAATATTTTGCAGGATTAATGTCTGGAGGAGTTATGGATTATTACGATTGGGATTTGACGATCAATGGGCAATCAACCAATACCACAGAGTACATTACCACTAAATTTACAGATTTGGCGATTGATTGGATTAATGACCAAAATGAACCCTGGTTTTGTTGGCTGGCTTATAATGCACCACATACCCCTTTCCATTTGCCTCCTTTAGAAATGCATTCTCAAGGGGATTTGCCCACCGATCAAGCTTCTATTGATGCCAATCCTTTGCCCTATTATTTGGCGATGCTTGAAAGTGTAGATTATGAAATGGGGCGACTTTTTGAGAATATCCCATCTGATGTTTTAGAAAATACAGTCATTATTTTCATCGGGGATAACGGGACACCTCGACAAGTGATTCAAAATCCATATGCACTTTCTCAAAGTAAGGGAAGTCTATATCAAGGAGGCGTTCATGTGCCAATGGTGATTTCGGGTAAGGGCGTAAATCGCCAAAATGAAAGAGAAGAAGCTTTGGTAAATATGTCTGATTTATTTGCAACCATTGTTGAGTTGACGGGGACAACTCTTGACGAAATTCATGATAGTTATAGTATTGAGCATTTATTGAATGAGGCAACTGGAGGTTTAAGAGATTGTGCCTATACTGAGATTGTTTCTTCTGGAAATTCTCCTTCAGGTTGGACCGCTCGTGACGAAACCTTCAAGTTGATCAATTTTGAAGATGATCCTAACGAATTTTATAACCTAATAGACGATCCGTATGAAAAAAATAACCTTTTTATGGGGACATTAAATTCAGTTGAACAAGCTTCTTTTGATAAACTAATCAATGTTTTTGATGATTTGTCAACCCCGGTTTCGGAAGTTGATTTTTCTACTGAAATATTGATCGCTTATCCAAATCCAACACCAAATGAACTCTCTTTGGAATGGACAGAATTGAATAAGTCAACTTATTCCATTGTAGATGTTTCTGGACGGATTCTAGGAAAAGGAATTTTGAATCAAGGAGTGAATACGATTGGGGTGGAACATCTTGATGCTGGTGTTTATTTTTTAAAAACGGAGCACCAATTTTTGAAATTTTTGAAGATGTAGCGTTGACATCTAATGTTTGAATTTTTTAAAAATGACATACGAAAAACACTCAGCAAGACTTTTAAATGATTATCCCGCTATTTCGGATTTAAGGGCAAAAGCAAAGAAACGGATTCCTCATGTGGCTTGGGAATATTTAGAAACCGGGACGGGAGAAGAGGAACTCATTCGACGAAATATTCAAGCAATGCAAGAGGTGACTTTTTTACCTCGATTTTTAAAGGGGGACTTAAAACCAGATATTTCGACAACTATCTTCGGGAAAAAATACAATGCTCCATTTGGAATTGCTCCTGTCGGATTGACTGGATTGATGTGGCCAAAAGCAGAGGTTATTCTAGCTAAAACTGCCAAAAAATATAGTATCCCTTTTTGTCTTAGTACCGTTGCTACGGAAACACCCGAAACGGTAGGACCGCATATGGGAGATATGGGGTGGTTTCAACTATATCCGCCAAGAGAACTTGAGTTGACGAGTCAGTTTTTGGATCGTGCGAAGCAGGCAGGTTTTCATACTTTGGTCATTACCGCCGACGTCCCGGTACCAAGTCGTCGGGAACGAACCAAGAGAGCAGGATTACAAATGCCTCCGAAAATCACTCCTAAGTTAATATGGCAAGGCATCAAAAACCCTGAATGGTCGATGGCGACACTTCGCAGAGGTTTACCTCGATTGCGTACCGTCGAATCTTATTCCACATTCAAAAGTATGATGTCCGTTGGAGCATTCACTAGAGATAAATTGGGCGGAAATTTAACTTGGGATTATTGCAAAGAGATCCGCGAAATTTGGGACGGACCGATTATTGTCAAGGGAATCTTACATCCAAAAGATGCGGAAAAGGCGATTGAAATTGGACTAGACGGAATTGTAGTTTCTAATCATGGAGGTCGGCAATTTGATGGAGCAATTGCATCTATTGAAGCGCTACCTGAAATTACGAGACTAGCAAAAGGGAAAATAAAAATTTTATTTGATAGTGGGATTCGGACAGGATTAGACATTATGCGCGCACTGGCTTTGGGAGCTGATTTTGTTTTGTGTGGGCGAGCTTTTATTTATGGAGTTGCTGCATTAGGAAAATATGGTAGCGATCATACAGCGGAGATTTTGATGGGCGATTTAATTAATAATATGGTTCAGCTAGGAGTGGAAAGTATTGATGACCTTCCAAAAGGTTTGATGAATTCATTCTAAATCATCATTGGTCACAACTAGTGTACAAATTTGGAGTTCAAAAATTAATGCCAAAAAGCAATAGTTCTTCTCCGTTTGAATCCATTTTCTGCTCAAAAACTAACCCGATTTTTTCCAATAATTTTATAGAATCTGTATTGTCTGGAACGGTTATACCAACGATTCGAGGTATTTTCAATTGCGTTTTTGAAAAGTCTAAGACAGCTTTTGCTGATTCATATCCAAATCCTTTTCCTGCATATGCTGGCAACATTGCAAAACCAATATCTACATCTTCTAATGTTGGACGATTTACTAGTCCACACATTCCGATAGGCGTCTCATCCTTTAATTGAACTAAATACATACCATAACCAAAGTCCTGATAGCTTTTGATGAGTTTTTGATCAATATATTTTTCAGCATCTTCTAAAGTTTTAACGCCGCGATCTCCAATGTACTTTAGCCAGGTTGGTGTATTTAGTAAAGTCAAAACAAAGGCTGCATCTTTATTTTGAAATTCGGTGATAATGAGTCTATTGGTTTCTATAATCTTCATCTAGTTGATATTGTCTAGGATTAGTAAAAAAAAGGAATTACTCCAAATATAAAAATGGCGTGGATATTGAATCCACGCCATTTTCAAAAAAATAGTATAACGTATAGACTTGACAAGCCTTGTCTTTTAATTCTATCTTACAACTACCTTCTTGGTAATTAGCTGATTGTTAGTCAATATTTTTAGTGTAAAGACACCTTTTCCAAATTCACCCACATTCAAAGATAAATTATTAGAGTTGCCATCAACAGCCCAAGTGCTTAAAGTTCGACCATCAATATTATATAATTCAATCGCCTCAATTTCAGACAATTGATCTGTCCATTCGATCACTATATTTCCTGTTGTTGGGTTTGGAAATAAAGTAACAGAGGATTGTGGAAGCACTTCTTTTGTGCTCGTAGGATCACCTAAAACAACGGTGCCTGCTTGATTACATACCGTTTCTTGGGCGTTGTCAGTCAAACAAGCTTCATTGAGTACGACTTCTAATTCATCGAATATTTGAATGTCATCTACAAACCATCCTTCTCCAATACCTCCTTCATTAGTGGCGAATCGGAACCGTACGATGATCTCCTCACCGATATAAGCACTCAAATCAGCAATACTTTGGATATGTACATTTGAATTTCCGGTAAACACATTTTGATTGGCAAGAGGATTTGTTGTATCATCCGCCAAAGTGCCATTATAGCCATTCAAAATGAAATTAGGACCTAGGTCTTCCCAAGTCATTCCTTCATCAGTTGAAATCTCGACAACACCGCCATCAAATCCATCCTCAGTTCTATATCGATGCCAGAATGCTAAAGCTGGATTGGTACCAGACAATAGGACTGGTTCTTTTAAAGTAAGTAGCTGATCTGATGGTGTATCAGGGCTTCCTGATTTCCAAGATCGTGTACCACTATTTGGTGTGATATTACTTGGTAACCAAATAGTTGAACCTAAATTAGCAGTTTTGCTCCATGTAGAGGTGCTCCCTTCTACATCATCTTCAAAAATCATGTTCATTAAAACATTTGAATTAGTTTGAAGCTGATAAGTACATTCAATTTCATCTCCAGAGGCAAAATTATTTAGTGTAATACTTAACACGCCATCAACCACTGTACCGCCACAAGAAGAAGAACCTGCGACATAAGTCGCATTAGCTGGTAATATATCTTCGATGGTAGCAGTAGCTAAAGATTCTGGGGTGTCATTTCTTAAGGTCAACGTATAATTGATAACATCACCAGCGTCAACAACTGTTTCGGCTGTTTTAGTAATCTTTAAAAATGGGGTACAGAAAGGAGGTAAATCAAATGCTTCAGCACCACCTTGAGAAGCACTGAAACCTACTCCTCTTCTAGCGAATGTTTCCCAAATTAAACACTCATGGGCGCCATCAAAATTGGCAACATCTGCTGCTAAAATAGCATCACGTCCATCAATAAAAGTAGGTTGACAAGGTTGAAATTTCAAGCCATCTATGACCAACTGCATGACCATATTGTTTCCACCTGTACCATTATAAAAATCAGAATCAAAACCATAGATATCTATAAAATTCCAGTATAAATCCCAGATAGTCACTGCCCAAACTTCACCAACGTCATGAGGTGGTCCGTTTGGTAATGCAGGAATAATGCTTGAGTAGGTTTGAGGATTGGTAGCTAAATCAGTACTATATTGAAAGTTTCGAATGCCCGGCCCGTCAATTGGCTCGGCGATGGAATAGGTTCCAATACCGCGAGCCGATTCACCTATGTCATCAGCGGTGAGCGTCATAACTAGTGCAAACCAATCGCTCCAGCCTTCACCCATTTGTTCTGGATTTTGGTTTGTCGAAAGACAACCAGATTGACTAGGTCCGCCTGTTAAACGGTTAGATATTCCATGACCGTATTCGTGGATTATCACTCCATTGTCTAAATCACTATCTCTACCTGTTGGACCTGGGCTAGGAACCTGATAGTCAAGTTCTTGTTCGATCAATTGAACCATCAGACCTCCTATGAGACCTAATTTTATGAATTCACAATTTTGTTGCGTAATTGTAACAATCGGAATGTTTACATCGCCACCTTGTGGACCTCCATTTGGACTGTAGACTTCGTTTTCATCATTGCAGAAAATAACAGCAATAGCGCCAGCATCTTGTGCTCGAATTGCTTTTTGTCCGTGATTGCAAGTTCCTCTATCAATTAGAGCAATATTACCGTTTATTTCATCTGTATTGACAATCGCTTGGCAAGCATCAGATGGGTTTCCCTCTCCATCATCAACTAAAATTACTTGACTAGTAATCGTGTCCATTAAATCTGCTCCAAAATTGCCTAATCCCATTGGATAGGTACCAGCGACGGCACCAGGGGAAAGTACATAAAGTTCAACAGAAGGGGGTGTTGCCGTTTGACCACCTCCCCAAAAATACATTTGCATTCTACCATTCATACCATCTACAGGAGTGGCAAAATTAGCATTATTGGTACCGCTTCCATCTAAAGCTTCAGCATTTACATGATCATTTCCTTCACCTCCATTACCGTAATTATTCTCTTGGAAATTTCCTGAAACTTCGTCAAAACCATATTGGTACCAAAGGTCATGGATCACATTGTTCCAGTAAAAAAGATTAATGGTTGCAGCGTCTCTTTGCTCGAATGGAGAGAAATTAGATTCATCGTAAGGAATATCAAAAACCAAAGTATCACCACCATCTGGTTCGTCGCCAATTGAGGCATTTAGCGCAAAAATATCGTGATAAGCGTGGACATTATTTCCGCGTGTAATAGTGTACTCGTGACCATCAATGCCATCTACATCATGCCACCCAAATGGAGAGGCGATTGCATCAGCGGGTGAAACTAAAAGTTGTTGGTCACCGTGATTAGGGCTTTCTAATGGAAGTGGATATACATTATAAGCATTATCTATTACTACTGGAGGAAGTTCATTTTGTTTTGTCGTTTGGCTGTGCCCAACATGATGTTCTGGGCATTCTTCATTTGAATGTTCCTGTGGGAAATTACAAGTAACAACTTGATTATAATGGAAAACTACTTCATTAGTCACGGCATCTATACTTGCAACTCGCCAGTTTTGAGCGTCCAATTCATAAATGTCAACTTGCCAAACTAGGCGTACTTCCTTTTGATTATTGACGGGTTGAAACATTAATCTCACATTCACAGGCTCTAATGCGATACCCTCTTTTTTAAAGACAAAATGATGTGCTGTCATTTGTCGTTCCAAAGATGGTGTTTCGTTTGTTTCTATCTTAAAATGAGCAATCATAGTATTGACTGCCGCGAGTGGAGTAATATTTGGTTGAGTCGTATTGACTTTAGATGCCAAATTTTGGATAAAGCGATTACCCATACTCACTACTTTCCCATTTGGTAAGACATTGAAATTAGTAATGGCATTAACCAAATTAATTTCATCATATTGTTGTTGCAAATAGATGTGGGTCACTCCATTGTGTCGACTAGAGTATTCATCAGAAATTCTGAAATTTTGAATATCCGCACTGGTCAAACCTAGGTTTTCGCGTTGTGACTCAAAATGATTCAAGGCAATGTTCAAGGCATCTTGAGCATAGGTTTGGGTGGATAGGAAAAAAGTCAATAGGAGAAAGGATGTTAGTCCTAAGTTGGTAAATCTACGGTGGCTCATGTTTTATACGTGGTTGTTAAAGAAATTTAGTTAACTGTTGTTTAATCAATTTTCGGGAAAAATGTTTTCACTGAATAGTTAAGATCTAAAAAAAGCGAACTCAACTTTATTATTGAGAGATCACGAAGAAACAAATATTAAACTAAATATTTATCTTTTTATAAACGGAATGAACCTAATTTGAAGATTGTCATAGCCAAAACAAACGTAAAGGAAGATAGGAGAGAAATGATGAATGATGAGCAAACACTCATCATTCATGCAGAAATGGATTAATTAGCAGGA
Source organism: Bacteroidota bacterium (assembly GCA_024743405.1). GTDB lineage: Bacteria > Bacteroidota > Bacteroidia > Chitinophagales > Saprospiraceae > JANSWP01. The sequence goes on from JANSWP010000034.1 coordinate 53,990, forward strand.
TAAAAGAATTGTTCGAGGGTGATTTTTCCCTCTTTTACTTCATATACACATAATTCGGACATAGTGCCTCGTTGTCCCATTCCTAACGCTTCTTCTTTGTAAATACCTCGTATAAAATTGGAACTAATAACAGTACAAAAAATGTCGAGGTAAGTAATCCGCCAATGATGACCCAACCCATCGGTGCCCACAAAGATCCACCATTTAAAGTTAAGGGTAGTAGTCCTAAAATAGTCGTCAACGTAGTCAATAAAATAGGAATGAAACGCACTTCTGCTGCTTGTTTAGCGGCTTCTAGGATAGAAGCTCCTTCATCGCGTAAGGTATTAGCGAAATCTACTAAAATGATGGAATTATTAATGGCAATTCCGATCAAACTAGTAAAGCCAACAAAGCTGGTAAAACTGAATTTATGTCCAGTCAAAAGAAGCGCTAAAATACTTCCGATAATCGCCAAAGGCAGCGCAGAGAAAATTATCAATGGTTGACTAAATGATTTAAATTGAATTACTAAAATTCCAAGAATGAATAACATCGCCAATGCTGATGCGATACCCAAGCCGCCAAAACTTTTATTTCGATTTTCTAAGTCACCCATATACATATAAGAGTAGCCTTCTTCCCAATTGAGTTGTTTCATTTGCTCATCAATGGCAGTGATTCGGTCGTCAAGGGTATAAGCGTTGTCTTGAAAATCAGCTAAAACAGTTGCGGTTCTCTCCATGTTGTAGTGAGAAATTTGACTTGGAGCTTCCTTAAATTCTATGTTGGCAAGATGTCTTAAAGGGATAAATTTTCCAGAATAGCTCTTTACTTTGATTTTATCAAAATCCTCTAACTTGAAACGATCTTCATAATCGTATCGCATAACAATATCATAGTCTTCGGCATCTTTATCTCTAAATCGGGCAATTGCTGAACCTGCTACAAAACTCCGAATCGTCTTATCAATTATATGGATGGGAACTCCTAACATAGTTGCTTTATCTCTGTTAATGTCGAAATACAAATCAGTACTTTTTGTACTAGTAGGGTTGTTGACATTATATATGCCTGGCGTATTTTGGACGATATTCTCTACTTCTTGAGCATAGGTTTCGAGTTTATTGAGTTGCTCTCCGAATATTTTTACCTCAATAGGAGCAGGACTTGGAGGTCCTTGGACGAATTCTCTAACATCAATTCGGGCACCGGAGTAGGTGTCAAATTCATTTCTTAAGTCATCCAAAAAGATTTTAAATTCATCGACATCATATGATTTTAAAACGACAAAAAGCTCCGCAAATGATTCCGAGAAATTCCGAGAAGGAACATTATAATAAATCATTGGATTTCCATGCCCAATATTAGAAGCATAATAGCTGACTTCTTCTTTAGACCCAAGAATAGATTCTATATAGGTTATCGCTTCGTCAGTCGCATCTAAGTTGCTGCCATTGGGCAGCTCAACGGTAATTCGGAATTGTGGTTTTTCTGCTTTTGGGAAAAAGCTAATACCAACCAATGGAAAGAGGGCTAGAGATCCAATTAACGATAATCCGGCAAAAGAAAAACTTAAGATTTTATGATTAATTGCCCAGTTTAATGCCTTTCGATAAGGACCTTCTACAAAAGATTTTAATACTCTAAAACCTGTGGTTCCAGTTCTATTTGTTGTAATGGCGAGATTAACATTGTCAGATTTAGGTTTTCTGCCTGAATTTTTTCTTAAGACTTTACTCGCCACAAATGGTGTCAAAGTGGTTGCTACAATTAGAGAGGCTATTAAAGTGGTTATAACTGTGACAGGAATACCTCGAATAAATGCACCAGTCGCATCGGGCATCATTATCATTGGCACAAAAGCCATGACGGTTGTTAAAGTGGCACTTGCCATTGGGGCAATGAGCTGTTGAGTACCTTTAATGGCTGCCTCTTTTCTAGAATAGCCCATGACAATAAATCGCTCAATATTTTCAATAATGGCAATTGAATTATCCACCAAAAGTCCCAAAGCGACCACCAAACCAGCAATTGAAATTTGTTGTAATCCATAACCTAACGAATCAACTGCCCAAAGTCCAATCAAAATGGAAAGGGGGATAGCCATCATAACGATACTCGCTGAACGATAACCTAAAATCAAGAAAATAATGATTCCGACGAGCAAAATACCTTGCAATAAATTACTTAAAAATCCATTGATTCGTTCTTCAACTCCAGCTGATTGATCAAAGACATATTCCATGCGTATCCCTTCTCTCATTTCAATATCCGCGAGGCGTTTTTTGATGGGATCTGCCATCGTGAAAATATTGATTCCTGGTTTGGCTTCGATATTTATGTAAATACTTCTATCGCCATTGAATCGTGCCAGCCATCGTTCTTCTTCATAATCAAAAAATACAGCAGCAATATTTTTTAAATAAATAATCTTACCCATGTATGCCCCCACTACTGTGTTTTCGATTTGACTTAAGTTATCATAACTCCCAGAAGTCTTGACATTGAATAGTTTATTCGAAATTTTTACGGCTCCTCCGGGAATATTTGCATTATTTGACTTAATCGCATTTTCTACATCATCCAAACTAATATTCATTTCTGCCATTTTCACAGGATTCAATGCGATACGAACCTGCTGCTCTGGATAGGCTTCTATTTCAATATTTCTAACTCCTTTTACTTTCTCGATTATTTTTTTTAATCGTTCCCCCTCATTTTTCATTTTTTGATAAGGTAAAACACTTGAAACTAAAGCGATTTGAAAAACCTTCACATTGGCAGTGGTAAATTTTTCAACCGTCAAGTCATACAATTCACGCGGTAATTCACCCTTGATACTGTTGATTTGTCGTTGTATTTCTTCTTCCTTATCACCTACATTTACGCCATAATCAAATTCGGTCATTATGACCATCACACCATCTCGAATGGTCGTTTTCATCTCTTTAATATCTTCCAATTCGTTGATCGCTTCCTCAATTGGATCTGCTACTTGTCGTTCAATATCCGTTGGGTTCGCTCCGGGATAAATAGCGATAGTAAGTATGTTGGGCATATCCATTACAGGATCCTCACTTCGAGGCATATTTTGGAATGAAGCGATACCCAAAATGAGCAAAGTCAAAAATGCCATGACAGTAAGGCGATAATTATTTATGGAAAATGCAGGTATATTCATGATTGAAATTTTCTAAAATGGAATGATTAGGAAGCCTTCAGGAATGTGTTTTTAATACAATTTAATTTATGATTATAGAATCTTCATTTTCTAAATATCCAGCTCCTTTCACTACAATAGTTTCCCCTCCATTTAATCCTTTTTTAATCAGTAATTTATCGTCTTCTATTTTATATATTTCAACTTCTTTTTGTTTTGCTAAACTATTTTCTATGACAAATATTTGAGCTGTTTTTTGATTACCTGTGACCAATGCATTGATTGGGATTTCGATTAATTTTTCGTTGGTACTAGTCAATATATGAACCTTGCCAATGAAACCAGATAATAGGTTTTTGCCATCAGAATCAACTTCTATTTCCACTTCAAATGTACTCGTATAAGGGTCTGCCATACTCGCCAATTCAACTACTTTTCCTTTGAATTTTTGATTGGGAAAAGCATCAAATTCAATGGTCGCTTCGTCACCCAATCTTACAAAAATGATGTCCTTATCTGTCAAGTTGACTCGAATCACTTTTGCCTTGTTTTTGGATCCAAAAATAAAGACAGGCATTCCTGGATTAATCAATTCATTTGCTTCACTTAATTTTTTCAGTATGGTTCCATTTGATGGCGCAACGATTTTTGAATACCTTAAATTGAAGCCTGCCACGTTCTTATTTTGTTGACTTACATTCAATCCTGTTTTAGCAGATTCAAGTTGGTTTTTCATATTCTCTAACTGCAATTCAGCATCGTTTAATTGTTCATAAGTAGCGACACTATCTTCATATAATCCTTGTGCATTTTTGAGGTCGCGTTCGGCACGTTCAACAGCGAGTTTCGCATTTTTGATGGTGATTTCAGAGGCAGTGACTCCTAAAGTAGCCTGCTGGGTGCGAGCATTTATTTCTTCCAAATCTAATTCTGCCAAGGTTTGTCCAGCTCTAATTTGTTGTCCCTCAGCTACATATATGCGCTTAATGATGCCACCTGTTTTAAAACTTAGTTTGATCTCCTCGCTTGATGCTAATTTTCCTGTTGCGAAGACTTCTTCGCGATAATCAATAGCTTTGGCTGAAATGGTTTTTACTTTTTGGGCAGTAGATTTTACTTTTTCTGGTGTTTTTGATTCTGTCTGAGCACATTCTAAGAATAGAATAGCCCCAAAAATTAGAAGGATGCTTAATTGAAATATTGCTTTCATGGTTATTTTATCGATAGGTTTTCCAAATTTTGGAAATTTGAAAAACCTTAAATATATGAAAATTGGCTTAGGAACACTGTAGGAAAAGACTACTGACCTACCGCTCGCTCGAATTCGGCAAGCTTAATTTGATAATCGTATTTTGTAATAATTAATTGTTGTTCAGAATTGGTTAAACGGGTTCTCGAATCCATAAATTGGACGAGATTCGCTTGCCCTTGTTGGTATTTTTTATTGACTAACCGAAAAGCTTTTTGAGCGGCCTCTTTTTGTGCTTCTGCCAATTCGATACTTTTTAAAGTCGTTTCTAATTCATAATAAGCACTCACTACTTGCAGTCCGATTTGTTGCCGTGTTTCCGCCTTTCGCTGTTCGATGATTTCGCGGTCAATTTTTGATTGTTGGATTTTATGTTTGGTTTGTTTATTGAAAATATCCCAACTCAAGACTAATGAGCCCATCATAAAATCATCTTCGGAAGTGAAGGAATATTCTGTACCTTGAAAGCCATAATCTCCAACCAAAGTCAAGTTAGGTAATCGATTTCCTTTGTCTAGTTTGATTTTGTTATCTGTTGCTGCAAGTGCATAATTCAATTGTTGAAATTCAGCTCGATTAGAAAAGGCCATTTCGCGAGCGGGATCTACGGTCAAAGCACTTTTAGGTAAATCTTCTGGTTGAGTGACTTCAATTGCTGTATTGTAATCTTGGTTTAACAGAAAATTGAAATAGGCTTGAGCCACCTTTTGGTTTTTTTGCATTTCTGCCAATTGTTGCGCTACTTCTTTGACTTGAGCTTCCGCTGCATAAACCTCATCAATTGTGACTTTTTGATTTCGATAAAGACTATTTGCTGTTCTCAAATTCTCATTCACTAAGTCCATTGTATTCTGGAAAAGCTGAACACCTTCTCGCGCTTTTAAGTAGTTGAAATACCCAATTTTGACCTCTTTAATTAATTCCTTTTTATAAATAGCTACCGAAATTTTTTCCATTTGAACCATATTTCCCTTAATTCGGTGATTGTTCAAAATCGCTGTATTGAATATTGGAAATGCCAGCTGGAGTTTGGTTTCATGTTCTGTTCTCCTTAAAAAATTAACTTCTTCATTTGGGATGGAAGGGTATTCTGGAATATCAGGGTAAGTTGGATCTGTTGCTTTCCCTATGCTGTTAATTAAGTTCAAGTTTGAAAATATCGGATTGACTAAGTCTCCGGTTGCGATCTCGAAATTCCGTCCACCCCGTGCCATTGAATATCTGGCTTTTAAAGCTAAAGTGGGAAAAAAAGTCGCCTTTGCTTCGTCCAACGCAGCTAGGCTTTTGTCATAGGAAAGATTTTTTTGAGTCAACGCAATGTTGTTTTCCAATGCCACCTTTACATAAGTCTCAATAGGACTTTGAGCAAATCCTAAAGTTGGAAAAAGTAGAAGTAAAAGGATGATTCTAAGCGAAAAATGCATAGTCTTTTAATTTTAATGCAATAATGCGCTAAAAAGTCCTTTTTACACAATTTGAAAAATTTGAATTGTCGAATAGCCTAGTTGAATCGTGAAATAAGCTGATTCGGGCTCCCTGATGGTTTTTGACTATTTCACAATGGCGATCTTCTCACTCCCTAAAAATTGGTCACCTTCCATTATTAATTGATAAACACCATTCGCTAATCCTTCTAAATTTAGAACCTTCTCGGTACCTTCCGTTTTATTCCAATTAGATTCAAAGACCAATCTTCCGACGACGTCTAGAATTTTAATATTCAAATCATTATTCAATGATTTTCGCGACTTCAGAAAAATATGACCATTACTTGGATTGGGCATGATCTGAAATCCCATTTCGGATAAAATTTCATAAGTTTTGGTGATTTTGATTTCTTCAAAAATGGAGCAACCATTAGCGTCAATGACCTCTATTGTATAATCTCCATTGGGTAAGTTTTCAAAAGTATTAGAAGATTGAGCAACTCCATTTAAAAAATATTCATAAGGAAATACACCACCAAATGCGTTGACAACTATGTTGTTTTCGTTAATTTCTAGATCCAATTCGATTGGATCAGGAATGGCAATGGTGCTTGAGTTTGAAACAGTAATTCCATAGATATCAGCTACAATAAGCTCGTAAGTGCCACTCGGAATTTCCATTTCTAAATTCAAATCACAATTACCAGAAACTTCATTAACTGGCACATCAGCAGGATTAGTATTCCAAGTAAAGGGACCTTCTCCGCCATTTAAGCATATTTCAATAATCACAGTTTCATCATTGCAATCAATGGGCGTAACACCACTTCCTTCGAAAGTCATGGTTTCATAAGTAATCACGAAATTTTCGGTTAAAATGCAGCCATTTGAGTCGATGACTTCAACTGTATAATCACCTGAAATGAGCGGGCCAAATGTATTCTCATCTTGAAAGTTTACTCCATCTAAACTATATTGGTAGGGTGTCGCGCCGCCATCAATATTTAAATTAGCAAAAGGTCCTGAAATATCGATCGTCGCAGTCAACGTGGTAGGCTCTTCAATTTCAAAATCAACCATAAAAACAAACTCACAAACATCTTTGATATAAGCGGTATAATTACCTGATCCCATATTTTGATAAACGGGGTCATTTTGAAAATTCGCCCCATCCAAACTATATTGAAATGATTCCGCTTCACCCTCTGCCCAAATAAATAATTCCCCATCATTTGACCCGAAACAGGAAGGATTATTGATAGTAATATCTGTCAATAATTCTGGTGTTTCGACTACGACATCTTGAATATCCAATTGGCATTCTTTTTCATCTATGACTAGAACATTATAAGTTCCCGGGGCTGTGCAAAGGAAAAAGGGGCCCATTTGGATACCTGAAACGCCACTTAATTGGTATTGAAAATTACCCCAACCACCTTCTGCATCAATGATCAGATCATAAACATCGACAGTGATATTTGCGATGATTGGATCTGGATTGATAATCGTTACTTCGTTGGTTTCAAAAGTGAATCCTTCTGCATCCATAACGATAAGTGTATAAGTACCTGCTCCAAGTCCAGTGAATAATTCACTTGGCTGAAAATTAATTCCATCCAAACTATATTGTAGTGGGGGAGTGCCGCCCACCACTTGAATTTGGATAGAAGCATTCGTATCATTATAGCAAATGATATCGTTTTCCAAAAAGGCTTGCGCATTCAGTGTATTCACTGAAATTTCAATATCTGCACTGGTATTACAGCCATTTTCATCGCGGAGTGTTAAGGTGTAGTTTCCATTATTTTGAACCGTGAAACTATTATCGTTTTGGTAGTCAGATCCATTAATGGAATATTGCAAATTTCCAGTTCCACCATTTCCGTTTGCGGTAATGTCAAAATCAATTGAACTTAAAGAAAGCGTTAATGCTGATGGGTTTTGGAGCGTAACTTCATTCGTTTCTTTAATGAAACCTTCTGTATCTAACACGGTAATGTTATATGTTCCTGATGAAAGATTTTCAAACAAGTTTTCATCCTGAAAGTCAAGACCATTAAGACTGTATTGGAATGGGGCTTTGCCTCCGTTAACTGTTACCGAAATAGTGCCATCATTGGTATTAAAACATGAAACTTCTTGTAATAAACTTGCAAAAACATCAAGCGTATTTATTGCAATTTGTAAATCGGAAGTTGTGGTGCATCCATTTTCATCTCTTGCGGTTATTGTATAGGTTCCGTTATTTTGAACCGTGAAATTATTGTCATTTTGATAGTCAGTACCGTTAATTGAATATTGTAGATTACCTGTACCGCCGCTTGCGTTGGCGGTGATTTCAAAGTCATTTGAACTGGTGGAAAGAGCTAATTCCTCGGGGCTTTCAAGTATAATGGTATTGGTTGAGATTTCATTTCCAAAAGCGTCTCTAACCATAGTTGAATAAGTCCCTGCAGAAAGTCCATTGAATATATCTTCATCTTGATAATCTTGTCCTGAAATAGAATATTCGAATGGGCTTGCTCCTTCAGAAACATTTATTTCAATGGAACCATCATCGATTCCAAAACAATTAATAGTTTTTAAAATGCTTGCTTGAGCAATAAAAAAAGTAGTCGCACTAGTGGTCGTTTCACAACCATTCTCATCCCTAATGAAGATTGTAAAACTACCTGGTTGCGTGAATTGAAAAAGGTTTTCATTTTGAAAATCTGTGCCATTCGAACTATAGGTCAAATTTCCTGTACCTCCACTGGCGTCAATTAATAGATCATAAATAGCTGTATTTACAGTCGCCGTAATTTCGGATGGATTCGTAATAGTGATTTGATTAGAAGTACTTTCAAAGCCGTTTTCATCTCTTACTGTGATTTGATAGGTGCCTTCCATCAAGTTTTCAAATAAACTCCCAGACTGAAAGTTTATACCGTCGAGGCTAAATTCATACGGAGCCATGCCACCCAAAACTTGCGCTTCAATGCTTCCATTATCATTATTGTAACAATCAATATCAGAGACTAAAATGGCTTGAGCAACGGGTAAACTAACTATGTTTATATTGAATATTTGGGCGCCTAACCAGCCATTCTCTGCATCTAAAACATTAAAATAAAAGATGTCCGATTTTGTGTCTGAGTCATCGTGTGTATAATTGATTGATCCATTATCAATATCCAATTGTGTAAATTGATCTCCAATGCTTAAATCAGTATTATTTAAGGAAATAATTCCGTTTTCAGGTAAAGAGAGTAGGGTGATGGTGAAATCTTCAGCATTCAAGTTTACTTTCGTAGCATTCAAATATTGATTTGAAATAATCCCTGTTTGACTTTTAATGATGGATAGTGGATTATTTAATAAATCTGGTGAATCTGGAGCATCTCCACTAGAACAAACCTCCAAACTCCACTCCTGAATACTTCCACCATCTGCATCTGGATAAAAGTCGGAAATGGTCAAACTCCATTCGCCATTTGCTTCCTCATTATTGAAATTAGAAAGGGGCTCCAGCGGTTGGAAAATACCTGAGATGGCGGGTGGTTGTGATCCACATTGATTTTCTAAATCTGCTTGAGGTAATATTGCATGATCATCAAATGCGACTTCCATATCGCGACCATTACAACCAAAAAAAGTAGCTGGCGCACCGGGTTGATCAAATAAAGCAACCATAGTACCTGAAGGGGAGGTCAGCGTTGCACTCATATCTCCCACATAGTTATGTAGGAGATTCATATTTTGAACCTTTATATCTAGAATGGTTTGATTCTCTGGGACAATTAGGGATGAAACTGTAGTAATAACATTACCTGTCCCAGAGCCAGGAATGTCAACAGGAACATCTTCACTAGGGTAAGTATCGCAAATGACCCCTGGTGTTTGGAAAGCATAGATCATAGAATTACTACCTTCTCCACAAATATTTGTTCCCCTTATGCGCCAATAATAGACGGTTTCAAATTCGAGGTTTTGAGCCAAATAGAAGGTGTCTTGAGTTTGTCCTGTTTGAATAATATTAGCTCCAAAAGATGGATTGGTAGCAATCTCGATTTGATAACCACGAGCTCCTGGGTTGGGTAACCAAATTAAGCTTTGGGTAGTGTTTGAAATAGAGGCACCATTGGTTGGTGTTTTTAATTTTGTGGACGTTGGAGCCTCAAAGAAATATTGTAATGCTAGATTGATGTTTCGTGATTGAGAGGTTGAGTTTGCGTTGATAATTATGTCAAAATCACCTTCTTCGGCATTTTCATCCAAGTTAGAAATGGTGACTTGGACGGTTCCGCCTGCAACAATTGTTTCGGGCAAGAAACTGGCAATTGCACCGTTGGGTAATCCATTTGCAGAAAAAGTGATCGTTTCGGTGAATCCAGATATTGGTGTCAGATTGATTTCATAGGTAACTTCGGATAACTCACGCCCACAAACGGATTGAGCTTGTGGTGTTACATCTATTAAAAATGTTGGAACAGGGGGCTCTTCTATTGAAAAGTCAGTATTGGAAATATCAAAAAAGACATTATTTGAACACTTGACTTTGATTCGATTTTCAGATCCAACTTCATTTGGTACCATGAGGTTGTATTCTCCAGGTTCATTCAACACCTTTTCGGCCAATAAAATTGGGTATGTATAGCCTCCATCTTTGCTCAAATAAATATTTACTCGTTCGCATTCCACTGGTGATTCATAGGTTTTTGCAGGCGACCACTGAATCGGCATTACATCACCTACAAACCAAGTTACTACTGTTTCTGGATCAATCACTCGAAAATCTTGATTAGCAGGTGGATCCCAAAACGTGAGTTCTATATCGTCTTCATGGGCACATCCAATCCCTTCATGTATATCTCGAACATTGAACCGGAAATTCATATCCCTCTCGACAGAAGGTAAAACCTCCCAAGTTGGTGTTATCCCTTCAACAATAGCATCAATATTTGGAAAAATACGGATGGGGTCATCAATTGGATAAATGGATCGAAAAGTAGGTCCTTCGGTCGAGTTGGAGACTGGAGGTGCAGTGGCTACTTCATTGTCTATCTGATCCCAAACAAAAGATTGAATATCATTATCAGGATTAGTTGCCATACCTTCCAATTCAAAATACGTATCAGTTGGTAAAATATAGTCTGCACCAGCATCCACGTCAGGTAAAATATTTCCTAAATCTTGTATTTCTGGGCAATTACTACCCAAACCTAAAATGGTAAAAGATTGAATTTGTTGAAGGCTAATAGAATGATAATAATCATCGGAAGGAAATTGAACATTTGGTGCACAAACTCCTGCATAACTCAGCAAAGTAGAGCCACTTCCTGTTTCCATGGCGCTGAATGAACTTCGGTTACAGTCATTGTTTTGGGTGTGTCCAGCACTAAATTGGTGTCCCATTTCATGTAAAACGATAGTCTCAAAATAATATCCACTAGGATTGCCACTCAAACCACTCACAGCCCTGGCTTTTGATCCGCCACAAATCACACCGACACCAGCTAGCCCTCCACCTGTGATACTAAATAAATGTCCGATGTCATAATTTGAACTCCCGACTACATTGTTACAAATAGTTACATTTTCATTTATCATCGCACCACGGTCACCTTCTGTGTATCCATCTGTATTAGGATTCAGAAAAATGAGGTCATCATTGTTTGGAACCATTTCTAAATGAATGCCTAAGTCTTTTTCCAATACCCCATTTAAATGAGCAACAGTGGTGACCAACTCTGTCATAACACTGTTTTTTGTTCCTCCAAATTTTTGAGCATATCCACCAGTACAGGCTAAAGCAAGTCGATAAGTACGCAATTGACAATCGCCAGCAAATTCTGGTAACGATGGATTGTCCTTTTTTAAAATGGCTTTAGCCTCATTAATAACTTTACATTCCCACTCTTCAAAAGTATTTTGATCTAAATCCTTTACATAATAACTAATATGGAGTTGATTATTTTGATCTGAAAATGGACGAATTCTAATTTTATTTTTTCCAGTAGAAATAGAGGCTTCTACTCCCTTTGGGGTTACAACTAAAGTCAATATCTCCTTTTTATTGCCAATACCTATCCCTGAAAATGTATGAATTTCAGGAAATTTTGCCGCCAAATCGGAGTGCATCACATTCGTTTTTTCGATTCGAAAAGCTTTCGTGGTTCCATCAGGAAAGGGCATTTCAAGAATGGCTTTTTGGTGACTTGATTCAGCATTAAATCTTTGAGGGGCTTTTTTTAGAAAAGTATTGAAGAGGTCAAGTTGAACATTTACTTTTCTATATTTTAATGGAAGATCAGCTGTTTGCCAGGGTTCAATATTTTCAGTCAGTATGTTTTGCCAAACATCAGGGGCATATATCTTTGATTGAGAGAAACCATTAGTTGGGGAAGACAGGTAGCTTAATAGGAAAAGCGTAAAAATGTAAAAAGATCGAGGCATAATTGTAATTGAATTTTGTCCAATATTTCTTAGGTGCAAAAGGTCATAAAACCTGTGTTTGTCATAACTTAGAGGACAATTATAGCATATTCACAGTTTTTGATTGTTTGATCAGAAGCGCACAATAGTAACCTAGGCGCTATTTAATTGAAGTAGTAGATTTTTTTTTAAAAAATCAGGAGATGTGCAATTTAATAGGTTTTTCAGAATGAAGTTGTCTAAAGTTTTTTTGGAGCTTTTTCAGCTTTCCTCAAAAGGATAACCGAAAAAGCCAAATAATGTAGCCCAAGCCAGTGACTGGCATTTGTCTCATATCGGATTATTAAACTTTTAAATCCGTCAATCC
>JANSWP010000122.1 GCA_024743405.1 Bacteroidota bacterium
AAATATTTTGCAAGAATCCGCTCTTACATCAGTACTGCTCGTAAACAAGGGATTAATGCTTTTGATGCAATCCGTAGCTTGTTTACCAATGAAGATATTCCTCAAATTTTAATCAGCAATCTTTATTGCTGAATAGTTACAAATGAAGTTATATAAAGGGTCAATCCAGCCTCTTCCTACCGCTTGCGTATTGGTCTCAAATAAAATAATTGGAGGACGATTAATAGAATCTTTTTTTATCATTAACTCCAATTTTCTAACCACTTGTTCTAATCCACCTAAATCCTTAAAGCTTTTAAATTGACTCAACAAATGAAGAGATTGCCTCAACTCCTCTAAGTCATCATCTGTCAATGGAAACTTGGAAATAGAATAATCCGAATCTTCATAGTAATAAGTTTGTCTTTTGGGATCCCAAACGATGGGAGCGGAGTAGTTTAACTTATCGCTACGCATGACCGCTATATCTCCTTGAATGGTCCTAATTGACGGATTTGCTAGGTCATAGTTTACTTTTTCTCGAAGTGCATTACCACAGGCTTCGGCTAAAGTCTTCGAATTCCATTGCTTACCCTTTTGTTGTAAACACTTATCAATTACTTTATAGCGAATGAGCGAAGGAACCATAGAAATGATTTTTGGCTAAAAATAATATTATTTGAGGACACCGCGCAAATAGCTTGCGGGGTATTCTTGTTTCTTTGTATCCCAATAAAATTGATTTTTTTAGGGTAAACATACCGTTTTCTAAAAAACACCTACCGTTCCATAATTTATTAATTTTTATGCAAATATTAACAATAACTTTATCAATCCTAAAAGGCACCTCATCATATTTAAAATTTAACCCAAGTAGGTCTAACGAAAACCAGATTTACTTAATTTTTTGTTGGAATTTTCTAAAGGCATCAATTGCTAAATTGTATTGCCCTAAACCCCTATTTCATGCCTAAAATACGCTACTTAAAGGTTCGCTTTGCTCAGAATATTTTTCCTTATGATATCCCAAGGTTTCGGGCAGCCGTTATCGAAAAAACAGCTCGAGAATCTGACCTTTTTCACAATCATAATGGAGATGATAAGTTTCTTTATCGATACCCATTAATTCAATACAAGGTCACCAATAAAAAAGCAAGCATCATTTGCCTGGAATCAGCTACCGATGATATTCATTACTTATTAAAAAATAGGGACATGAATCTAAGAGTCGGGGAGCATACTCAAGATTATACCATTGAGGATGTGGACTTACATTATCATCAGGTGCAAACCTGGCAATCTGAATTTGAGTATAGCCTACTAAATTGGCATGCCTTAAACCAAAAGTACCATGCCCGATTTAAAGAACTCGAAGAAGATCAAGCTGCCCAGATTGATTTACTGGAAAGTATTCTGAGAGGGAATATCCTCGCTTTTGCAAAGGGAATCAATTGGTGGGTAGATGACCAAGTCACCGTCAAAATTACCCAACTCCAACAAATCAAACCACTCCGATTTAAACAAAAACGGGTGCTGGCTTTCACACTCAACTTTAAATCGAATGTGAGCTTGCCTGACTTTATTGGGCTGGGGAAAGGGAGTAGTGTGGGGTTTGGGGTGGTGAAATCTATTGATAAACCTGAAAATGAATAATGATGAAGTACTTATATGGACTAAGCATTCAAGGTATCCAAGACTACATTTTTGAGACGAATAAGCTAAAGGAAATAGTTGGTGCAAGTGAATTGGTTGCCTCCCTACCAAAAACTATCGTTGAAAATACGGGTGGATTTTCAATTAGTGATGCCGATGAAAATTTATTGATCGATGCGGCTGGAAATTTCAAATATGTCTTTGATGACAAATCGATTTGTCAAGCGGTGTTTAAAAATTTACCGAAAGAAATTTACCGCTTAGGCGGAGATATTACAGTCAGTCAGGCGGTAATTCTACTAAATAATGACCAAATCAGCAGAGAGAAAATTGACGAGTTAGAAACAAAATTAAAAGCTGAACGCAACAGGCAGGTAGCGAAAAGTGCCTTAGGAATCATGTCCCCCACTAGGGTTGGAAAAACGGGAAATATTGAAGTGGTAAAAAACCAAGACCGCAATCAAGTTTTAAAAACCAAAGCGGTTGACCAAGGTGAAAATAATTTATTGCATATTCTGGTGGATAATCCTAAAGATTACTCATTCACTAATAATTTAGAAGAAATAACCAACGACCAATTTGGTAATTGGGTAGCCATCGTTCACGCAGACGGAAATGGGCTGGGGAAGAAAATTATCCGTATGGCGAAAAGTATTCAAGATGTAAAAGGTGGGTTTCGGGAATTATCACTGCGATTGGATCAGGCGACAAAAGCTGCCGTCAGGACTGCTTTTGATAAAATTATCCCAACAGACGAAAAGGTCATTCCCTTTCGTCCAATAATTGTTGGCGGAGACGATGTTTCAATTGTAGTGAGAGGAGATTTAGCCTTGCGATTTACCGAACAGTTTTTGGTTGATTTTGAAAAAGAAACCCAAGAAATTTTTGCCGATTTTGATGTCAAATTTAGTCTCAATGATATTTTTAAGGGAGGACTTACGGCTTGCGCCGGCATTGCTTACATCAAATCCCATTATCCATTTCACTACGGTATCGGTTTGGCAGAAGCATTGACGAAACAAGCTAAAAAAGCTTCCAAAGATTTACCTTATAGCCGACCTCCTTCAAGCTTGATGTTCCATAAATTGCACTCCAGTTTTGTGCGTAAATGGGAAGAAATAGAAGCAAATGAATTGACTGCTGGTGTTGTTTCCTTTGCCAATGGTCCCTATTTTATTGATGAAAAGCAAGGTTTATCTGTTAAAAAGCTATCCTATTGGGCTGAACAAATGCAGCGACCGACTGCTCCCAAATCTAATATCCGCCAATGGTTTACCCTACTTGATGAAAACCCCTCCCGAGCAAAAGAACTGGCAGAAAGAACTCGCCAAATTACTGGTGGAGATTTGTGGAATAAATTGAATTTAAAAACAATGCTTGACGTTGATGCTACCAAAAAAACGCATCTTTTCGATGTACTCACCATTGCCGAAATCCAAACAAATAAAAATAACTAGTCATGGAAATAACTTACCAAATACAATTTCATTCGTTTTGGCATTCTGGTTCTGGGTTGTCGGGCGGGGTTGTAACTGATGCTACTGTTTTGAAGGATGAAAATGGACTGCCTTACATTGCTGGTAAAACATTAAAGGGGCTTTTGCGGGAAGCAGCTCAAAAGATTTTAAACTCTGGAACCAGATTGATAACTCAAGATTTTTTCAATCAAGTTTTTGGTGCTAAAAAGCAGTCCACAGGAACGATTTGCCATTTCACAAATGCTTACTTATCCGAAAACCTTGCGAATGCTAACGACCTTCAGCAAAATAAATCTTTGCTTTATCAACAATTATCTTCCACGGCAATCAATGAAAAAGGGCAAGCCGTAGCACATTCCCTACGCCAAATGGAAGTCACGATTCCTTTGGTGCTTTATGCGCAGATTATTGATTTTCCGAACAATTCCGACTTCGAAAAGGAATTGAACTATTGCCTCCAATACGTTAAGGCAATGGGAACAAAAAGGCATCGCGGATTGGGACGATGCGATTGGTCAATCATACAAAATTAAACCAACATGACTTTATATTTTAAATGTACTTTATTATCGGATATCGTGCTGACCTCCCGATCGGCATCGGAAGGTTTTCATAAATCATTGACTTTTATTCCAGGGAGTAAATTTTCAGGTATTGTTGCCAGTCAATTGTACGATACTAATAATACATTACAAACCTTAGATTTATTTCATAACGGCAACGTCCGTTTTGGAAATGCCCAAATAGCCATTAACGAACAGCCTTCCTACGCCGTGCCATTTTCGTGGTATCGGGACAAATTGAAAAGGCAAAACAATATTTTTTTGCACCATAAAATTGATGCTGTCATTCGGGAACAACACGCCACAAATGATTGGCAACTCAAACAGGAACGGGCGGGCTATATCAATCAAAATGGCGATTTAAAAGCCGATCTGGAGCAGGAATTTTCTATTAAATCGGCTTATGATTATGACAAAAGGAAGTCTTTGGACGAAAACATGTATGGCTATCATGCCCTGAAAGTAGGAAGCGAATTTTTATTTACTGTAGCAATTTCAGGAAACAATAACTATGATGGCTTGCTTATAAAGGCATTATCAGGTAAAAAGCGAATCGGACGTTCAAGAACGGCAGAGTACGGTTTGGTAGAAATTACCCAATGTTCAGCACCTTTTTCTGAGTTGCAACACGGTACGACAAATGAAAATTACCAACTGATTTACGCCTCTTCTGATTGGTGTTTTTACGACGAATATGGCTTCCCAACTACCGACATCAACGCTAAAGATTTACATATTCCGAATGGGAAAATTGATTGGGAAAAGTCACAAGTACGTTATCGAAAATACCAATCCTATAATTCTCGTCGGCTTCAAACCAACGAAGACCGCATGGTTTTTCAAAAAGGGTCGGTTATCGCTGTGCAAACCAATGAAACTATTGATTGTCAAAACATTCCGTATTGGGTCGGCTCATTGAATAATGAAGGATTTGGTAAAATAATATTCAATCCACCTTTTTTGCAAAATAAGGATGAAACTCTACCACTACCCAAAGAATATAAAATTTCCAAAACGCTTAAGAGACATTTTGTCGAAAAGGGGCAATCAGATAGTCAAGTTTTGAATTTGATAAATCAACGTGCAGGGCTTTTAGAGAAGGACAATGCTATCGAAGAAATGGTGAACAAGTTTTTTAATCAAAATCAAAAGAGGCTATCAGGAGTATCCAAAAGTCAATGGGGAGCTATTAGGGGAATCGCCAAATCTACTTCTAATACAAATACATTTGTTGAATTATTATTTAATGAAGAGAAAGGATTTTTAAAACGAGGGGTAGCCGCAAAGTTATGGGAAGGTAAAGTAGATTTGTTACAGTCTTTTATTGAGAAGAGAAATAATGAGACACAAAATGATAAGGATAAATATTATGAAAATAGTCAAGCTATGCTCATAAAATTAGCTTCAAAAATGCAAAAAGCACAATACTCATGAAAAACAATCTACGATACATTGCTCGTATTTTTATTGAAACGACGAGCGGTTTTGCCATTAATTCGGGTGACAAATCATTACTGTTAGATAATGCAATAGCGCGTGACGCAAACGGTTTGCCTTACGTTCCGGGAACTTCCGTTGCTGGAATTGTTCAGCACGTCTGTCTGGCAAATGGCTTATCGCAAGCCGTTGGAAATCTGTTTGGTTATGCCGAAAATGACGCAAGGCAAAAAGGAATTATAGGCAAAGAGAAAGAGGGTTGCGGCAGTCGCTTGATGTTTTCTTCTGGGCATTTAGTCAGTGACGACGGGCAAACAGTGATTGACGGTTTGACACATTTTAGTAATACTAATGATTATTTTCAAAAAATGCTGTTGTTGCCACAACGCGACCACGTTCGCATGACAGACCGAGGGACGGCAGATGTACAAAATCACGGAAAATATGATCGGGAATTGGTATTTAAAGGCACTCGTTTTTGCTTTGAAATTCAACTGACTGGAACGGAAAGAGACCGAACAGATTTTGAGCAAGTTCTAACCATCTTACAAGACGAGACCGTGCGCTTAGGCGCAGGAACCCGCAAAGGCGCAGGAAAATTTAAGGTACTGACTGATATAAGTGATTATTGGATTTTGGATTTAACCAATGAAAATGACCTGCTGGCGTATCTTAACACATCGAGTAATCTCAACATGGTCGTCAATAAACAATCTGAACTGTTCCCCACAAATACGACCATTCAGCAAGGTTGGAAAAAATATGATTTGACACTACAAGCAGAAGATTTTTTCCTCTTTGGAGCCGGGTTCGCCGATGAAGATGCCGATAACACGCCAAAAAGAGAAATAATTATTGAATGGAAGGAAAAGCCTGAATTTAAAGAGAAATACTTAATTCCCGCCACCTCCATAAAAGGGGCGATTAGCCACCGAAATGCCTATCATTACAATCAACTTACTAAGAATTTTATTGGCTCACAAGCTTCCTTCCAAGCCACAGATTTTGGTTGGCAACCCGAAGAGGTATTAATCGATTCCTTGAATTTACCCGATACCAGCAACTGGAAGCACGATGACCCTCGTTGGGATGAAACGATAGCCCAATTGGAAAAGGAATCAGCGGATGATTTTTTAAGTAAATCCAAAGAGTGGCAAACATTTAAGGATAATACCAAAACCTTTGGAGGACAAGTTAGCGATACTCCGACGGGAGAAAATAACGCCGCTGTTAAAGACCTATTCGGGCAGGCATTAAATGATGAAACACAGGCAAATCAATCCCGTGACGGACAAATTGGTCGCATCTTAATAGATGATATTTATTTAGAAATACAAGAAGCCGATTCCAAAGTATTTAATCATGTAAAAATTGACCGCTTTACGGGCGGGGCGTACAATGGAGCCTTATTTCAGGAAAAAGCACTGCAAAGTAATCAACAGATAACTATCAATTTTTGGGTCAACCAAAACGGATTGAAAGATGATAATTATTTGAAAGCTTTTGAATTGACATTAGAAGATTTAAAAATGGGACATTTAGCATTGGGCGGCGCGACGACCAAAGGCTACGGTGTTTTCAAAGCCACTACAGCATGAATATTAAACTTATCAGTAAAAAAGATATTCCGCCTTTTCAATACGAAGGTTATTTGTGGTACTCGGACGATAAAAAGCCAAGAATACTTAATGGCGCATCAGTTTCAGAAAGTGATTTGGAGGACTTGCCATTCGTTGTAGAAGGTTTGCTTTATGCTGAAAACGAACAAGTGAGCATTCGCATCACGAATATTGACGGAGTGTATCACATCGCCAAAATGACGCTATCCAATATCTCTAAAGAAACGCAGCGATTTGCGTTGGACAAAAGTAAATTCCCAAATGAAACCGCACTTCGAATCTATCAACATTACGAAGCAAAAGCAGACCCTGGCTTGGGAGACGATTGGCAAGTTTTACAGCCCGCTTGGTTTGCATTTCTTGGTTTTCAAAAATAATTAATCATGGCATATTCTAATAATAACTTACAAGTCACTTCCCCTTATCGTTTTGTTCCGCTAAACGAAACAATTGTTTCCCCTCACTGGGAACGAGCGGTTTCGCATGATATTCCCTTCGAAGACGGGTATTCGGGTACCATTGAAATAAAAATGACTGCTCACTCAGATATTTTCGTTAGCGAAGGGAAAAAAGAAGGACAGGACGTTATGGAGTTTTTTAACGTCAACGGTCGCTACTGCATTCCTTCGGCTTCTATGAAAGGAATGATTCGTAATGTGTTGGAGATAATGAGTTTTGGGGGGATGAAGGGAAAGGTGGAAAATGATAAATATGCTTTTCGGGATTTAAGAAATCAAAAAGAATATTTGAAATATTTCAAGCCCGATAAAATTTATTGTGGTTATCTACGCAAAGACAATAATGGAGGTTATGAATTGATTGATTGTGGGATTCCTGGTCGAGTTTCACAAGTTGATATTGATGCTCATTTTGGGACAGATATGGCTGCTCATTTTGACAGAGGAGGTAAGTATAAAGCAAATAAAGACTCGTTTAAAAGTGCATATTATAAAAACCAGAAATTTTCTCACGTTGTAGGCATTAAAAAGAGGTTCAACAAGAGTGAAGACAAGGCAGGGCGACTTATAAGTGAAATACAAAGCGGAGGGCAAGTAGAAGGAAAAATTATTTTTACAGGACAACCAAGTTATAACAATTTAAACAGTAACAAATCAAATGGAAAGCACTTTGAGTTTGTATTTTTCAGAAACGGAAATGAAAATATACTGCCTGTCGAAAAAGTAGTTATCAAAAATTTCAAATTTGCTTATTTCGATTTTGACCCAAGTCGGGAATCTATTGATTGGAAGGAAGCGAAGAAGAATTTAAATAGGGGTAAAGAAATTCCTGTTTTCTTTCAAAAGGCAGGTGGAAATGTACAACATATCGGACTATCTTATTTGTACAAATTACCATTTAAATACAGTATTCACGATGTGTTGATTCACTCTCAAAAGGTGGACGCAGTGGATTTAGCAGAAACCATTTTTGGTAATATCAAAAACAAAAAGCTACCACTAAAGGGGAGAGTTTCTTTTTCAAATGGTTGGTTAAGTAATCAAGCTCAAGAGTTAAAACCAAGAGGCGAAGTGCTTTCTTCACCCAAAGCCTCTTTTTATCCATTTTATCTTAAACAAGTGGACGGCGGTTCTATTTCCTACATGAATCCAAATGCTAAACTATCAGGTTGGAAGCGGTATCCTGTTCATAAAACCATTAAAAAGAATCCTTCTCCTAACTCCAATGACAAGGTTTTGGTTCGTTTCAAGCCATTGGCAGCGGGTGCCCAATTTTCCTTTAAAATGCGCTATCATAATCTACGCACCATCGAATTAGGGGCTTTACTAAGTGGATTTACCTTCCACGATAAGCAAGGACTTTTCCATTCGATTGGCATGGCAAAACCGTTAGGGTATGGAAAGGTGAAAATTGATATCAAAACAGGATTTGACATTCAACCTTTCTTACAAGCATTCGAAGATTATATGAATGTATCATTAGGTAATGATATTCCCGATTGGCATCAGTCCAAACAAATTCAAGAACTCTTTGCAATGTGTACGGAAGACGAGAAACAAGATAAAAACTTAAAATACATGGATTTAGACGGATTTGTGGATGTTAAGAAGCAAAGAGAATATTTAGACAATTACGCTCACACTCAATTTTTTCCAAAACCTCTATCAACGGTTGAATCAATAAGGAAACATAATAATTGGTTACAAAACGATGTAATAAAAATGAATAAATTAGGGGATACTGCTTCCGTCATTCATCATTTTCTAGAACATCAAAAACAGAATTTTGTAGAGAAATTTGAGGTATTTAAGAGAGAGTTAGTCAAAGAATTGGAGCAGCGTAAAACCCGACAAAAAGAGAAAGAAAATGAAGAGCGGCATACGGCATTTGAAAGAGACCGAACGGATAGATTAGAAGCAGTTAAAGAAGGCACTTTAGAAAATTTCTTCAAGAAACACAAAGTAAAAATGAAGTTTAAAGAAATCAGAACTGCTGTTGAACGCTATGGTCGTGAGAATAATGATTGCAGCAACGAAGAATTAGTTATTCGATTTCCAAATGGGTTTATTTCGTCTGAAGAAGACATCCGCTTTGTTTCAGAGATTTTAATAAACATAGGTAGTAAAAAAAGAGAATTAAAGGAAATGCAATCAAAAAGGAAAAAAATTATCCAATGGATTGGAGAAGAAGAAGCAACCCAATTAATTAATCAGCTAAATCAAAAATAAATGGCCCGTAAAGTTTTTATTTCTTTTTTGGGGATAAGTAATTATAGTAGTATTTGCTACGGGAAACCTAACGATGTTCCGACTACTCTTGTACCGACAAGATTTATACAAGAAGCCACTATTAAAACCTATTGTGCTGATTTTCAAGAAAATGATCTCGTATGTGTAATGACTACTGAACAAGCTTTGAAAAATTGGGATGATGGTGAACACCTAAATCGAAAAGTTAACGAAATGGAGTTTCATCATGGGTTAAAACATCAGCTTGCAGAATTAGATTTGCTTTGCGCCGTGGTTAATATAATGGTTCCAGACGGTAAAACAAAGGAGGAAATATGGAAAATATTTGAAATTACTTTTAATGTTTTCCAAGAAAACGATTTAGTTTATTTTGATATAACTCACGGTTTTAGATCATTACCAATGTTGAACTTGGTACTAATTAATTACGCAAAATTATTAAAGAATATTACAGTAAAAGGTATTTATTATGGAGCTTTTGAGGGTAAGGAAAAAAAGGAAAATATAGAAATTGCCCCCATTTGGGATTTGACGGACTTTACTAAATTACAAGATTGGACTAACAATGCTAATATATTTCTAAAAACGGGAAATGCCATTAGTTTAGTCGAACAAATAGACAATTATCAATACCATTCTATACGAACTCATCTACAGTATTTTTCAGAATATATTTCAGGAAATCGAGGGGTTAATATTTACGATGGTCAAACAATGATTCAGCTAAGAAATGCCCTAAGCGAAGAGATTGAACCCGAAGATCCCGCCTTTAAGGCATTAAAACCTATTTTGAATAGAATACGCACTGCGTTTGATGATTATCAGGAGAAAAGTGCCATAAACGGTTTTCATGCAGCTAAGTGGTGTATTCAGAATAATTTAATTCAACAAGCGGCTACTATTATGGAGGAGTTTATAACTACATTCGTTTTGGAAGAAATTGGCGAACTAAAATATTTACAAGATAAAGATATGAGAACATCGGTTTCTTCTGCGATGTCTATTGCTGAGGGTGAATTTAATTTTGGTGATATATCAGAAGATGATTTAATCGAAAAAAAGAGAGTTGTGAAAATGGTTTATGACTATCCACATAGAAAAAAGTTAGGTAAGATTGCCATACAACTTAAAAATTCAGTTCGGAACGATATTAGCCATGCGGGATTCAGGAAAAATCCAAGAGCTTTTAAAGAGTTTAAAACGTCTATTCAAAAACGATATAATGCCTTAAAAAACTTTTTGTTATCTAATCATAAAATTAGACTTCAAAACATCTAACCCCCCCATGCGCACCCTAATCTCCATATCGTCCGAGCAGACCTTGCCCAATGTGCTTTTTATTAAGCAATTTGGGGCTTTTGACCGATATGTGTTTCTGACGACCGACCGAATGGAAGAAAAAGGCGTAACCAGGTGGGTCACTCAAACGTGTGGCATCGTCAATTATGAACTATTAAACGTACATGCCGAACAAATAGACCGCATCAGTGAAGCGTGGGAAACGTTTGCGTTTTATCCACACGACCAGCTTACCGTACACCTTACGGGGGGCACTAAAATGATGGCACTCGCTACCTACTCGTTTTTTACGAACCTCCCCAAGCCTCCTCAGATATATTACAAACCTCTCCGGGAAGATGATTTTTTGCAAATTTTCCCGCAGCCCGATACCGTCCCCGTAAAGGTTCAACTCAATTTGTTGGAATACCTCTCTGCCTATGGGGTTACTGTAAAAGAAGCACACCAACTTTCAGCTCATCAATCAAAAATATCGGTTGCCAAACAACTGATGCAGCAAATTCGTAAGGGAAATGTACCGCTTGAAATTACCCAAGCACTCCATGCAAATTATAAAGAAAAAGACAAAATGTTTTTGACGGGTGGCTGGCTTGAATTATGGCTTGCCAACTATATCCAACAACATTTTAAACTCAAACAAGATGCCATTCGATTCAATATTCGATTGACTCGAACTACCAAAAAATCACAGGAAAACACCGAATACGATGTCATGTATGTTCATAACAACCGCTTGTATGTAGCAGAGTGCAAATATTTTTCGGGCGGTAAATTTCTTAAATCTAAAATCAATAAAGATTGGTATAAACTTGCGGGGCTGCAACTCCATATAGGATTGTATGCTACACCCTTTTTGATTTCGGCTTGTAAAATGAGTCCTAGCGTGCGCCAATACCTAACCGATAGCCACCGACTTTTTCGTATCAAGGCTTTTGCTGATATTGATACCATCGGAAATCCATCTAAATTTAATCATTTTCTAAACAACCTTTAACCCATGCTCCTAAACCTATCCAATCACCCATCAACTCGGTGGACAGAAGAACAAATGAACACTGCCATTGAGCAATATAGCCGCATAAAGGACTTATTCTTTCCGAATATTCCACCTGAACTGGGTTCAGAAGGACTAGAGGAATTGGTCGATCAGTATTTGCAAAAGATACAAAAAGAAAATCCCAAAGCCGTCCATTTAATGGGCGAAATGACTTTTACTTATAGATTGGTGACGAAGCTTAAGGAAGCAGGCATTCCCTGTATTGCTTCGACAACCAACCGAATCGTGGAAGAAAAAGACGGCAAAAAAATCGTCCAATTCCAATTTGTCCAGTTCCGAGAATATTGAGTGAATAATATTAAAACGCAACCCATTTTTCCATAAAAAAAAGGATAAATATGTCCCTTCAACTCACACCACACCAACAGCAAGCATTTACACAAATAAAAACCTTTGTTCGCAATCTCGAGGCAAAGGTTTTTGTATTGAAAGGTTATGCCGGTACGGGGAAGACTACGTTGGTCAAATTTTTACTGGATTGGTTAGGTTCAGTTCCAGATTATGAACCTGTATTGCTTGCTTCTACAGGTAGAGCAGCTAAAATTTTGCAATCAAAGGCTGGTCATGATGCTTTTACGGTTCATAGTCATATCTACAGCTTTTCGGTCATTGAAGAAAAATCTTCTGACAATAAGAATGCTTGGGAGAGTAAAACCGGGCAATTAATGCTCAATTTTGAATTGAAGACTCCACCTGAAAAAGATAAAAAATTACTCTATGTCGTGGACGAAGCTTCCATGTTATCTCATCTGGAAAAGCAAGGTGGTCATATTGCAAAGTTTGGATCGGGTAATCTACTCTTGGATTTATTCCACTTTGTTGGAAAGAATAAATTGATTTTTGTCGGTGATCCAGTTCAATTACCTCCCCCTGTTGGCAAAAATCCATTCTCTTCTGCTTTGGATGTTCAATTTATTCAAACTCATTTTAATAAAAAGGCAACGGGCTTTGAATTAACAGAGATATTAAGGCAAAAAGAAGGACACTCCATCTTGAATTTGGCCTCACAACTGAGAGCGTGTGTGGTTAATAAACAATACAGTAATTGGGAGGAATTAATGAATCAAAAAGGGCAGTATATTTTTCATCCTTATACTCAGAATGTGATGATAAAACGGTATTTGGAGACGATTGAAAAAGGACTTGACAAGGGCATTATTTTGACTCATTCTAACAAGCAAGCCTATTTTTTGAATATGACTATGCGCGAGCTTTTACAGGGAAGTAAACAATTATTCAATCTTAAAATAGGAGAGCTATTATTGGTTGTTCAGAATAGTTATGATGTGCCGCTAGCTAATGGAGATCAGGTAGTAGTAAGAAATACCAGGTTTGTTGAAAAGAGAGCTGGCTTTACTTTTTTAGAGGTCAAAGTGGAATCTGTACATGATAAAAAGATTCATAATACTTATCTAATCAAAGAGTTTTTGTTTGCCCCAGAAGCGAATCTTGATCCTGAAAAACAGAAACGCCTGCTCATAGATTTTGATAAACGTGCTCGAAATCGGGGTTTGAAAAGAAACTCAGAGGAGTACAAAGATGCTATGCGAAATGATAAATTTTTGAATGCACTCAGAGCGAAGTTTGGCTATGCTGTCACTTGTCATAAATCGCAAGGCGGAGAATGGCCAAAAGTATTTATCAATTTATCCGAGACACTGAATATGCTTGATATGGAAACTAAGTTTCGTTGGCTTTATACAGCGGTTACCAGGGCTCAATTAGCTCTGGATATTAAGCCCATCTATAGGCGACCAAAAAATTACAGAAGAAGGTAGGTTTTAACTCATTAATTACTCAACTTATGCATCTAGTCTTAAATTCCTTTGGTGCGTCCATTCGAAAAGAAAATGGACTTTTTGTGGTTAGTACCGCCAGTGGTAAGCAAAACATTCATCCAAAAGATATAAAAACCATTACGGTTAGCAAAGGAGCTAGGATTAGCTCCGATGCAGTTTTGTTGGCGATTGAGAGTGAAATTGATGTACTTTTTGTGGATGGATTGGGGATGCCAAAAGGACGTGTTTGGAGTATTAAATATGGATCCGTTTCGGATATTAGAAGGCAACAATTGGAGTTTTTGTATTCCAAAAATTCAGTTGAATGGGTTAAGGATATGGTTATAGAAAAATTGAATAATCAGGTGGCGATGTTGTTTTCGTTGAAAGATAATCAGGATGATCGCCTCAGAAAAAAGTTTGCTACTGCCATTAATAGCATAGAGGATTATAAAAGAAAGGTTCGGAAGTCGGAGGGTGAAACGGTTTCTGATGTTGCGCCGTCACTTCGTGGTTGGGAAGGCGCAGGTTCGCGGCGCTATTTTCAATTGATATCAGAATGTATGCCTGACCAATATAGGTTTGAGGGACGAAGCCAACACCCTGCTAAGGATTGGTTTAATGCTATGCTCAATTATGGTTATGGAATGTTGTATGGCAAGGTGGAAGGTGCTTTGATTAAGGCAGGTATTGACCCTTATGTGGGGATTTTTCATCGAGATGATTATAACCGTCCGGCATTGGTTTTTGATGTGATTGAGAAGTATCGAATTTGGATAGATTATGTGGTTATCCAGCTTTGTCGACAGGAGGCAATGAGTGAGGAATGTTTCAGAAAGGAGGGTGAGAAAGTATTGTTAGATGGGCTTGGAAAAAGGATAGTCATTCAGTCAGTCAATGATTATTTGGCGGAGGTCATCAAAATGAAAGGAGTAGAGCGAAGTAGGGCGGAACATATCAATCGGTATGCACGGCAGTTGGCGGGTTTCTTTCTTGGCAACTCAAAAAATACTCAATCATGACTATTCAATTCGGAAAATCCATCACGACTCCTGGTGACCCGCTTCAGAAAATTCCATTGGAACGATTGTTTTTAGGTATCCAAAAGCCCAAACAATCGTTTCGTGATTTTATTGAGCAGCTTCGGATGGTACGCAGTATGGATGAAAATCAATATCGAAATCTCAAAAAACAATTGCCTTATTTTGTATGTGGATTATTTCATCCGGCGATACGCCGACGAGAGCATTTTGCGACTATTGAATCTTTTGTGCTGGATCTAGACCATTTAGAGGTGGCGGATTTGAGTATCGAGGTTTTAAGGAATAAGTTAAAAGAGGTGCCAGAGGTTCTGATGCTGTTTGCTTCACCAAGTGCGGATGGTTTAAAAATTTTATTTCGTTTGGAGGAGCCATGTTCCGATATGGCTTTGTTTAGTTCTTTTTATAAATTATTTGCCCAACGATTTGCCGAAAAAAATGGATTAGAGCAGGTCATAGATTACAAGACTTCGGATGTTACAAGGGCTTGTTTTATTAGTTTTGATGAAAAGGCATATTTAAATATGGAATCGAATCGAGTGGTTTTGAAAGATTTTATTCCTGATCTAAATTTTGACCTAGCAGAGCGAGACATTAAAAAGGCAGAGGCATTTTTAAAAAATGCCCAATCGGATGAAGTAAAGAAAGATAAGCAGGATTTGAATAAGGAAGCGCTCTTGAAAATTAAGCAAAGATTGAATCCGCACTACCGGCAACCGCGAACAAAAAACCACCATGTGCCTCCAGAGGTTGACCAGGTTTTGCCTGAATTGAATGACGCCTTGGCGGAGTTTGAAATGAAAATTATGGAGAGTAACCCTATCAGTTATGGTCGTAAAATCAAGGTAGTTTGCAATCAGTTGTGGGCGGAGCTCAATATTTTTTATGGCAAAAAGGGTTTTCGGGTGGTTCAAACCACTAAGTCGGGCAGTAATTTGGAATTGGCCACACTCGCTGCTCAGGCGATTGAACAGATTCTTTCAACGATGGAAATGGAATGAAAAAGAAACTGACCCTAAAGGATAAGTTGGAGAAAATAGCAAAGGTTGGCATTCGACCTATGGAAAAAAAAGCTAGTTTAGAGGGACTTTTGACATTGTCGGAACGAGTAAAGGTCATTTTACAAATAATCAAATCAGAACCTATAAAAGCGACCGAAATGACTTATTTAATTATGTATGACATTTCTAATGACAAAGTGCGCTTACAAATTGCGAAGTACTTATTGAAGCAGGGTTGTGTCAGAATTCAAAAATCTGTCTTTATGGTAAAAAGCTCGAATAAACACTTTAAGGAAATTCATGAGGCATTAAAAGAAGTGAATTCTTACTATGAAAATGAAGATAGTATTATCTTAGTGCCCATCAATACAACTGATGTGAGAAGCATGAAACTGATTGGCAAAAATGTACAAATTGAAACAATTACGGATAAACCCAATACGCTATTTTTCTAGGTTATGAATGTTTTTTATAATATGAGCACATTTTTTTCTCAGAAAGCGTACCAATTAAGCGTGATTTTTTGGAGAAAGTCTTTAAAAAGTACTGATAGTCAGGTCTATATAAACAGAGCTGTCAGAATGGTACATCCACTAAAAGAAGGATTAAGACCCTTTATGTTCCTACCTTTGCTAATTTTAAAGTCTAGTCAGAATGGTACATCCACTAAAAGAAGGATTAAGACCGCCCAAATTTACACCTGAGCGAGAAAATCGTTTTTTAGTCAGAATGGTACATCCACTAAAAGAAGGATTAAGACTTTTTGCATTACTATATCAACAGCCTTTTTGGGGAAGTCAGAATGGTACATCCACTAAAAGAAGGATTAAGACGATTTTTAAAACAAGAGAGCTGTTGAGTTTCCCCAACAGTCAGAATGGTACATCCACTAAAAGAAGGATTAAGACACACATTACTGTCTTTGGGACAAAGTTTTGAGTAAAAAGTCAGAATGGTACATCCACTAAAAGAAGGATTAAGACCTACGGAAATTCTGATGTTAGCAGGTAATTCTGCGTCAGAATGGTACATCCACTAAAAGAAGGATTAAGACAGCTGTTGAGTTTCCCCAACAGCCCTCATGTTCATTTGTCAGACTGGTACATCCACTAAAAGAAGGATT
>JANSWP010000164.1 GCA_024743405.1 Bacteroidota bacterium
ACCATATTTCGTTAAAAATACTCGCCATATCTAAGGATATGCCTGTGCTTTTTGCCTCGTCTGGCAAAAAAATAGTTGTCGTCAAATATGGAACTTATTTCTGTCCAAGCACTTACTTAGTTTGACTTTACTACTTTTTATATAGTATGGAAAATCTCTTTTCCCCCGTAAAACCAAGTTATTGCTTGGGTATTTATCCATAGTACAATCTAATTATTAACATCATGTTTTATTTACGATATCGATAATTAAAATAAAGGTTGATTCACTACTACAAGAGCAATTCACGAATTTCATAAATGACTGATTTTGAAACAATTAAATTTTTCTTGTAGCTTTTTAAACTACTACAATAAGAGTTGGCTACTTTTAAAAGTAGTAAAGTCAAACTTAGAAAAAAATATAAGTCCTCTTTTTCAATAGGATGCCACCAACATTAGAGTTTATTCCAAAAGGATTTAGGAGGTAAAAAATTTGGATTTTGGACTCAATCGAGGTTCGCACAGAGCCTAATAGCCATAGCTATTAAGGCGAGTACGTAACGAAGAGTGAGAACAAAAGACTATTTTTTCGCCAAACAATCTTTTTTGGAATAAACTCTATTATACATTACTAAAAGTGAGCGGTTGATAGAATAATTTAATATTACCGCCATTGGATTTAAATGATTGATATCATTTTTCATAATTGTTTTGTTTAATTGCTTGTGATCAATCTTTGCTAGAAAGGCAGTATTGAATAATGATAATACAAATATGACTAGAAGAATTGAATAAATAAATTACAAAAAAGAGGAATGATAGTGTATTTAAATACACTATTCGTTTATCTATTGTCTTTAATATACTAATGATTAATGTCTTATGAGGTAAATTTTTGATTTGTTATAGTGAATAAGAGTTAGGTAATTGAACAATATTAGCTTTTGGGACGGCTAAAAGCCTGATAAAAGGCCGTTTTTTCATTCCATTAAATGTATTTAGTATGCATCAATAAAGAACCCCCTCCAAACCGAAATCTGGAAGAGGCGAAATACTTTATTTATCAATCTAATCGCTTAAAATTTATTTCTCAATCACCAAACGCTTAGCAATGGTTTTTTCATTAGAAGTCATCGTAACGATATACAAACCAGTTTGGAAAATATTTCCAGTTAAATCAGTTTGAATGTGAGTTTGACCTTCTTCTAAAGTTCTTGTCCAAATAGCTCGACCAATATTATCATAGATGGTAATCTGAGCAGTTGCTTTCATATCCTGAATTTGGATATTCAAAATATCAGTAGCTGGATTCGGATAGATTGTCAAATCTGTGTTCACATTATCTAGAGTAGAAATTGCTTTTTCAAAGACGGGTGTATCTGACCCCACAATCAAAGGTGCTGGAGGAGGAAGTGTTTGGCTACAATCTTGATTCCAGTTCCAGTCCACAAACTCTTTAGAGTCAACTTTATCCATTGAAATGAATAAACCTGTCATAGATGTGTGATTATTAGATTTTGCTTTTTTGGCTTCAATTTTCTTTTCGGCATATACATTGGCAGTAAAGCTTGTGCCTTCATCCACTTTTAATTCTTTTTCTGTGTAAAAAATAACCGTTTCAAAACTTGTATTGATCAAGTTGTCTTTGTCAATGTCAATCTTTTTGTCAACGATAATTTCGGTTGGCTGAAGGAAATCAATGGTGGCATTCTTTTTCGTTTTAAGTTCTTTGACAAATACTTCTGGACTATCGAAGATTAGAGTCGCATTGTCTTTTACTTCGATTTTTCCATAACTATTGCCTGTCAAAGTCATTGTTGCGCCATTCTGAACAGTAATATTGTTATTGCCTGGATTAGTATTTTCTCTGAATGTTGGCAAAGAAACATTTGCCTGTCCTATGATTTCTTGTGCTACTGTGCTTCCACTTTTTACTTCAATTACGGGGGCTTTGGCAAAAGTGTTTACAACAGAGTTCTTTTCAAATTTTGCTTTTTTATTGGCATCTATTACACCTGCTCCACCTCCTGAAAGGGTAGATTCTTTGAATTTGACTTCTTTTTTTCCAATGACAACATATCCTGAAAGGCTGTTGGAAGGAGTTTCATTCACTGTAGTTGTAGCTGTACCTTCACAAGTATTTCCATCAGTAACAGAGACATTGTAAGTTCCATTGGCAGCAGCAATAACGGAAGATTCGCTTCCTAATCCGCCTGACCATGCATAAGACAAGGAACCAGTAGCATTACTAACATTGGCAGTCAAAACAACCAAGCCTTGACAAAAACTAGGCACTGGACTTTGACTGATAGTTACCGTCGGCA
Organism: Bacteroidota bacterium; assembly: GCA_024743405.1. GTDB lineage: Bacteria > Bacteroidota > Bacteroidia > Chitinophagales > Saprospiraceae > JANSWP01. The sequence goes on from JANSWP010000164.1 coordinate 2,306, forward strand.
ATGCATTAATGATCACATCAAAACTACAGGAAATCATATTTCCGCCTGCATCTGTAAACTCATAAGATACGGTGGTCGTTCCAACATTAAAGAAGTCACCAGGATTGTGACTATTACTACTTGTGGGGATCGCACAATCATCTTCCGCAACAGGAGCTGTCCATGTCACATTTTGAGCGCCACATAATTCAATATTTGCTGGGCAAGAAGTGGTGAATACGGGTGGTGATGCTACTAATGGATTCGCGTCATCTACATCTAAACAACCATCGTTATCATCATCATTGTCAATACAGTCTGCTAGATTGTCGCCGTCTGTATCTGGAAAACCTTCATCGATTAGCCCATCACAGTCATTGTCTTGTCCATCGCAGATTTCTGTATTACCCGGATAGTTATTGGCATCGGCATCATCGCAATCTGTATTGTCCGCAACAAAACCATTTGGAGCCGAACAAGCTAAAGTGGTATTATTGGCATCGCCAAATCCGTCACCGTCTGTATCGGCATAAAAAGTGGATTGTACACCTTCATCGATTAGCCCATCACAATCATTATCTTGACCGTCGCAGATTTCTGTATTCCCCGGAAAATTATTAGCATCGCTATCATCACAATCAGTATCGTCCGCAACAAAACCATTTGGAACCGAACAAGCTAGAGTGGTATTATTGGCATCGCCAAATCCGTCACCATCTGTATCGGCATAAAAAGTGGATTGTACCCCTTCGTCGATTGAGCCATCGCAATCATTATCAATGCCATCACAAATTTCTGGAGCACCTGGATAGGTACTTGCATCGTTGTCATCGCAGTCTGTTCCGCCACAATTTATATCGGTAAAGCCATCTCCATCATTATCAATACCACTATCTCCATTAATACTCCAATTAAAGGAGCCAATTAAGATATTGTCTCTTGCTGATTGTCCACTACAATAATTCAAGTTTCCTGCTCCTAAATTTACGCCTGATTGAACCGATTGTGTAGCCCAACCAATTAGTGTATTATCATAGTTTGGACGATCTAATCCAGAATTGGCTAGCATTCCAAGCATTGTTGTGACACTGGTTACGTCCCAATTTCCGATATCTTGATTAAAGGAACTTGCTGAACGGAACATTTGGTTCATTTCAATCACACTGGACACATTCCATCCTCCAATATCTTGATTAAAAGAACTTGCCGCTTGGAACATGACACGCATATCTTTTACAAAGGAAACATCCCAATTGCCAATATCCTGATTGAAGGAACTTGCCCTCCAAAACATTCCAACCATTGTTGGCACTTTTGATACATCCCAGCTACCAATATCTTGATTAAAAGAACTGGCATCTCTGAACATATAATACATAGCGGTTACATTTGATACGTCCCAAGTGCTTATATCTCCATTAAAAGCACTCGCATCCGCAAACATTAGTGCCATTTTTTTCACGTTTGATACGTTCCATCCACTTAGATCACCATCAAAAGAACTTGCACCATTGAACATTGAAATCATATTTGTCACGCTACTTAAATCAGGGTTGTCTGCGGCATTGTAGGTCAAATTACTCGCTCCCATAAAAGCATTTGCCATACTTGTCCATTCAATATCTCCCCATTGGTCAATGGACAGTATTTTATCTTTATCACCTCCATTATTGAAGAAAATCCGAGGAAAATCCCCTCTTATCCGAACAGTATATGTACCAGCCGTTCCATAATCATGCGTAATAGAACCAGTTACGCCAAAATCTTCCCAAAATCCATCATTGTCCCAATCAACATCATAATTATAACCTCCTCCTGTAGTAGGGATAGTGATAGAAGTACTGTTGGAGGTTCCGGTATTATCTGTTTTCCAGGTGGTGACGAAGTCTGTTGGTTCGATAGAGATAGGGCAATCAAAATTGTCGCCGGTAATAACCCAACTGTTCGTTGTGATTAAATCGTTTCTAGCGGATTGTCCGTTACAATAATCTAAATTGTTTGCTCCCAGAATTACTCCTGAATTTACTGTTTGACTTGCCCAGCCAATTAAGGTATTGTCGTAATTGGTGAGATCTAAGCCGGAATTGTTCAACATATATCTCATTATTATAACCTGAGATACGTCCCATCCACCTATATCAAAATTAAAGGGTGTATTAGTAAACATATATTCCATATTAGTTACTTTGGATACATCCCAATGACTGATATCGAAATTAAAATCAGTAGCATAAAATAAGGCACGCATATTCATTACATTACCTACGGTACTTGGGGTAGGTGTTGTTCTTTCCCAATTGCGAATATCTCCATTAAAATTTGAGGCAGAATCAAACATCCTTGCCATATTTGTCACATTTGATACATTCCAATCTCCAATATTTTGATTGAAAGCACTTGCATAATTGAACATGCTACTCATATCAGTTACATTTGAC
>JANSWP010000068.1 GCA_024743405.1 Bacteroidota bacterium
CGGCGTTAAAAATACTTTTTTGCGTTCGCCTTTGTAACTTCTGGCACAAGCCAGCGCAGGATGCCCTGCATCGCCTGTGTTTTTTGCCTTGCTAAAATCCAAAATCTACTATCTCAAATTGGCGGACTTATTTTTTAGCCGTTACTAAACTAGCAAAAAATTATCGCCAACATGTTGGTTTCAAACTGGGCTTAAGAGCCTAAACATCGTAAATCTCGTCAATTACATTCTCGAATTTCTCCCTAATAACTCTACGTTTCAACTTCAATGTGGGAGTCAATTCTTGAGTCGAAACATCCCAAGGTTCATTCAATAATCGGAAAGCTTTGATCTGTTCAATTTTACTGAATTCTGGGTTGAATTCATTGATTATTTTTTGAAATTCTTCAAGTACTTTCGGGTTGGATAGCGTTTCTTTTGAAATTATTTTCAATGTTGGATTATGAGGATGGTCGCTCAGAGAACATGCTACGCCATTATCGTCACACCAAGACTTCAAAGCATCTGCCGCTGGGACAATAACAGCTGAAACGAATTTCTTTTTCTCCCCTACCACCATCATTTGACCGATCAAAAAGCTCTCTTTAAATTTATTTTCAATCGGTTGGGGCGCTACATATTTACCACCCGAAGTTTTCAATAATTCTTTTTTACGATCCGTAATTTTCAAGAAATCTTTTCCCCCGGGTCCTTTTACAAATTTTCCAACATCTCCCGTACAAAACCATTTTTCACCATTCACCTCTTTCATGACTGCCGCTGTCGCGTCTGGTTTTTTATAATATCCTTGCATGATATTAGGTCCTTTTGCCAAAATTTCTCCCTCGCCTGCTCTATAATTTCCGTCACTATCATCTATAATTATTTCTACCCCAGGAATAACCAACCCAACTGTTCCTAGTTTTGCTTGACCTGGTTCAAGGCGATTAAAAGACAACGCAGGAGAAGTTTCTGTCAAGCCATATCCTTCCCGTATCGGAATACCCGCCGCCGAGAAAACTTTCGCCATTTTCACTGGACAAGCTGCTGCTCCAGTCACAATCCCTTTAACATTTCCACCCATCGCTGCACGCCATTTGCTGAAAATCAATTTATCAGCAATACTCCACTTTAGACCTGCTAACCCGGAGAATTTTTTATCATAACTATAATTATCTGCTAAATCTAATGCCCAGAAAAAGAGTTTCTTTTTTGCCCCTGTCAATAACAATCCTTTATTATAAATTGCTTCATAAACTTTTTCCAATAGTCGAGGAACTGTAGTGAAGAAGTGAGGTGCAACATTCACTAAATCTCCTTCTGGACCACCTAAATTATCTAACCCAACAAAATAGATACTGGCGCCATGGTAAACATAAGAATACAAAACATTGCGCTCAAAAATATGACATAAGGGAAGAAAGCTCAAAACGCGATCACCAGCCACTGTCGGCACTAAATCTTTAACTGCCAAAACATTACTAACAATATTTCGATGCGATAACATCACCCCTTTTGGATTTCCAGTTGTACCCGAGGTATATATCAATGTTGCCAAATCGTCTGTTTGAATCTGAGCTTTAATCTCTTCTACTTTACTCAAATCACCTTCCGCAAAAATCTCTGTCCAATGTGGCACTCCCATATCTTTTTCAAAACAATAAATTCCTTGTAATGAAGAGACATTCGGCTTGGCAGCCTTTACTTTTTCAACTAAATTGTCCCTTCCGCAAACACAATATTTAACCTCTGCATCATTGAATATATACTCGTATTCACGTGGGCTAATCGTTGGATAAACAGGCACATTGATCGCACCAATTTGACTAATCCCTAAATCCATTACTGCCCATTCGCGCCGATTTTGGTAAGCGATTAAAGCAATTTTGTCGCCTGGCTGGACACCCAACCTGAGTAAACCTAGGCTGACTTTATTCCCCAATTCAATAATGTCGTCCGTACTATAAAATTGAAATTCACCATTCTCTTTATTACCAATTGATTTTTGCAAAGGGTAATTCTCCTTTTGATGATAAATAAAATCGAAAAGCCTTTTAATTTCCATATTTATATCCTGTAATAGTTAATTTGAAAAAATATCCGTTTGCGAAAATAGAAAATATTTTTGATGCTCAAATTGATTTACGAATCTGTGTTAAGTCGATGTATACTTGATGAAATATTAAAACTAAAAAGCCCCTTCCAAACCCAAAGGATGGAAAGGGCAAAAGTTAACTTATTATCAATCTAATCGCTGAAGTTTGGATACCGTCGCTGTCTTTTCAGTCCGACTGTGAGCATCCGTCTTCAAAGGATTTTCTTTGGTTAATTATGTTGAGTAGGTTAATTGGTTGAGTAGGTCAAGACACAATCAACTCAAACAACATAATTGAACTATTCTGATTGGGGCTCTGAAAGGACGTCTAGATTGAGAATGATAATACCGAAAAAAAGGATTCCGAAAAGGAGTATTTCGTTCATTGTGTGCTCTTTTTAATGTGTTTAGTAAATCAAAATTTCGGAAGGCAATACACCGAATCTTTCCCTAAATTTTCGAGAAAAATAGACTGTATCGGCAAAGCCAACTGCATGAGCGGTGGCAGCTACTGTACTATAAGTACCCTCCTTTAAAAATTCATGTGCTTTTTCAAACCGGATTTCGTTCAGGTAATCGTTTGGAGTTTGGTTGGTATAAAATTTTACTTTGCGGTAGAGTTATCTGCGACTAATTCCATAGTAATCTGCGATACTATCTACGCTTAAATAAGACTCACCAAGGTTTTTTGTAATGTATTGGTTAAAGTCTGTCAACCACGTTCCTTCGTATCTATCAGTTAACTTCATTATGTTATGTTTTTGGTGTTCATCATTGAATTACTGCAACAAATATAAGCTAAGACAACTGAGAATTTTGAGCCATCCATCTAGGAAATTTGTGCCAAATGCTATGAAAATCGTGCCATGGACTGAGAAAATTGTATCAAGAAGGGTGTATTAATGCGTAATTTCTCTAAAAACAATATTTCTTTTTTTGTAAAAGCAATATTGTTTTTAGAGAAAAAGAAACATGGTTTTCAATATATAATTTACTAATATTAAGCACTTTACACCAACACAAATAACACTGTCAATACACAATCTTAGAGTATGGATTGATATATCACAAGTTACCAGGCACAAAGCTCTCTGCATTAGCTTCTTTCAAATCTTGCTTCCAATTATCGGGACAAGTAGTTGGATTCAATAAGCAGCCTTGATCTAGGTTAGGAAAAATTTCATCATATCTTTTTACTTCATTCATTGTTATTCGACGCCAAATTAATGATCGATTAATCATTGTTGGATCATTTAACCCTGCTGCTGCCATTAACTCAACAAAAGCCTCTACTGTATCATGATGATAATTTGCGACTCTTACCTTTTTATCCGAAACAACTAGTCCCTTAACCAATTCAGGATCCTGAGTAGCCACACCCGTTGGGCAATTATTTTTATTACACTCTAATGCTTGAATACAACCCAAAGCCAACATCATTGCTCTAGCAGAATAACAAGCATCTGCACCTAATGCTAAAGCCTTGAAAATGTCAAATCCTGTCATGATTTTTCCAGAGGCAAATAATTTAATGTCCTTTTTCAAGTCAAATCCAACAAGTGCATCATACGCAAATGCCAAACCTTCTCGAAATGGCATTCCAACAGAGTTTGAAAATTCTAAAGGTGCTGCCCCAGTTCCCCCCTCTCCACCATCAACCGTAATAAAATCAGGTTTGATCCCTGTCTGAATCATTGCTTTACAAATCGCCAAAAATTCACTTTTCCGGCCAATACATAATTTAAAACCAACAGGTTTTCCGCCGGAGACTTCACGCATTTTACAAAGCAACTCCAAAAATTCAATTGGGGTAGAAAATGCAGAGTGAAAAGGTGGAGAAAGCACTGCTTTGCCAGGCTCAACACCACGAATTTCAGCAATTTCGAGTGTATTCTTTTTCGCAGGTAAAATACCTCCATGACCAGGCTTTGCACCCTGAGAGAGTTTTAATTCGATCATTTTTACATTCTCCTCAGCTGTCCTTTTGGCAAATTCTTCAAAAGAAAAATTACCATCAGATCCCCGACATCCAAAATACCCTGTTCCAACTTGATAAACTAAGTCACCATTAAATTCATTGTGATAAGGACTGATTCCACCTTCACCTGTATTATGTGCAAACTTTCCAATCGCAGCGCCACCGTTCAATGACATTATAGCTGCCTTGCTCAAAGAGCCGTAACTCATGGCTGAAATATTTAAAAGTGAGCAACTGTAAGGTTTATTACAATCAGAAGTCCCGACAGTTATTCGCGGATTTTGTTCTAATTTGTGCGCATCTAGAGCGGCTATTGAGTGATTCATCCATTCGTAGCCTTCTTCATATACATTTAGTTGAGTCCCAAATGGATTGGTATCTAACTCTTGCTTAGCACGTTGATAAACGACTGACCGAAAAATCCGACTCAATGGTCGCCCATTAGTATCGCTCTCAATAAAGTATTGATACATCTTAGGACGTAAATCTTCTAAAACATATCGCCCTCTTCCCAGAATTGGAAAATTCCGCATAATGGCATGCTTCGACTGAAACATATCATAAAAGCCCAATAGAATAATTGGCCCGAAAATTAAAAATGCCCACCAAAACGGTGCCCACCAATAATGTGCGATTGTGGATATGAAAAGAATGGTAAGAATCGAAAAGACCGTAAATTCATTTCTCATAGTTGAAATGAGTATTTGATTATTTGTTTGGTAAATAAGTGCTTGGACAAAATCAAGGTATAGATTACTGGAGCATTCCGCAAAGCGGCTCGCTCCAGTAAATGGTCGTTTTGGAGGGGAGTCCAATAACTTACGTCACAAGAACAAAAGTATTAGAAAGCGAGGAATGCAAGATATAAAGACGGGTCAAATCACAAAAAAACATGTGCAAACATTGTTATTTACAAGGCAAGAAAAAAGCCGCACAAAAGGCGGCTTTAATTATAATCCCATGAACATATCCAAAAACGAAAATTCTTTAAAAAATAAGCTTTACATTTTGTAAGGCGAATCTTTCATTATAAGTTTGCATCAGCCTTTTAAAAAGAGTTTTTTTTATCCCATTATTTTTTTTCAGCATTAGAGTTTTATCCTATTAAACAAGTTTTTCTTAGTAGCTGCCACTTTCGGCAGCTTTTTTTTTTAGGCTGATGCATTTATCTTAGAACTGAGATTAAGAATAATAGTACGTTCCCCCACAAAAAAAACCGTGGGGGACGCTACTATTAACAAATTATAATCCCATGAACATATACAAGTTGTCAATAAATTTTGAATTGGATATTTGTTAAAAAAAGCAGTTGTCCCGATTTATTTCGGGACGACTGGCTATCAACAAATTATAATCCCATGAACATATTCAAAATTTGAGCGCCGATTCTTTTAACCAGCTTTTTTTCTTTCGTCCTCGTTTACTTCCTTTCACGATACAAAGATGCAACACTATCACGCCTACTACAAAGACAAAAATCAGGATTTGTGAGAAAAATTAAATTGTTTTTTTGCAAAAAAAATAATTTAATTTATTGATTATTAGAAAATTAGAATAAATAGGCTGTGAAAAAAAAACCAATAAAAAACATTAATTTTATCCAAAAAGAATTGAATTTTCTTTGAAAAAAAATTGAAAAAAAGCTTGACAAGTTGATTTTTTCAAGATTAGCTTCAATAAAGTTTCACCTGAGTAGTGATTTCAATCTTATAATTGTCTGGGTCAGAAATAAAAATGGAGTGAAAATGGATGAGGTCTTGAAACTCTATGGCAATGTTTTTCTTTTCAAAATGTTGCTTCACTTTTTCGAACTCTTGGTTACTAACTTGAAAGGCAAAATGAAACGGAACAAGCCAATCTCCTTCGGGTAAGATTTTTGGATTATTGGTTTTGGCCGGGAAAAGAGCGATTCCCGTTTTCCCAGCTAACATCATAATAGGAAACGCTCCCCATTCTCTCGGTTTTACCCTTTTTAGTCCTAACACTTCTTCATACCATAAAGCCGATTTTTCTACGTCCCTCACTCTAATAGCAATATGGTCAAGATACTGAAGTTGAAACATTATAAATCAATTTTAGGCACGTTCCGCAAATTCCATCCAAACCATTTCTTTCTCTTCAACCAATTCCTCAATCTCTTTTAATTCTTTCGACAATTTTTGCATTTCATCTAAGGGCAAATCAGGGTTCAAAAACTGTTCGTGAATTTTTGATTTTTTCTCTTCTAGCTTCGAAATTTCCTTTTCGATCCGATTCATTTCTTTTCGCTCCTCATAAGACAAAGCAGGCACACTATTTTGAGCCTGTTCTTTTACAGCTTGTGCTTTTCTTTTTTCCTCTTCTGCTCGTTCTTGACTTCTCTCTTTGCTTTCTTTTTCTTTTATATAAGCGCGATATTCTTTATGATTTCCATTAAAATCTTTAATCTTCCCTTGTCCCTCAAAAATAAATAAGTGCTCAACCAATTTATCCATAAAATAACGATCATGCGATACCATTATCACACAGCCTGGAAAATCCATCAACCATTCTTCAAGGACATTCAAAGTGACAATATCCAAATCATTCGTTGGCTCATCCAGAATCAAAAAATTTGGATTTTGCATTAAAATGGTGAGTAAATAGAGGCGGCGTTTTTCTCCTCCACTCAGTTGAGAAACATAAACCTGTTGGTGTTTTCGAGAAAAAAGAAACAATTCCAAAAGTGCCGCCGCCGTTAGTTTATGCCCTTTTTGGACGGGAATATATTCGGCTACATCTCGCACAACATCAATCACCCTTTTGTTTTCCTGAAGATTCATACCGTCTTGCGTGTAATATCCGAATTTAATCGTTCCGCCCACGACGACTTTTCCACTGTCAGGTCTAATCTCTTTGGTCAATAATTTCAAAAAAGTGGTCTTCCCTACTCCATTCTTTCCGACAATTCCAACGCGTTCGCCCTTTCGGAATTTATAAAAGAAATTGTCTACCAATTTCAAATCTCCATAAGACTTATTAATGTATTCACATTCCAAAATCTTTGAACCCAATCGTGCGCCTTTCAAATTATCGAGGCTCATTTCTTGATTATCCTGTATTTTATGTGCCTTTTCTTTGATGTCGAAAAACTTATCAACGCGCGATTTAGCTTTTGTTGTTCTTGCTTTGGGTTGTCGGCGTACCCAATCTAATTCCTTTTGAAATAATTTTTTAGTCTTTTCTAATTCGATTCCTTCATTTTCTTGCCGGATAGCTTTTTTCTCTAAAAATTCGGAATAGTTTCCTGAATACCGATACAAGTTTCCGCCTTCTAATTCAACGATATTATTACACACATTTTCCAAAAAATAACGGTCGTGTGTAATCATGAAAATGGTCAAATTCGGCTGTTTCAAATAATCTTCTAACCATTCAATCATATCCATATCTAAATGATTGGTAGGCTCATCGAGGATGACAAATTCAGGCTCATCAATGACTAACTTAGCAAGTGCGAGTCGTTTTTTTTGCCCACCCGAAAGATTAGAAACAGGTTGTTCTAGGTTGGTAATATTGAGTTTGAAAAGTATCTCTTTAATCTTCGCCTCGAAATCCCAAGCTTTGAGGTCATCCATTTTTCCAAGCGATTCTTGCATCAACTCATCGTCATTTCTGAGTATCGCCGTCTCATACTTTTTAATTGCCTGAATCATTTCATTTTCTGAATCAAAAACCGCTTCCATTACTGTATGCCCTTCAAAAAAATCGGGATCTTGATTCAGAAAACCAACACGAATATCTTTATGGACAATCACTTTAGCTGTTTCGCCCTCCCCTGCCTCTTCGCCCATAATGACGCGCATCAAAGTACTTTTTCCGGTTCCATTTTTGGCAACTAAAGCCACCTTTTGTCCTTTGGCGATTTGCAAATTCAAATCTTTAAATAAGACTTTCTCCCCGTAGGTTTTCGAAACGTTTTCTAAATTCAGGTAATTCATTCTTCTTTTTAAATAATCGATAAAAGTGCAAATGTAAGAATCGGTTTTGAGTAAGCGACTGATAAAAGAAAAAAGCCATCACCACTCAATCTAGCAAGGACTTCAAATTACCTTATTTATCAATCTGATCATTTTTTATTTTTGAATAATCATCTTCTCCCAATATTCCTTCTTTAAATAATCCTCAGGAGTTGTCGCAGTTTCAAAAGTATTTTTCATTCTTAAAAAATGGTCAAAATTCTGCCGTAATTCATATTCCTTTATTGAAACAATTTCATTAGTCGCATCTTGAAATAAATCCCTCATTGTGCTTCGATGTCCCTACCTACTGTCCCATTCATGGTCATCAGAAGTCGGCTTGGTAAAATGTCTATATCCATAAGGCGATTTTTAAGTGCATTTTTAATAGCTGTTTGCCAATCACCTTCGTAATTAATTTTCTTGCCAAATAGAAAATCATCGCCCTTTTCATTAATAATTATCCAAGGATTTGAATCATCAAAATTTTCATCAAACTTCACTTTTGTTTCAGGCGTATCTTGAGACATTTTTTCAGTGACTGCTTTCATATTAGGAGAATTAGCGTCGGAAAAATCTACAATATGTTCTGAGACTTCATACAGATATGCGCCACTCTCGTCATCATACATTGGCGTAATAGATTTTACATGAACCATTTGAATTTCTTCTGATTTATCAAGTAAATAATGATAATAATTTTGCCCATAATCATAACAATTAACGGAGTCAATAATCAAGTTATTAGTATCCCATTCATAACGAGTGACTTGACTACTACAATCCCCTGCCTCCGAAGAACTGGTATTGGCTTTCTTCATTGAGGTGAGGTTAAGATCATCAAGATGCTCTAATTTTGATTGGGGTGGTTCGGGTAGAGTTTCTTTTGTTATTCAATAGATTCCTTTAGATTAGAATTCTCATTATCAGTGTTTCCATTGTTTTTACATGATGCCAAAATGCATATTGAAGAGAACAAAAAACAAAAAATTAAATTAGTAGATTTCATTTTATCAGTTTTAAACATATTCTGAAATGGTATACTTCTGCCAAATCACTTTGAGTCTTTATTTTACTTTACATTTTTTCGGAAGCCAACTTTGAATTCTTTTCATTTCTTCCGAAGAGATTGGGTTCTCTCTTAGAACTATTTTCTTTAGATTCTTACAGTTTATGATGCTTTCTGGCAAAGTGGTCAATTGGTTTTTGGCGAGATTAAGAGTTTTCAAATTTGACAATTCACCAATAGAAGAAGGTAGTGTCGTCAGATTATTTCGACTTAAATTAAGTTGTGTCAAGTTCTCCATATTTCCAATAGATTCAGGAACTTCCGTGAATTTCATTCCAAAAGCTTGCAAAGTGTGCAGGTTTTCAAATTCCGTAATGACAGATGGCATCGGACCACCAACGATGTCTTCATTCTGCAAAAAATTGAGCATTAAAGTTTCGAATTTGGATCCTGGCTGTTGAATTTGGTGGAGAAATTTTTCCTTTGCCGTTACTTCTAATTCTTCTGGAGTTATTTCTGCCGCTATTTGTTCTTGCAATTCATCATAAAATTCTCTTGCTCTGTTTTCATGAACAATCAAATCATATTTCCAATTTCTACCTCTTTTTCCGATTTCCTTTTTGAAATTGAAAAAACGATTTAGCTTCTCTGGTCGCTCAATGTGGGCATTATTCTGGTATGCTCGAGCTCTTGATTCAATCATTGGTAAAATATTCACCTCATTTCTAGTGCCTGTAGTTTGAACAGTGAAAGACCCTTGACGCACAGGCTTATTTGACATTCTTGCGTGATGCAATGCTTTATCAAAATTTCGTCGATATAAGTGGGCAATCGCCAAATTTCGGTGCAAACCCACCGCTACAGCATCATTAATTTTGGCTTTGATATCCAGCGAGTCATACTGTTGGAGGTATTTTTCCCAAATGGTAATGTTTTCTGCGAGTTCCTCAATTCTACCCTTTTCCAATTTTTTGACAGCATCTTTCTGTGCATCATCTAATTCTGAGTAGTTATGTTTTCGATGTTTCCCCGTATTGATTTGTAGTTTGTCTTTATGCTCGCTATAATAAATTTTTGGATACAATTCTTCCAAAACTAAACTCACGCTATAAAGGAAAGACATTCGGCTAATTTTCGCTTCTCCTTTCTTTTGGTAGGCATTTCTCAACTCTTTTTCACTAAAATAATTATCGTTTGTCATGAAAATAGTATCTCCATCTTCGCTGTATTCACCCTCATATCTTCTATCAAATTTAATGGTCTTTTTCGCATTAGGCGACCATCTATCCAGTACTTCACCAGCTCGATTAGTGATTTTAACGAAAGTGGGCATTTCGTGAATCACATTATAATAATAGATAGGTTTCAAACCAAGCAAAGTTTCTATGGTGTCAACCACCAAGGATTTTTCCTTCACACCTATGTCTTCAAAAGCAACCTCCACCAACATATCCCAATTTTCATCCACCATTTGCAAAGGACGCAGGGATTTATATTTTGGACCTCCAAGTTCTATATAGGCTAAATCGCCCTCCAAAATCCGCATATTTCCTATATACTTTCGAAGTGTATCTTGAGTGATTGTTTCGTAAGGATAATAAAACTTGAAAGCAATACTTTCTAAATTTTCAACAGGATACTCCGGTGCGACTTCAACTTTTCTGTTGAAATTTTTGGAAGTAGCTCTTTGTCCAAGCGCTATTTGACAACTTAATGTTACAATAATTAGTAAACTTAAAAATCTCATGGTTAATATTTAAAAAGTTAAAACAGTAGAGGTAAGTAAGTGAGCAATATTATGTATGTCTTTTCAAAATTATTTGTGAAGTAATGAGGCAAAAAAGGTAGGCATAACTAAAGTTATGATGAGGCTTTTTAACGAAATTACCGTACAAAAGAAACTAAAATTTGATATAGGCAATAATTGGCTTGGTAATTATATCTAAAAACCTCATTCAAAAATCATCTTATAAACTGATGTTACACTAGAATTGCCTACGAGGTAGGACTGACCTTTTTCATTTTTAACGTTTCAAAACTTGAAATTCGGGATGTCTTTTTTATAGACTTTTTTCATTTTAGGGTATTGGAAAATTGGCCAACCTCATAGCCCTACGGCAGATGATTATTCTATAAAAGACTTAAAAAATGATTTACTGTTGTACACTTTTTGAAATCTTGTTTATTTCCGCGCCTACAGCGCGAAAAATTCTTTTGTAGGGAGCTATTAATCGAAAAAAGCCTTTAAAAAGGAAAAGCCCTTTCAAGATTTCTCCTGAAAGGGCTTTTCACTCAAATAAATATAACTACTATTGAAACTTAATCATATCCTTCATGATATTTAAAGTTTCTTCGAGGTAAACATCTTTCTTGATATTTTTTAACCATTCATCGTTTCGAGCGACTTTTGATTCATCCGCACTTGCCATATCAACAACATCTACATTTAAGTTTCGGATATTCGTCAACACCTCTTTATCTAGCAAATCTTTATATTCTTTACTCAAGACTTCAAATTCGTCTTGCTCTGTTTCAAATGATTCTAAATTCAAAGTGTACTCAGAATCATCTCGTTGCATTTTTCTTCGTTTAGCCGTTTCATCAATTTTCTGAAAAGCTGGACTTTTCTTTATTCTGTAAATGCTTGATTCTTTAACCCTTGACAAGTTCTCTAGATGATACACATTTTGTACATAGGTCGCTGGAGTAATTTCAGAATACTCTAATGGATGCTCATGCTCTTTTTCACCAGTCTCTAAATAAAAATTATTATTAGGGATAATGATATCAGGAGTTACTCCCTTCAATTGAACAGAACCTCCATTTACCCGATAATAATTTTGGATCGTTAATTTGATAGAACCTAAAGGTTTAATTTCATTATGTCCCTGAATCGCATTATCTAAATCCCAAAAGCGTTGAACAGTTCCTTTACCATGAGTAGAATTTGAAGTACCAACGATAACGGCACGATCATAATCTTGTAATGCTGCTGCCAAGATTTCTGACGCAGACGCACTAAATTGGTTGACCATAACGACAACCGGTCCATCATAATGAACACGAGGATCTTCATCTTCTAATACTTGAGGTCGTCGACCTCTATTTTTGACTTGAACAACAGGTCCTGATTCAATGAATAAACCACTCATTTTCACTACTTCAGATAAATACCCACCACCATTGTCTCTTAAGTCAAGGATAACTCCTTTTACATTTTCACCTTTTAACTTATCAAGTTCAGTACGAATATCATCCGAACATTGACGGCCATTTGGATTTTGGTAATCTCCATAAAAACGAGGTAATCGGATATAACCAATATTGTTATTATCCTCTGTTTCTAAAATCAAAGATTTAGCATAGCTATCTTCAATTATTACAACATCACGAACAATACTAATCTCTTCAACAGAGCCATCAACTTTTTTGATCCACAAATGAACAGTAGTTCCAGGCTCTCCACGAATCAATTGAACAACATCATCCAATACCATTCCAGTCAAATCAACTGGTTCCTCATCGGCTGTTTGCGCGACTTTTATGATTTTATCGTCTTTATCGAGTTCTCCTTTTTTCCATGCAGGTCCTCCTACTATAACTTCTGAAACCTTTGTAAAATCTCCATCAGACATCAATCGAGCGCCAATTCCTTTCAATTTACCTGACATTCCGATATTAAAGTTTTCTCTATCAACAGGCTCAAAATATCCAGTATGAGGATCGAAAATATTGGTAAAAGAATTCAAATAAGTACTTACATGGTCGTGACGTTTGCGTTTATTTAAACGAGCATACCAGTCGTCATAGACTTTTAACGTTTCTTTGCGTGCCTCTGCCTCCATATCCGCCATTGACATATCTTTATAATCTTCATGCTCTTCCTCTTTATCTTTCATTTTATCCGCCAATCGCGTCAACGTTTCATATTTCATTTGTTTTCTCCAATACTCCTTAAGTTCATTATCATCTTTAGCAAAACCTTTTTTATCCCCATCCATTTCAACTACTTCATCAGTATTAAAGTCGAATGGTTTTGATAAAAACGCTCGATAATACTCTTGAGACTTATCAATACCTGCCTGTTGGTGTTGAATAGCTGTTGTTAAAAATGCATACGACCCTTGCTTTGCTTCATCGTCTAATTTATATTCATATGCCTCCAGCATATCTACATCTTTCTGGGTCAACCAACGCTTTCCAGCATCCAATCTTTCTAGATATAAATCATAAAATTTTTCAGAAAACTCATCATTAATCTCTTGTGGTTGATAATGATAATAAGTCAACCCAGTCATTATAGATTGCATCAATGCAGCCTCTTTTTCAGCTTGGTCATAGGGAGGGTAAAAAGCAAAAAATGTAAGTATTACAGCTATAAGAACAA
This sequence comes from Bacteroidota bacterium, assembly GCA_024743405.1. Classification (GTDB taxonomy): domain Bacteria; phylum Bacteroidota; class Bacteroidia; order Chitinophagales; family Saprospiraceae; genus JANSWP01. Next base: position 13,426 of record JANSWP010000068.1, read on the forward strand.
ATAAGATCGGACTTCTCAACTTCATAATATTCAAGATTTAGCAGTTTTTGTAGAGTTCAAGGGTTGCTAGACTGAAAGACAAGCGTTTATTTTCTAAAGATGTCAATTCTCGCTATTCTCTACTTGAAAAATTTTATTTAACCGTCAAAGATACACATCCAAATATCATAATGCAATTAAGGAGATAAATATACCTTCAATTCTGTCAAATTGTTTAGTCACAAACAATGCCAGTCCTTTTTTTAACCATTTTTAACGTCTAAATGCCAAAAAAAGTGGATTTTAGTTTTGTGGCACCTTTTCAACTTTATAAACAATATATTTAGTATCTCCTCTAAAATCAAATTGCATATATTTTTCCCGATAATGTAACTTCACTCTTGTTCCAACATCCACAGCTTCTTCAATATCATCAACAATAGCCTCATTTGTGACCGAAAAATTCCAAACAGTCGTCGCTACATCGCTTGCAGTCTCTCCCCCTTGAAGTCCTCCTACATTAAGTTGACCTTCCCAAGTTTTAAAAACCACTCCTTTTTTACTCACTTTCATTACATTACCAGCTCGATAACCATTACTATAAGTGCCGAAAACGAAAAATAATCCTACCCCTAAAGCAATGACGAGTAGAATGAAGACCACTATTTTGAATTTCTTATAAAAACTACTTAACCCCTTTTTAAAGCTACCTTTGACCTCATCAGCTTTAGTAGATGCTTTTTCAGCAAGTTCTTTTTTTACTTCTTCAGCCATTTTTATTGAATTTTAATTGGGAATAATACTTTTGGTTTTGAAATGTAAATTTAAAATTACGATTGAGTTTATTCTCATAATTCTTCGATAAGTTGAAGTGGTTCTATTGGAATCGAATAAATTCACCATCAATTTAGCAATTAGACAATTCAAATCACTTCCATGTACCAAAGTCATGACCTCACAGACACCATTGTTGCCCTCGCTACACCTCCAGGAATCGGCGCAATTGGAGTTATTCGCTTATCGGGCAAAGATGCCATCCAATTGGTAAATCAAACCTTCAAAGGTAAAGACCTCACAAAACAAAAAAGTCACACTATTCATTTAGGTACCATTCGCGATGCAAATGATCATATTTTGGATGAAGTTTTAACTTCTATTTTTGTTTCTCCAAAATCTTATACAGGTGAAAATGTCGTTGAAATCTCTTGTCATGGCTCTAATTATATTTTACAGGAAATCATTCAATTATTCATTAAGAATGGCGCAAGAATGGCGCAACCTGGCGAGTTTACAATGCGTGCCTTTCTAAATGGGAAAATGGATTTGAGTCAAGCCGAAGCCGTTGCCGATTTGATTGCTTCAACCTCAGAAAGCTCACATGACATTGCCATGAATCAGATGCGTGGTGGATTTAGTAATGAAATTCAAAAATTACGTCAAGAACTGATTGATTTTGCCAGTTTGATTGAACTAGAATTAGACTTTGCGGAAGAAGATGTAGAATTCGCCGACAGAACTAAATTGAAAGAACTCGTCTCTAAAATTCAAAAATTACTTCGTTCCCTTATTGATAGTTTTAAATTAGGAAATGTTATAAAGAATGGTGTTTCGACAGTGATTGCAGGTCGTCCAAACGCTGGAAAATCGACCCTTTTGAATGCGCTTTTGAATGAAGAACGCGCTATCGTTTCCGAAATAGCAGGTACAACACGAGACACTATCGAAGAGGTTTTAAATATAAATGGCATTCAATTTCGACTCATCGACACAGCCGGAATTCGGGATGCACAAGATCAAATCGAAGCCGTTGGCGTCGAAAAAACATTCGAAAAAGTAAGTCAAGCGGCCCTTTTGATTTATGTTTTTGACATTTCAGAAATGAAGATTGACGAGGTTTTGGAGGACATCGAAAAACTATCCAACGAAGGCCTTCACTTATTGATCGTTTGTAATAAAATGGACAAAAATCCATACTTCAAAGCCGATTGGTTAACCCATCCGAACGACCCTGAAATTGACGATTTTTATTTTAACGTCAGAAAAACATTTAATTCGACTATTCAAAAAGAAAACATAGTCACCGCCTCTGCACTTCACAAAATGAATATCCCTTTTTTGAAAGAAAAACTATATGAATCCGTATTGTCTCAAAAAATAAATCTAGAAAATACTATCGTCACCAATGCTCGCCATTTTGAAGCCCTTCAAAAAGCAGATGAAAGCTTAAATGATGTGCTTACAGGCATGGAATCTGGTATTACTTCGGATTTCATTGCTATGGATATCCGAAGATCCCTTCAATTTTTAGGCGAGATAACTGGGGAAATTTCTACAGATGATTTGCTTGGTAATATTTTTAGTAATTTCTGTATCGGAAAGTAACGAAGAAAATAACAACCAAACATAACAAAACTAACCACAGATTAAGGACCCGTGAATTGAAAATAAAAACGCTTTATAAGGATAAAGCAACTCTTAAAGTATTACAAATGGGCTATGTCAATAAGATTAAAGATATTTGACAACAAATCAAATAGGCACCTTATGAAGAAATTATTTTTTTACTTAATTATTTCCAATTTATTTTTGATTTCATGTACCAATAATAGTGAATCTACTATTGTAGATTTAATGTCTAAATCCTTTAAAATAGGCATTAACGACAAAGGTTCAATTATTGATTTTATAGATTTGGAAACCAATAAAAACTATTTGTCAAATGATACTTCTACATTTTTAATGTCTTTAAGAATAGACAATGAGATTAAAATTCCTCAATCTGCCACTGTTAAAAATGACCTCATTACTTTAATTTTCGAAAATGAAATTGAAGCCGAGATTAAAGTAGAAGAAAAAGATTTATACCTCACCTTTGAGCTATTATCACTCACCAATAAAGATGCTGTTGACTTAATTTTTTGGGGACCCTATTCTACGACAATAAATAAAGTAATTGGCGAAACAGTAGGAGTTGTTCGCGGAGAAGAATATGCTGTAGGGATACAGTCATTAAATATTAAAACTCTTGGTGGTTACCCTTGGAATGAGAGCGACCGTATGCCTGCTTTTGATATTTTTCGGGAAGACGATGCTAATGAAATGCACCCAAAAACGGATGGTAGTGTCTTGTATAGAATAGAAGCCGCAAAGCCAACAAGTTCAGGAAGTAGTTTGCAAGCCTATTGTAGAAATAGAAATCAAGATAGAATTATTCAGGATTTTAATCATGAAAAAATTGTAGCACCCGCTTATGATGATGGTGGCGTCATTGGTTCTAAAATTGCCCTTTTTGGATGCCCGGTAGAAAAAGCGCTGGAAACTATCGGAGAGATGGAAATAGCAGAAGGGTTACCGCATCCAATGATTAATGGACAATGGGGGAAAATTGCTCCCGATGCAGCGGCAGCATATATTATTACAAATTTCACCGAAGATGATGTTGAGCAAGCTATAGATTTAACTAAAAAGGCTGGACTAAAATATTTATACCATTACGGTAAAACCTTTGAAAATTGGGGACATTTTGATTTGTATAAGGGGGAATTTCCAAATGGGATGGAAGGATTAAAAATGTGTGTCGAAAAAGCTGAAGCACAAGGTATAATGGTCGGTACACATCTGCTTTCAAATTTTATTACAACAAATGACCCATATGTTACGCCTATCCCTGACAAGCGACTAGCCAAAGTAGGAAGCTCCATAATTCTTGCTAATATCAATGCTTCCGAAACTGAAATTCCTATCAAATCACCTGATTTCTTCAATCAGATGAAAAATAATAGTTTGAAAACGGTTAGGGTTGGAAATGAGTTGATTCGATATGGAAAGGTTTCGGAAACTTCTCCATGGAAACTGTTGGATTGTCAGCGGGGTGCTTTTAATACGACTGCTTCTGAACATAATTCAGGCGAAGAAATAGCAAAGTTATTGGACCATGCTTACAAAGTGTTTTTGACGAATGCAGAATTGACCATTGAAATGTCAGAAACAATGGCAGAATTGTATAATAAAACCGGTTTGCGCCAGATCTCATTTGATGGATTGGAAGGAAATCGTTCAACTGGATTGGGAACTTATGGTGAGTCATTAATGCCTTATACTTGGTACAATTCCTTATCAGATGATTTAAAAAATCACTTAATAATTGATGCTAGTCGAACGACTCATTTTTTCTGGCATATATATTCACGAATGAATTGGGGCGAACCTTGGTATGGAGGATTTAGAGAAAGTCAAACAGAATATAGGTTTAAAAATCAAGCGTATTTTAGAAGAAACTATATGCCTGGGATGTTAGGGTGGTTTAAAATGACCTCTGAAACAAGCATAGAAGATATTGAATGGTTGTTAGCGCGCGCTTCGGGTTATGATGCCGGCTATGCATTTGTTGCGGGATTTGAATCAATCGAGCAAAATGGAAATTCAGATGAAATTTTAGAACTCATTGGAGATTGGGAAAAACTTAGACTTGGAGGTTCATTCACAGAAAAGCAGAAAGAAATATTTCGAGATTCTGGTAAGGAGTTTTCGCTCAAAAAAATCAAAGACAATGAATGGGACTTGCTAAAGGTTAATGCTGAAATATTTAATCATGAAAAGAAAATTAAACAACCCGGCGAACCCCTGTATTCAACTTTTGAATTTAATAATATAGGAAACGAACAATCTCTAAATTTCCTCCTTACCGCTATAAATTGTGATGCCAGTGAAATAGTAATGGAAATAAATAATTACAAAGAAGTCAAGCTGCCTGTTGTTTTAAAAAAGGGACAAATAATTAAGTACACAGGTGGTAATAAAGCAACCGTCTATGATTCTAACTGGCAACTTATTAAGGAATTTGATATTGATCCTTCTAATTTTAAAGTCGGTAAGGGCGAAAATTCAGTTTCTTTCGATTGCACTTTTGACAAGATAGATAAAGAGTCAAGTATCAAACTAGAAATAAGAACATTTGAAAATGGAGAAAAAATCGTATTGAATTAAACATCTAACTTGTCTTATTACTTTTTTTGACTTGAATAAAGAAAAATTAACGACGTATAAAAGCGCAATTTATTAATGTACCATTCCTTATTATTTTCGAAACTCATAATCTATTTCATTTTATTTTATTATCTTTAAATATTCCAAAATGAGGCTCTCTTCTTTTAAAATCTAAGCTCTCCTAATAAATACGTCACCACTGCCAATAGACAGTAAAAATCCCAAATACAATGAGCCAAAAAAGTATACCCTTTTTTATTTCTGTTGATGATAAAATCAAGAAAAAGCTACTACTAAAACTTAGAATTGATAATACCAAAAGGATATACCTGATTTCACTATTGGGATTGTTTTTCTTTTGTCTTTTCATGGGACTCGATTATCTGCGTTATACCAATGGAAAAATCCTTTCGGGCAACCTGTATTTTTTCCTTTTTCTCAATCACTTAAGTTTTTTGTTTTTTATCTTCCCCGTAATTACCATTGGTACCAATCGGAAAATCTTTGCAAAAAGGAAATTTAAACCTAGTGCCTTTTTCATTTATTCTTGGACGATTTTTTTAGGCATGGCACTTATTACCATGGCAATTTTAAGCCTCATTGATCGGGACTCACTTACGATGTACACCATCTATATCATCATTGCCAATTTTGGGCTCATTATGGTTCATAGAGACAGAATTTTACTCAATTTAATAAGCTTCCTAGCCATCTCTATTGCGTGTATTTTTCTATTCCATCACAATATGGAATTATTAATTATAAACTTTATGGAGATTATAGGCGTCACCGTTGTATGCCTAGTGGTTTCTACACAAATGTTTAATGCCTATGTTAACAAACTATATTCTGATTATTTTCTCAAAGAAAAAAACAAAGAAATTAATAAGGAGAAAAAACGCGGAGATAAATTGTTACACAACATTCTGCCCAAACAAATAGCGAAAGAATTAATGTCAAAGGGGTCTGTAACGCCTCGTTATTACAATAGTGCAACGATCATGCTTATCGATTTTAAAGATTTCAGTACTATTAGTAAACGCTTGACACCTCAAGAATTAATCAAAGAGCTAGATTATTGCTTTAAAAAATTTGATCACCTAACTGCAAAACATAACTTGGAAAAAATCAAAACCATTGGCGATGCATACCTTTGTGTAGGAGGTGTTCCAAATAATAATATTACACATGCAATGAACTCTATTGAAGCCGCCCATGAAATTCTAACTTTCCTGAATGAATGGAATACAAAACGAATAGCTAATAATGAACCTCCTTTTGAAAGTAGAATCGGCATCCATACTGGTTCTATTATAGCGGGCGTAGTAGGAGATAGAAAATTTGTCTTTGATATTTGGGGGGATGCCGTCAATACTACCGCAAGAATTGAATCAAATGGAAAAGCAGGCCAGATCAATATATCTCAAACCACTTATGATTTAGTAAAAACCGAAATAGAATGTGATCATCGCGGGAAAATTCCTATTAAAAACCTCGCCCCAATTGATATGTATTTTGTGAAAAAAAACTGAATTTGGCTCTATTCTCTGTAATTATTTAAATCCTCTTCCCAATCATATGCTTTAAAGATGAGTTTCATCCCTTTAGTCTCAATATTCAATCTTTCTTTTAAAATTTTTCGAACACCTTTCCTACCTCCAAAATCACCTAAGAACCAAAGAAACAACCTAGTAATGTGAATCTCCTTTTGATTATTCAAAACGTCTGTTTCGCTTTCCAAAAAAGAAAGGGTCGCCATTTCTAGTTGATTTTCTATTTTCTCAGGAGCATAGAATGCGATAGGAGGACAGCTTTTCGCACCACAGTTGAGCGCAAAATGAATTCGATAATCGATTTTTGAAACGGCAAGATCTTTTATCAGAGAAGACGTAAATATATTAGGTAAGTAGCCGATTGAAAATTTCCAACGGTATTTCCTCAAAATACCATGCTCAATATCATCAAGGCTGAAACTATTACCCCCGATTTGAATCGCCTTCTTTCGATAAATTTCAGGTTTATCTAGTTTTTTTTCTTTTCGAAGAATCAGAAAAAAGGCATTATAAATATTGATCCAAAATGCCTTTTTATGGTTATCTGCAGGAAGTTCTTTTTTTAAAGTTTCGAGCGTAAGATTGGCTAATTTTGATTCAAAATCAGTCCACGGCTCTCCCATTTTTATTTGCAATAATAATTGCTCAGAAAGTTGATTCACATTCATAATTAATATTTCATACCTGATAACGCTAACAACCGATCCATATCTCGAACAATCAAATACTGGCGCGTGAAATGAATGATATTATCCCTACGCAATTCATTCATAATGGTCGTAACGGTTTGCCTTCCGGCACCCGCTATATTGCCAATTTCCTGGTGCGTCAAGGGCGGCTTCAACACATATTCAAATCCTACTTGTCGCCCCGACTTTTTTACATGAAGTGCAATGAAGTGGATGACTCGCTGTTGAGAACTTAATAAAATAAGGCGACGAAGACGTTCTTGCGTACGATTGAGTCTCCCCAAAATATTAAATAACAATTCTGCGTATAATTTCGGATTCGTTTGAATTGTTTTTTGAAAGGTAGAAATAGGGATTTTCTTAATGACGGTCATTTGAGTCATGGCCTCTACCGTTTTATTTTTATCAATCTCCCCTATTACAGCTTCACAATTTAAAAAATCTCCTTTTTGAAGGTAATCTTCCAACATTTCTTTACCGTCGTGCAAGGAATATAATTTAATCATTCCTTTAATAACTAAATAGACAAAATGTGGCGTATCGCCTTCGCGAAAAAGGACATCTCCTTTTTTCAACGTGACTTCAGGAACTTTGTCAAATAAGGCAATACAACTCTGAGGATGTATATTGCTATTTAGAAGGGTTGGAATTGGTGTGGGAAATGATTCCCTTTTAAAATTAATGGTCATCATGTTTGTCAGGATTTTTATTCAATTGTTGAAGAATTTTTTCTTCCAATTTTTTGGAGTCAAAGTCTAATTCTTGCTCTGAGACTGCCTTTTTATTGGCTTTTAAAAAAGAATCTAACAAACGTGTTTGTTTTTCATATTGCTTACATGCATCACACATCATTGTATGAAAAAAAAGTGCTATTCGCTCTTTTAAAGAATGTTTCTCCTCTAATTTTTTTTCCATTAACAAGGTTACCTCTTCGCAAGACAACATGATTTTTTGCATTATTTGTTGCATCTTTTTCATAGACATACTACTCTAGTCGTCACAACTATAAAATCCTGACAGTTTTTTTGAAAATAATTTCGTTTGGAAAGATTAGGAATACGGACATAATAAATTTACCAAGGGAGCAGGAAATAAATAAGGTACCCAAATTTTGTACAGCTATTTTTTCTTCAGTCGAGGCAAAAAATGCAAACATACCCATAGGTATGGTGAGTATTCTTAACGAAAAATGAAGGAAAAAGAGCAAGTGAAATGAGTAGGTTATTTGTTTCCTACTCCCCAACTTATTTTATCCGCATTCCTCAGACAAAACGCTTTTCAAAAACATACCTTTTAAAATAAAAATTATAAAAAAAGAAAACCCCGGTCACTATTAGTTTTAAAATATATTGATAATGATGAAAAAACGGAAATCCATCTAAATAGCTAATCAGTATAGTACTTAAAATTAACCCTACAAATGACACCATAAGCGCCAAAAAAAAAGTCTTATTCAAGGTTCTTTTCATTTCGAAAATGAACTTTCTTTGAAGGTAAAAATTGACAATAACGGCAAGAGAAAAAGAAAGAATATGAGATATTTTGGCACGATGCTCTAAGTCAGAAAAAACGAGGTAAGAAAAAACGTTAAAAAGCCCAATATCTACCAATGTTGCGATAGAGGAGGTGAGCGCAAATTTGAATTTCAAAAAGAATAATTCCTTTATTTTTTCGAAGTTAGATTGACTCATTTTTCAATTCATTTTCAAAAAAAGTTCGAACTTCTTTCCAATTATCCACTCTTGAAAATCGAGTTTCTTCTGTATTGTGAGTGGCAGTATAGAGCAAGCCTTTTCCATTGAATGTCACTAAATTACGAACGTGGTCATCTATCATATAATCTGCATTTATAACACTTTTATCTCCACACATGATGACCTTCTTCCAATGAATAAACGGAAAATGCTCTTCCAACCAATCGCGTTTGTCAATCAATGAATTTCGGAATTCCATCGCAGATGTCACTACATAAATGTCATAATGTTCATTTAACCATTTGACGACTTCTTGGCTACCCTCCATAACCGGTAAATCTCTAAAAAAGCCTGGCTCAAAGAGGTATTTCCGAATATGCATCGCTCCTTCCAATTCATATACTTTCTTTCCCCAATAATCTTCTCTTTTGGGTCGAAACCCAAAATCCCTTTCATAATAATCCAAAAATTTCGGATAAACATCCGCGATGACTTCATCCATATCAAGGGCGATTCTTTTCATTATTCTCAAATTTTGGGCAAAAATATAATTTTTAAGCGCATCAAGAGTAGGTATTTTCTAATCATTCTGCCAATACGTTTATTAAAAAAACCTTCAAGATAAAATAATGACAATTCATCCTTCAAAAATTACAGTTCGTTGATTTAGGAAAGCAAAAGGGATAGATCAGGAATACTTTTGCCACCGAGTTTTGAAAAATGGTATTAGAAAAAATATAATTAGGGAGGAGGAAATAAATAAGCTACCCAAATTTTAGGAAGTTATTTTTTTTTAGACGAGGCAAAAAACGCAGACATATCCAAAGGTATGGCGAGTATTTTTAACGATGTATATAAGAAAAGTAACAAGTAAAATGGGTAAGTTATATTTTTCCTCCTCCCCTAATTCCATTCTCATAACTCTTTCACTTTAATTCACCTAAATAAAAATTACTCGATAATGAAAAATTTAATGCTTGTTTTAGTTACAATGATCACTTTTGGATTAACCAATAATGGGATTGCTCAATCCATGCAATCAACTGCCAACTATTCTGCTACAGTATCTGATAACGGCGAAGTTGAAATTCTAAAAGAATTTAAAGCAACAAAGCAACAAAAGAGAGTCATCAAAAAAATGAAAAATTATGTGACGCCTCGCCTTTTGAGTGATAATCCTTACCGTTCTGCTTTGGAAGGAAAATCGGCGAAAGTTCAAGTAAATTTTGACATGAAAGGCGCAATCACTGAAGTAACAGTAATTGAGTCCGACGTTCAAGGACTAGACGAAAACCTAGAACGCCTTATCAAAGAATATGACTTAAAAAATCCTATTGCAAAATCTGATATGGAAAAAACGGAGGCTATTCAATTAGTCATTCCATTAGTTGGAAAGAAATACTATACAATTCGATAAGCAATCGAATATCTGTCTCATTCTAAAAAGGGTTAAATTATTGCAATTCAATAATTTAACCCTTTTTATTACTATTCAAATGATGACTTTTACAGCAAGGTTTTAAGCAAAAGCACCACTCCAATAATAATAAAAAACAAATACCACAAATATTCATATCCTCCTTGCTCCGTAGTCGCTGCCTCTACTGACTCATAAGTTGGTTTCTCTCCATTCCATAACCATGATGCCCCCACCTTGAAACGATTCAAGGCAATTAATAATACAGGTAATAAAATTAAAATTACAGCCGTGATAAAGAGCAAACCGAAAGCAATAGAAACCGCCATTGGAATTAAAAATTGAGCCTGAAAACTCTTTTCTAATAAAAGAGGATAAAGTCCAGCAACAGTGGTAATTGTCGTCAGTATAATTGGCCGAAAACGACTAATTCCCGCATTATACAAAGCATCCATCTGGAGTTGTCCAGCCTGTAAATTTTGATTGTAAGTAGTTACAAAAACAAGAGCATCATTGACCAAAATTCCAATTAATGCCAAGGCTCCAAGATTGGATAGCATACTGATTGGAAATCCCATTATATAATGTCCCCATCCAATACCTACCACAGCAAATGGAATCATTAAAAAGACCATTACCGTATGCCCAATGGAACGAAAAGTCAATGCGATAATAAAAAACATGATCAATAGGATAATAGGCATTACGACCTGAAAAGAAGCCCCTGTTTTAGCAGATTCACGATTTTGCCCTTCAAATAAAGCATCTACAGAAGCATATTTATTTAAGATCGGAGGGACGATAGAATCTTTTAAGTTGTCGGTTAATTCACTTACTAAGACATCATCATTACTAATATCTGAATCAATTCGAATTTCAGTTTTTCCATTAATATGGTTAATCGCGATAACCCCTCGTTGAATATCTAAATTAGCAATTTCATGTAAAGGAAATTCGCGCCCATCAACAAAGCGGATCCGCATATTTTCCAAATCACTAATTCTCGATCGGTCATTTTCACCGTACCTCACCCAAACTCTAACCTCATCCCGCCCTCTTTGCAACCTTTGTACTTCTACACCGAAAAAACCTTGTCTTACTTGAGTGATAATTTCCTGAAGGCTCAATCCGAGAAATTTTGCTTTTTCTTTTAATGAAATATTGATTTCCCGAAGTCCTTCTTGATCTGTATCCGTAATATCCTTTAATTCGGGCATCTTCAATAAAATAGCTTTTACCTCAGCAGTAGCAGCTGTCAATTCTTCCTTATTTTCTCCAATTAAGGAGATAGAAACAGGCTTTCCAAAAACAGAAGCTCCACTATAAGTCACAGCCTCTGCTTCATAGATCGGACCCATTTCTTCCCGAATTGTATTCGCAACAATTCGTGTCGTAAGCGAGTCTCGTTGCTCGCTATCCAATAAAATGATATTTAATTGACCTTGATGCGTCCGAGGTCCAATATTTTTTTGGATTTTCAAAATTGCTTGCTTACCCTCAACTATATAATCTTTTGTCAACTTGTCATTTGCCCTTTGTGCTGCATCTTCTATTTTTGAAAGCCAACCTGTCGTAACTTCTTCCGGCGTCCCTGCAGGCATCGTCAATGAGATACTCACATTATCTGTTTCTATATTTGGGAAAAAAGTACTTTGAATTATTCCTCCTCGCAAGGCACCTATGGTGATAATCAAAATCCCAACAATGGTAGCGAAGGTTATAGATTTATTGTACATCGCAAATCGAAGAACGGGTGCATATAATTTGTCCCGCATCCAAACCATGAAATCATCCAATTTCTGCGTAACAATATTTTTCTTTTTACCCGCTTTGAGGGCTGCCGAATGTGCAACGTGTGCGGGCAAAACAAAGGCGCCTTCAATTAAGGAAAAAAGTAATGAAAAAATGACAACAGTTGCTACTTCGGAAAAGAAATCGCCAACACGCCCATCAATGAAAAAGAAAGCTGCGAAAGCAACCATAGTTGTTAAAACACCCCCAAAAACGGCGGGTAAAACACTTAAAGTTCCCTGTATTCCCGCTTCCATCCTAGACATTCCTTGCTCGTATTTCTGGTAAATACTTTCACCTATCACAATACCATCATCGACCAAAATACCAAGCACCATAATCATCCCAAATAAGGAAATCACATTGATTGTAATCGGTATTTGAGCAGAAATAATGAACATCCCTGCAAATGAAATTGGAATGGATAGAGCGACCCAAAAAGCCAATCGCCAATTTAGAAACATGGCCAGTAAAATCAATACTAGAATAAATCCTAACAGTCCATTTTCATTCATCAAATCAATTCGAGATTGAAGAGAAATAGACTCATCTCGAACGACTGTTGCCTTTACAATTTTATTATTCTCATTAAAATCTTCGATGTATTCTTTAGTAATTTCAACTGCCTCGAGTAAGTCCTCATTTCGAGTACTTTGAATAGACACTGTAACAGAAGGTTCCTTATTTAAATAAGTACGATTCGAACTTCCAATCCATGCATCTGCTGGATTATTTCCAGCGACACTAACCGTTGCGGGAGAACTTGGATCCGCCCATCGATCTCGTACATCAGCGACTTGATGAAGCTTAATAATGGAACCAGAAGGCGTTGTTTTGACGACTATATCTCTTAAGTCATCCGCAAAATATTTTTTGTTTTTAGCTCGCACCAGCAGCTCTTCCGCTTTTCCTTTGACTATACCACCCGATAAATCCAAATTAGCAGCCCGAACAGCTTGGGCAGCTTGAATAAAAGTTAGTTGATACGCTCTCAAATCTGCTTCTCGGAAGGCAATTTCAATTTCTTCTTCAGGGAATCCACCCAAAGTAACTTTCGAGATCCCATCCTTTGCTCTTAATTCATCCTCAACACGTCGTCCATACTGTTTCAAGGTTTTCAAATCAACATTACCGCCCAAAGAAAAACTTATTGCAAAGTCCAAAATTTCATTCTTGAATACGGCTGGCTCATCCATGTCAATTGGAAAAGAATTGATACCATCCACTGCATTCTTTACATCTCTCAATACCTTATCAATTTCATATCCTTTAGCAATTTCAATTAAAACGGTACCACTGTTTTCAACTGAAGTTGAGGTGATCCGATCTATCCCTGTAACCCCTTTTATATTTTCTTCTATTTTTTTAATAACTCCCTCTTCAACTTCTTCAGGAGATGCCCCAAGCCATGAAGTCCGAACAGAAATGAACAACTCATCTTGCTCAGGAAAAATGGCTGACTTCATATTCATCAGCCCGAAAACCCCCAAGATCAAAATGCTAAACATCAGTAGATTCGCAGCAATGGGGTATTTTATAAAATACGTTATGATTGATTTCATCTTAGTCTTAATTTGATCTTTGTACGTTTACTTTCATGCCTTCTGACAAACCAGGAACCACCTCTTCCAAAATAACTGCCCCATTTGCCAAACCCTTTACGATAGCATCCTCTCTTACAATTTTCACTATCTCTACCTTCTCTAATTTCAATAAACCATCTTTCACTGAAAAAACAGCATTTTGATTAACCAACAGATTTCTAGGAATTTTGATGGCATCTGAAACCTTTTCTCCATTTCCTTTCCCTCTTAGATACATTCCTTCACGCAAATTTTGCCCACTTACACCAATGAAAACAGTCGCGGCCTGAGTCGTTCGATCAATTTGATCACCAATTCTTTTCACTCGACCCTTCCAAGTTCCAGGAATCCCATCTGACATTAACTCAATGCTATTCCCAACTTTTATATACTTCAAATCACTCAAGGGAACAGTAGCCTGCAATTCGTATATACTGGTATTCATCAGTTCACCCAAATTTTGACCCGGCGCGATTAATGCACCCTGATTGGTATTAACAGCGGTCAACACTCCACCAAAGGGTGCATAGATATTGAATTTAGATAGGCGCTCTTCCGTACTTTTTATATTATAATATTGTGTCAATAAATTTCGGACATTGATAAAATACTTCTCTTGATCATTCAATGGTTTCGGAAAATCGGTTATTGGGGCTTTCACATCAAATTCATCCAAATACTTTTTCCAATTAGCAAAGCTTTCGGGATAATCGATTTTCAAATCTGGCATCAATAAAGTAATTGAATTGAGCAAAGTACTTTTTTGCGCCAGCAAACCCAATCGTGCTTCCTCTTTATCGATCGACAACATTAATTCTCCCTTTTTGAAAAAAGTCCCAACTTTAAAAGACTTACTCAACGGCTTCAAAGTCCCCGCTACCTCTGAAAAAATATTGATTTTATCAAAAGCCATTAATTCTCCTTGAATGTCTAGAGTAGTTGTTACGTTTCCATTTTCAACGGTTAGGACTGATACTTCTGGTGGTGGTATAGTCGCTGCGGGGGTTGTAGTCGTTTCCTTTTTATTTTCAGCAAATGAATTGGAAAGCATGATTGCACCCACCAAAATTATAGGCGCAGCAATTATAGTTATTCGGCGAACAAGCTTACTCATTTTGAATGATTTAATGTTTTAGATCTACAAATGTAAGAAGTGGTTTAATAAAAGATAATTTTGCAAAATATTTGGCGGATTTTCTAAACAAAAACTAGAATGTTTCATTAGGTCTTCAAAGCCAACTCAATGATTTTAAAATTCATTTTCATACTCAATTTATTATTTATGCAAAATCAAAAAATAGCTGTCGGCGACGCGATTCCAAAATTTGAATTACAAAACCAAAATGACGAGACAGTTGCAATCGAATCCTTTTTTGGAAAGCCATTTGTCCTTTATTTTTATCCAAAAGATGACACCCCTGGTTGTACCATGGAGGCTTGTACTTTTCGAGATCAGTATGAAGATTTCAGAGAAGTTGGGGCCGAAGTAATTGGAGTAAGTGCAGACAGCCCTGACTCACACAAAAACTTTGCAAAAAAGCACAATTTACCGTTCGTTTTATTAAGTGATCACAAAAATGAAGTCCGAAAAATGTTTGGTGTACCTAGCAGTATGTTTGGCTTATTGCCAGGACGAGTAACCTATATAATAGATGAAAAAGGTACCGTGTCGCATGTTTTCGATTCTCAAATGCAAGCAAAAAAGCATGTTAAAGAAGCAATTGAGCATTTAAAAAACTAAGTAAAGATTAAACAATAAGGTGGACATTTTGGCGAGGTTATTTTGATTTCAGTTTTCTTTAAAAAATCATTGCATAGCAGCGCTACGGAATTATTTTTTAGAGGAAAGTGAGATTAAAAGAATCCGTTCTAAATGTTCAAGTTATTATTTACTCGTTACTAAATGTCTACTGAAAGTAGGGCACGGTTTTCGCGAATTCTCCACTATTCTTTTTTCAACTTTAAATTCAAAAAATGAATAAAATCGGCAAATTCACATTCGTGATTTTTATGGCAATATTCACTTGGAGCTGTACTAATTCGGAGCAAAAAACGGAAGACCAATCTATAAATAGCGCTCCAACTCAAGAAACTGATTTAGCTTCAACTGTTCCTGACATGGATTATGAGGCAATGGCAGATGGACTTTGTAAATGTATGAAGCCTTTAGTTGATCTTCAAAATAAGGTGAATTCTTTGGAGCCAGATGAAATTAGAGCCATGGTTGATGAAATTGATAAAATTACTCAAGCGGGAGATAAGTGTGTCGAAGAATTGGAAGCAAAATACGGAAGAGTGGAAGGCAAAGAAGCTGAAGAAAAAGCAGATGAAACTTTCAAAGAAGCATGCCCTTATATAGCAGGTATGATATCGAAATAATACTCTTTTCAAATAAATACCTAATTTCGGTGCATTGAATAAAACCATATTGATATGCGCCTAACTTTATTATTTGCTTGTCTAGTTATTATCGTCTCCCTCTTTTTAATGTCCCAAGAAGCGTCCGTCATGGAACTCGTCCATGACAATGCCGAGGTTAAAGAAAATTTTGTTTTAGAATTAGAGTTTTTAGAAGATAATTCACGTGCCAATGCGCTTTTTGAAAGCTTCGGAAAAGATGTTGAAAAAGCCGTTTATCATTTCAAGAATTCCACTAAAATTGACTTTCTTTTCCTGATTTTGTACCCTACCTTTTTGTTCTTTTTCGGAAAATATTTTTGTAAATTGACCTATTGGAGATTAAAATTCGCAGGTGGGATTTGTGTTTTAATGTCAGCTTCAGATTTAGGCGAAAACCTTCAATTATTGGGCATATTGAATCATTATAGCGGAGAGGATTTCACTGCCTTCTTTCCAAGATTAAAGTTGTTCACCTGGCTAAAATGGGGAGCGATTAGTTGCTTATTTCTGCTATTTTCAAAATCATTTTTTGACCGAAAAGAATGGATTTATAAAATATTAGGTGGCTTTTTTGTTTTGAGTTTTTTACTCTGGATCATCGCTTTTTTTGGTGGCGTTTCACCCATAGTTTATGCTCAAAGTGCCGCTTTATCTATTTTCTTAAGTTTGATTATTGTTTTTTTGGTTCTCGCAAAAGCTAGATTTGAACGTCAAAAAAAATGATATTAAAACCAAGGCAGAATGTTGAATACGGAACATTCTGTCTTGGCTTAACTGTTTGCAATATTAAAAAATTGAAGTTGCGACCACCCGCATGAGTTCTGCACAAATGATAGCTCCATAAGTTCCAATTGCGTATCCTAAAACAGCCATTAATACGCCAACTGGAGCCAAAGAAGGACTGAACGCAGAGGCTACGATAGGAGCAGAAGCTGCTCCACCAACGTTTGCCTGAGACCCAACAGCAACAAAGAAAAAAGGTGCTTTAATAATTTTAGCTGTAAAAAGAAGTATGATGACATGAATCGCCATCCAAACTAATCCTACTGCAAAAAGGCCTAAATTACTAAACACATCGCCAACATTCATGTGCATTCCTATTGTGGCGACCAATATGTATATAAAAATACTCCCCCATCGAGAAGCACCAATACCTTCTAATTTCCTAGCCTTTGTAAATGAAAGAGTTAACCCGATTGTGGTTGCAAAAACAACTAACCAAAAGAAATGACTTGCTAAAGAATTTAATCCATATGCCGCCAAAGTCTCTTTGATTTCTTTCATAGATGCCGAGACAACGTCAGCACCCCAATGTGACAATGCAACTGCGCCAAAAGCAATACCCAACATAACAAAAAGAGAAGTTGTGGTCGGCATTTCAGCGATACTAGCACGATAATCAGCGACTTTTTGTTTCAAATCTTCAATGGCAGAAGCGTCTGCTTTTAACCATATATCTAAACGATCAGAAATATTTGCTCCATAAAGCAAAAATCCCATCCAAATATTAGCAACAACTACATCAACCACCACCATCGTTGTAAAAATACTGCCGACATTATATACTTCCTTCATGGCAGTTTGATTCGCTCCACCACCAATCCAACTTCCTGCTACTGTAGACAAACCTCGCCAAATCTCGTCAGGAGTTGCTGAAAAAAGATCTGGTGCCACATATAAGACTACTAATAATGCAATTGGTCCACCAATTACAATACCCAAAGTGGCAGCAAAAAACATAATTAAAGCCTTAGGACCAAGGTTAATAATTCCTTTAAAATCAATACTCAAACAAAGCAAAACTAAACTAGCTGGCAATAAGTATCGAGATGCCATGAAATATAAATTAGAGTGCTTGATGTATGACTTATATTCTGATTCGGCAATACCGCTCCCTTCCAAGAAATTCTTTATTTCGCTAAAGGACATACTACTATCCGGTAGAACAAGGTTTTTACTACTTAGAAACTCTAAAAAAGAAGGATCAAACCATTCCGAGGCCACTAAACCCAAAGGCCAATGCAAAATGGCAGGTAAAAAATAGCATAAAAGTAAGGCTGGTACGTATGTATAAAATTTCTTCCAACTAGGCTTATCCAAATGGGAAGTATAGAAAATGCCTGCTAAGAGGATCATTAATAACCCAAAAACGACTGCGTCGTTAGTAAAAAACGGCTCCATGATTTTTCGTTTATCGTTAAATGGCTCGAAATCGAGATCGCCAAAAATAGTAACTTATATTAAAACTGTTTGAGTTTGCTAAATCCTTTGACTTGATGTTGTATTTAAAATACTCTAATTTTGGTTGGTCAAGCAATTTTTTAGCGTTCAAAATAAATATACCGCCCATGCCCAGAACTAAGGAAGTACTTACCAAAAGATATTATACAATCAGTGAAGTCGCTGAAATGTTTGAAGTTTCAAATTCCTTAATTCGATTTTGGGACCAAGAATTTGATATTCTTAAACCACATAAAACTCGAAAAGGTGATCGCCGATTTACACCAGAAAACATCAAACAATTTGAAACCATTTATCACCTTGTCAAAGAAAAAGAATTTACATTAAATGGTGCAAGAAAGGAGATTCATCGAAAGAAAAAATACCAAAGAAAAAAGTTAGAAATGCTTCAAAAAATGAAGAAATTGAAGGGCTTTTTGAAAAGTTTAAAGACTGAGCTTTAAGCCATTTTATTGTTTAAAGTCTAAAATATTTAAGAACCTATCACAGAATTGATAATCAATTTCCATATTTGACGCCACAATAATCAATCTATCTTTTCTGAATTTTTCAATTAATTCCTGATACCAATCTATTCCTTGAGTATCAAGATTGGTGGTCGGTTCATCTAAAAAAAGTGCTGGCGTATCCGAACAGATAGCTAGAATCAATTTGAGTCGTTGTTTCATCCCTGAAGAGAAATGCCTGATTTCTTTATTTTTTGATTTCGAAAAATCAAGTATTCCTATAAGCTCTTTTGCACTCAAATTATTTAAAAGAGGCTTGAAATTTTGATGGAATTCTATAGCTTCTACTAATGTGAATTCCTCAATCAAATCAATATAAGGCGCACAGAAAGCTATTTCTTTATAGACATCGTCTATTTCAATTTTTTGACCTTGATTTTCAAATTTTATTTTCCCTTTAGAGGGAGTTAGATGACCGGAGAGAATTTTTAAAAAGGTAGATTTCCCTGAACCATTGGAACCTAATATCGCGCAAGCAGTCCCTTTTTCAAATTCAGTGGAAATGTTTCTAAAAATCCATTCAAATTTGTAGCGCTTGGAAATATTTTCGAGGAGAATTTTCATTATCAGGAATGGTACATTAGACTTTAGTCCAAAAGTATTATTGAGATAGAAGTTTTGGACTAAAGTCTATTAATAAATTGCGCTTTTATACGTCGTTAATTATTCTTTGTTCAAGGCAAAAAAAGTAGGCGATGTATAGCATCGGCGAGGATTATTAACGCAGTAGAGAGGAAAATGAACAAGTAAAAAAATGTAATTTTATTATTGAACCATTAAGCGCTTGGACAAAAATAACTCACACATATTATGACGGACTATTTTTTCACCATATTTCGTTAAAAATACTCGCCATATCTACGGATAAGTCTGTGCTTTTTGCCTCGTCTGGCAAAAAAATAGTTTTCCTCAAATATGGAACTTATTTATGTCCAAGCACTTACTTAGCTGCCCAACCAATTTTTCAAACGCCCCATAAAAGAAGTAGCAGATTGTTGAACTTCTTCATTTGTAACTTTCCCATTAACAATAATGCTTTTCTTTCCATTCATATGCCGAAATCCGCGCATGATTCCTCTTTCTGCTGATTTGACAAAATTCAAAATATTATCTCTTTCTGGTGAAGGATGGATAGTCGTCTCTATTAACTTTACTGCCTTAGTCGTATTATAACCGTTAACAAAAAGGATTCGGTAAATATCTTGAATATGATGAATTTGATCTTGAGAATAACCTCGTCTTTTCAATCCAACTGAATTGACACCTGCATAAGAAAGGGGTTCCCTAGCAGCTTTCACAAAAGGAGGAATATCTTTACGAACCAAAGATCCGCCGCCAATAAAAGTATGTGCACCAATTTTTACGAATTGATGAACTGCAACTAAACCACCTATAATCACGAATTCTCCAACTTCAATATGCCCAGCGAGGGTGACCCCATTAGCCAAAACACATCTTTTGCCAATAAAACAATCATGTGCTATATGTACATAAGCCATTAAAAGAGAATGATCTCCAATAGTGGTTTTATGACTAGCTTTTGTCCCTCGATTGAGGGTGCAATACTCACGAATAATGACATTATTGCCTAACTCAACAAGGGAATATTCACCATGGAATTTCAAATCTTGGGGAATTGCTCCAATCACTGCACCAGGGAAAATTTTACAACCCTCTCCAATTCTTGACCCATCCATAATAGAAACATTCGGGCCTATCCAGCAGTTGTCGCCAATAACAACATCTGCTCCTATGGTCGTAAACGGTTCTATCGTAACATTCTGACCAATTTTAGCCTCCGGATGAATATGCCTCAATCCGTTATAATTCATAACATTGGGTTGTTCTGTAATTTTCATTTGCATGAGCCTAGTGTTATTCTATATTCCTCAATCAGCACTAACAAAGTTATATACGAATGAACGTGACACTAAACTCTGAACGCTGACCCGAAATTAGGACTTTTTATTTAGTTACTCGTAGTTAAAGCTTTTCCCTTATACAGAATAAAGCAAAGCATTCAACAAATAAAATTCACTTCCTTTATATTATTCTGCAATTCAAATGAATACTTTCAATTTCTTTTTCAAAAATCCAATTTTTTCATTCAAAATTTGGTTAAATAGCTTCTTTCGAATAATTCGAATTATTTTACCGATTCGTAATCAATCGATATATCCAACGGGCAATGAGAACAGATTTTTATATGAAAAGTAGGTTAGTTTTGACTTACTCCTTTCAAAACTAACACTTAGTAGTCCGTCAAACTTAAACTGACGGGTAACCTTTGGTGTTACTTACACCTGCACTTTCAACTTGATTGGCTACTTTGGAATAATAAAATATCTACTACTTATTTATTCATCATCCCTTAACAGCTTGCAAAAGCATAGGTTCAAAAAGAATATTTAAGGTGTTCTTTTAACGATCTGAGCAGTTAAGTCACCTTCCGATGCAATTTTATTACCAACATAGGCAGTACCATGCATTTGCACAATACCCCTACGAATAGGGGCCATCAATTCCATCTTTAACAAAAGTGTATCTCCTGGTCTTACCATCGTTTTGAATTTTGCATTATCAATTTTCAAAAAATAAGTATCCCAATTTCCAGGATCTTCCTGAGAAGAAAGTGCTAAAATACCACCTGTCTGTGCCATCGCCTCTATCTGAAGTACCCCCGGAAACACTGGATTACCAGGAAAATGTCCTTGAAAAAGTTGCTCATTAAAAGTGATATTCTTCACTCCAACTACATGAGAGTCAGATAGTTCAATAATCTTATCAACTAGCAAAAATGGATACCTATGCGGTAACATTTTTGCAATTTCCATCGTATCGAGAATCGGCGGCTCTATCGGATCATAATTGGGCTTGCCTTTCAATCGCTTTTGCTCGTTATAGTGTATTTTCAAAATTTTTGTAAATTCAACATTGGCAGTATGCCCAGGTTTGGTTGCCACAATTTTTCCTTTTATGGGCTTGCCAAGCAAAGCAACATCTCCGACAACATCTAATAGTTTATGACGAGCAGGCTCGTTAGAAAAGAACAAATCAGTGGTATTCAATATACCCTCTTTCTCTACCTTAACGCTCGGTTTTCCTAATTTTTTTGCCAAAACATCTAACTCTTCTTGACTCATCATTTTATCTACGATGACAATCGCATTGTCCAAATCTCCACCTTTTATCAAATTTTGATTCGCCAAAGCATTTAGTTCTCTCAAGAAAACAAAGGTTCGGCAAGGAGCAATTTCAGAACTGTAATCTTTAAAATCATGCAAAGACGCATACTGTTGACCCAAAATTTCAGAATTAAAATCTATCAGTGTCGTTACTTGAAAGTCATCAGCGGGTAATGCAAGAATCTCAGAGTCTGTTTCTGGGTCTCGATAAGAAATAGGTTCTGTAACCACAAAATACTCCCTTTCTTCATCCTGTATTTCCAAGCCTACCCTTTCTATAGCCTTAACGAATGAAGAGGCACTTCCGTCCATTATTGGTACTTCTGGTCCATCAATTTCAATCAAAACATTATCAATAGAAAGTCCATAAAGTGCCGACAAAGCATGTTCAACTGTATTTACTTTAATTTCTCCCTTACTGATAGTCGTACCTCGATTGGTAGAGGTAACCTGGCTAATTTCTGCTCGCAGGATAGGTTTATTGTCTAAATCAACACGCTGAAATTTAAAGCCATGATTGACGGGTGCAGGTCGAAAAGTCATCGTTACTTCCTTTCCGGTATGTAGCCCTACCCCTTTGATAGTAAATGATTCCTTTATTGTTTGTTGATTCATAAAGGCAAATGATTAGATGAATCATGGTTTCACTTTTTTGCTTCTAGTTTGACCAGAAACACATGAACTCATAGAGTCATCAATAGTTATTTTTCGTTTAGTTTTTTTTCAAGTTCATTAATCTTTCGATAAAGTTCAGGCAATTGCTTGAATACCGCATAAGATCTTAAATAATTAGAATAAGCGATGGCAGGCGAACCATATACTGCTGAGTTTTCCTCCAAGAGAGGAGCCGCTACACCGCTTTGCGCCTGTACTTTTGTTCCATCAGCAATTTTGATATGCCCAACGAAACCCGCTTGTCCTCCTATCTGACAATTTTTTCCAATTTTAGAACTCCCTGCAAACCCAGCCTGGGCTGCGATAACCGTATTTTCACCAATTTCAACATTATGTGCGATCATCACCAAGTTATCAATTTTCACGCCTCGCCTGATAACAGTCGCGCCCATTGTTGCACGATCAATGGTTGTATTAGATCCGATTTCTACATCGTCCTCAATAATGACATTACCGATTTGAGGAATCTTTTTATACGTTCCATCTTCAGAGGGTGCAAACCCAAATCCATCACCTCCTATCACCACATTAGGATGTAGAATACAGTTCTTTCCAATTTTACAATTGTTCATCACTCTGACACCTGGATAAAGGATACATCCCTCTCCAATTTCTACATCTTCTCCAATAAATACTTGAGGATGAATACAGACATTTTTTCCAATAACAGCCCCTTTCTCTACAATTGAAAAGGCTCCTATAAAAGCACTTTTTTCAACTTTTGCGCTTTCCTGAACAAAAGCCTCTTTCGATATGATTGCCTCTATTTTACCTGTTTCTCCAAATTTTGCTAAAAGTTTTGCAATAGCTTCATAAACATCTTCTACTCGAATAAGTGTTTTCGCAGCTAAAGCTTGACTTGGTGTAAATTGATAGTCTACTAAAATAGCAGAAACAGGTATAGAATACGCAAAAGACTCATATTTGGGATTGGCCAGAAAAGTAAGCGCCCCCTCTCCACCCTCTTCTATTTTACCTGGGTGAGTGATAATTGTTTCTGGGTCTCCTTCCAAAGTCCCCTCAAGCATTTGTGCTATTTCTTTTGCAGAGATTTGCATGGGCGCAAAGGTAGGAAAAGTTTAAAGCACAAATTCAAGAATCAAGAACAAGTTCAAATATTCAATTTACTTATATTTTACGCCAAATACTTCCCTACGATCGGCATCCTCCGCCCCATCCCAAAAGCTTTAGATGTAACTCGAAGCACTGGAGCTGTTTGATGGCGTTTAAATTCATTGATATTGACCAACCGAAGAATTCGTTTCACCAACTTTTCATCAAAACCCATTTCGATAATTTCTTTCGGACCTTTCTGATTTTCTATGTATTGAATTAAAACAGCATCTAAAATATCGTATTCCGGTAAACTGTCAGTGTCTTTCTGATCTGGACGCAATTCGGCTGAAGGTGGTTTAGAAATTGTATTTTCCGGAACTACTTCCCCCTCTTTATTCATATATCGCGCTAATTTGAATACATCTGTTTTATACACATCGCCGATAACCGAGAGTCCACCACATAAATCACCATACAATGTACCATACCCTACAGCCATCTCGCTCTTATTGGTCGTATTTAATAAGATATTTCCAAACTTATTAGAAAAAGACATCAACAACATTCCTCTAACCCTTGCTTGTATATTTTCCTCTGTCACATTAGAAGCATATCCCAAAAAATGAGGCTCTAATTTTTCCATATACGTATCATAAATATCCTTAATAGGTATAATATCATACTGAATACCAAGATTTTCAGCTAACGCTCTTGCATCATTGATAGAGTGATCCGAAGAATATTGAGAAGGCATTAAAATTACTCGAACATTCTCGGGGCCTAGCGCGCGGGCTGCCAAAACGGCTGTTACCGCTGAGTCGATTCCACCTGAGAGACCTAAAATAGCTTTTTTGAAACCTAATTTCCCAAAATAATTTTTTACGCCTATTACCAATGCATCATGGATAAGGGCAATTTTATCTCTGGGCTGTTCCTTTTGTACACCCCCTTTTTCTACTTCTGCCAAATCAAAAGTTCGGATACATTCCTCAAAGTAAGGCAGCTCTTCAAAAATATGCCCATCAGGAGACATAGCTATTGACCCCCCATCAAACAAAATTTCTGTTTGGGCTCCTGAATGATTTACATAAAACATTGGCAAACCATATCGCTCGACATTAGATTTCAAAACATGAATCCTTTCTTCCGTTTGAGTTACCGAAAATGGAGATGCAGAAAGATTTAAAATAAAATCTGGATTTTGTCCAATCATTTCATCTAAAGGACAAATTGTATAAAGGGGGTTTTCATTTCCTATATTCCAAATATCTTCACAAATAGTCAAAGCAATCTTCTTCCCTTTAAATTCAACTACTTTAAACTCTGAGGCGGGTTCAAAATATCGGTACTCATCAAAAACATCATAAGTTGGCAATAACGTTTTATGTTGTACTTGTTTGATTTTTCCATCCTCCAAAAAATAAGCAGAGTTATAATGATCTTTACCTTCTATCACTGAATTTTTACTTGGGGATCCTACAACTATCGCAATGTCTATTGCGGCTTTTGCTAATTTAGCAACCGTATCTTCTGCTTTTTTTATAAAATCTTCAAACTCCAAAAAATCTCTCGGTGGATACCCACAGGTAGATAATTCTGAAAAGCAAATTAAGTCAGCACCATCTGCTTTTGCCGTCTCAACAGCTTCCAACATTTTAGAAAGGTTACCTTTAAAATTTCCTATATGAAAATTGAGTTGAGCTATAGATATTTTCATTTATGTAAAGATTGAGTTACGCATTTTGGTCTGACAATTTTTTCATTTGTGCAGGCAAAAAACGTAGTTGACGTAGCTTTTCAAGTAGTACTATACCGAACTCACATGAAAAAATTGGCGACCACAAATCAGGAAGTTATTATTTTATCATTCCTTGTCTAAGAGTATGTCTAAATTTTTACTTCCTAAAAACCAACGCTTTATGAACCTGCCTTCAAATTATTGCGGTCATTTGCCTCGGCAAACTCCCTTAATAATTTATCGCCAGAACCATAAATCATTGATTCTCAGTTTGTGAA
>JANSWP010000156.1 GCA_024743405.1 Bacteroidota bacterium
AGTGACATTGATATTATCATAAGTATCAGCGTCTAGCCCAGTCATTGAATAGTTTCCACTTCCGTCAGTATTGATAGCTTGAGAAGCTTGCGCTACCCCCCCTTTATCAAAGTTTAAGTCATAATTAGTGTTTGAATTTAGCCCTGAGAGTTGAATTGCACCATCAGTTCCATTACAAGTTGTAGGGTTAGTAAGGGTTCCTAAAACAAGTGTTGGAGTAGTTGGATCGGTCAAAGTTACACTCACTGTATTAGACGTACAGCCTCCATTGGTAATGGTCATATCGTTATAAGACTCTTCTGATAAACCACTCACAGTAGCCGCATTTCCACTAACATTTACATTAGAAAAAGATTGAGCTACCATAGCCCCATCAATATAATTGATGGTATATATTCCATCCGGTACATGTGAGAAAGTAAAATCAATTTCGCCATCGTTGCCATTACAAGTGGTAGGGTTTACAGGAGTTGCACTAATTATAGGGCAAAGAAATATAGCTTCAGGATCATGATCATCTTCATCTGTTGAACTGACCCCATCTCCAATTGCACCTGTTCCATCACCTGTTATAACATCATCAGCGGCACTTCCAGAGGCTCCACCACGATCATTAGAATCATCAGAGTCTGCTGCTGAATCTTTATCTCTATTATCAATTTCAGTGATATCAATAGCATAGCTGATTTCAGAATAATTGATTATACTGTCAACTGTTACATTATTATTTATTTCTAGTGATAGGCTAAGTTTAATTGAATCTCCTGGTACTAAACCACCAGCTGAAAGACTCCCTTGGGCGATAGTTAATAAAGTATCATTGCCAGCCCAATTATCATCAATTAAAGTCATATCTGAAGGGATGTAATCAGTAATCAATATGCTGTCTGCTGCAATATCTCCTTGGTTAAAAATGGTAATTTCATACTGAATGGTATCACCTGATTTAGCATACAGAGATTGTCCACTCGCCAATTTTTTATTCAAGGCCAAGTCAAAACAAATTTCCTCTAAAATCACTGGGCAACAATATTCAAAATTACAGGAGTTTTGATCGCCTATAAAAGTATATCTACCTGGTTCTGTTGCTGCATATATTGAATCCGTTGAAACTTGGGTGGCTCCATCTTTAAACCATTGGTAGTTATCCAAACCGGCGGGAGCTTCCAATAGGATTGTGTCCTTTAATGTAGTACAAATTCTTATGGGTACCGATACACAGGCAGTAGCCATATCATCTTCCGAGAAATTTTGATTATCTGGCACCGAATCTCCATCGGTTTGATCCATTGCAGAGACTTCAGCATAATTAAAATGTATCCCTTCCGAGGAAACAATAGCCCTCAAGGAGAGTACTAGTGAATCAGTACTCATATCTAACTCACTTCCAATATCCCAAACGCCAGTACCCGCAGAAAAAGTTGTGGTTCCGGGTACCGTTGCATCCAAAAAGGAAAGGCTCGGGGAAAGAGAATCAAATACTTCTAAGCCAGTAATATCTGTTAGGTTAGTATTATAAATCGTAATGGTAAAAGTGACTGTATCACCCAAGCCAACACTGTCTATGTTGACTACTTTGTTTAAAGCAACATCATTTTGTGAAAATAGGAAGGTACTAAAAAACAAAATCATCAGCGTACAAACTATCTTGTTCCAAAAATCGGTGTACATTATCATTTGTCAAATTTTTACTTAAACTGAACTGAAATAAGTATTCATACTAAGTAATGGCTAAAAAATAACTTCCTCATTTTGTGAATGCTCTTTTGTTGAAATACTTCGTTAAAAAGCCTCGCCGAAGCGGTGCTTCGCCTACGTTTTTTGCCTCGTCTAGCAAAAAAATATCCTATTCAAAAACGGGAACTTATTATTTAGCCATTACTAAATAAAGCATGATTGAAATTTTTGGTTTTCATTTAGGAATCCTGTTCCAAAAATTTCATTTAGGTTTTAAGTAACTCTGTTTAGGGATTCGTGGGGAGAAGGTTGTTAGATGATTTTTTTTTGTTGGGTAATTTTTTTAGAAAGAGTTTCTACTAGTATTCTTCATAATTATGCCATTTTGTAGTTTGGCAATTTTAACTTCTTTTTATAGTTAATTTTATTGGAACGCAAGTGTCTGTTGGACATTCAACTTGTATAATATAGTCCTCTACTTCTCCACTTGTTATAGTACCATTTGGAGTCATATTGTCCTGATTACTTAACCTAAATCGGGCGCCCAAATCTTGATTTTGTATAGCACCAGAAGGAATAGCGATTGAAATAAAACTCATTCCAAAATCGCCAGCACCATCATCCGACAAATCAAAAATCATTTCGTCGGTGTCGTCAAAGTCTCCATCTCCATTCCAATCGATCCAAGCTTCATAGTGAGCAGTGGAACCTGAAGTATTATTGACTTGAAGGGGCAATTGAATCGTATTATTAGGTGAAATGTTTAAAGTTACCGGAAAGCTAAATCCATCTTCATCTGCACCATCACCATCTGCCATATTACTTTGTGCGCCATCTAGTTCGTTATCTATAAGACTTCCTATTTTGAGGGTAGGAATAATTAAGTGTCGTGGACCATTATTGGCAAGCAAAGTCTGGTAATCTCCACTGTTTGTTGTCGCTGAAGTATCGGCTAAGTCTCCCAAATCAAAAAGGCAACTAGTTGGGAAACAAGAGGCATCACCGTCAGAAGATTCTAAATCATCGTAAAGAGCACCATTTGCCATTTCTGTATCATTGATAGCAACCCATTCACTAATTTCTACAAACGAAGTGGCATATTCATCCGTCAGACCAGTTCTAGCCCAAATGGCTTCCAAACAGGTGCCGGGGTCATTTAATAATATTGGTTCTACGTCAAAACACAATTGAGAAGTTGTCAACCAAGACCCATCTACTGGTAAGTTAATACCACCAACTCCGGGGTCTATTAAGTCCATAGAATAGTTCAGGAAACTAAGCGTATTTTCAAAAGCTAAATTGCCACTTGGTGTAACTGCATTGAGGTTTTGAAGATCTTGTTGTAAAGTAAAATTCTCATAACTCGTAGGTAAAAGAGATACCCCCGATTGCCAAGAAGCCAAAGAAGCATCATAATAAATCCGATAGTTTTGACCAGCTAAGCTCCAACCGGTTAAATTTGGGTCTCTAATTTGGACATTATAACAAGCCAAATTGTTAATACAATCGATTGAATCGAAATCCAATCGAATATCATATTCTGTCACTAAAACAATACAACTTGTCTGAAAACAGGAGGCCTCTCCATCTGTTGGATCTAAGTCATCATATACGACTCCAACAGCTGGTGTTGTATTATTGGGACCTACCCATTCTGAAATTTCTACAAAAGACAGGGCATATTCATTGGTCATTCCATCTCTTGCCCAGACAATTTCAAAACAAGTTCCAACATCATTTAAAACACTAGGGTCTAAAGAAAAACATAGCTCAGTGGTAGATACCCAACTGCCATCGGCAGGTAATGTGACTCCTCCTGTAGAAACATTATTTAGGTCAATCGCATAATTTAAAAAACCTAAATCTGCTTCAAAAGATAGATTGCCATTGATGTGGTCTGCATTTAAGTTTTGGACATCTTGTACTAAATCAAAATTTTGATAAGTATTTGGCAAGAGAGATGTCCCTGATTGCCATGACGCTAAAGCGGAATTATAATACAATCTATAATTTTGACCAGCTAGTCCCCAAGCCGTTCCGTTTGAACTTCGAACTTGTACTTTATAGCAGGCTGTTTGTTGAACACAATCAACCGTATCTAACATAAATCGAATATCGAAGTCATTTTGAGCTTGAGTATTTCCGCAAAAAAATAACCCTAAACTCACAATGAAGCATTTGAAATTTATAAAATTTCTTTTGAAATAAAAGAATGTACTTTTCTTCGAAACGGTGTTTTTATTAACTTCCATGACAACTTTTTAAAGATGCTTCACCTTTGTCACTACCATATTTTTTCGATAATGGTAAAGTGAGACTTTTCTCCTACCTTAATAAACAAGGTGTACGCACCCGCTGGTAATTGATCAATATCTATGCGATAAGGAGCTGATTGGTAGTCAATACTTGTTGACAATACTTGTTTAGCACCTTGATCCCAAATCTCCAACTGAGCCATACCATCTTGATTCAATTCCAACATAATATGATCAACTGAAGGATTCGGATAAATTTTAATACCCTCCAAAACTTCTTCAGGAGGATTTGTAGCCTCTAAATCCAAATATTCATTAGGATGTGCAGGAACAGTTTCATAAGGAGCGACCCATTCTACAACTTCTACGAAAGCAGTTGCATAGGTATTCGTCAGGTCTTTTCTTGCCCAATGAATACCTTCTCTAGGCGGTTTATCTCCTTGTTGTAAATCAAAACAAATACGGGTGGTGTTGATCCATTTACCATCAGCTGGAAGAATAGTTCCTCCAGCTTCAACATTCGTAAGGTCCATACTAAAATTCAAAAAGCCTAAATTGGACTCATAATCAAGTCTACCAACACCAGAAGCATCGGCACCTGTTATTTCTTGATTGAGCATGAAGTCAGTATAATTATCCTTTGGTAAATAAGAAACACTGAATGCCTCATTAAATTTTAGTACTTCAGAATCGAAATAAAGCCTGTAGTTCTGACCTGCAAGGTTCAAATCTTGTGCCAGAGAACTTCGAAGTTGGATATCATAACATGCTTTAGAAGCTGGGCTGATTTCCATAGGTTCTAAGCGAATGTCATAAAGTTTTTGCGCATGCACCATTATTCCAATACACGATAGAATAATGGTTAAGAATAAGACTGTTACCTTTTTCATTTTACTTTTAGTTTCTAATTTCAAAATAGGGCGAGGGGCATAGGGAGAATTTCTTTTTTTTATAAACTATATAATGGAAATACAGTCAGGGTAAACTGTATTTCCATAAATAGAGATTCGTTAATTTTCGTTAGGTACATCCGAGAAGGTACCATTGTTTTCTAGCCATAGGCTCTTATCTTGTACGTTGACGTCTCCATTCATGTCAAAATCATCCTTGTAATAGCTACTGTGATTAATACCATTTGAATCTAACCAATCATCTT
The DNA here is from genome assembly GCA_024743405.1 of Bacteroidota bacterium. GTDB lineage: Bacteria > Bacteroidota > Bacteroidia > Chitinophagales > Saprospiraceae > JANSWP01. Next base: position 5,089 of record JANSWP010000156.1, read on the forward strand.
TGTCTTTCACATTAATATCTGTATCAGAGGAAAGAGTTAATAGTTGCTCTCCATTTCCACCATACATCACAAATACGCCTGGTTCGATTTCTTTTTGTCCAAATCCTAGTAAACCTCGATATGATTCTTGGATTCGGAAATCATAAGCAATGGTATTATTGGTCACTGGAATTTTGACATGAGACATCACAATCAAGTGATTTCTATGCTCAATGACTAAGTAATAAGTGCTATTTGCATCTATACTACAACACCAGTTTCCTTCATCTGGAAATTCAATATGTCCATCTGAGAATAATAATCCAGCTCGCTTACAAACTGTCGTTTCTTTACCTGTGCCAGTTCTCAAGGAGACTAGCACCCAATCTGTAACGGTAGCGGGATAACCAGCATCCGCTGTTCCTGTCAAATTATAATCAAATGCATCACCTTCTGTCCCAAAATGATCAAATGGTGCTGTATTATATGGTTGACCGGCTGGTGTCTCGATACCTAAGAAGGTAAATGGATCTTGCCCTGGCAAGTAACCTAAGTCATTCAAGATAGTGTACATCGAATCATTGGCTGTTTGGTAACTACCTTCTAACCAAACGGATGTTTCGATTTTGACACAACCATCAGTTATATCAATGAATACGGTATCTGTTACGCAAGCAAGTTGAGGATCACATACGGTATAAATAATAGTGTCAAGTCCTGCATACCCAATTGGAGGCACATAATTAATTGTACCATCTCCATTGTCTGTCACAGTACCTCCTTGATTACTCATAGAAGGGGGATTTACAGTTAATGGATCTCCCTCTGGATCACTATTATTATCATCTACATCAATATTTAATATTGGTGTATCTACTTGTGTAGAGACGGTCTCATTTCCTTGAGTTGGCGGATCATTAACAGGATCGATGACCAAGAAAACGATAGCCGTATCACATTGACTAGGTAGTGGCGTTCCATCATCACAGACGGTATAGATTAAAGTATCTAAACCGTTGAAGTTTGGATCTGGCGTATAAGTGATCTCGCCAGTTATTGTATTAACACTGGTTGAACCATTACTTGGTAGATCAGTAACAACCACAGTAGC
>JANSWP010000149.1 GCA_024743405.1 Bacteroidota bacterium
ACATCCTGTACAGTTTGAGTATCCAGAAAAATACCGCTCAATTTATATTGATGAAATACTGAATAAATAAATACTACCGCCAACAAAGCATAAAATGTTCATACCTCCCATTCGGTCGGTATGCCATTTATGCGAACCGTTGGGCACTATTAAAAGAATGAAACTGACACTAAACGAAAGAATTTTTAAACGAACCGACTTATCCTTTGACAGCGTAAGTTTAATTCTTCAGTCAGGAACATTAAAAGGATTCAACTTTTTTCCTGATAAAATAATGACAGGTACGGTTGAAAATGGTAAGGTTAAGACTGTAATCAATCCACCGATAGGTTGGTCTGACCCATTTAAGTCAAGAGTTAAAGGGATTATAAATCAGGAAGAAGGACAAGTTATAATTAACTTGAAAATAAGCTTAGGTTGGGTGATAATTGCTTTCTACTGTATTTGGTATTCTCTAATTTTTCTAATGCTCTACGGACTAATCTTCAAAAACTCAAATGGCGGATTTGAAATATTAGGAATTCTGATAGCATATTCATTTTTCCCCCTTGGACTTGGAAAATTAAAAGTCTATTGGGACAGAAGAAGGCTTGAGAATTGGATAGAAAAGAAAATAAAAACAGTGCCCAACAAAACCTATGAGCAATAGCGCCCTGCGGGACTCTACTGCTCATAGCCGAACCGTTATAGGTAATTGAGAATTCATAAAAAATGATATTAGATGCAGCGAATAGGCAAGGTATTGTGTCTTACAGGAGAGAACATTTCAAATAATTTAATTAGAAATGTTAAATCCTTATAAAACGTCATTACTGATTTAAAAAAAATGTATGAAAATTTTGCAAACAGTTTTATTGTTTTTATTGCTTATCAATCTATCACTAAGCGCACAAATTTTAACGGAAAGCAACTTGCCAATTATTATCATCAACACCAATGCTAATGAAATTCCTGATGAGCCAAAAATTCCAGCCATAATGGGCATTATCGATAATGGCGTTGGGCAAATGAATAACGTTAACGATATTTTCAATCATTACGACGGGCATATCGGTATTGAAACACGTGGGAATTCCACGCAGCTTTACGAGAAAAAAACATATACAATTGAGCTTTGGGATGAAGCGGAGAATGAAATCTCAGAGCCGTTATTAGGTATGGGTAAAGAAGAGGATTGGATTTTACACGCCATGGTTCTTGATAAAACTCAATTGCGTGTTCCATTGTGTTTTGATCTTTTTAGACAAATGGGGCATTACGCAGCACATTATAGATTTGTTGAAGTGGTTTTAAATGGAGAATATCAAGGGATTTATATTTTGACAGAAAAGCTTAAAAGGGATGATGATCGGGTAGATATTGCAAAATTAGATGAGGATGACATTGCAGGGGACTCCTTGACAGGTGGATATATTTTACGTATTGATTGGACGTGGGATGTTGATGAGGAAGACCTTTTTGAATCCAATTATGATTCTCAAGCAGGAATTCCTATGAGCTATCAATGGTATTATCCAAAGCCTGATAAAATTCAACCAGAACAAAAGGAATACATCAGTAACTATATAAATGATTTTGAAGAAGCCGTTTTTGCTCCTGACTTTACAAACGACGACGGGTTTCGTTATACCGATTATATAGACCTCAATTCTTTTGTTGATTTTTTGCTAATAAACGAGTTTGCCAAAAATTCCGACGGATATAAATTAAGTTCTTATATGCACAAGGACAAGGATAGCAAAGGAGGAAAACTAACGGCAGGACCAATTTGGGATTTTGATCAAACTTATGGCTTGTCAACGGTATGTTCTAGTTACATTACTACAGGTTGGACTTATTTGCAAAATCAAGATAATTGTGGAAATCTTGGATCGATGCCATTATGGTGGCAGGAGATGATGTCAGATCCTATTTTTATTAACCGACTCAATTGTAGATGGGAAGATTTTAGGAGTAGTTTTTTACAACAAGATTCGCTATTTCAATGGATCGATACACAGAATGCTCTTTTAGAAGATCCTTTGGGTCGAAACTTTGAAAGGTGGGATTTTATTGGAAACAACATTTGGTTCGAGCCTTTTCCAATTCCAGAGACTCATGATGAAGAAGTCAGCTATATGAAAACTTGGATTGAAGAGCGTTTGGACTGGATGGACGCTAATATGGTGGGGAATTGTGATGAGGATATTACTACAACCAAAACAGTTTTAAGCGATAATAATTTTTCTTTTGCACCCAATCCAGCGATCAATAATATTTTACTTTTCAACTTAAAAGGAGAACGAATAGTAATTCATGATGTCAATGGAAAGAAGCAAATTTCAACTTCTATAAATGAATCAGAAAAACGATTAGATTTAAGTACTTTATCTAGTGGGATATATTTTATTACTGAAGAATTGGCAGGAAATAGAATAACTAAGAAACTAATCATTTTGTAAAATATACGAACCCAAACATCAATCCAGAGGGGGAAGAAATACTTAGCAATGAGATTGATAAGGATTGTGATGGTATCGTAATAAACTTTTAACTTCTTAATTGAAAGACAAAACTTGATAGTCGAATAAAAAACTACCTATAACAATGTGTATACGATCATGCCTTCCATGCGGTCGGCACGCCGCATACACTCCCGTTGTAGCACATTCTAAAATCACCCAATAAATTCAATGAAACCATTAACAAAGTATGCCAAAAACGGAGATATAAACATAGCATATCAGGTTATTGGAAATGGGCCTGTTGACTTCATATATGTTTCTGGTTGGATATCTAATATTGATATTTTATGGACTGATTCGAAAATTTCCACTTTTCTAAATAAAATCACCAAATTTTCAAGATTGATATTGTTCGATAAGAGAGGTACTGGATTATCCGATAGAGTTAGTGCTACATGCTCGTTAAAAGAACGGATGGATGATATTAGTTGTGTTTTGAAGGCCGTAGGATCAAAAAAAGCAATTTTGTTTGGACACTCTGAAGGAGGCACTGCTTCTTCCCTTTACGCTGCGACTTTTCCAGAACGCACAGTAGCATTAATAACATTTGGTGTATTCGCAAAGCGAAAATACTCAGCGGAATATCCTTGGGCACCAAAACCAGAACAACGTGAATCATTCTATCAGACTATCCAGAAGGAATGGGGAAATGGCCAAAAGATGGGGCTTGAGTATCTTATGCCTTCTTTAATTGAAGATAAAAAGTATTATGATTGGTTCGCAAGTTATCTGCGATCAGGAGCAAGCCCTGGAGCTGCACTTGCACTTGCCAAAATGAATACTGTAGCAGATATAAGTCTTGTATTAAAATCTATCAAAGTTCCTACATTAATACTTCATAGAACTGGTGATAAAGATGTGAATATAGAAGAAGGAAAATATTTAGCTGACAAAATACCAAATGCAAAATTCGTTGAACTACAAGGTAATGATCATCTCTTTTGGGTTGGTGACACTCATTCAGTAATTGCTGAGATTGAAGAATTTATAACAGGTATAAGGCCTATTAAATCAAAAGAGAGTACTGCTCAAAATTCAATTAACAAAAGAACAAGTGAATACTCAAAAATAAATATTGAAGATGTTATGCTAAACAATTTTCAATACAATTTAAAGATATCTGAGTTCGCTATTTTAAGTGGAAGAAGTTTGTCTGCTTTTAAAAGAGATTTTCAAACCCAATTCAAAACTACACCTTCATCTTGGTTAAAAAACAAGCGACTTGAATATGCTAGAGAACTTTTGTTAGAAAACAATTTAAATGTTAACGAGATATGTTATGAAATTGGCTTTATTAATAGCTCTCATTTCATTAAAGCTTTTAAAAACAAGTACCAATTACCGCCTAATAAATTCAAACAAGGGCTTCTTGACTCATAAACCTCACATTTAATAAACTTGGGCTTTAGAGAACACTATTTGAACTTTAGAGCAAATTGCCAGAAGATTTAATGTTTAATCTTTGATTTAGTATTTAATAACGCATTAAAATCTGAATCATATGGAATTAAACGAAAACAAATTACACGACTTATTAGGGAAAGTTGTAACAGAAATGGGCGCTGCGGCCAATGGACCTCTAATAACCATCGGTGATAAATTAGGGCTCTACAAAACATTATCAGAATCTAACGAAATGTCATCACAACAATTGGCAGATGCAACAAACACTGCAGAACGCTATATAAGAGAATGGGCTTCCGCTCAAGCTGCTTCGGGTTATATTAATTACAATCAGAATAGCAACACCTTTTCAATGACACCCGAACAAACTGCGGTTTTTGGTAATGCAAAAAGTCCTGTGTTTATGACAGGTGCTTTCTATGCTATTTCATCCTTATATTTTGATGAATCAAAAATTGAAAATGCTTTTAAAACGGGCGAAGGTGTTTCTTGGGGAGATCATAATAGTTGCTTATTCTGTGGTACAGAAAAGTTTTTCAGTCCCTCGTATGAAGGTAATTTAATTGGTAACTGGTTACCAGCTTTAGATGGCGTTGTAGAAAAATTACATCATGGTGCAAAAGTAGCCGATATTGGTTGTGGTCATGCAGCTTCAACTATTATTATGGCAAAAGCATTTCCAAATTCTACTTTTATTGGCTATGATTATCACGATAAATCTATAGAACAAGCAAAAGAGAGAGCAAAAGAAGCCGGAATTACAAATATTTCTTTTGAAGTTGCTACTGCTAAAGATTTTACCGGAAAAGATTTTGATTTTATTGCATTCTTTGATTGCTTGCACGATATGGGAGATCCTATAGGTGCTTGCGCTCACGCTAAGAATGCATTGAAACCAGATGGCACATGTATGATTGTTGAACCTTTTGCTCAAGATTCCTTAGCCGAGAACCTAAATCCTGTTGGGCGTGCATTTTACGCGTTTTCTACCATGCTTTGTGTACCTTGTTCTTTAAATCAAGAAGTTGGGAAAGCTTTAGGAGCGCAATCTGGAGAAAAACGATTAAAAGATACGATTATAGCTGGAGGGTTCAGCAGTTTCAAAAGAGCAACAGAAACACCATTTAACTTAATTTTGGAAGCGAGACCTTAAACCAAAACGTGCTACAACAACGTGTATAAGTAATAGCGATTTGAGTTCTAATTCAAATCGCTATTCTTTTTTATTTTGTAAATTACTTCCTGAAAAGTGGTGCTCTTAATTTCGCTACTACTCATACACGAAGACGTTCGCTACCATGAAAAGGAAACAGCCCCAGATTATGCTAAATCAAATTAATTAAAAAATTACCTTACTAATAAAAACACCTTTGAAATGAAAAATTACTTATTCATTCTTACATTATTACTTTGTAACATAAGTATAAATTTAAATAGTATTTATGGTCAAACTCAAATTGGCTTAGATCTCTTGGGAGATGAAAATAACATTTTATTTGGGTCTTCTGTAAGTATTTCAGCGGATGGAAATAGAATTGCAGTAGGAGCCGAATTGTTTGCTAATTCCTCATTTGAGCTTGTTGGATCTGTAAAAGTATATGAATGGGTAAACGGAAACTGGATGCAGATGGGAAACAATATTAATGGCACAGAGGACTTTGATTTTTTGGGGCACGCGGTTTCTTTATCTTCAGATGGAAACATTATTGCGATAAGTGGTAGTGGTAGTTCAAATGGACCAGTTACAGGAAAGGTGAAAGTCTTTGAATGGCTAGGCGATACTTGGGTTCAGCAAGGAAGTGATATTCAAGGAGAGGCAATAGGTGATTGGTTTGGGCATTCTTTGGCGTTATCTTCTGATGGATCTCATGTCGTAACAGGAGGGATATATAATGATGGGAATGGAACTGACGTTGGACATGTACGAGTGCATACTTATTCCAATGGAAATTGGGTGCAGGTTGGAAACGACATAGACGGAGAACAGACCAATGATTTTTTTGGAATTTCGGTCGATATCTCATCAAATGGTAACCGTATTGCTATTGGTGCATCAAATAGTGATGGATCGGAAATAGAAAGTGGTACTGTCAAAATATTTGAATGGATGAATAATACATGGACTCAAATGGGAAACAATATTGATGGAGAAGCCAGTTATGATTTATTTGGAGCTGACCTATCGCTTTCCTCAGATGGAACCCGTGTTGCTGTTGGTGCAATAAATAATGATGGGAGTGGAACATTCTTGGGGCATGTAAGGGTTCTTGAATGGATAAATGGAGATTGGCAACAAGTAGGAGTGGATATAGATGGAACTACAATAGGAACTTGGTTTGGTGGTTCTGTATCGCTTTCAGCTGACGGAAATCGATTGGTCGTCGGAGCTGCTTTGAATGACATGGCTTATGAAGATGCTGGACAAGTGAAAATATTTGACTGGATTAATTCTGCTTGGGTGCCTTCGGGGATAAGTATCGAGGGAGAACAAGCCATGGGATGGTTAGGGATTGAAACTGATATTTCAGCTGATGGAGAGCGAATAATTGTTGCTGCTCGAAACTATGTTGATGTTGGAAATGACCAAGGAAAGGTAAGAGTATACGATTTTAACAACATGACTGCTGTTACACCTATTACGGTTCCTCCTTCTCTAATCATTTATCCGAATCCTTGTTCTGAGCAACTATTTGTTGAGGATACTGAAATTGATAACATTCGAATATTTGATATGTATGGTATTCTAGTAAAAGAAGTTAAAGGTTACCCGATCTCTATAATAGATGTTTCTAATTTAGCTTCAGGTATTTATTATTTGAAAATTAGTATGGATGAACATTCGGTAATGAAGAAGATTATAAAAATTTAATCTGTTGCTTATTTTTTACAGAAATAAGAGAAAGTGACCTGTTAAAGACTAATTTAAATAAACACAGTAGCGAACAAAGCATCCAACGGCAATTGCCAGCAAAAGCTGGCTACTGCGTGGATGCGAGACCGTTAGCCTTCATTAGACAAAAAGAAAAACCAATGATAAAATTCTTTAGAAAAATAAGACAAAAACTACTCTCTGAAAACAAATTCAGTAAATATCTGATTTATGCAATTGGGGAAATAATACTTGTAGTTATTGGAATATTAATAGCCTTAAACATCAATAATTGGAATGAAAATCTGAAAACAAAAAAATCCGAAAGGGTATTTCTGGACAGGCTTAAAATAGATTTAGTTACAGATTCAATTTATTTCTCACGGAGAATTAAAGAATCTGATGAAATAATTAAGAATGGAGAATTTTTCATTTCAGAAGTTTATAACACCCAGCAAAGTTTCGATGAATATTTGACTTTACTTAATACCTATTTATGGAATTCAGAGGATTTTGTTGTTCAAAAGACCACATACAATGAATTATATAGCTCAGGACTTCTAAACATTGTTTCCAATAATAAATTAAAGAATGATATTTTGATGCATTATTTAAAATATGAAACTAATGGTAGTCACATAAGAGAAGCAAATGAGTTTAGTGTTGGAGAAATGAGTAAAATTATTTCAATATTATTTAAGGGATGGAACGTAAATACAGTAAACAAAGAACTAAATAAGAATATAGAAATGGACTGGAAATTCATTAACGACCCTACATCAAAAAAATTCATTGAACTAGAAACAGCTGCAGCGATTTATAGAGATAAACATAAAACTTTTAAGTCATACTTTGAAGATTCATTGAATCGAATACGCTTATTGATAAAGCAGATTGATATGGAACTTAAAAGTAGTAGGTGATTTGCTATAAAATAACGAAAGGCTAACAATGTGTATGATGTTCATTACCAGCAAAAGCTGGCAATGCCACATACACAAGACCGTTGTGCTTCATTATGACCAACCAATAACCAATGATAAAATTTTTTAGAAAAATTAGACAAAGAATGCTGACTGAAAACAAATTCAGTAAATATCTGATTTATGCAATCGGAGAAATAATTCTTGTTATTATTGGAATACTGATTGCCCTCCAAGTCAATAATTGGAACGAAAATAGGAAATCAAGAAATATACAGAACAATCTCTTAGCAAAATTAATAACTGATCTTAACGCGGATATCGATCGTTTTAATGAAATTGATAGTATTTATCAGAGCGACCTAAAGGAAATTCTCTATGTAACAGAGGAAGCACTTTCTGGAAAAAACTCTAGACTAAATAGCCCAAATCAAATGGTTGCTGGTAGAGGGTCAGCTCAATATTTAACTTTATCAGAATCCACTTTTCAAGAAATGATAAATACAGGAAAATTGTATCAAATATCAGACGAGCAACTTAAAAATGACATTATAGCATATTATGAATTATCTACTTTTTTGCTGGAAAAAGAAAACAGGGATAACCAGAATTTAAATAACTGGTTATTAGGAGTTAAAGATAATGACATGAAAAAGATTGTTATGAGACTCAGAGAACAAAGGAACCTTGACACCATTGACTGGAGTTGGCTTCAGAACCCAAACTCTGAAATGTATAAAGAAATAGAAACAGCAACATTTTGGTTGAAAGCAGCAATCTTTGCTAATCAAGATGTTATGAGTGAAATAAAATCTGAAGCCAATAAACTAATTATTACGATCAAGAATCATCTTGAAGACTAGTTTTCAAATAAATAACGAAAGCACAACAATGTATATAAAATCATAGCTCCCATCCGGTCGCTACGCTTCATATACCAAACCGTTGGCGGTAATAAAAACTTAAATACCTAAAGTGAGATAATGAATATTCTTAAAAAAATCGGAAAGTGGCTACTATGTATCATAGGTGGAATCATAGCCTTTGTATTGATAGTCCTTGTTGTTATAAGAATAAACAGTTCA
>JANSWP010000014.1 GCA_024743405.1 Bacteroidota bacterium
ATTAGCATATGAAAAAATCTTTTTCCCTCCTACTTCGGCTATTTTAACTCCCGTACCTACGGGTACGAAACTCAAAATGAGCCTCGTCTGAGAAAAAAATCTAATTTTCATATATCCAATTCTTATTTCCGAACAAGTCTATTGTAAATTAAGTAGATTGCTTTTTTGAAGCAGGTGGTTTTTTGAGAGAACGAGGCGAAAAAATCAGGAATAGCCATAGCTCTTGCTTATTTTTTCAACGATGTAATCTAAAAAAAGAAGCCTTCAACAGAGTAAGATATTTAGTTTACAGTGTACTAGCACAAAAAACAATGGAAATACAATTCTTCCTTGGCGAATTAATGAAAGATGAACTGACCATCATTGCCTTGCCTATCTTCTTTTTGGCAATATTGATTGAGGTTATGGTGGCAAAGAAAAAGCACTTAGACCAATATTATGGTAAAGATAGTTTTGTGTCTTTTATGATGTTGGTATTTACAGGAATTGTAGAATTTTTACCAAAGTTATTTGCTTTTATTGCCTTTTATTATTTGCATGAAATTAGCCCATTGAAAGAGGTGGTGGGTAGGCAATGGTGGGCATGGGGAATGTTGTTTTTTCTTGATGATTTCACTTATTATTGGTTTCATCGATTAAACCATGAAGTTCGATTGTTTTGGGCGGGTCATGTGCCTCATCATTCTTCTGTAAAATTAAATTTAGGGACTGCTTTACGGCAGGGAGTAGGAGAGCGACTACACAAATTTTTCTTTTGGATGTGGCTCCCATTATTGGGATTTGATCCATTGATGATGTTTACAATCATTAGTATTAATCTATTTTACCAATTTTGGGTGCATACAGAAATGGTTGGAAAACTGCCACAATTGATCGAATTAATATTCAATACGCCATCTCATCATAGGGTTCATCATGCGTCTAACATTCGATACCTAGATCGAAATCATGCAGGTGTGCTCATCATTTGGGATCGAATTTTTGGCACCTTTTCAGAAGAAAAAAACTTTGAACCTTGTCAATATGGACTTACCGAAAATATAAAAACCTATAATCCTTTAAAAGTTGCAACTCATGAATATGCTGCCATTTGGAGAGATGTCAAGAGAGCTCAAAAATGGTCAGATAAACTGAAGTACATCTTCTTTGCTCCTGGTTGGAGCCATGATGGGGAGGATAAACGAGCAAAAACATTAAGAAGAAAAGTGGATTTGAGTAGGAACTAAGTATTCATTCAAGCTAAAGCGGACGGATAATTTAGGTTAAAGAATAGACTTTAAGGAGGAGGAGGAAATAAATAAGCTACCCAAATTTTAGGGAGTTAATTTTTCTTTAGACGAGGCAAAAAACACAGACATACCCATAGGTATGGTGAGTATTTTTAACAATGCATAAAGGAAAAATAACAAGTAAAATGGGTAGGTTATATTTTTCCTCCTCCATTATTCAAAAAAAAATAAAAAAAATGGAGTTGTAGGGTATCCTTTTTCAAACTCACCAAATAAAGCTTTTGTACTCCAAAAAACTTTAAACTTATTTAAAAAACAAAAGTCATGAAAAATTCTTTCAAAATTTTTTTCGCCTTCTTTAGTTTCTTCTTCTTAACAGTCGCTTTATTCGCTCAAATAGAAGATACTTTGCCTCAAAATTATGAGGAGGCAATCAGTCAACAAGAGATGTTGTTTACGGATTATAATACCAAAATAGAAGATTTGAAAGCTAAGTATAGAGTGGATTTGACTGATTTTGAAAAAGAAGATTTGACAGATAAAATCTGGTTTTATCAATTATCTAGAGAGGTAGCTGAATTGAAAATCAAATTTTTGAAAAAAGAGGTGGATTATGCTGCAGGTACTTTAGTTAGACCTAACTATGAAAAAGCTGCAGTTGCCGTAACGGCCTTTAATACTAATGACCGAGAAGATAAAGAAGACCAAAATTAAACCATATAAAATTATTAGCCTTTCATAAGGTGCCATATACACTTTCAATCGCTGATTTGCGGCATTGGCAAGAAAGAAAATGAAGTAAGCTCAAAAGATTATCTGAACCAGATAATCTTTTGAGCTTACTTTCGTTTGGCCTTGATTGAGATTTTTCCAAACGTCAAGGTCTAATAAAAAACTACATTAAAATTATTTATTCTTTTTGTGTTTCGAATTGGGGGTAAAAGTTATTTTAACAGTATTTAACAAAGAAGATATACAGATGAGCAATTGTGTTAAATACCCTTGATTTTTGAGAAAATGGAAAACAACCTTGAGTTTAGATCTTCGATTTTTAAATCAAAAACTCATACACAAATAATAATTGGACTCAGTATCTTCCTCATCACAATGATTTACTTTTTGATGCACGGGCGGTATATTTTGCATCATGTGGATGACGCTTGGTTTGGTTCGAGGATTTACCATTTTTTTACGACTGGGTTTAATATAGATACGGTGTTTGATGCGCCTGAGGTTGTAGACAAGACCCAAATTTTCTATGTCTTTTTCAATTCTCTTTATGGAAGTATCTTAGATTTTTTTGGCTGGAGTAAATCCAATGCTCACCTCATTTGTACTTTTTTTATGGCGCTGAGTGCACCAGTCTGGTATTTCATTTTTCGAAAAATGAAATTCTCGTTCGAAGTTGCCCTTTTAATGGGGTTATCATTGATGTTGTTTCCAGTGTACTTTAAAGCTGCTAATCATGTCCGACCAGATTCGATGGCGTTTTTTCTAGGCTCATTGTCTTTGCTCCTATTTTTAAGTCGTTATTATTTGTTCTCCGGATTGATGTTGATGATTGCTTTTGAGTCACATTTGATGACCTGTACTTTTGGAGTTTACATGGTAACTTATGTGGGGTGTAACTGGGATGAATACTTTGGGGATAGAAAGAAATTCTTCCAAAATGTGGGTTGGTTTGTCTTTGGAATATTGTTAGGACTCCTTTATTATTATTGGCTGAACAGGGATGTACTAACAATAGATAGAGTAACTAGCTTATTGATGGGACATCGAAATATGGGCGAACAAGAATTTTTCAAACACATATTCACGACCTATTTTGTACAAAAAAGATGGTATTTACACATTTGGGAGTTTTTTATGATTGCTATTAGTTTGTATTTATATTTTAAACATAAACTTCACAAGAAGTTGCCTTTCATTGGCATATTAATCGGGGTCTTATTCTTGTCTACTATTATCTTGTCTCGACCGAATAAGAACTATATGATTTACTTTTTCCCCGCATTTCAAATGTTGATTTTTTATACTTTTGAACAAATCGGGAAGTTAAAAACGTTTGCACAAATCTTGATTTTACTTTTTATTTTACAATATAGTTTTCGCTATTTTCAATACCACGATTTTGATTTAAGAGAAGTGATGGCACAAACGGAAATGAGTATCCCTGATAAAACGATACCCGTGGTGGGTATTCCAGATAATTGGTTTCCTGCCCGGGAACACAAATTTTATCCGATTTATCGGTCAGTTGAAGGGTTTCCAAAAGAAGAATTAGATACCTTTTATCTGATTAGGAATGACTATAAATTTCAAGATTTAATAAGTGCTTTTTTAGAATCATGGCTAGCTGATATTGGATTGATAAAAGATACCGTGGTGGAGAAGCGAAAACGTTTTTATGAGGATCATTTTCAATATTTTGAATCTAATTGTGATTGCGAAGAAATCAATCGATTTCATGGATTCGAAGAAGATGATGTTGTGATTTATCGATGTGTAAAAAAACAAGGACAAAGGAGGAATAAGCTTATATAGGTAAAACAATAGTAAAGGTAGTTCCTTCGCCTAGCTTACTTTTCACTCGAATGTCTCCACCATGGGCTAACACGATTTGCTTGACATAAAAGAGACCTAGACCTAAACCTTTTACATTGTGAATGTTGCCAGATTCGACACGGAAAAATTTGTCAAAAATATGGTTTTGATTTTTTGCGTCCATCCCGATTCCGTTATCTTCAATTTCGATTGAAAATTCACTGTTATTTAATTGAGTACGGACTTCGATTTTCGGATTTTCATTTGCATATTTGACGGCATTGTCCAATAGATTGAAGAGAATAGTTGTAAAGTGGAAGGTGTCGATATTTAGTTCAACCTCCCTTTTTGAGTAACTTGAATTTAGCTCAATGTTAGACCCTTCTAGTTTCATCCTGAAATCTTTAATTCGATTTTCTAAGAACTCATGGATCAATACTTTTTCTTTTTGTAATTGAAGATCTTTAGAGACGATTCGTGTTTCAATGACTTGATCCAATAATAATTGAAGCCTATTTTTTTGTCGTTGAATGACATCTAATAGGGTCGCAATGCCTGAGGGTTTTGATTGGATTTTTGGATTCCGGAGGTTTTCAGTTGCTAAATGAATGGTCGCAAGTGGCGTTTTAAATTCGTGTGTAATATTGTTTATAAAATCTGTTTTTAAATCAGATAATCGTTTTTGGCGAATTAAGGAACGAAGCGTAAAAAGAAAAATGCTGACGACCCCCAAAATACTCATACCTGCTAAAATTAAAAGTACCCACATTCTTTGAAAAACAATTTGACGTTGAGCCGGTACATCAAGGAATATGGTCATTCCAATTAAATAGTCTTGCCGACTTTGAGTAAAACTATGCACTGGAAAAGCATGGTTCAATTCTAATAAGTCACCCGAGACTTTATAATCCATCATCACAGTATCAAATAGGAAAGTATTGATGGGTTTGCCTAAGTCATTTAAGCCTAAATAAGTCAAGACAGCAGCATGTTCAAAATCTCCAGAAAAGCCTTTTTGAGGTAGTTCTTCCTTTAACCAAGAGGCATAAAAATCTTTAGTTTTTACACCATTTACAAATTCATCTAAGAGCGCTTTTCCAGTGAATTGTTCTTTGTTTTTATAGGTTTTAGCTAGGTTTTCAGCATATTGAAATAGTGTGTTGAATTGTTCATCCGTCACATAATGTGGATCCAAAATATCTTTTACTGCCAAGGTTAACTCATCTTCAAATTGTCTATTTTGATACTTGAAGGTAGTACTGATAAGGTACCATTGAATGGCTAAAAGCAGGAATACTGCCAATAGCGAAATGCCTATTAACAATGGTATATTGAGTTTTTTTATCACACACAAATGTAAGTTTCAAAACTGTTAATTAAACCATTAACCCGCTATTAACGGAGCATTAACGAAAGAAAATGTGCTTTGCACCTAACTTTGCAATCGTTAAGAATTAGTTAACGCCGAATGGTTGAATCTTAGGGAAGTGTGAAAAAAAAATTACAAATCTCTAAAATCTACCACTGTTTAATACACTGTATTTAATCACCTACTAAATTTTTTTATTATGAAAAAGTCTTTAATTCTTCTTTTCGCTTGCGTTTTAAGTTTAAGTGTTTTTGGTCAAAAAACTTATGATTTAGCATCTTTCAAAGCTATTTCAAATGAAACTTCAGCTGATGTAAACATCAAATTAGGATCCACTCAAAGTGTAACTGCTAGAGGTTCTTCTTCTGCATTGGATAGATTAAGATTAGAAGTAGAGAGAGGTAGTTTGAAAATAAAATCTAAGAAAGGAGCTAATAACTGGAAAAGCGATGATAAAATCACTATTAATATAACAATGACAGATCTGACTGCGCTTGCAAATAGTGGCTCTGGTGATATTATGCTTTCAGGTGACTATGATATGTCTACGTTTGCTATTTCCAATAGCGGCTCCGGCGATTTACTATGCAAGGGTAGTATCAATACCAATCAACTTTCTATTTCTAATAGTGGTTCTGGCGATATGCAACTTGCTGGAAGATCAGATAGAGTATCTATTGCCAACTCAGGTTCTGGAGATATAGGTATGGCTCGAATGTCTTCAGGTGAAGCTTCTGTAGTTAATTCTGGCTCTGGAGATATTGAGATAAAATGTAATGGAAAATTGTCAGCGGTTAATACTGGGAGTGGAGATATTGGAGTTGGAGGAAGTCCAACAAAAAAATCTATCGTCAATACAGGCTCTGGAGACATCACTTACGGAAAAGGACAAGAATAAATTTAAAATCGCCAGTTAGCTGGCATAAGTTCTCAATAGGAAATCACCAAATAAAGAAATCACTCGACATTTTGGGGCTCAATGGGCATGCTGCTCATTGAGCCTTATTTTTTTGTTGGTATTGGTTGGAAAAAACTAAACCTCAATTTGTCTTATTTCAACAATTAACCCAATATTTGCAGCTTGAATTTCAGTTGGTTCATTTTAGCCAACCCTTGGCAGTCAAAACCTTTTGCTGTCAAAAGTATTACGAATTAGAAGGTATTTTAATTCTTAATACAAAAATCGTAAACCGAAAATCAAAAAGATGAGTATTGTTGAAATGAAAGTCCCCGTAATTGGGGAATCAGTTACGGAAGTCACCCTTTCTCAATGGCTCAAAGGCAATGGAGAATATGTGAATTTGGACGAGCCGATTTGTGAATTTGAATCAGATAAAGCAACCCTCGAATTTCCAGCTGAAGCTGCTGGTCTATTAATTCATGTCGCGGCTGAAGAGGATGATTTGGAAATTGGCGCTTTGGTTGCTAAAATTGATACTAGTGCAGTTAAGCCTGAAGGAGCGTCTTCTAAAACAGAAGAACCTGTGGAAACAAAACCAGAGGCTGTTGTTGAGCCTGCAAAATCTGCAACTTATGCGACGGGACACCCTTCGCCAGCTGCCTCAAAAATATTGGCTGAGAAAAACATAAGTGCTGCCGACGTCGATGGCTCAGGAAAAGATGGTCGAATTACTAAAGAAGATGCCATGAAGGCGGCTCCTAAAGCCACCACTCCCGCTCCAAAACCGGAAAAATCGGTTGAGGTGGCAACGATTCCGGCGACTTCATTCAGTAGAGAAACGAAGCGAAAGAAGATGAGTCGTATGCGCCGAACGATTGCAACTAGACTGGTTTCTGCTAAAAATAATACGGCAATGTTGACCACTTTTAATGAAGTGGATTTGACAGAAATAATGGCTTTGAGAAAAAAATACCAAGAACGTTTTGTCGAGAAGTATGGTATAAAATTAGGCTTCATGTCATTGTTTGCGAAAGCCTGCGCAAAAACGTTACTTGAGATGCCCGATGTCAATGCTCAAATTGATGGGACAGAGTTGATTTATCATGATTATGCAGATATTTCGATTGCAATATCGACACCCAATGGATTAGTGGTGCCACCAGTGAAAAATGTGGAGTCTTTAAATTATGCGGAGATTGAACGTGCCATTAAAGGATTGGCGGTCAAAGCTCGAAATGGTGACTTAACGCTAGACGAAATGTCTGGAGGGACTTTTACCATCACAAACGGTGGAATTTTTGGTTCTATGATGAGTACGCCTATTCTCAATGAGCCACAAAGTGCGATTTTGGGAATGCATACGATTCAACAAAGACCAGTCGCTGTAAATGGTCAAGTAGAAATTCGACCAATGATGTATTTGGCACTTTCTTATGACCACCGAGTGATTGACGGTAGTACTTCCGTTACTTTTTTGGTAAAAGTCAAAAAATTATTGGAAGACCCAATTTCTTTGTTGCTTGACCTTTAATAGAGTTTGAAAAATTAATAAGTGATGGAGAGATTGAAGTTAAGTAATTCAATCTCTCTATTCACAATGGCTCAATCTCTAAATCATCATAGCCTATGACACTACGCGATTTTTTTCAACTCTGTGCAGATAATCCTATTATCATATTTGCTTTTTTTCTTCTAGTTCCATTCACTGCTTTATTGGCCGGTATTCTCGGGAAAGGAGAAGGACATATTACCCCTTGGAAATACCTTTATTCTACCTTACTTTACCTAGTTTGTGTACCTGGTATTTTCGCTATTACATTGAATATTTATATGTTTTTATTTGAGCGGGGTGGGAGTGTCATGGATATGAACCTTTATACGCAGGTTTTACCTATTTTATCGATGGTGGCAACGATCCTTTTGGTAAGAAAAAATGTGAGTTTGGAATTAATCCCTGGATTTGATAAAATCGGGGGTCTATTTATGATGATTGCAGCGGCTTTGCTCGTTATGTGGGTCTTTGATCGAACCCATATTTGGATGGTGACTCAAATGCCTTTTGGCTATGCAATTTGCATTTTTGGTGGTTTACTTTTGGCAATTAGGTTTGGATGGAGCCGAGTGCTAGGTGGTTCAAAACCAATTTCGCAAGAGGTGGAGAATACAGAAGATTGGTTTAAATAAGAGCGGAGATGTGTGATTGTCAATTTAATAATCACACATCTCCTTCGCTTTTACGTTTACTCAGTTACCAATTTTGCATCTGAAAGCGCATATAGTAATCGATTGATATCGTCAGCATTCAAACTTAATTTTCCGGTCAAGGTTATTGCTTCCGCGGTATATTGAATCGCTTCATCCGCAACCACCTCCATTACCGTTTCCGGACCTGCTCCTCCACAGAAAAAGCACATTGCATAAGGGTAAGCAGAGAAAATGAATTCTTTGTGCCCTTTGTAGCCTTCCACCGGAATGATGTATCCTTTTACCGTGACTTCCTTTCCTTCCAAGTTTTGAACATTTTCACTAAAAACAGGGACATCGATTTTGAAGCCCAACATTTCGTCATATTCTTTTCTGAAAGTAATTTTAGAAAGTGTTTTCCAAAGGTTTTCTGTCTGGGCGAATGCTTCGTGAGAGACAGCTGTGAATGCGAAAATAGTTACTAAAACAACGAATGTCTTTTTCATTTTTATGATTTGTTGTGATGGTTTTCAATTAATAAATTCAAAAAACAAGGGATTTTATTTTGACTGGTTACTCTACCAATTCCCCAAACTCCAATTGATACATAATATCATCCAATTTGTTGGGTAAAAATTTGAATTTCCCTTTAATAGTAATGGATTTTTCTGAGTATTCGACTTTTTTATTGTCTTTCATGAATACCTCTATGACGGATTCCGGACCTGCTTTTCCACAAAAAAAACAACTCGCAAAAGGATAAGCAGAAAACATAAAATGATTTTGAGCTTTCTGCCCTGTCAGCGGGATTATATATCCCTTTACTTCAATTTCTTCCCCTACCAAAGCTTCAATTAGCGGCAAAAACCTCCCTTTCCCAGCCTGAGCGCCTATTCCATCACTTTGAGCATACTGTCGCTCATATTTCATCATCGCCAGTGTGCTCCAAACATTTTTCTTGGTTTGTGCAATGCTACTTTCAAGAAACAAAAAAGAGAGAAGTAGAAACACTGGGATTATTTTAGACATATTAGGTACTTTGATTATTTGTATTCAATAGCTACAAAGTTCTAACTTAAAAACGACTTCAATACTATTTTGTCACTTAATGCTATGTTAAAGATTTATTTTAGGGAAGCCATACAACGTCTGACTTCAAGTCATTTGATAGAACAAATTCACTCAATCTAGTACGCTTGCCATTTTACTTTCGCTCAAATGTGGCAAGAAATGACTGTTGGTATTGGATATTTTAGCTAAAATATCCACAGCCTAGGTTTTTTTTCATAAAAGGTGACCTTTGCACCTTTTATACTATTTTCATCATGGAAAAAAGGAGAAAGATTATTTGAAATGCAGTTATTGCTAATTACCCTTTCTTTTCAGATTAGAGTATGTCTAAAAATTTCACAAACTGAGAATCAATGATTTATGGTTCTGGGGATAAATTAATAAGGGAGTTTGCCGAGGTAAATGACCGCAATAATTTGAAGGCAGGTTCATAAAGCGTTGGTTTTTAGGAAGTAAAAATTTAGACATACTCTTACTGTTTTCGCCGCAAAAAAAATCTTTTTGAAGGCGAATGAGGTAAAAATTGCTCGCAACCTTTACCTGATTCGCCTGCTTGGGTTTCTCTTTGCTTTGGCTAGGCAGAAGCCATAATAATTCTAGTTTCTATCGTTCTTAAATGAGCTTCTTTGCTAAATTAAGTTTATTCGCGTTCCATATCAAGCTAAAATTTCCTTTGCATTGTTTTAAAATTGCGTATTGTATTTAATAAGAAACTGCTCAGGAATGTCGTCCTTAGATTCTCCTAAATTCTGTCGCAAATCAATTTCAATACCTCTTGCAATGGTAGAAATAGGAACATCATTGGCAGTACCTTCAAATGGGTTTTCTCCTGTTCTTCCAATTCTTTCCATCGTATGAAATACCCAAGCGACGATCACATAAAAAGGGATAGACAACCAAATAAATAGATCGCTTATTACTTGGCTCTTGGCTGTAATTTCATTTCCGATTTCAGAAAATTGAGGAACCAATGCTAAAGGAAGCAAAAGGACAAAAATCCACATAAAGAAATGGTTGAGTGTCGCGAATTGTCTGGGATAAGGAAAGTTTTTAATCCGTTCACTTTTACCTTGAAGTGTAAATAACTCTTGCAAAATGCTCTCTAATTCTAAAAAAGAAAATTCCCAAATAATACCTTCTTCTTTAAGTTTTTTTAGATGATGTGATTGTAAGTATAATAGTGCAGTCTGTTTATTATTCTTGCTCATAACATAATCAAAATCACTTTGAGAAATATAGGGTTTCAGATCTTTTTCTAAGGTTGAGTCTAACTCAGGTGGTCTAGTATCCCATTCTTGGTTTGTCTTATGATTGATGGACGTTTCCCATGGTTTAGGCATCCGCATAGCATGACGCAAAGCAGTCATCCACGCAATATGACGATAAGTAAGCGTTTTAATTTCTTCTTGGAGTTTGGCTTCAGTTACAGGGGTTTCCGTATGTTCATTGGTTAACATATCTTGAGCAAACATCCCAAAGGTTCTTGAAGTATTCACAATGCCGCCCCAAATTTTTCTTGCTTCCCATATTCTACCATAAGCAGCGTTGTTTTGAAACCCGATAACGAATGCTACGGCAGTACCGATCAAGGCTAAAGGTGTCCATGGAATTTTTAACCATGCGACATCTAAAAAGTAATGGATTGCAACCCAACTGGTTATAATTCCAAAAAAAAGAAAGGTTTCAAATCTTGTCCACCACGCCATTTCAAAGGCAGTGTAAGTCTTTTTAATATACATAAATTAATTTTTGAAAATCATTAATATGGTTCGCTTGTGATTTAGAAATTCTCTCAATCACAAATTCCAAATATACTCTTAAATCATTCGCAAATTTTATCATGTAAAGATGAAGAAATATCAGTTATTATTTACTTGTTACTTAATTCAGTAATTATTTTTGCAGTTTCACTATAATCTTCATTATTTTTCTTTGCGATTTGAATTGTCTTCTCCGCTTGTTTTAAAGCCTTTTCATGTTCTCCTAATTTGAAAAGCAACCAAGCGTAGGTATCATTATTGGCATAGTCATTATTTAATTCAATAGATCTAACGGAGCACTTGACAGCGGTTTTAAGTTTGTCTACATCTTCCGATTGTTCAAAAGTACTCCATGCGAAAGAATTTAATTGACTTTCCTCATCCCATATTATTGAAATGTATTGATCAACAGCTGTTTTATATTTCGATACATTTTTGTTTTTTTCATACAATGCCATCTCTAAGAAAAGCGTAAAGTGCTCATTCATGATACCTGTTAACCGGCCATCCATTTCCTTAAATAAATATTTTTTGCCTTGATCATATGGTTTGGCAATTTTCATTGCAGCGGAGAAAATTTCGGCATCATTTTCCTCAATTGCTTGGTTTAGCGTTTTATGAAGAGCCCATACAATTCGGGAATCGACTTGATCTTTGTCAAAGTATTCATAGAATTTATCCTTGTTAGATTCGAGAAAAGTGAAAGCTGGATTGTCAAAGGAGATATAGTTTTTGTGATTGTATATGACATATTCATAAATGAATTTTATGTTTTTCTCCTGCTCATATTCGGATGGTTCTATAGTACTCAAGTATTCATTAATTACCATTGAATCTAATTCATAGCCATCTCTAAGCATATAGCAATAATCAAAAAGGAATTCGCTATCTCGCTGTCCATTTTGATATGATTTTTTGTAGTTAGAGAGTGTTTTTTCTGAGTTCAATGCGTTATGTGCCTGTTGTAAAAATGATTCCGCTGTGTATGCGCCTACAAGTTTATGCAGCTCATTTCCATTTTTGTCAAAGAAGAGGAAAGTAGGATGCATTCGAACATTGTATGTTTTATTGATTTCTAGTCCGACTCCCTTTAGTGTGTTTATTTCAAAATTGATGAAATTGGAATTGTAATATTCAAAAACCTGTCTGTCTTTAAAAACGGTTTTTTCCATTTTTCTACAAGCTCCGCAACCATCAAAATGAAAGTAAAGCATCACTCCCTTATTTTTCTTCTTGGCAAGCTCAAACACCTCTTTATATTCTAATGGCTTGAAAACTATTGTTGTGTCTGCTGCAAAAAGTTTAAAAGTGAAAGTGAATAATGTGGCGACTGTTATTATTATTTTCATCAATGTGTTTTTTATTAATAATCTTTAGGACGAATCCTTGCTCGTATTACATCATAACGAAGTTAGGTCGCAGGGATTAAAGTGTAGAAGTTTCAAGTTTTTTTGTAAAAAAGAATTCAGTTGTTTTTCTGAAACTGCAAAAAATGAACTTTTGAATGGCATCAGATGGCGTTTTATGGTCAACTTCGATGCACTCTATTTTTCTGAAGAATGGTTTCAATCGGTGGGTCATTGAAGCTTCAGAATATTGTTTAATCTCAATTCCACTGCACTTTTTGGGACCTTGTTCCGAAAAGGTTCCAATAATCAATATTCCATTTGAGCTAAGTCCATTTTGAACTGTATGGATGTAGGATTCAATTTCATCATCTTTTGTTAAAAAATGAAAAGCTGCCCTATCGTGCCAAAAGTCATAGTGTTCAGTTGTTTTAAAGGTTGCCGCATCCGCAACAATCCAGTTCACATTTTTTGCTTTATCTCCAAGCCTTGATTTTGCTTTTTCAATTGCTGTTTCAGAAATGTCAAGTATGGTAATATCTTGATAGCCTAATTGAATTAAATGGTCAACGAGATTACTATCTCCGCCTCCAATATCTATTATTTTTGCTGATTTTTGAATTTTATATTCCTTCAAAAAAGCAATTGAAGTTTCTGGCTTTTTTTGATACCAGCTAACCTCTTTCAAGTTTTTCGTTTGATATATATTTTCCCAATGTTGTCTTCTGTCGAATTTTTCCATTTTGAACAAGTTTTCCTTTTTTGCTTTTCGGTTGTGTTTTAGTTTTACGAATACGGACATATAAATTTACCATTTGAACTCGTCTTTTTTGCACCTACCCCCCATCCGCGCGGGTCTCTACGTTGAAAAGATTCCCCGAATCTTTTCTGCTAAAGCACCACTACGTTCATGTTAAAAATGCTCGCCATAGCTTTGGCTAGGCCTGTACTTTTTGCCTCATTAGCTACAAAAAATTCTGATCTCAAATTGGTCAATTTATTTTATCCGAATTCCTTACGAATTATCTGCAACGAAGTTTGGCCATCTATTCATATAATTGATAAACTTTTCACTCAATCCTTCTTTACGAAGGTATTCTTTTGTTACAGGTATTTTCGTAGGGGTAAAATTTGGATCCGCCATTACTTTGATTGGGAAATCATGATGAAGAATGGCAGAACGCCCAATCGTAACAAAGTCTACATCAGCGTTTAAGATCTTTTTTACGTCATTTCCACTTTTAATCTTTCCCGCCACGGTCAATCGTACATTTTTATAATCAAGGTTGGTAAAGTGCTCCAGTAAGGAATAATTTTTAAACTCATCTTCTTCTGGAAGTTTGAAGCAGTCCCACAAAGAAATATCAAGAAAGTCAATTTTTCCATCATCAATTAATTGTTGACATACCTTTTTGATTTCAAGTAGATTCATTCCAAATTTCTCTGGAGATAGCCTCACACCTAATAGAAAACTGAAGCCACAAGCAGCTCTTATTCCATCAATTATTTCAAATAGAATACGTGCTCGATTATTTAGACTTCCTCCATATTCATCCTTTCTATGATTGATGTCTTGACTTAAAAATTGGGTTAAAATATAACCATGAGCACCATGAACTTCAACACCATCATAGCCACTTTCTTTTGCTCTTATGGCAGCTTTTATAAAATCATCTCTCAACTGTTTAACTTCATTTAAGGATAATTCACGAGCTCCAAATTTTTCGTTTCTGGAGGGACAAACCGGAGATTGATGAATTAATTCAGTGGGCGTACGCATTCCTGCATGATGTAATTGAATGACAGAAAGGCTACCATAAGCTTTAATACGTGAAGTTAATCTTCGATGTCCAGCAATATGTTTGTCAGCGAAAATGCCTAATTGACCTGGAAATCCCTTGCCAATTTGCTGAATATAAGCAGCACAAGTCATGACTAGTCCAAATTGTCCTTTCGCTCTCATCGTCAACCAGTTGAATTCTTCATCTGAAAGTTGACCATCTTCAAAACTTTGGGTATTTGTTAGTGGAGCTAACATGAATCTGTTTTTCATGACTGCTCCACAGGAGAATTTAATAGGTGTTTCTGGAGAATTCATTGTTTAACGTTATTAGTTTATGATTCCTAACTTGGCAGAGCCAGTATCCTAAAAACCATTATTGGTCAATTTCTTCTTTGTCTTGATACAAAGAAGCAAAAATCAAGGCTGTGGATATTTTGGCTAAAATTCAATGCCCTCCCACAGACGATCCAAATGCTCGCAAAGCTCGCGTGGATAGCCTTTTTAGCCCTCCTCGAATTGAATTTCTTAACTCCAAAATCTCCAATGCCTCTGCGAAAATCGAAACATTTGGTTCAACAAACAAGCAAAAAATTATCGATAACATGTTGGTTTTGAGTTGTGCTTAAGAGCCTAAATATTAGTGGGCGTTTTTATTTCTTCTTGTTTGAACAATAAAAATGCTAAATATCCAATCCAAAGGAAATAGAATCCAAATCCAATTCTTTGACCTAATCCGGGCGTATTTCCCGTTCGTAAAAACCCACTTACAATACTTAGTATGGTTAATATTAAAGATGGATTTATTGCTTTTTTCCAATAGTCAGATTTTTTAAATTGCTTTGGGTAGGAAAAAGCGGCGATTAAAAAGAATAAAAAACTTCCGAGACTACCGATTGTGTGTAAAATCATAGTCATTGAGGTTCGATCATCAAAATCGCCAGGGAAAATACCTGATAAACTCATAAATATTCCTGACAAAAATAATCCCCAAAATGCCAATTTCCCTTTTCCATTTGGGTTTACATTTTTGCTTAAACCAATTGCAAAGATTGAAATCAATGCACCTACGGTTATGTATCCAATTATATTCCACCACCATTTGTTGGGTGCATCTAAAGATCCTAATTCACTAATTGCTTTATGTAAGTGGCTGTACTCTGGGCGAATGGTACTCATAATTAAGTAAGTCACTACAAAAATTATTGGTATTGAAATTCCAATTAGGCCATAGCGTTTAGATTGTTTCATTTTTAATTTATTAGGAAATCAATTGTGGTTCCTAATGCTATAGCTGCTAAAGTAAAGGTTAGCATGCCTAAAATATAGCTCAAGAATCCTTTTAAATAATTGATTTTCTTCTTTTTATCAAAGAATCTTCCAATTGCCCAAGAAACATAGACAAAACCCAAAAGACCACCAATCTGTAATACCTTAAATTCCGTTAAACTTTCAGTAATTCCGAAAATGGTATATATCAACATTCCAATTCCCATAACGAAACACAACAGGATAAGAATTTCAAAGAAATTGAAGTTATACTTTCTAAAAAACAATTTAATCCATAAAGCAATGAAAATTGCCATTAAGATATTGGCATATCCATAATTCTGTTGAACCCACTCAAAAATTGTTAAAATGGCGGTATCTTTTGAATCTGAATAATTGACATATCCATCTTCAAAATTTAGCCATTGTTGAGCAATGGTATAAATCAACGAAGTTATTATGACAAAAATAATTGGCTTTACTAGCCTATTTCGATCTTCAAGGATAAACTTTTGAATGTTCAGCCCAGGTCTAACTAATAACTCCTTTATGGTGTATAGGATTCCCTTGTCAAAGTTTAAGACACTTCCTATTTCCGACAGGATATATTCTCGATTTATTCTTTTGATGACTTGAGAATGCCCACAGTTAGAGCAGAATTGACCGTACAGTTCACTATTACACCTAACACATTTTTCGATTTTAGTTTGCACTGATATATTTTTTGTTATTAATTAGAAACAAGTCTACTAATCCTTACGATCATTCCATTTGATTTGGTAAGGTCATTTCGTTCAATTAATGCAATGATATCTCCACTTAGGAGTTGCTTAATTGTTCTTACTCTACCTTCGATATTCAATCCAAAAGTTTCATTGGTTTTTCGATTATATTTCATCAGTCTTCTAAATGCTAATGAACCGAAAAGAAAATAATCGTTCCAATCTGAGATATTACTTCCATTAACTTTTAAGAGGCATGCAGGAGCAATGGCTTGACCTCCGTCACGTGCTGGAACTGTCCAATGATGTTCTGGCATAATCGTAAATGTAGCAGCTGAATCTTCTGAAATTGTAGAAACCCTGTGCACCGTCATAATTAATGCCATAAGAAAACAGTGGCCAACCATAATTTTGTCCCTTTTTTATAATATTGAACTCATCCCCACCTTTAGGACCATGTTCCACTCCAAAAAGGATGTTAGTTGATTTCTCAAAATATAAACCTTGCACATCTCTATGTCCATAACTCCAAATTGTTGTAGGGGCTTCAAGACTATCAAGAATTGGATTGTCTGAAGGAATGCTTCCATCGTCCATTAACCGGTGAATTTTCCCAGCATCGTAATTGAAGTCTTGAGCATTTAAAATTGGATTTTCTTTAGTCGAAAAGTTTGAATTTCCGATGTTTAGGAAGAAATGTGTCTCATCTTCCCATACTATCCTCATTCCGTTTCCAGTATAATCTTGATTTCTCGCTGTGAAAACACTCTCAACCTGAGTAGCTTTATTGTGCTGTATTTTTAACCGAGATACCATTGCTAAGCCATCAGGATTTAAGTAGGATATATATACCCAAGAGTTGGTTGAATAGTTTGGATGAATACTTATGTCCATCAGCCCTCCATGTAAAATCGCGGGTATACCTGGGATCCCAAAAGATACAACCTCGGGCATTCCAACTATCTCGGTTTGATTACCATTTTTTAAGTGGAACAACTTCCCAATTCTATCTGTAATGAAGTATTCATTTTCTTCAACTATTGCAATTCCGTACGGAATGGTGAATCCTTGTGCAATTGTATCTAACGAAAAGGAATCATTACTAATAGGATAAGGCGAATCTGGGACTATAATGATATTGGTATTGCAACTAATCAGCCAACCAAACAAAAGTAAAGTAGATAATATTTTAAATGATCTCATTATCGTTTTCCGTTTTTGATTTTACCCAATTGCTCATTTCATATAAATAATCTTCAGCTATGATTACATAATCATCTTCAAGAATATCTTGTGGCTCAATTTTCATTTCTAGCCATCTATTTATTAGTTTTTCATTAATCGAAAACAGTTTTTCATCGATTTGACTTAGCTCTTGTATTATATTTCCATAATAGAAATCCGTATTAGGGCAAGCCTTTATTGCAAAATATTTCTCTAAGTAAAATTCTATGACCTGTGAATTATATTTCGTCCCTTGCTTCCAATATCTCTTTATTTGTTCAACCTCTTGTTTCGTGCATTTTTTCTTTTCGAAATCAATTAAAAATTTGCTTCTCTCAAATCCCAAATTAAGATAAATTGGAAGTATTTTGATATGGTCTAAACAATTTCCAATATGGTCTAAGAGTGGTTCAGTATAGATTTGGGATAGAATTTCTGAATTTTGAGTTTTTCTTTTTAAGCGAGCACCAATAAATATTCCTTTTGATCTCAGGTATATATGAAGTAATTCGTGCGTAAATGAATCGGAGCAAATATTGGATTTTGGAACATAAATAGTTGAACTATAATTTATTGAATAACATCCATATTCCAAGGTGTTATCCACTAGTTCAACCTTAATCGAATAGTTTTTCTCAAGTTCTTTGAGTAAAGTTGAATTTCTATTGTCAACTAAACCCTTTATTTGATATTTCATTTTTTTAGTTGATGAGCACGGCTCGCATAAATAGCTTGTCAACCGTGGGAGACATAACCTGATACATAGTGGTGTGAAAAGACTGGGCTGGGGCAATTCGCTTTCCCATTATCAACTTGATTCCCCATCCATCCTTTTTCTTGCTTAACAAGATTTTAAACATTAGCTTCGGGTACTTTCCTATTTTCAATATTCAAATACTTTTCTATTTCTTGTTCTAAATATTTCGCTTTGGAAAGTGTGTTGACAGTTATAAGTTTTTTGTGTTTTTGACCATCAATGCTATTTATTATCAAATAAATAGAAAAATACCCTGAGCCATCAACAGCATATTTTATATACAATTGATCAATCTCATCAGCATTGTACGTTTTATCTTTTTTGAAATGCTTAGGGCGAGATTTGATACTTAAATAATTATTATTGACATCAATGTAAGTTTTGTTGTTAGTGTAGTTATATGCCCTGTGTATAAAATAAAATGCAGCTATTGAAAAAGCAATTGGGATGAAAGGAGAAATACTTTGTTCCCCTAAAAAGTAAATAGAAATAGAAAACAGCGCAATAACGGGGAATAATACTAGCCCCCAAACATCCAAACCTTGAATGTGCTGTTGAATGGTAATATCTAAATCATCTTTATAATAAAACAATTCAATTCCCTCTGGACGAAAGACTTCCTGCTTCATTTCACCTGAGGCACTCACATTTTTTATTTGTTCACTAATAGAAAAAATGACATTACAGGTACTGCATTTTGCAACACTATTTTGCAGGTTTAAATTGTCAGCAACTACTGTTTCACTACAAGAAGGACAGTGAACCTGTTCAAAAACTTTTGGAAATTCATTTTTTATTTCCTTTAGATCTAGTTTTTCAGCTGGCTTATATCTCTCAATGGGCTCTTTCATTATATTTTTGGTTTTACAAAAAAAGTCAATTTATTAATTGAATTCCATTATCACTTGATTTTAAGGATGCTTTTTTTAGGAGAATATATTTATTGCGACACATCAGTTACTTAATGCGCTGTTAGAAATAGACAAAAAAAGGCTGTCGAATTTCGACAGCCTTTCAAAAAAATATAGTTGAATCCAATCATCTATTCCTTTATTAACCGAATGGTTTTTTGTCTTTGTCCATCAAAGTTCAAAATCAAGACATACATCCCTGAAGGATAGGTCGATAAGTCAATCTCTTGACGGAAGCTATTGGCTGCCAATACGATATTTTCTAGTAAAATACCGTTGGCTGAATAGACTTCGAAACTTACTTCATTGCCATAATCTTCCATCACTTCCACGAAAATAAAGTCAGTTGTTGGGTTCGGATAAATATGAACCAAAGAGACGCCTTCTGTCAATTTTATCTCTTCCGTATTTGATTTAGTGGATTGCCCCGTAGCAGGGTCAATCAACTGAACGCGGTAAAAACTGCGACCTTTTTTCGGTGCTTGATCAAAGAATTTATAGCGATTGTTAGTACTGTTTGGATCGAAATCGACTTCCCCGATTGGGTAAAATTCGATTTCATCTGCCGAACGTTCGACCACAAATTTCAAACTATCATAGAGTGCTGTTTCAAATTCCCAACCGATGTAAACGAGTTCTTGACTCATCGGCTCCGCTTCAATCACAATGGCATTTCCACAGAATACGGGGTTGTTAGTCACATTGACATCCAACTCATCTGTCGAAACACAGCCATTTTTGGTGACGGTCAAAGTTACGGTTTTTACGCCCCAAGTATTCCAAGTCACATCTTCATTTTGATTAGTAGAGGTCGCTGGATTAGCTCCTGATCCAAAATCCCATAAATAAGTCGCGCCAGGAGAAGAGGTCGAAGTATAAGTTTCGGTATCTCCGACACAAACCAAGGTAGGGCCACTAATTTCCGCTACCGCTACATTGCCAATGGTGATGATAATGATATTCGATTCGTAAAAATCTGTACAAAATTCACGACGTACACATCGGATAAAATAAGAGGTTTCATAGATAGGTCCAGGGGCATATGTAGGTCCATTCGCTCCAGGTATAACATTCCAAGTATTTTGATTGAAAGGTCCCGAATTGGTGGTGAACATCCATACATATTCTAAAGCACCAGAGCCACCCGAAGCTGGAATTGTTTCCGTTAATGGTGCAGGTATATTTCCAGGACCACACAAAGTCTGATTACAACAGATTTCACCCGGATCGGTCACATTGTCGCACATGCCTGGAGGTGCAACTAAAGTCACACTCGATACGCAAGTACAACCATTCCAATCAGTGATGGTCACGGAGTAAGTACCTTCATCAAGACCGGTTGCTTGTTTGGTGGTTTGGCCATTACTCCATAAATAAGTGTAAGGAGCTGCGCCACCCGTTCCCGTTACTTCTGAGATGCCATCATTTGTATTAGGAGTGGTGGGTTGTTGAATCACCCAAGCGGTGCATGTCGGACTTGCAGCTGTAGGAATGAATACATTGCCAATGCCTGTACATCCATTCGAGCTTGTCACAGTGACCGTGTAAGAACCCGATGACAAACCATAAACCGTATCGCTGATATCGCCTGTACTCCATAGGTAAGTATAAGGGGCAGTGCCCCCAGTCGCAGAAGCACTCGCTGAGCCATTATTAGCGCCTGCGCAAGTGGTGCTAATAACTAAAGTTGTAACGTTGATAGGCGAGCTACCTTGAAGGGTTACCGAGCCTGTTTTTGTACATCCATTCGAGTCGGTCGCGGTGACCGTATAAGTACCCGCGCCCAATCCATTGATAGTAGAACCACTGCTACCATTACTCCATGCATAAGTAAATCCGGGTGTACCGCCGATTGCACTGGCGGTTGCCGAACCATTGTTTAACCCACAAGTTGGGTCATTTTTGGAGACACTCAAATTGATTGAGGAAGGTTGTGAAATGGAGATGCTAGACGTACCTGTACAACCTAAATTATCAGTTACCGTTACGGTGTATGTACCCGCGCTAAGTCCATTTATAGTTTGAGCATTGCCACCATTGCTCCATGAATAAGAGAAAGGTGTATTGCCACTTGCTACATTCGCTGTCGCAGATCCATCATTACTACCGAAACAACTTAAATTAGTTCCATTGGTATTAACACTTACATTAGCACCAGGGCTAACGGTGGTTTGTCCAATTTTTTGACAATTATTTGCATCCGTTACCGTCACCGAGTAGGTGCCAGGTGCAAGGTCGAAGATATTTGCAGAAGACTGTCCATTACTCCAATTGTAAGAAAATGGTGCTGTTCCACCAGCATTGATGTTGACGCTAGCTGTTCCGTCATTACTGCCCGCACAACTTTCGTTGGTTGAATTGACCGCAATGAATATTTGAGCTGGTTCAGCAATTAATACAGTTTCTGTATCTGTGCATCCATTGGCGTCAGTGACGGTTACCGTATATTGTCCTGTTGAGAGGTTAAAAGCTGTTTGACCAGTACTTCCATTTGACCAACTATAAGTAAAAGGAGCTTGTCCACCCGCTACATTTGCCGTTGCTGAACCATTATTGCCACCAAAACAACTTACATTAGTTAAATTGACATTTACAGAAATTGCTGACCCACCAGTGACCGTTCCAGTCGCCGTTGTTTGACAATTATTTGAATCTGTAATGGTCACTGTATAAGTGCCAGGTGCAAGGTTTGTAATGGTTTGTGTATTTGCGCCATTTGACCAATTATAATTAAATGGGGCTTGCCCGCCAACAGTGACATTTGCGGATGCAGAGCCGTTATTTAAACCACAAATTGTATTTTGGGTCGATACATTTGCATTAATTGGGGCAGGCTCGGTTATCGTAACATTCGAACTTCCTGTACACCCTAAAACATCAGTTACCGTTACGGAATAAGATCCTGCTCCGAGACCAGAAATTCCCCCAGAAGTCATTCCTGTACTCCATTGATAAGTATAAGGTTGTTGA
Source organism: Bacteroidota bacterium (assembly GCA_024743405.1). Taxonomy (GTDB): domain Bacteria; phylum Bacteroidota; class Bacteroidia; order Chitinophagales; family Saprospiraceae; genus JANSWP01. Next base: position 22,038 of record JANSWP010000014.1, read on the forward strand.
CCGCCAGCTGCAATTGCCATCGCAAAACCGTCAGTTCCTCCATTGCAAGTGACATTGACCGCATTGATTGAAACATTGAAATTCGTTCCACCAGCTACTGTTACAGAGGTAGATTTTGTACAAAAATTAGCATCTTGAACGGTCACGGTATAAGTTCCAGGAGCAAGATTAGAAATCGTTTGTGTGGTTTGGAAATTATTCCACGCATAAGTATAAGGTGGTATTCCGCCTGAGGCATTCACGGTCGCTGTTCCATTATTGACACTACAACCAGCCGGAGTCGAAGAAGCACTTACATTAATTGGCGATGGTTGATTGATGGAGATAGCCTCTATTGTCTGGCAACCAGCCGCATCTGTAATCGTCACGGTATAAGTACCAATTGGTAAATTCGAAATCTCTTCAGTGGTCGCGCCTGTATTCCATAAGTAAGTATAGGGTGGTTGACCTCCCCAACCAGAAACCAAAATAGAACCAGTTGATTCGCCGAAACAAGCCACGTCAGCCTTGGCAACATCCGTGATCAAATCACTTGCATTGATTATGGTAGAAGCTATTTTTATACAGTTATTCGCATCGGTGACAGTTACTGAATAAGTGCCTGCTTCTAACCCGCCAATCATTTGTGAATTCGAACCTGTTGACCATAGATAAGAGTAAGGTGGCGTACCGCCATTCGGAAATACTGCCGCCATACCGTTATTTTGATTTGGACAAACAATCGGGGTGGAGGTAATCATCAAATTCAAATTAGGAGGCTCATTGAGCCAAATATTTCCTGTTCCAGAACAACCTTGTGCGTCTGAAACGGTCACCGAATAAGCACCAGCTGTCAGATTGGAGATCGTTTGCGTATTTCCGCCATTACTCCATGAATAGGAAAATGGTGGCGTACCGCCAAAAATTTGGGCGGTCGCCGAACCATCATTTCCGCCATTACAACTCGGCTCATTACCATTGACATTCGCAGATAAAGGTGGTGGTGAGGTAATATTCACTGCGCCTACTTCGACGCAATCATGAGTATCTGTAATTGTCACCGTGTAAGTGCCTGGAGCTAAATTTAATGCGGTCGCGCCCGTTGCGCCATTCGACCATTGGTAAGTATATCCTGGCGTTCCGCCTGAAACATTGGCAGTCGCACTCCCGTTTCCGCCAGCACAATCTGGTTGAACGGTTGAGAAATTAATCAATATCATTGGTGGTTCTGTAACCGTAATGGTTTGCGATACAGAGCAATTTCCAGAGTCGTAAACTGTTACGGTATAATTTCCAGCAAGAAGATTATTTAAGATTGGATTGGTCGATCCATTATTCCATTGATAAGTATAAGGAGGCGTACCACCCCAACCGCTGACTTCAATTTGCCCATCCGAACTTCCATAACAACTCGTATTGGTAATGATAGCATCAATAATCAAATCGGAATTGGTGATCGTCGCACTTGCGGTACCTTGACAGCCATTGATATCATTGACTGTGACTGTGTATGTCCCTGCCCCTAAATTGTTGATTGTTTGCGTATTTCCGCCATTACTCCAAGAATAGGAGAATGGAGCGGTACCGCCATTGACAAAGGCGGATGCCATGCCGTTATTAGCATTATTGCAAACTTGTGGCGTAGCATTGATAGACACCGTCAAATTGGGTGGCTCTGTGATTGTCACGGTCGCCACTTTGGAACATCCATTATTGTCGGTTGCTGTCAAAGAATAAAATCCGGCAGACAAATTAAATATAGATTGGGTCGTTGCGCCTGTATTCCACAAATATGTATATGGATTATTTCCTCCACTCGGAACTGCCATTGCAGAACCATTATTTGCGCCACAACTCGATACATTTTGAGCATTAATCATCAAGGCAAAAGAAGTTCCTGCATTCACAGTTATCGAGGCACTTCCTGAACATCCATAAAAATCAGAAACAGTCACCGTGTAATTGCCTGGAGATAAGCCTGTAATGGTAGCACTAGACTGACCATTACTCCATAGGAAAGTGTATGGTTGAGTACCGCCCATTCCTGAAGCGGTCGCCGTTCCATCATTTGCACCAGGGCAAGATTCATCGGTTGCACTTATCCATGCGGAAACATTGGAAGGAGCACTTAGGGTCGTTGTTTTAGTTGCCGAACACCCAACTGCATCGGTCACGGTCACGGTATAAGTGCCTGGTCCGAGATTATTAATCGTTTGAGTTGTTGCGCCGTTATTCCATGTATAGGTATAAGGAGAAACACCACCTTGTGGATTCGCTGTAATGATACCATTATTCGAACTACAAGAACTTGGCGGTGTGGTTGTTAGCCAAACTGGGAAACCATTATTAGAACTTTGGACGGTACCACTTCCAGTACCTGTACAGCCATTATTGTCAGTGACGGTTACATTGTAGACTCCCGCTGAAAGGTTGTTAATGGTTTGATTGGTTCCGCCATTACTCCATACGTAGGTAAATGGAGCCGTACCGTTGGAAGAATTGGCTGTTGCCGTACCCGTATTTCCACCATTACAACCAGTATTCGTTGTAGTAACCGATATGGTTGGACCAGTGCCTGTATTTCCACATGCCACAACTCCACAGGAATTTGAGTCCATAATAGTTACACAATATTGACCCGGAGGAAGGTTGACAATGGTTTGTGAAGTCGCACCATTGGTCCATAAATAAGTGTATCCAGGTATTCCTCCAACTGGATTAGCAGTTGCTGTACCTGGATTTCCACATGTTGTAGAAACGGTTCCTGACAATACAGGAGGAGCAGTTAAGGTGACATTACCTGATGCAGTAGCATTCGTAGCGTCGGTAACTGTCACAGAATAGGTGCCAATTGGTAAATTATTAATGGTTTGAGTCGTTACGCCATTGCTCCAATTGTAAGAATAAGGGGCTATGCCACCCCACGGAGTCGCAGTAGCAGAACCCGTTGAAAAGCCTCCACATAGAGGATTGGTACCATTAACCATCACGGTTAATGACACTTCATTAGGGTTTGAACTAAAAGCGAATTGTGGAAAGAAAGAGAGGCATAAAATGCCAATGCCAAAAAATTTCCACGTTGCTTTTCCCGGGAAAAGGTGTAAAAAGCATTTCATAACTGGAATCTGTTTGTCTGTTTTTGCTCCGTTTGTATGTTTTATTTGGGTCAGCTAAAACACAGCAAACTTTTGCTTTTAAAATAACCAGGGTGCAAAAGTGGTTGGTTTAGTATGCATGTGAAGATTATCTATTTTTTACTTTAAAAATCTGATAATCAAAGGTTAATGAAACCTGTCTTGGGGTGTGATTTAATCTTTTAATTTTTAAAAAAGACAATACAATCACTATACAAAGAGCTTCATTTTTTGCTCAGAGCAACTAAATAGCAACTAAACCTTCCAAGCTTATTGCTTGATAGTACAGTATGTTGACCAGGAAAATGTTGGAAGATGTCCAGTAGAAACTTCGAAAGCGTTATAGCAACAATAGCTATAACCAAAAACTATCAAGACATGAATACGATAGCTCGAATCGAAACTTCTTTTTTATGATGTCCTTATTTAAATGTCTGCAAATCAGGGTAGTAGTGGAATTTAATACAGCAGACTTTAATGGGTAGAATATCTATGCGCCGTAAAGATATAAAAAAAGCAAGTATGTTATTTTGGTTGTCACATTTGTATTGATTTTTTTTATTTATAGGTCTTTTCACGTAGTAAGTGCTTGGACAAAATCAAGTTATAGATTACTGGAGCATTGCCGTAAAGCGGCTCGCTCCAGTAAATGGTTGTTTTGGAGGGGAGTCCAAGCTCTTTCTTATATGCTTTCCAGTTATGGATGTCGTACAAATAAAATCAAAAGCAGCATTTTATGTGCGACATCAGTATTTGAAAAGCGTATTAGGTTTCAAATTTTGATGATTTTAGTTGACAACTAAAAGGACGACTCTAATTAGCCTCCTGACATTTCCTAAATTTTATCTTTAAATAGTTTGGCATTTTTCAGAAATTGATTCAAAATTCAATGTATGATAAATAGAAGGTACTTGCTTTTTGGATTGTTTTTTTCATTCGTTATTTTTAGTACGTCGCTATTTTCTCAAACCTTTAATGTAAAACTTTATTCGGGTCAAGTCCTTGATGTGGAGACCCAAGAACCTATTATTGGTGCCCATATTCGAATTCCAGGTACTGAAAAAGGAACGGTTTCTGATGTGAATGGCTATTTTGAAATTGAGTTGGATAGTTTGCCGATTATTATTGTAGCGACCTATTTGGGGTATGATTCTGCAACGAAAACGATTCGGAAGAATGAAAAAAAGATATTTGCTTTTTATATGAAAGCTGCAGTGACAGAATTACGCACGCTTACAGTTACCGCACAATCAAAGATTGAGAAAATTACAAAAAAGGATATAGCCATACGCGATTTTATATTTGTCGGAAACCTGATTTTGGGTATTGGTGTGGAGAATAGCTTTAAAGATGAGCAATTAATTTTGATGGATAACAATGGGGATCCTCTCTTTATTAAATCATTGAGTGGTATCAAAAAAATTCGAGGATTGACCAGGAGTTGTTTAGGTGGTTTACATCTGTTGACTGCTTCAGAAGCTTTTCAAATATTTATTGATGCACAGGGTATTCACTTTGAAGATCCTTTTCCTAGGTGGCAATATGATAAATTAATGAAACCTTGCGTCACCTCTTCCAATGATTTTGTCTATTATGAACGAAAAACATCCAATGGAAAAAGCATTACTTTCGAAGCGCTTCCAAAAGATGGAGGACTAGCTGTAGAATTTGGTTTGGCTATGGATGAAGATGAATTGGAGAGATATCTAGACGATTTGTATGCAATGGATATTCAACTGCGAGCGACAACCTCGGTTTCGATTCAAGATCCTGACGAATTGCGTGCTTTGCGGAGGACAGAAGCAGTGGTAGACTCTTGGACGAATTTCTTTTATCAAGCACTCAATATTCAGTTATTTAATTTGGGTGAGGAATTATGTGTTTTCAATCATCAAGATGCACAAATAGAGTTTTTTGATTTAGAAGGAAATTTTAAGCGCCTTGTACCCATTCATTACTCAAAATCGAAAAAATGGGATGGGGTTATTTATTTGGATGAAAAGCAACAACGGTTTTATACCCGTTTCAATGATCCAAAAGGTAAAGTATTGGGTACTATCGATTTAGAGACTGGGGAGCTAATTTCCAATACCTTGGTAGAGTGTATGTTTATTGGGAAGATGGATGTTTTTGATGGTTTTCTATATTATTTAGAATCGGGCGTAATTGCAGAGGATCGAAATCAGATTTTGCATAAGGTTAGGTTGTGATTTTTATTAGTTTTGTTCTACGATTTGTATGGGGTTATAAGGACAATATTCGTCCTGCTTCAAAAAATTAGGCTTAATTTAATGCACCAAACAAAAAACTTTATTTCAGCTGTTTTTACTCTTTTATTTCTCTCCTTTCTTTTCCAAGCTTGTGAGTCAAATTCACCAAATAACAAGACTGTTACTAAAATAAATATTCAAGAAGATACTTCTTCGACTTTCTACCTTGGGGGTATTCAAGTCAATGAAGCGGACATTAATCATTGGACAAAAACACTCAAAAAGATTGGAATGAACACGGTTGAAGTGACCGTATATTTAAATCATTCAGTTTGGAATCACCATCATGTTTTCTGGGATGAACAAGAAAAAGGGATGATTGATGAAATTCGAGCAGCAAAAAAAGAAGGATTAAAAGTGGTGTTGATTTTGCGAACTTCTCTTCATTCTTTTTATGAGGAAAATAAGTTTTTATGGCATGGAAGGATTATGCCAAAAGGTGAGGAAAGAATCAAAAAATGGTTTGATAAATATCAAGAATTTGCCTTAGAATGGGCAAAAATCTGTGAGGTGGAAGGGGTAGAAATTATGGGTATAGGAAGTGAGATGAATGCGATGGCCGCGACCCAACCGATTAATGAATTTCCTGGTTTATATAGATATTACAACGATGTCGAACAACAAAAAGAATTTGAAGAACGAGCGTTGAAGTACAAAGATGTAATAAATAGCAATTATCTTTTGGAAGGGGGAAAGTGGCAGCATGATAAGTTGGAAGATTACCTAAGCGATCGGATTCAAGCCAATAAAAAATGGGTAGATGAAATTACTTTTGAGGGAGAATATTTCCGCATTGAAAAGATAAATAAACGGAGTCAATTTATTGAAAAGCAATGGGTTAAATTGATTGGGGCGATTCGGGGAGTTTATAATGGAAAGCTAACCTACGCGGCTAATTTTGATAATTATATGAATGTTGGTTTTTGGGAACATTTAGATTTTATAGGCATCAATGCCTATTTTCCATTGCGGAATTTTGCTCAAAATAAACTGTCAGACTCAGAAATGAAATCCATCCTGAAAAGTAGTTGGGACGATATTTTGAAGGATATCGAAATATTCAACTCATCAAATTCGATCTCGCATAAACCGGTTATTTTTACCGAATTGGGTTATGTACAAGCAGAAGATTCGACCATTAATCCTTGGCAAGGGTTTGGATTTTCCATTGTTGGGTCAGATCTTTTGGAAAAGATTATTTTATGGGATCATCAACCGCTTCACCCGAAAGAAAGGCAGCTGGCGGTCGACGCGTTAAAAGAAGCGGTAGATGATCAACAGTTCAATCTCGTAGGTATTTTGTATTGGAAACTGACGACTCATCCTTATCATTTGAATGATGAACCGTTTGCGCTTCATATTGCAGAGCAGGTTACGGATAGTTTGCAAACGGTTTTAGCGGACTTCAACAAGGAATGAAGTGAAAATAGATTGAGAAAAGGAATAAATCAAAATTCTGAATCATTCCTAACAATCACAATAATACCAACTATTCAACTCGCTACTCACTTTTTCTAGGTGATTATTGATGGATTCTAAACCTGAAAATTGAGTACCATCCTCTTCCAAAACGACAGAAGTAATAGATTCATCTATCTCCGATTTGAAGGACAAAGACAGCTGCTTTAATCTGTTTTCTACTTCCTTAGCTTCTTTGTTTTTTTCTGCAAATTTTAAGAGGAACATAGATTGATAATTTAGAGGTAAATAAAGAAAATTGGAGAATCTCGAAGATTCAATAATTTACTTCAAATCATAAAAAACACCTACCGAATAAGACGGTGCTGCTGCAATAATTTCACCACGAAAAGCACCTGCGACGGAAGCCGAAACACCCCATTTTTTGGTTATATAGTAGGCTGCTTCCACTGCGATTCCAGTGAATTCTGTATTGTTGGCAAATATACTTGTGCTCGTTGTCGTTTCAGCAGTGTCTCCATTTTTAAAGGATTCAACTGCATTTAACCGACCAATTAGCCATAATTTTTTATCTAATAAATTAACGCCAGCCTCTACTCCAAATCTAAATTCTTCAGAAAATCCATTGGAACGATTATTAATGCCTACATATCCGCTGGCATAAGCTGGCAATTTCCCCACATTGAATCCTAATCCTGCATCGACTTGAAGAATTTGATTGAATTCACCATCGCCTGTTTGAAGATTTTTTAAAGTGCCGCCAGTATCTTTTCCAGTGGGCAACCCTAAAATTAAGGAGGCAGAAATGGGGATTCGAGCACCAGGTTGTGTCAATCCAAATTTCAATCCCAAATCAAAATCGCCGATTGAATTGATAGCTTCTCCTTCCACCAAAACATCTTTGGTCGTATTAGAAACCAAATTGTTCATATAGTTTCGACTGAAAAAGGGCGCATTCAAAATACCTGTCAATCTATCAGTAAAGCCATATTCGGCATATAGGGTCGTATTGAAGATTCCGGTAGTCACATTGGGGTCAATTTTCCCTGCATCAGTGAAGTGTTGGTCAAAAACAACCCACCATTCTGATAATTTAAAATAGCCTTTTCCTTTGGGTTGTGGCCATGGGCCGCCAGCAAAAATAGTATTGGAAATAGTGAATATGAATATAAATAGGATTAGCTTTTTCATTTTGATTGATACTTAAATAAGGTCTAAATCATCGGGCTAGTTTCCATTTTATGAATATAGCCTGACAATGAATAGAGTAGATATTATTGAATTTCTCCGTCGCCGACTTTTACATTGAAGGGTTTACAGAAATAGAGCACATATTTGAAGTCATTAATTCCTGTGTTTGGAATAGTATAACTATGAGCCCCAGAAAAAGTAGCGACTTTCCCAATTTCTAAAGCATTTGAAGTAGTCGTATTATTATTCGTTAGATAAACATACAAACCAGGTAAAGCGGTAGAGGCTTCATAGTTATTAGCAAATTCTAGTATTAAATCTGACCCATCTTCTTTCAAGGAGAAATCTCCTGTAAGTTTGTAGGAACTTGTGGTTGCAATCGAGCCTATTTTATCCGTTGAGACAACTATCGTCGTTTCACCTACATGGACTTCAATTTCATCACGGAGGGTGTTGCTTCCATCAGTATATTCTACAGAAATAACGGAACTGCCTGGTTGGAGAGCTTCTGCCAAACCATCGTTTGAAATTTGTATAACATTTGGTTGAGAACTTTGCCAAGTTTGAGTAATAACTTCTTCCAGCCCCACATTATTCAAATACATAGCTTCAAATTGAAAAGTAGTGCTTTCGGCTATCGTATCGATAGGGTTCGTAATTCGTAAAACAGGGTCAATGGTGTCGTTTATAAAGTCGTCCTTGATGCAACTCGACAAAGCAATAATCATTAAGCAAGAGAGAAGAGTTATGTTTTTCATCGTTGATTTTTAGTTGATATTATTTTTTTTGTTCGCCTTTCTGAATGAATTCTTTGGAAAACCATCAATCAAGTTAGCTTGTTGTATCTCGCTTGAAAGACTACTTAGGTGCATTTCTGATTTTCCAGAAATTGATGACACAAAGATGCGGGAGAATAAGGGTAAAGAAGATACCGATGTTTCCCGAGGGCTTACCAATTTTTCCCAAGGAAGGAATAACGGTTATGAATCTTTCAACTCTGTCTTAAATTCGGAAGGACTCTGTCCATTCATCTTCTTAAAAAAACGACTAAAATGGGCAGGTTCATCAAAGCCTAAATCGTAGGCAATTTCACTAGAAGTTTTATCTGTATAGATCAATAATCTTTTGCCCTCCAGAAAAATTCTATCTCTGATGATTTGAAGCGGTGTTTTATTATGATGTTTTGAAAATAGATTACTTAAGGTCTTGGGCGACTTATTGAGCATGTTGGCGTAATCTTGAACTTGGTGGTGATTTTTGAAATTATTCTCAACCAATAAGCTATATTCTCGAACTAGGTCATATTCATTGTTTTCAATGGTTTTACTCAAATATTGCTCTTTGCCCAATCGAGTTAGAATAATGATGAGTCGTTTGAGTAACATTCTCAACATTTCCCCTTGTATATTATCTCGATACTGGAATTCATCTTTAAAGACTTCCAATAACAGTGTAAATTTTCGGATCTCCACCTCCGACAATTCAATCAGCAACGATCCACTTACTCCATAAAACAAGAAACCTGCACAAGACACTTCTTTATCGTGATCAACGATGCAATAAAACTCCCGGTTGTATTGCCATAAAACAACATCTTGAGGCTTCTCAAATCGAAAAGATTGATTAACCATCAAAGACAGAAAACTGTTTTTGGGAAAGTCCATTTCGATTTCATCAATGATGACCTTTTGAGTGTCTCCTGTATTCCAAGCCAAGCTTAGCAGAAGATCTTCCTGTTCTTCAAAGAAATTTCTTTGGTAATTGGACTCATTGATGATTAAGCGAAATTTGGCTCCAACGGTAGGCTCTTTAAATTCATATTGCATTTGTAATCCTTTTCTTTTAGGTATGATGTGGGTAAACAGATTGGTTGGAATTTAGTTTTTAGGAAGACTCTAATGGAAAGATTATTTTTAGGCTGAAATATTCTACCTTGAGGATGTTTCCTTTCATCTTTTGGCTCTTTGACAAAGTTCCTTTGTTTTATTCAAACGGATATCGAATCGGTTTGTGGGAATTAATGGTTTATAAAGAGCCCATGTTTAAAAATTTTTCATCAATTACAAAACGAAAAAACTATGTCTGATTTTTTAGGCGAAATTATTGGAACGATGCTATTAATTATTCTTGGAAACGGTGTAAATGCCGGGGTGACCTTGAAAAAATCCTATGCGGAAAGTGGTGGATGGATTGTCATTACGATAGGTTGGGGATTGGCAGTGACCTTAGGGATTTATGCCGTAGGGAGAATTAGTGGTGCGCATCTTAATCCGGCAGTAACACTCGGCTTCGCTTTTTCGGGAGCACACAAATGGACGGAGGTATTACCGTATATCTCTGGTCAATTGATCGGTGCCATTTTGGGAGCTACCATCGTTTGGTTACACTATTTACCACATTGGGGAAAAGCCAACGAAGCAGCTTCTCAATTAGGTGTTTTTGCCACAGGTCCTGCTGTTGATTCAAAATGGTCTAATTTACTGAGTGAGCTGATTGGGACGTTCGTTTTAGTGGCTGGTTTGATGACCATTGGTGCCAATGAATTTACGGAAGGGCTGAATCCACTTGTAGTAGGCGTTTTAATTGTCGCGATTGGGATGTCTTTGGGTGGAACGACTGGTTATGCCATTAATCCTGCTCGGGATTTAGGTCCTCGAATTGCGCATTTTATTTTGCCAATCAAAGGAAAAGGAGACTCGAATTGGAGCTATTCATGGATTCCGATCGTTGGTCCTATTCTTGGGGGCGTATTGGGCGCATTGATGTATCAATGGATGTTTGAAGGCGTGACTTCACCTGTTTTGTATGTTTCGCTTGTTTTGACGTTTGGGGTGATCGGTATGGCAGTGAAGGAAAATGGGGCGAAGGCTTAAAATGAAAATATTAGCGGGCATCTTCAAAAAGTAAGATGCCCGCTAATCTAAAGGTTATTTATTCCTTAATGATCTTTGATTCAAACAATCTTCCTTCTTGATTGATTTGGATAAAATACATTCCATTAGGTAAATCAGAGATATCTAATTCTTGCTTGGATAAGATTAAAGATTGAACCTGTTTACCCATATTATCAAATATTTTGATCGTTGCGCCTTCTAGTTCTTCTCCTACAATCTCCAATTCTCCAGAAGTCGGATTTGGAAAGATTTGAATCTGATTTTCGTTTCTAAAATCCACCCTTACCACAATCACTTCATGGTTTTATGTTTGGATAAAAAAATTAGTAATCATAAATTGATCGCTTTAAATCCCGCGTTTTCGGATACCTATCGCGATGAGATATGCAGTATTATTTGTTGCCTCATCCCTTAGTGATGTGGCAAATGTAGGAGATGAAAACGACTCACTCATCCAGCCTATACCTACTCAATGCCCACTCCAGCCGCTGCCGGATTCTTGTCCTCAGTCTTTCTGGTTTCAAGACCGTCATGCTTTCCCCAAATCCTAAAATCTCTCGTTCTAATTCAAAATTAATTTGCACCGCAAGTGATATAATTATGCCATCATCATTTTGTTCAAGTACTTTTTGAGAAGGGTGAATCGGTTTGGTAATGACATAGGGCGCATTACTTTTATCTACAAAAATTTGAATTTCTTGGGGTTGCCCATTTTCGGTAATCGTCACACCAACGACTTGATTGAAATAATTTTTGAGGTCATATTTTTGATTTACTTGAAATGGTAAATCCGTTGTTTTTAATTCTTGTATTCGATCTAAAGCTAAAATCAATAAATTTGGGACGTTCTCAGGAACGCCTATAACAAACCACCGGTTTCGATATTCTTTTAATAAATATGGATAAAAATTAAAGGTAGAGGACATTCGAGCTCTGAAGGATTGATAGGTCAATTCGAGGGTTTGTTTTTTCAAAACGGCTTTATAAATATCGTCCAAATAATCCAACCCACGAAGGTTTTCGTTCTTCTCAAAGTCAATCACGGATTCTGTTTGAGTCTTGCTTGAATAGACCTTGTCTTCCAACTTTTGAACCATGCCGTCCAACTCTCGAAAATGAGAAAACCCTTTGAATTGCTTCAGGATTTCCACTACTTCCATCAGCTGGTTAAGGTCCTGATCTGTCAGGGGAATATTCGTAATGCTGTATTCTTTATCCTCATAAGTATAATACTTTCGTTCGACAACAATAATCGGTGCATTATAGCCCAATTTGTCCGACCGCATTATTTGAATATCTGCTTGAACGGTACGTTTACTCACGCCTTTGTCGATTCCTTCATATTCATAAAGAGCATCCGAACAAGCATCAATGAGGTCATTTAGTGTCCATTTTCGAAAGCGATTCTGAAGGCAATTGTCGATTGTTCTAAAGCGAATCAGCGCATTTCTATTGACTGGCATTTTTTGAATTGTAATTTTAAAAATGGCAAAATAAAAATTACTACGCACAGTAATTGCGTTTCAGATTGGAACTTTGTCTTAGAAATGTTCATTAAGTAGACTTTATTCTAAAAAAGATTGTATGGCTAAAAATTAGTCTTTTGTCTTCACTCTTCGTCACGTACTCACCTTAATAGCTATGGCTATTAGGTTCCGTGTGTTTCTCGATTGAAAACAAAATCCATTTTTTTAATCTCATAAATCCTTTTAGAATAAAGTCTAGTACTCGGAGAAGATCAAAAGGATAATAAGATTTTGTATAGCATTACATTTTGATGCCCCTTTGGAACCTTCGTTCTGAAGGGGCTTTTGTTATAAAAAATGACTGTAGAGCTGCAATACAAAAATCCTTTGTATGACCAAAACCAAGACTTATTTGGTCGAATTTGGGTGGCGTTTTTACTTCTAAATTTATAAATTGCGGCTATAATTTTTTTTCAAAACCCTTGAAACAATATAAAAATGCAGTATGAAATCAAGGAAAGAACGCTTGAGGTTAACATAGGGAGTCTAAAGGTAGACATTCCTCTTTCGGCTGACATGCCAGATGCCTTAACCAAGGAGCTTAGCGGGTATTCTTTTCCATCTTCCATTATTTTTGCTGTCGGCGCTTTGTTTGGTCTTTTAATGATCGGTTTTATCGAGGTATTCGGATATACTTTTTTCATTTTGATGATTATTGCGATTTCCTTAATGACCATTGGGTCCATCATTTACGTAAAAAAAGCGTATCAAAAAAAAGTTGACAATTTGATTTCAGACTTAGAATCTGACCAAGAATTTCTAATTGCCAAAGAGTTAGGCTATACAAAAAATATGATTTTAGCTGAGGAAGAAAAACTAGAGAAATTGATAAGTGCGAAGGAAAAAACAGAATTATTATTAGAAGGAAGCGGCGCTAATGAATTCAATGAAAAGGAGTTAAAGAACTACCATGAGACGTTGGATCATCTGAGGCTACGGATTAATTTGAGAAGTTCTAAAATCGAGTTTTTTGAAAAATACCTGAGACGGATCAAATTATGTCAGGCAGTGAATATTGCAGAAGAAGCTATTCTTTTAGATTATGATGAAGAAAAGGACGAAATGAGTCCATCTGCTTTAAATGCGGACAGAGTAAAGCATGAAATACTCACCTTAAAACCACTATCTGATCAAATGAAATTATGTGAATCCGAATTGTTAGCAAAGGAATTGATTAAGGAATTGCAAATGTAAACAGAGTCTTCATTCAAGCTAAAACTGACGGATAATTTTCATTCCGATACAGTCCCATTGTATTTTATTACCGTTCTTATCCAATGGTTCAAATACTAACCAATCCTTCTTTATGAGATCTATTTGAAAACCAATGATTTGTAATTGTCTTTGAAGTTTTTTTAAGGGAAAGAATATTTCCCAATGCTGTTTTTTCTGAAAATTTAAAGGACTTACAAAAATCAATGTTCCGCCAGTCTTTAAGACTCGATTCATTTCCTGAAAAGCTTTTAAAGGATCTTCTAACCGATCAATTAAAAAGCTAGAAAAAAGGACATCTAAACTATCATTTTCAAAAGGCAAATTTTCTGCTTTGGCTAATCCAAAATGTAAATTGGCTAAAGTATGACCGGCTAAAATTACACGATCAAAACCATGGTCTGACCAGTCCAGTTCGATCTTCTTTTCTTCTACCCAAAACGTATTCGCTTGCTTCAACATTTGATAGCTAAAGTCGATACCATGATATTGGTTATTTGGATTTTGAATCGCCAATTCACCAATCATTCGTCCAACGCCACATCCAATTTCTGCTATTTTTAAACCTGTTTTAGTAGGGATTTGTGAGCGGATAAAATCCAATATGGATTGGAAAGGATAAGCTCCCCAAAATTCATCAGCAAGGTGAATGGCAGTTTGACGGAGTACCATTTCGTGGTAGCGTTCATAAGGATCTGCGCGGAATTCTGATTCCGTTTTATCGTGAAAGAAAGGAATTTTACGACGGCATTTGATTGGGTCTTTCATTGCGTCGAAATTAATGATTTTTGAAAGCCTTCAATTAAAAAACGGGAAAGATTCCTGAAATCTTTCCCGTTTTTGCGAACTGCCAACTGGAATTAACTAGTGCTTACTTTCGCTTCAAACTCAAATAGTCTAAGAAATACAATACTTTGATTGACAGGCTATTAGTTGTTGGGATGTCGCCAAATAATCGACTCACGCTATTGCCATAATGGTAAGAAACTTGACCTGATTCATTATCAAATTGAGAGGTATTATTCTTCCAAACTATGAATATATCACTACCCGGCGCAAATCGCCAACGATAGACGGCATCGATGTTTAAAGAATTAAAACTCCGATCATTAAATTCATTATAATCTGTATTGCCAAGCTCTCCATCGTGATCGAGTAGTCCAAAAGATTCATATTCTGCTTTTGACCAATAATGCCGCAATCGGAGTGAAAAAGACATCTTGTTGTTGAACGTATAAGTGGTGTTCAAGACATTCGTAACAGAAATATTGTCTCGGACGCCAAATATGATTTCTCCATTGTTTTCATTCGTATAAACCCAGCCTTCTTGTTTGTGAGAATTCTGAGCTTCTACTTCCCAATTGAGAGACCATTTATCATTAAAACGATAGCGAGGACCAACTTCAAAAATAGTGTTGTAACGACCGGCTTCGTCTGTGAGTAATATGGTTGCTTCCAAGTCAAGTGCAAATTTTTTCCGATAATCGGAAGAAATCCAGCCTGCGAATCTAGCTACTTTGGGACCTCTATAAAAATAACTGAAATCCTCTGTTCGAGGCTCGAAATAATCATATCCTCTGATGGGCTCGAAGTAAGATCGGACGCCAAAAGCAAAGAAATTTCTAGTTCTTCCCCAAACCCACATATTGATTCCATAAGAAGTAAATTCCTGTGGGTTATAAAGCCAATTGAGCCCTGACCAAAGCCCAGCGCCTATTCGATTAAAAATACCCAACTGCTTAAAGCGATTAAGGTTAATACTACCATCTAAGCTGCGCTCATTGTTATTAAAAAGAAAACCAAGATCATTGATGTCATAAGTATCACTCTCCTCCAAATAGCTGAGCGACCATTGAAAATTTCCACTTGTTTTTGCTACGCTAATATCTGCTGTATGACCGAGGTCTGTATCGTCTGTGAAATATTTTTGGCTCAAAGCTGTACGACCACTTATTTGGTAAGAATTAGCTTTGTTGCGAAGACTAAAGACGGCAGCGGTAGAGTTGGCTTCATAATCTTCGCCAGATCTAAAGACATTGGTATTGACCAGACTGATATAAGAATTATTCTTTAAATTTTGGTCAAAGGCAAGCACATTGTAATTCGTTAAAGGGGAGGTCTGAATAGTTCTTTTTTCATTGGTTTCAATGTTTCGGAGAGTTGCTTCCGTTTGGGAAGAAAGCGCATTGAAAATACCAACCCCCAAACCTGTATTAGTTCTTCCAGAGACTTTGGACGCATTAATTAGTTGTGATTCGGATGGATTTTCGATAATCTCCTCTCCAATTTGCACTTGATCTTGTACCTCATTTCTGTGTAAAGGAGTTCCGCCTACTCGCCTTGAATAAAAGAGTCCACCTTTATTGAATAACTCGGTACCTTCCGTGAAAAATTGACGATTTTCGTCAAAGCGAACTTCAAAAGGGGAGAGGTTCAAGACCTGATTATCAAACTGAACTTGTCCAAAATCAGGAATCAATGTCATATCTAATGTAAAGGCATCATTTAATCCGTATTTCACATCCATACCGCCCTGAAAAGATCGCCCCCAACTGCTTTTAGGGTCTCCATTTTGGTCATAATTATTTTCGGCATATACGGCTACAAATGGCGTTGCGGACAACCGAACAGGTGATTTGATGTCCGATATACCAGAGATCTGCCCAGATTGATTTAATAAACCATCAATGGCAGGGTTGATTTCATTCCAAAACATCAACTCTCTTTTTCGCCGAACTTGTCGTCCAAAATTGATATTCCATACTTGATTTTCAGCCTCTGGAAATCGGATTGCTGAATATGGGATCATCATCTCCACTTCCCAGCCTTCTTCTGTGATCCTTGCTTCGACATTCCATACCGCATCCCAGTTTTCATCGCCATTTAGAAATCCACCATCGCCGCCCGAGAGCGCTGAGTATTTAGTATCAAATTGAATGCCCGAAGGGGTCGTCACAAACCCCACCCCATTATTCCCATCTTGGTAAGTATCTAATGCGACGCCAAACCAATCGGTGTTTCCGAGTTCATCGCGTTCAGTCAATTGATTCAAAATACTATCAGGGTTGGAATCATACAAGATTGCACCGATGTATAAGGCAGTATTATCGTAAAGAATTTTAACGACTGTTTTTTCGGTAGGAGCTTGACCAGGATCAGGTGTGTTTTGAATAAAGTTGTCCGCATTTTTTGCTGTCAACCATTCTGCTTCACTGAGATTGCCATCTATTTTTATCTGGTTAACTATGCGATGAGCTTGCATTTGTTTTTGTCCAATACTAGGGGCTTGAGCTAGCACTGCGCAACAGAATATTGCACATAAATTAAGTGTAAGGAAATACTTTTTCATATTGGGCGATTTCAAAAAAAAATCATTATCAATGATGATAATGAGGGTTAGGTTTATGTTTTCAAATTTATATTTGAGCTTATTGAGGGCACAAAAGTATTTATAAGAAATTTAAATATGTCTTAATGAAATCTTAAAAGGAGGAGATTGGTCTGTCATTGTCAGGTTGGGCACCTGTTTTTGTTTTAAAAGGAGAAAACTGGGACAAAAGGTTCAACTTTCTTAGTTCACATTTTCATGGTCAAAGGGGCAATGTCTGCATCTATTTCCACAACAAGCTCCTCTTTTCAAGTGATACTTTTCTGTAAAAACCCAGCGTCCTTTTTCGATATAATAATCTTCGTTTTCTTTAGGACGTGAAGGTTGTTTTTTGATTTGTGATTTCATAAATAAGTAACTAGATTTTCATGGCTTTTACCTGAGAAACCTTTGCCATAACAAAGGAGAAACCAAGCAGTCGAATGAGGCGAAAATTGCGAGTAATTTTTACCTCATTCGACTGAAAAAAGATTTTTCTGCGGCGAAAACAGCCATCTGAAAAGAAAGGGTAATTGGCAATAGCTTTATTTCAAATAATCTTTCTCCTTTTTTCCATGATGAAAAAATGAGGAAAAAAATCTAGGCTGTGGATATTTTGACTAAAATTCAATTGCACTCGCGCAAACGACCCAAATGCTCGCAAAGCTCGCGTGGGTATTTTTTTACACAATAAACACTGCCCCACAATTGAATTTCTTAACGCCAAAATCTCCAATGCCGCTGCGAAAACCGAAACATTCAGTTCAATAAACTAGCAAAAAATTATCGACAATATGTTGGTTTCCAACTGTGCTTAAGAGCCTACATAACAGTCTAATAGGTTTACGGTTTCGAGGAAGTGTATTTTGGTACTAGTTCTTGACGAATTTTTTACTCAAAAAGCCATTATCTGTATTTATTAAAATAGTATAAAAACCTTTAGGAAGTGCTTCAAGGTTGATTTGGTTTTGACCATTATCTAATTCTTGTACCAACCAATTTTTTCCTTGGTAATCAAATATTTGCGCAGTGCCTTTTGCTTCTTTCCAATCAAAAATTAAAAAGTCTGTCGCAGGGTTTGGATAAATAGAAAAGTCAATTTCATTATTTAAATTTTTTGTCGAAAGCGGTTCGCTTGCAGTGGTTACATTATCAAGGCAAAAATACCCTGGGGTATTCATTCCAAAATTTCCTGTATCGCTTGAACTCAATGAAATTTGGAGGCTGTCGACATCTCCCAAACTTGTCAAATCAATCCATTCCCATGTGGAAATGATATAATCATCAGCATTATCTTGTGAGCGATAATCAGCGAGATAAAAATCAACGCTATCATTCATTAAAAGACCATTTCGATATGCTTTAAAAGTTGCTAGAAACCAATCAGGGTCATCGCCTGTTGATCCTCCAAATTTTTTGGCGAAACCATCTCCATTTTTCATACTCCAATAAGCCCACGTGCTATTCGTAATATGAAAACCTTCTATAGGTTGACCAATTGCATTGTCGTTTAAATATATGATCGAAGGTTCCGATGCAAAGGTAACTGCATAATTACTAGAGCCTTCAGCTCCTTCACCTGTAATGGCACTGAATTGATTAGTGGGGCCAGGAGTCCCAGTATCTGTTGTGTTGGAGATGGCAAAGCCTGTCCAAGAGTTCCAAGCAGGGTTATAATCAACGAATAAATTAATATTGCCACTCTCAAAGCTTTCGGTACCATCACTGCCATTTAAAAATGATTCAGCAACAAGATCGAAATTTTCAAAATCAGCAATGGTTTGAGCTGAGATGAGTAGGGCGCTAAAAAGGAAAAATGTAGTAAAAAACTGCTTCATTATTTTTGTTTTTATTGATTTAAAATATTGAAAATTAGTTAGTTATGTTTTTTGGCATTTTGGGAAAATGAAAAGACTAAACTTAGATTACTTCGAAATGAACTGAATATTTAACCCAATTTGAAAATACCTCCCTGCCATTGGTCGTCGCTCAATTACAAAATATGGAGTATCCCATAGATTATTAACATTGAAAAAAATGGAACCTTTGGAGGAACCCAACTTGGTAGAAGACTGTAGTCTAATATCTCCTGTTTGATAACTGGTAAGTATTTCGTTGACGCCTGACGTTTTTCCAGTGAATGAATGTCGATAAGCCAATTGGACCTTTT
Source organism: Bacteroidota bacterium (assembly GCA_024743405.1). GTDB lineage: Bacteria > Bacteroidota > Bacteroidia > Chitinophagales > Saprospiraceae > JANSWP01. The sequence continues at coordinate 41,200 of JANSWP010000014.1, forward strand.
TCCATGTCAATGAAAACTTCCCAAAAGTTTGGTGCTTAGGAGTGTAAATCACCTGTTCTCCTTTTTCAATCTTGGGCAAAGTCAATGAAGTTTGATTGCTAGCTCTAATAAAATCATAACCTCCTTGTAAAGCTATTTTCAAATGCTCATTTTGATAAGAAATGGAGAAATAGGACTCTAATCCTCGACTCCAAACCTTAGAAATATTATGAGGTGACCAAAAGGATTCTCCTTCTAAAGGAATCCATAGAATTTGATTTTTGATGGTGCGATTAAAACCGGTTAACGCTATTTCAAAATCTAGGCTTTTTGTATTAAAATAAGTGGAAATAGTGCTCTCATAGCTCCACCCACTTTCAGGCAATAAATCAGGATTTCCACCAGGGTTCCAAAATCGATCATTTAAAGTTGGGAGCCGGTAGTTTTTTCCGACTTTGAACTGCCAATTTAAATGGCGATTTAGTTTAACATTGGCACCAAAAGAGGGTACGATAGGTACCCATTGATCGTTGGCAATTTCTTGTCGCAGGCTGATTTGGGCTTGAAATTTTGATTGAAAAAATTGATACGATGTAAAAAGCGCTGTCCTATTTTCTACGGAAGGATTCACATAACCATCAGACCATGCTTTGGTTATCGAATGTGTACCGCCGAGGAATATTTTTTGGTTAGAACGTAGCGCTTTTTGAAAATTAATTTCTCCTATTAAAGACTTAAAACGGTTGCGTGCTTCTAACAAAATTATATCGTCAAAATAATTATTGTGTTCATCAGAGAAGCCAATTTTTCCGTTCAAAACAGATTGATTATCAATGCGCTGCCAGTTTAATAGAAGCCTGGTTGCAATATCATCCTGATGTGCCAAACTCTGATTCTGGGTTGTCAAAGGAGGAATTTCTCTTTTGGAATATTGTCTCCAAAAGTGAGCGTCTATTCGGTTTTTTCTATTGATTTTCCAATATATATCTTGGAGATAGTTCCATTGAGAAAGATTCGCATTTGTTTGCGTTTTTTCGGGTAAGCTAGGACTTATAGAATAGGAAAAGTCATTATTGGCGTGATTATAAAATACCTTACTCGAACTCTGCAGTTTTTCATTTCCTAAATTGAGTTTAAGTTGTTCTTCAAAGGTTCCGAAACTACCAAATAAAGTGCCCGACTGAGCTGAAATTTTGTTTGAGAAATCAGGTTGATTTTGCAGACTAATGACGCCTCCAATCGCGCCACTGCCCCAAAGCGCAGAATTTCCTCCTTTTTGCAAGGTAATTTCTTCCGTTGCATTTAATGGTAGAAGAGACAAATCTAATTGACCTAGCATAGGACTTTGTATCGGCAAGCCATTCCACAAAACCAATGTGTGTCCTGCACTCCCTCCTCTAATTGAAGAGGTTGCCAAACTACCCAAGCCATAGCTTTTTATGAATACAGGTGTCTCATTATTCAATAATTCAGCGACGTTTTGAGCATTGATTTGCTCTAATTTTTGAGTATTCCATTCAACTGCTTGGGTGCCAATTGGAGCGGTGCGAATTTTGTGGGCAGAGACTTGTATTTCAGCCATATTCAATACCGTATCAACTTGACCGAATACCGAGTTAGATATACTCAAAAAAAACAAAAAGAAAAGCGAAATATTATTAAATAATTTCATCTGCCTTTTGAAAATCTGATCAGATTCGAAGGAAAAAAAACGGCAGATAGAAAGGAATATTTTCGGAGAGAAGGGAGTTGTTCAAAAGCTAGATACTAGCTTCATGGAACTCAAGAAAAGCCCAAAAACCTTATCTGTCGCAGCTTTTCCTCCGAAAGCGTGATAGCGCATTAACTTTGGCAGGTCTTCTGACTTGTTCTGTTTGTTGACGCCTTCCCATTTTATAAAAAACAGTGGCATTGGGTCAAAAACGTATATCGAACTTACAGCAGCGGGGACTGTTCCGGATTTACACCGGATTCCCTTTTCAGATTCACATTTTTAAATGTAAATCACCAAAGAAGGTGTAAAAGTAGAAATTAATTTCTTATTATTTTATGTTCATTTTCGAACATCTATCGTTCAAAGGCGTACGTTTGATTCATTTTGAAAGAACTAGATAGCTAATAATTTATTGATAATCAGTTGTTTAGTGTTGGTGGCATGCCAATTGAATCTTTCTATAAAAATAGGATCTATTTTTATTAGATCGAAGAGAATAAATAAAAAATCATCAAGCTATGTTTCAAAATTACATCAAAATTGGTTTTAGACATCTTTGGCAAAACAAACTTTATGTTGGGATAAATATCCTCGGTATAGGCATTGCTTTAGCGTGTTGTATCATCGCTTATTTGAATTGGAAATTTGATGCTGGTTTTGATGCTTTTCATACCAAATCACATCAGGTTTTTCGGGTTGAAGTTTATAAAAAAACTTCAGGATACCTTTATGGAATGTCCCCTTTGCCATTGGCAGATGTAGTGACGAATGATATTCCCAATGTTGAAAATGCAACGCGTTATAATACTCGGAGTGGAGTGGTGAAATATGGAGAAAATGTATTTAATGAATCGGTTAAGCATGTTGATGATAATTTCTTAGACTTCTTTGATTTTCAATTGATTAAAGGTGATAAAGAGAGTTTAAAGGATAAAAGTAAAATCCTGATTACAGAAGAAATGTCGATCAAATACTTTGGGAAGGAAGATCCTATAGGGAAGACATTGATCTTAAATCCGAACAAGGCCAATGAGAGATCTTATGCTGTTGGGGCAGTTTTGAAAAATATACCGCTTAATTCGAGTATGCGATTTAATTTTTTGACACATTTTGATAATCAAATGGATGGGGAGGGTAGACTTTTAAATAAATCGAATTGGGGGCTCTTTGCGAATGTTACCTTTTTAGAATTGAAAGATCCTTCCGAAGCGGGAGAAATCGCCCAACGTCTGAATCGCTACGTTGAAGTCCAAAATGCTGCGAGAGAAGATTGGCAAATCAAAAGTTTTCATCTTGATCCTTTAAAGGATTTGGCACACAATGGACATGAATTACGTGGAAATTATTTGTGGAATTCTCTGCCTCCATCAGCAGTATGGGGACCAAATTTACTTGCTATTTTATTGTTAATTACTGCCTGTTTAAATTTCACAAATACGACAGTTTCATTGTCTAATCGTCGCCTCAAAGAAATGGGTGTACGGAAAGTAATGGGCGGAACCCGGGGCCAAATCGTTGGACAATTGTTGTGTGAAAATTTGGTGATTTGTGGGCTTGCACTTTTGGCAGCGGTTGTTTTTGTTGATTTTCTGTTGCCCCCCTATAACCAAATGTGGGAATTTTTAGATATCGAAGCCAATTATCTTGACAACCCACCTTTACTACTTTTCATGTTTGGGGCATTTATCGTTGCCGCACTATTAGGGGGCTCCTATCCTGCGTTTTATATTAGTGCTTTCAATCCTATTAATATATTTAGAGGATCCGTGAAATTTGGAGGAAGTAATCTTTTTTCTCGTATTTTATTGGGTGTTCAAGTCATGATTTCATTAAGTTCTGTGATCGTTGGGATTGCTTTTGTACAAAATTCTCAATTTCAAAAATCGACTGATGTAGGATATGAGTATGCTGATGTATTGGTCGTGCCGACTTTTGAAGAAGGTACTTTCGAAACTTTCCGAAGTACCATTGAGCAAAACCCAAAAATACTGGCAAGCTCAGGAACGCGACACCAGATTGATTGGTATGATGCTCGATTAGATTGTCAGATTCAGGGAGAAGATTTTGAGACATTTTATTATGGGATTGGTGAGAATTATTTTGACGTGATGGATTTGGAAATTGTTGATGGACGGTTCTTTGATGCCAACCGAAAATTAGATTATGAAAATGCCCTTTTAATCAATGAGACCTTTGCAAAAGCCCGACAATGGGAAACACCATTAGGTCAAAAAATTACTTTTGATAGTGTTGAACATGCTGTTGTCGGAGTTATCAAAGATTTTTATTACGAGGGTTTTTTTGACCCTATTCAGCCGGTTATGATGAAATTGGTTCCTTCTGAAATTTTTAATTTTTGGGTAGTCGAAGCCGAGCCTCAAAACCTTTTAGCACTCAACACAGAATTTAAAGAAAAATGGAATACGCTTTTCCCATTCAAACCTTATGAGGGCTTTTTTCAGAGTGAGTTAATGGAAGAAGATTTAATGGTTTCCAATAATATAGCAGCGATCATGTTGTTTTTGGCGGTGATTACTATTTTATTATCATCGGCAGGTTTGTTTGCGCTCGTTTCGCTAAATATCTTAAAAAGAATGAAAGAAATTGCCATTCGAAAAGTGGTTGGTGCTTCTACGGGAAGAATAGCTTGGCTGATTAATAAAAACTATGTTTGGATATTTCTTGGTGCAGCTATTGGAGGAAGTGTTTGGGGAAGCGTTTTAGCAAATATGCTCTTATCGAGTATTTACGCAACCCATGTTAATGTGGGTATATTGATGTTGATTTTCAGTTCGTTAATGATTTTTATGATTGCGGGGTTGACTATTGGATATAAAATTATGGAAGTTTCGAAAACGAACCCATCAGATATTTTGAAATCGGATTGAGAATTCATCTTGTGTAGTGTCTTAATTATGAAGTCACTTTCATGGGATGTTACTTTATAAATCATTGAATTTTATAAGATGTTCCAGCGTTTTTAAACTCTGGAACATCTCTTTATTTTGGACTTAGAGCAACAAGTTTCATATGAAAACACTAAAGGGTAGGCGAGATAATTGTCAAATAATAAAAACTGTTTTAGGCCAATAAACCGTTAATCTTCCAAAAAGGCTTCCTGCCTCACCAAATATTTGTAATTTTCCCCATTATTTTAGTTGGAGGTTTTTAATAAAAAGAAGGGCTAAATTTTTCAAGTTTCAAAAAAATGAAGAATCTTGCACTTTAATATTAAGAACTGTCAACTGAAAACTGCCAACTGATTAAGTGAAGAACCTTTTTCCACATTTTATCCAAGAAAAATACCTCGCGGGCGAAGAAAACGGATCGTTTGAAGCTTACACGATGTTTGTCGATTTATCGGGTTTTACGAGAATGACAGAAGCCTTAATGAAACGAGGTAATGAAGGGGCGGAACGTTTATCCAATATCCTGAATGCGATCTTTGCACCAATGGTTAGTTTGGTTTATCGCCGAGGAGGGAGTATCCCTTATTTTGCTGGAGATGCCTTTACTGCGATTTTTCCAGTGTGGCGTTCAAGTATTGATTCGGTTGGAATACTGGCAACAGCCCAAGAACAATTGTTATTTCTGAGTAGAGTTTCTAGTGAATTTGAAGAAGTAGATATTAAAGCAAAAATTGGATTATCATTCGGAAAAGTAGAGTGGGGTATCGTAGGTAGCGATAATAAATCGTACTACTATAGAGGATCAGCTATTGATGGTTGTGCAGATAGTCAAAAATATGCCGAAGAAAGTCAAATTATCGCTGATTCCTATTTCAAAAATAAATTGCCTTCTTTCTTAACTGTAAAAATAGTTTCGCCAGATAAATTTTATCTTTTGGATTCGCCAAATACGTCTCAGTTGATTGAGCGTAAATTTTTTGCGAAGGATGTAAGTGCGGATCAAGTAGAAGAAATAGATAAGTCTGGATTAGAAAAAGAGGTTGTTGATAAATTTTTGCCAGAAGCTGTTCAAAAATTTAATCAACGAGGGGAATTTAGACGCGTCATTTCCGTTTTCATTTCTTTTAAAGGAGTTCCAAATCATCAGTCTCTAAATAATTTCATCTCTGTCGTTTTAGATGAGTTCAATAATTTTTCTGGTTATTTTAAAGAAGTTGATTTTGGTGATAAAGGGGGTGTTTTATTAGGCTTTTTTGGAGCACCAGTTTCCTTCGAAAATAATATTGAAAGAGCATTAGAGTTTGTAGCTTCTATCCAAGAAGACTTAGCGCCTATTCAAGAAAAAACAGCATTGCAATTTAAGATTGGTATTACCTCCGGAGTTGCCTATACTGGGCTAGTCGGAGGAGCGGAAAGATGTCAATATGCTGCGGTAGGTAATCGAGTAAATATTGCGGCTAGGCTAATGTCGAAAGCCCAATGGGGGGAAGTTTTAGTAGATGAGGAAATTCAAAAAAGCCGATTTTTTAAATTTCGACATCAAGGTGATATTTCGTATAAAGGATTGATAGAGGTCATTCCAACGTACAAGTTAGTAGGGAGAAATTTAGAAAGACAAGCTGGTTTTGAAGGAAAAATGGTGGGACGAGATAAGGAATTAGAGGAATTAACTAAAATTGGAAAGCTTTCCTTTCAAAATCAAAAAGTGAGTGTCGCCTACATTTATGGAGAAGCCGGAATTGGAAAATCCCGCTTGTCATACGAACTTCGAAATAATCTCCAAAAAGAATCTTCTGTAGGTTGGCATACATGTCAATCAGATCAAATACTTAAAAAACCATTCAATCCATTTATTTATTTTTTGAAATATTTCTTCGAACAATCTCCTGAAAATTCTTTGAGGGATAACTTGAAAAGTTTCGAAAAAAGATTTGAATGGTTGGTCAATGACACAGAGGAAATAGACCATCCTAAAGCAAAAGGTATTCGCAGAGAAATCATTCGGACTAAGTCTGTTTTGGGGGCTTTGATTGGGCTGAAAATTCCAAATTCAATATGGGAAACTCTAGATGCCAGAGGGCGTTATGAAAATACACTTTCGGCATTGACAAATGTGTTTTTTGCAGAAGCCCTGATTCGTCCTACTGTTTTTGAACTCGAAGACGGACATTGGTACGACGAGGATTCAATTAAGTTTTTGAGTAATCTAATCATCGAGATGAGAGACACCCCTGTGTTGTTTTTGGTGACATCTAGATATGACGATGATGGAGGTAAACCATTGGTTTTTGATTCAAATGTTTTAAAGAAAAAAGAAGTCAATACCCTTGAAATTGACCTTAATATTTTAAATCCGAAAGCATTAAAAGCCTTTGCAGAGGCAAAAATGGGAGATGAAATAAGTGATGACCTTCATGAATTATTGGTTAGAACTGCGAATGGAAATCCATTTTATGCAGAACAGATTTTAGAGTATTTTATTGAGAGTGATTTAGTGAACAAAATAGATAATGCTTGGACGATAAAGGACAAAAACGTAAAAATATCAACTTCGATCAATGCGGTCTTGACTGCTAGAATAGATCGATTATCGACTTTGGTTAAAGAGACCGTTAAAGCGGCGGCAGTCATTGGGCGTGAATTTGAAGTGCCTGTCTTAACAGAAGTGATGAAAGCACAAGAGGCCTTTATTTTGGAAAACGGGAACATGAAACACGTCCTGAATGAGCAGATAAAAACAGCAGAACGTGGGCAGATTTGGCAGGCGATGAATGAATTGAGGTATATTTTCAAACACTCTCTTTTGCGGGAGGCGGTGTATGATATGCAACTCCGTGCACGTTTACGGGAGTTACATCGCTTAATTGGAGAGGCTATTGAAAGAGTCTATCGAGAGAATTTGGAAGAGCGTTATGTTGACTTAGTATTCCATTTCGAACATGCAGGAGATGAAGAAAAATTGGTAGCCTATTTGAAAAAGGCAGGAGAATTTTCACGAAGAAATTTTCTCAATCAGCAAGCAATTATTTTTTATGATAAACTATTGAAAATAGAAGCGCTGAGAGGCGATATTATAGAACGTATTAAAACACTCTTAGCAAAAGGTAATGTTTTAGAGTTAATTGGTAAATGGAACGACTGCGAGTCAATGTACCAAGAAGCATTAGACTTAGCTCGTCAGACAGATCATCGAAAATTAATCGGAAAAGCTAATAATAGTTTAGGGTATGTGCTCATGCTTCAAGGTAACTATGAGGATGCAAGCATGTATTTGGAAGCGGCAGCTGCTTTTTTCGAATCAGTTAGCAATACAAAAGGAATTTCAAAGGTTTATGGAAATTTGGGAAATCTATATTTCCGACAAGGTAATTATGAAGATGCTAAATCTCATTTTGTAAGAAGTATTGAGTTAGGACAAACCTATAAGCATACTTCTTCTAATGCTCAAATTGTTGCGAATTTGGGGCTGACATATATGAACCTAGGGAATTATGACGAGGGTATTGAATGGCAACAAAATCAATTAGAGATTTGTCAAAAGGCTCAAGACAAATCTGGAATGGCGACGCTTTATACCAACATGGGTATTGTCTATTTTGAAAAGGGTGATTACGATTCGGCTTTACAGTGTTATGAGCAGGGCTTGGATTTAAGCGAGGAGTTGGGTAATAAGTTTTTAACTTCGATTGCGATTGGTTGTATTGGTTCTGTTTATGAACGAAAAGGGAATTATGATAAAGCGATGAAACTTTTCCAAAAAGACCTTACTTTGACACAAGAATTAGGTGACAAGCAAGGAATTTCTATTGCTTTAGGCTTGATTGGTGATTTACATAGCATGCGTGGTGACTTTGATGAAGCTATTCAATTCATGAGTGAAAATTTAACTATTAGTGAAGAGTTAGGTTATCAGAAGGGGATCGCAAAAGCGGTGAATACACTGGGGGATGTTTATTTTTTCAAAAACGATTTTAAAACTTCATTGAAATATTATGACCGTGCCATTGAAGTGACAAGAGGTATCGGTAATAAACTAGTTCTGGGATTCAGCTTAGTTGAAAAAGGCGGTGTTTTAGTATCGATGGGTATCATAAAAGATGCTCAAGCCTGTATCGATGAATCTCTTGAAATTGCTCAAGAATTAGGTAATTCAGATTTGATTTTTGAAGCTCGAATATTGCGCTCTAAAATCGCATTTCTCGAAGGAAAAGATACAGAAGGACACACTATTTTGAGTGATCTTTTAAAAGAGACTACAGATAAGAAAGAGCTTGCTGCCGTATATTTTGAACTAAGTAAAAACACTGATATTCAAAAGTATAAACCTAAAGCTTTAGCGCTATATGAAGAACTATATAGTGAGACGCCTCATCATCTATTTAAATTGAGAATCAAAGAGTTAGGTTAAGAATTTCTCAACTTCTGGTAATTTCACTCCCTATCATAGCGTCTAATGGAGATAACTCTAGATCCATTTTTTAAACAGAATATAATTTTGTGGCATAGTATTAGGCCAGAATATATAAATCCTTCCTTTCATTTATCCTTTGCAAATCCTTCCCGTATTCAATATTTTTAATGATTTAAACAAAAACTGTTATGAACAAATTAGATCTAGTAAAAAAAGACCTACAAAATTTTGTATTAAAGACCAATGAACTAAAAGCCATTAAGGGTGGTGGCTGGGGAAATGGAGGTAGTAGTAATGGTAATGGATGCCCTCCACCACATGCTTCTGTTATGTAAAAGCTTATTATTATCTAGCCGTCTTTCTTTATAGGGAGACGGTCTCTTCATTTGTGTCTTCCACAGCTTACAAATTGAGTTTAATTACCCTTAATCTCCTGTCAACACTATGTCTTTAAACAAACACTTACCGCTTATTATATTGTTGTTATTGCCTTATTTTACAATGACTTCTTCATTGAGTGCTAGTAATTTTGATAATGATATATTGAGTCAAATCAAATTATTATCACCAGTCCAAACAATAGATACCCTGATTCAATTGTCCTCCGAATCATTCAATCAGGATAAGTTTCAAGAATCAATTGGTTTGCTGCAAGAAGCCTTAATTATGGCTGAAAAACACCCCAAAAAATATAAGTACTATCTTATACTCTATAAAATAGGGAAGTCTCATTATCGAAACAATAATTACAATTTAGCTCAAGAATACCTTTTTAAGTGTTTAGAAAACACCCAGTCAGGCATATCTCTGTCTATAAAAGGAAATGTATATAGTGTTATAGCATCCACTTATTATAATTTAGGGGATTATAGTTTAGCGCATGAATACAAATTGAAGTCTATTGAACTAAAAGAAATAGAGAAAGATTCTGTTGGAATATCTGGCGATTATTATGATTTGGGGAGTATGTTTTTTTATGAAAATTTGTATGAAAAAGCTCTTGAATATTATAATAAAGCAAAAAAATTAGCCCTGAAAACAGGACATACTCGAATTGTATACAATAGTACGGCCGCTCTAGGAGCTACCTTTGAGAGAATGGGTGATTTGGAGTTAAGTTTAAAATTAAATATGAGGTCTCTAGCCATTGCTGATTCGCTGGGCTATGAAATCGGAAAAGCATATTCGCTACATAATATAGGTTCTAACTATATTGAATTAGGCAAATACAGCCAAGCAAAGACGCATATTCAGAAATCCATGGATATTAAAAGGAAATTAGATGATAGATGGGGGATGATTGGGTCTACATTAGCTTTGGGAGATTTATATACTAGAAAAAAGCAGTTTATTCTGGCAGAAAAGAATTTAAACAAGGCGCTTCAACTAGCGGAATCGCTTGAATCGAAGGGAAGAATTTCGGAAGTGTATCTTAACTTTTCTAGATTATATAAAAAATATGGAAAAAAGGATTCAACGATTGCTTATTTGACAAAATATATCAGCCTCAAAGATTCTATTATGAATGAAACGATTTTGAGGGAAATGGGGGATCGGAAGTCACAGTTTGCGATACAAAAAAAGGAATATGAAATAGAGCTATTAAGAAAAGATAAAACACTTTTAGAGTCAGAGAAAAAGGTTCAACAATTAAATTCTTTTCTGGCTTTTGGAGTATCTCTTTTTTTACTTTTGGTTTGTGTTGTCATTTATTTACTCCTCTTGAAGCAGAAGAAAATGTCAGCTTCCCTAAGTGAAAAAAATAAAGAAATAGAATCACAGAAATCCAAAATTGAAGTTCAGAATAGATTACTAGAAAGTTCCAATGAAGACCTTAAACAATTCGCATACGTAGCTTCTCATGATCTTCGAGAGCCTTTAAGAATGATCAGCTCATATGGCAATTTAATAGAGAGAAGGTACAAGCATAAATTGGATGAATCTGGGCAAGAATTTCTCTTTTACATGACTGATGCCGCCAAACGTATGGATCGTTTATTATTGGATCTATTAGCCTATTCACGCACAACTAGAAATTTGGAAACATTAGAAAGCGTGTCTACAAAAGAGATTATGGAGTCCATTCAAATATTGACAGATCCATTAATTCGGGAAAGAAATGCCACTCTAGAGTATGATGAATCTCATTTTCCGATGGTTATGGGTAGAAAGACACAACTTTATCAAGTTTTTCAAAATTTGATAATGAATGCGCTCAAATATAATATTAATGAAAAGCCCTATATTTTAGTAGAGTGTATTAAAAATTGTGAGAATTATATTTTCGCTGTAAGAGATAATGGAATAGGTATCGAGGAAAAAGGTCAAAAGAAGATTTTTGAAATGTTCCAGCGCCTGCATTCGAAGGAAGAATTTGAGGGCTCAGGTATTGGATTAGCTATTTGCAAAAAAATTATTGATGCTCATGATGGAGATATTTGGGTCGAATCTCAAAAAGGTAAAGGGAGTACTTTCTTTTTCAGTTTGCCTTTTCATGGGTATGTGATGAAGGATGAAGCCGATTCTTTTCCTAAGTTGGTTTCCTTGGAAAATTAACCAAAACTCAAGGGGAGGGATAGAGTGTTTCGATTATGGATTTTTTATAATTGGTTTTTTCCTTATTTTTTCTTTTTTTTACTTAGCGTAAAGTTCTTTCGCTTTTATTTTTGAAAAAATACTGCCCATAGATGTATGAATCGTTTAGTATTATTTTCGCGATTTCTGCCTTACTGAGTTTCATTAATTATAAATGGCTAAAACTACCAAGTACGATTGGGCAAATGATTTTGGCACTAGGCGTTGCCTTATTAATTATTGGTTCTGAGCCTTTCTTACCCAATGTGTACAATTATTTTTGCGGTATTGTACAGACAGCAGACTTTACTCATGTTTTATTAGATATTATGTTAGGATTCTTGCTTTTCGCAGGTGCCTTACATGTAGATATTTCAAATCTCAAAAAAGAGCGATGGGCTGTTTTGGTTTTTGCGACAATTGGTGTTTTGATCAGTACTTTTTTGGTAGGAACTGGGCTACATTATATTACGGTATTTTTGGGGTGTACGATTCCATATTTACATTGCCTCTTGTTTGGTGCATTGATATCACCGACTGATCCTATAGCCGTACTTGCGCTTTTGAAATCCTCTAAGGTGAGTAAATCTTTACAATTGAAAATAGAAGGAGAATCATTGTTTAATGATGGGATTGGCGTAATTGTTTTTACAGCATTATTACTTTTTACTGGAATGGATGAAATGATTGGAGATGGAGAGGAGACCCACAGAGTTGCTTTTCAAATTATGGAATTATTTTTTGAGGAAGTGATTTTTGGATTAGTATTAGGAGGTGTTTTGGGATATTTAGCATTTCGATTAATGAAGTCAGCAGAAGAAGATCACTTTTTATCTTCCATTATTAGTCTCGCTATTGTTTTCGGAGGATATAGTTTGGCAAAAATCTTTCATACTTCGGGACCATTGGCAATGGTTGTTGCGGGTTTATATATTGGACATAAAATCAAATCTCCTGATTTTAATAAGAAAACTAAGGAAACCTTAGTTGGTTTCTGGCATGTTTTAGATGAGAGTTTGAATGGCGTTTTATTTGTTTTTATTGGCTTAGCAGCGCATTTAGTCGTGCTCCAATCCAATCAAATTTTACTAGCTTTTTGTAGTATTGTATTGGTCTTATTAGCGCGATTTATTTCGGTGATAGTTCCTTATTCCTTATTAAAACACACTGAACATTCTTGGCTAAATACTTCATATGTTTTGACATGGGGTGGTCTGAAAGGTGGAATTTCATTAGCATTAGCACTTTCTTTAGTCCCAGAACTTTCAAAAGATACGCTTTTATTATTGACTTATACGATCGTTATTTTTTCAATTATCATTCAAGGGCTAACGATTTCAAAATTGACAAAAAGATTAGATTCCTAGATTTTTAAATTATTAACTGAATGGAAAACGAAAAACTGGTTTGGCACAAAGTATTAGAAAAAAAGGAAGAACTCGCAGACAATAGAGTAATGACCGTTACGGCTGGTCATAAAGGGCTGTGTTTGGCTAATTTTGAAGGGAAAATTTGTGCTTTAGATAACAAGTGTCCTCATCAAGGTGGTCCATTGGGCGAAGGGAGTATCGAAAATGGATTATTGAGGTGTCCTTGGCATGGTTGGGATTTTCATCCATGTACTGGTAAAGCACCAGGTTTTGATGATGGCGTAGAAACTTTTAAAGTCGAAGAAAGAGCAGACGGTGTATATGTAGGCTTAGAGTCTGAACCTGAATATCATCTCACAATTTCTGATTTGATGGCAAAGACCATGGTCAATTGGGGTGTCAATAGCGTTTTTGGAATGGTTGGCCATTCTAACTTAGGTTTTGCAGATGCATTGAGAAGACAAGAAGAGGAAGGAAACTTGAAATTTATTGGAATAAGACATGAGGGCGCAGCCTCTTTTGCTGCTTCCGCCTATGGAAAATTGACCGGTAGACCTGCAGCTTGTTTTTCTATCGCCGGACCGGGGGCTACCAATATGTTTACTGGGCTTTGGGATGCAAAAGTTGATAGAGCACCTATTCTCGCCATAACGGGGCAAGTAGCGACACAAGTAGTAGGGACGGGTAATTTTCAAGAGTTAGATTTGGTGAATGCTTTTGCTTCAGTTGCGGAATTCAATCATCGGGTACAACATAACAGCCGACACTCAGAATTAATGGCTTTGGCGATCAAACATGCCATTTTGAAAAGAGATGTTTCACATTTAACATTGCCTGATGAGGTTCAGGTTTTACCCGCAAAACCAAATAAATTTGGTAAATCACCTGAAGGCAGAATAACGCCAATGACGATTGCGCCACCAAAAGAATCTTTTGAAAAAGCTTTGACTTTATTGAATGAATCGACCCGACCTGTGATAGTAGTGGGGCATGGTGCTAGATTTCATATGGAAAAGGTGAGACATTTGGCAGAGCGATTAAATTGCCCTGTTATGACTACGTTCAAAGGAAAAGGTTTGATCGCGGATAATCATGAATTAGGTTGTGGCGTCTTAGGACGAAGTGGTACGCCGATCGCCTCTTATTTTATGAATGAGGCCGATTTATTATTGGTTATAGGAGCTTCTTTTTCAAAACATACAGGTATAACACCAAAAGTTCCGACGATTCAAATTGATTTTGATCCATTAGCTTTAAGTAAATTTCATAAGGTCGATGCTGCGGTCTGGGGAGAAATTTCGGTAACGATTGAAATGATTAATGATCAAATTTCGAAAACGGATAATAAGATAAATCGCAAACCAGACATTGCTAATCGGTGGGCAATTTGGAGGAAAGAAAAACAAAAAAGATTAGCAGAAGATAAAGGAAATGGTATTAGTTCTATTGCTGTTTTTGATGAATTGACCAAACAAACGCCACTGAATGCGGTCATGTGTGTAGATGTCGGAAATAATGCCTACTCTTTTGGACGATACTTTGAAGCCCAAAAACATAGCTTTTTAATGTCAGGTTATTTGGGGTCTATTGGTTTTGCTTTTCCTGCAGCGATGGGCGCTTGGGCAGCGGTTGGCAATGAAAGACCGATAGTCGCTGTGGCGGGTGATGGCGGTTTTTGCCAGTATTTGGCAGAGATGACTACCGCGGTGAAGTATAATATGCCTATTAAAACGGTGATATTGAATAATAGTGAATTGGGAAAAATTTCAAAAGAACAACGAGCTGGAGAGTATGATGTTTGGGCAACGACCTTAGTCAATCCGGACTTCGCCGCTTATGCTGAAAGTTGTGGTGCTTTAGGCATTCGAGTAACAGATCGTGATAAATTATCTGAGGCAATAGAGCAATTAATGAAACATGATGGACCTGGTTTGGTGGAAGTCATTACGGACGTTGGTCTGATATAAAGCTGGTGACCTAATGTTAAGTGTCAGTCTTAATAATCGATGTTTGCTGAAACACCCAAAGTGCCTTTTCGTTAATGAGGGTACCAATATTTATTATTCCTTAAAACTCTTAGTAACTAGCAAATAATAAGTCCGCCAATTGGAGATACAGATTTTGTACTAACACTAGGCATTTTTTGAAGGAATAGCTCAAGCTATTGCTGAAAAAAATAACAACGGATTAGGACAAAAGATGATCGGTGAAATGATGGAGTTATTCTTTACTCGTTACTTAACACAACTTTATAGATGTTTAGACCCTAAACTTCATAGTTTTACGTTCTTAAAACGCTAGCTAAACAAAACAACTAAATTGAGCGTCATGACTAAATCTTTTTTTCCACTTCTATTTCTCTTCATTTCGATTCAAGTTTTTGGGAATATCAAAAATGACAGTTTAAAAATCAAACCCTATCACGATTTAGCTTATGATTTTGCGAATCCTGATGTTGAATTTATTTTGCCGGATAATTTAGATGAAATTTCAGGACTGAGCCTTACAAAAGATCAAAGTCAACTAATCGCGAATAATGATGAAGATGGTAAACTATTTATAATCAATAAATCAACTGGTGAGGTAGAGAAAGAAATTGATTTCTATAAGGAAGGGGACTATGAAGGGGTAGAGGTCGTCGGTGAGTCTATTTTTGTGGTCAAGAGTACTGGGACGATTTATGAAATCAAAAACTTTGAGACTGAAAATCAAGAAGTAATTAAGCACAAATTTTTCCTTACGAAAGAAAATGACGTAGAAGGGCTAGCGTTTGACTCGAAAAACAATCGACTTTTGTTAAGCTGTAAAGGGATCGGAGGAATTGGAGATGCTTTTCATATGGCAAAATCCATTTATGCTTTTGATTTAGACTCCCGTACGATGGTTGAGGAACCGGCTTTAAAGATAGAGGCAAAACACTGTCATGACTATTTAGGGGTATGTGATTTTCATGATAATTTAGAAAAACTCAAATCCTTTTTTGCGGCAGAAGATCGATTTAATTTTAGCCCCTCGGCGATTGCAATCCATCCAATAACCGGAGAAATCTATATTGCTTCTTCTCGAGGCAAAGTGCTTTTAATCTTAGACGCTCAAGGCGGCATTCTGCATATTGAAAAGTTAAATAAAAAGATTCATCCTCAACCAGAAGGGATGTGTTTTGATGCAGATGGAACGTTATATATAAGTAATGAACGGAAAAAAGAGGAGACCGCTAAGATTTATAAATTTGCATACAAACATTAATGAAAATTCTGAATTTGGATACTACATCGATTAGTATTTTACTTACAACTTCTTTGTCATGGTTCTGAAAAAGGGTTGATTTCAGTTCTCTAATTTATCCAGAAAACGTAAGGCTTGATACCTTCTATCTAATGCTTCATTGTCTGTTTTTTCAAACAAATAGAATACAAATACAGTGGCTTGCTCTTCTTTATGAAGTGCCAGCATTCGACAATAAGGGTATTTTGAAAACCCTAGTTTTGGTTTAAAAAAATAAACCATTCCCCAATCGGCATTAAAGTCTTTAAGAACTTGTTTTTTTTCTAATTGAATGGCAGAAATGAGCTCTTCCTCTTCATTGATAGACACCGAAGTTAATGCTCGTATAGTGGCGATATGTGGATTGCTGGAAAAGGGGTTATTCGTTTCAAACGGCTGAATAACATATCGAATCTCCAAATCTTCTTTCCTTGAGAAAATCGCTAAATGATAATCCTGAAATTCATTTTGAACAGGGCGGGTATCTTTATAACCAGCTTCGATAGGTTCAAAGAAATCTACCCCCGCTCTATTGAGTCGTTCAGAAAAACCAATTGGATAATCTATTTTTTGCGTGTAAATAGGGAGCGAAAGAAGCAAGGAAAGAGCTAAGGTTGGAAAAGAATATTGCATGGTAACAGGTGATTTGGTATTGAGTCAGATATACAAAAATAAAGAAAAACGAATATCCTAACCCAATACCGAATCACTGATTACCAATTTCAGCTATCTATAGCTGAGAAACTTTAATTTTTTCTAAGATGGAATGTTTTAGAGAAGGCTTGACTGTTTTGCGCTGAATACGGGTTTTAATAAACTCTCGGAAAGATCTTTCTTTACTTAATATTTCGCGATAACTGGGGTTGGATTTAATTTCATTCAAAAAGGCTCTTTCTGCCTCTGGGGTCAATTCATTATCCAATAAAAGATTCATTTTCGTGATGAGGTCCTGATTATTGACTGGATTTCTCATTGGAAACACTTTGCAATCACTTTGTAAAAAATACTTTGGAATACACCTCGGAACAATCAAACGCCCCCCATTGCATGCCGCTTCCTGTTCCGATGACGACATCAACAGAAAAAGTTTGAGGTGCAAAAAATGGAGCTGCATTTAAAGAAAACATGGGTTTGATTGATTGTTTTTGAAAAGTGAAAAATTTAGATTTTCAACTTCCCAAAGGTTATTTCAACAAAATGATTTGGTTAAAAAATAGCGCAAAAAAAAGTAAACATCGAATACCGTTCGGAATTAATTGGTTACCGGTTGGTTCGATGTTTACTGTCTTAATTATTAGCCTCGCTTATCCTTGAAACCCAAGGTTGCTGCGTAAGCTGTCAATTTTTCCTTCAGCATGTTTCGTGCACGATGCAATCGAGAACGAACAGTACCAATTGGAATATCAATTATCTTTGAAATTTCTTCATATTTAAATCCTTCAATATCACAAAGAAGGATTACAGTACGGAAATCAACCGGAAGTGAGTTAATTGCATTCGTTACCTCATCTCCCATCATACCTTGAAACATTTCTTCTCGTAAGTCCATGTAGCTAGAGAAATTTGTATCATTTTCCGCATTTTGGAAAGTTACAATTTCTTCATAATCCACTTTTGTAGGACGATTGGATTTTTTTCGGTAGTGGTTGATAAAAGCGTTCTTCAAAATTTTGAAGAGCCAAGCTTTTGCGTTTGTGCCTTCATGGTAACTATCAATAAAACGGAATGCTTTCAAGTAAGTCTCTTGAACAAGGTCATTCGCGTCATCTTCGTTGAAGGTTAAATGAAAGGCGAAATTGTAAAGCGCGTCGATTTGAGGTAAGAATTCTACCTCGAAAACACGCTCCCGTCGTTTTGTATCGTTGTCTAGCATTACCATCATAAAGGTAGAAGGTTTTGTTTTAATGAATAAATGATTAGCGAAAAATTCTAGTTAGCATTAAATTTCTCCCCTCTCATCGGTTTATTGCGCATGCACGAGGTTTTTAACTAACCTGAATTTATTATAGTTCCAAAGAGTTCATTTTTTTTGTAAAAAAATTTTGGAGGGAGATTTTAGTAAGGGAGCAGGAAATAAATAAGGTACCCAAATTTTGCACAGCTATTTTTTCTTCAATGGAGGCAAAAAACACAGACATACCCATAGGTATAGCGAGTATTTTTAACGAAAAATGAAGGAAAAAGAGCAAGTGAAATGGGTAGGTTATTTATTTCCTGCTCCCTAAATTTAATATTTTTAAATATTTGATTTAGAGTTTGTTAGAGTGGATGGTGTTTTTAGGGAAAAAACAAAAAAAAGTGAAGCTCGAAAGAACTTCACTTTTTCTCTATAAAGCCTAAAACTCTAGATGAGGTTCTAAGCCATTTTCTCAGATCCTATACTCGCAGACAAATACTCTCGATTCAATCTTGCGATATTCGTTATTGAAATTTCTTTTGGACATTCCGCTTCACAAGCGGTAACATTGGAACATCGTCCAAAGCCTTCCTCATCGTGTTGTTTCATCATGCCCAAAACTCGTTTTTGCCTTTCCACTTCACCTTGAGGTAAAAGTGCTAAATGTGAAACTTTAGCGGAAGTAAACAACATGGCTGAAGCATTCGGGCAAGCTGCGACACAAGCACCACAACCTATACATTCCGCAGCATCCATAGCTAAAGTAGATTGATCTTTTTCTACTGGAATGGCATTCCCATCAGGTGTTCCACCTGTATTAACAGATATATATCCACCAGCTTGAATAATACGGTCAAATGCATCTCGATTGACCATTAAATCCTTTAATACAGGGAATGCTTGGGCACGGAAAGGTTCAATATAAATGGTATCACCATCATTAAAAGAGCGCATATGCAATTGACAAGTAGTTGTACCTTTCATCGGGCCATGAGGTTGACCATTGATAACCATACTACATGCACCGCAAATACCTTCGCGGCAATCATGTTCAAAAGCGACAGGATCTTTTTTATTAGAAATAAGGTCTTCGTTCAAAACGTCAAGCATTTCTAGAAAGCTCATGTGTTCACTGGCTTCGACTTGATAAGATTCGAATTGACCTTTAGAATTATTATTTTTTTGTCTCCAGACTTTAAGTGTGAGTTTCATCGTCAATTAGTTTGGCTCATTGTTCAACGTTCAGAGTTTCGTAAACCCTCAAGGCTGAATGATGAACTGTGAACATTATTTATAACTCCGCGTTTTCAATTCCACATTTTCAAAAACTAAGTCCTCCTTATGAAGGATTGGGTCTTGATTTGTATCTGTCCATTCCCAAGCTGCGACATAAGTATAGTTTTCATCATCCCGTTTCGCTTCACCCTCTGGTGTTCGATATTCTTCACGGAAGTGACCACCACAACTTTCGTTTCGGTCTAAGGCATCTTTGCACATCAACTCACCCATCTCAAGAAAATCAGCAACTCGAGCCGCTTTTTCCAATTCGGGATTAAGTTCATCCCTGGTGCCAGGAATAAATACATCTTTATAGAATTCTTCTCTCAATTCTCGAATCATTTTCATCGCTTTTGTCAATCCTTCTGCATTACGAGACATCCCGCAATATTCCCACATGATTTTTCCTAATCGACGGTGGAAACTTTCAACCGATTGATTCCCTTTAATATCCATTAAACCTTGTAATCTATCACGAACATCATTTTCAGCATCCTTAAATTCTTTTGCATCTGGATCGAATTTGGGTGTTCGAATTTCATTCGATAAGAAGGTCCCGACTGTATAAGGAATAACAAAATAACCATCTGCTAGACCTTGCATTAATGCTGAAGCTCCAAGCCGGTTGGCGCCATGGTCACTAAAATTACATTCGCCTAAAGCAAATAGTCCGGGAATGTTGGTTTCTAAATTATAGTCTACCCAAATTCCACCCATAGTATAGTGAACGGCAGGATAGATTTTCATTGGATTTTTATAAGGGTCTTCACCAGTAATTTTTTCATACATGGCAAAAAGGTTACCGTACCTTTCTTTGACGGCTGCTTCCCCTAATTCAGTGATTTTCGCCTTGTTTGGATTATGTAAGCCTAGTGAATGAGCAGCTGAACTCCCATATCGCTGAATAGCGTCTGCGAAGTCAAGGTAAACACCGTGACCTGTGGCAACGATTCCATGACCTTTATCGCACTCAACTTTAGCAGCACGAGAGGCAACATCTCTTGGAACTAAGTTTCCGAAAGCTGGATAACGACGCTCTAAGTAATAATCACGATCTGCTTCAGCAATATCAACTCCTTTCTTTCGCCCCTCTCGAATTGCAACAGCATCTTCTTTTTTGGCAGGTACCCATACCCGACCATCATTTCTTAAACTTTCTGACATCAAAGTCAACTTAGACTGATATTCCCCAGATACAGGGATACATGTAGGATGAATTTGAGTATAACACGGATTGGCCATTAAGGCTCCTTTTTTGACTACTCTCCAACCTGCAGTTACATTGGAGCCCATTGCATTAGTGGACAAATAAAAGACGTTTCCATAGCCACCAGTTGCCAAAATGACACAATGAGCAGCATGACGTTCTAATTCTCCCGTCAACATATTTCGAGCAATGATTCCACGCGCTTTGCCATCGATAGTAACCAAGTCTAGCATCTCATGTCGATTGAACATTTCAACCGTACCCAAAGATATTTGGCGTTCTAATGCTTGGTAAGCACCTAGCAATAATTGTTGCCCTGTTTGGCCTCTGGCATAAAAAGTCCTTTTCACTTGAACACCACCGAATGATCGGTTTGATAATGTTCCACCATATTCACGAGCAAAAGGAACACCTTGTGCAACAGCCTGGTCAATGATATTGACACTCACCTCTGATAGCCTGTGGACATTCGATTCACGGCTTCTATAATCACCTCCTTTGATCGTATCATAAAAAAGGCGATAAATTGAATCACCGTCGTTTTGGTAGTTTTTAGCGGCATTGATTCCTCCTTGTGCAGCAATGGAGTGTGCACGTCGAGGACTATCATGGAATGAAAAACACTTAACTTTATAACCTAATTCGCCCATGGTTGCAGCTGCAGATGCTCCAGCCAGTCCCGTTCCCACTACAATCACTTCAATTCGACGCTTATTATTTGGCGCCACTAAGGGCATTGAACTTTTATACTTAACCCATTTTTCGGCAAGATTGCCAGGAGGTACTTTTCCGTCCAGTTTCATGTTATATGGTTTTATTTCCCGAAGGAAAATTTTATTGAATGATTATTGGTTTCTAAGGGCATTTAGATTTTGGAAATTCTTTTTTATTTAAAACTTAATTCCTAAATAAAAGAAAATCGGAATGATCGCAAAACCTAAAGCAACCACAACTGAATACACCTTGCCTATTCCTTGAATGAAGGGAGAATATTTTTTGTGATTGATTCCCAACGTCTGGAAAGCAGATTGGAAACCATGCCATAAATGTGCGCCAACAACGTACATACACACAACATAAAAGATGACGAATCCGATATTCTGGTAGGTTTCGGAAACGATCCCGTATAGATCACTCATACTTTCGCCGTCATATTCTACCATAGGGAGTGCTCCTAGTTTCATTTGTAACCAAAATTGATACATATGAATGAGGATAAAAACCAATATGATTGTGCCAATCCAGCCCATTCGGCTAGCTAATTTTGCATTGGTTGTCGTGCCACGAACCTTATGCACAGCATATTTTTCGCTCCCCCTTGCCGTTCTATTTTTACTCCAAAGTACTAAGCCTTGAACTGCATGTATGATAATGAAGGCATAAAGTGAATAAGAAACTGTCTTTATGACTGGGTTCCCAGTCATAAATTTCGCATATACATTAAAACTCTGACCGCCATCATCTAGTAATAGCTGAAGGTTTCCAATAAGATGCACTACCAAAAAAATAATTAAAAACAACCCCGTTAGGCTCATGATGACTTTCTGACCGATAGACGAGGTGAGGAATTTTCCAAACCAACCCATATTGATATTTCGTTTTTGATTTAGGAAAACGCAAGTCATTGATTGTAAACTTTATACAGCCCCTGATTTGCGAATAGGCAAATGTATTTAATATAACCAACTTGCCCAACTGATGTTCCCCTATTTTATTTTTCTGTAGTTATTTAGATTAATTCAAAATTTGGAAGGTGTGAACTCCGAAACTTGCATATCTTTGCGCGAATTTTTGAAGATGAGCTATTTTTTCAAATAGGTCACCAATTTTCGTTCATTATTCAGTATTAACTCAATGGATAAAGCTTTAGAAGTAAAATTTCAACATTTTTTAGAAAAATTTCCGATCATCGATTTACCAATTACTTTGAGTGATGATTTGCATTTGACATTTTCTCAAAACAATGAACCCCTAAATCCTTTGATGATTCAACAATATATTGCGTTCATCGAAGGAGAAGAGCCAGATGAATTTACGGAATATATCCCCTGTTTTAAAATTCCAGAAACATTAGAATTTCATGCTATTGTCTATTGGAAAGCTAGTCTAATGAATTACCAGTACGTCATGGCTACTTTTGATAAAGTTGGAAATATGATAGATAAAAGAGTCTTAGGAGGGACTTTTT
Organism: Bacteroidota bacterium; assembly: GCA_024743405.1. Classification (GTDB taxonomy): domain Bacteria; phylum Bacteroidota; class Bacteroidia; order Chitinophagales; family Saprospiraceae; genus JANSWP01. The sequence goes on from JANSWP010000014.1 coordinate 63,991, forward strand.
CCGATGGGAAGGTGGTGACCAAGTCACTTGTGACGATTGACCCTGATTGGATGATTTATGTTGTGACCGGACAATTAGAAAGTGTCGATATTACCTATGATGCCACTCAAAGCAGAGCTTTTGATTTAGAATTATTGCCTGATGGGAAAATTGTGAATTCTATTTGATTCTCCAAGTAGTCTTTATCAATAATTTGTAACCTTTAAATTAGTTTTTTTCTTTCAATATAGGCCAATTTAGGACTGACATTTTGATCGTATTGGGTCGGGTTTTGTGCGGTTTACTGATTGTATATTTTAGACATATTACCAACGGTTCCTGTTTTGAAAATGTCTAACTTCCTAGTTTAAATTTTCAGTTTAGAATATCTCTTATCAATACACAATGAAAATCAATATTTCGCTTTCTATTTTTTTATTATTTGGATTGATCGTTCAGGCTCAAAATGTTGAAAATATTCGGGTTCAACCACAGAGTGACAAAATGATTATTTACTACGAAATGCCAGATATCACTGAGCGCTATGTTGTAGATGTCAGTATTTGGTGTTCAATTGAAGGTGGAGAAAATTTTCAATTGGAGTTTGTCCAAGGTGATGTAGGGGCAAATATTCGTGGTGGCAAATCTGTATATAAGGTCATTTGGAACAAGAATCGTCAAGTCGAAAACCTAAAGAATGCCCAGTTTTTTGTTCACACAAAATTGGTCGGTATGGATCGTGAATCTGAATTGAAGGGCAAAGGGAAAATTTATATTGGTTACAATGGGAGTTTTGGATTTGAGAAACAATCCCTTGGTTTTAGAGCGGGCTATTTCAATAAGGTGGGTGGTTATGGAGCATTAAGTATTGACCCACAAGATCCTGGGGTGGGAACGATAACAGGTGGTGTAACACTGCGAATGTTTCAGAATGAGAATACGAGTTTTCATGGATATACTGGAGCGGGAATTGGAGATTTTTTTGATGAAGTAACTTTTGAAATTGGACTAGTTTCTTCTTTTTATGGGGTTACGATTGCCATTGGTGGAAATATTGAATTTGGCGTTTTTGAATCTAATTTTGTAGCAGGAGTTGGGTATATGTTTTAATAATTTAGCGTTTCCTAAGAGTTTGTTTGGAATTTGTGTTTGAGTGATTTTTTGAGGAAATATTATTTTGAAGGAGGCATTTTTCGCAGTCAAATGCGGGCAATTTGAGGAGAAAAATAACGCTGTGCAAAATAATAGTTGCCGAAAAATCGCCAAAATCAAAATTCAAACATACTCTAAATGACAAATTATCCGGCCTTTTTTCAAAAAAAGTAGTCGGATTTCTTTTTTTGCGTAAATTCCTTTTTTGTTTCCAATTTTTAATAGTCAGTTCCAACAGGTGTCACCAACCCTGAACTGAAAATTAAGAATGTTGAACTCATTTGAATTATGAAAATAAATTGTACTCAATTATTACTCCTTTTCGCTTTTATATTCATCCAAAAAACGATCATTGCTCAGCCCGAAGATTTTCATGGCTGCCATTATCATAAAAGCCAAATTCCAATGATTCCGTTGACGGAAAGCGAAATCATTGCTATGACGGAAAGTGCTGAACGTAGCGATACAATTGATATTTTGAACTATAATATTACGATTGACGCAACAGATTTTAGTGGGCAAACGATTAAAGGATCTTGTGAAATTACTTTTACACCCAAAATGGATGGCTTAACGAAAATGCAGCCATTGGACTTGTTGGAATTGCAAGTTGATTCTATCGAAGGTTTTGGCGGGCTAGTAGACTTTGATTTCGATGGACTTTTTATCAATTTTGATTTTCCTCAAACAATGAATATTGGTGACACTTCAACAATAAAAATTTATTATCAAGGTCACCCCATTCCAGCATCTGGTGGATTTGGAGGTTTCGTTTTTGAAGGGGCTATTGCTTATAATTTGGGTATCGGTTTAGGCGAAAGCCCTTATAATTTTGGTCGTGGATGGTTTCCTTGCTTCGATAATTTTGTGGAGCGAGCCACGTATGATTTAAACATTATTTCTCCAGATGGAAAACGTGCTTATGGTATTGGGACTTTCCTCGGTGAGACAGATCTGGGAAATGGGTCAAATCTTCGGCAATACAGATTCAATCAACCTTTACCAACCTATTTGGTTGGTGTAGCAATTGGACCGTATGCAATTGTTCATGATACGCATACAGGGACTTTTGGAGATATCCCGGTTGAATTGATTGGGCATCCGAATGATACTTCTCAAATTAAAAACTCATTTGAGCAATTAGGCAATACCATCGATGCACTTGAATATTGGTTTGGGCCTTATCACTGGGATCGAGTAGGTTATGTAATGACGAATGTAGGGGCGATGGAACACTGTACGAATATTGCTTATCCCGTAAGTATTGCAACGAATGGTCCAACCCCAGGTCAAAATCGTTTGGCAGCTCATGAGTTAGCACATCATTGGTGGGGAAATATGCTCACCTTGTCTTCTCCAGCAAATATGTGGATAAAGGAAGGAAATGCAGAGTATGGGGCTCATTTGATGACGGAATATACTTTTGGACAAGAATACTTTGTGGACGTTGTGAAAGATAATCATTTGAATAATGTCTTGGTTTCTGCGCATGTAGATGATGGAGCTTTTCTGCCATTATCTGGCATTCCATATCAAAATACATATGGAACACATACTTATCGAAAAGGTGCTTCGATGATGCATAATTTGCGAGGTTATTTGGGCGATGATAAGTTCCGCTCAGGTATGTCTGCGATGTTGCAACATTTTAAATACCAAAGTATCAATGCCGAAGATTTTAGAGATTATTTGAGTGATGAAACAGGGGTTGATTTGAATCCATTTTTTGACGCATGGATATATAATCCTGGTTATTCTAATTTTGAAATTAATGAAATTAGCGTCAATCAAAGTGGAGGGAATTACAATGTAGAAGTTGAAATTCAACAAAAACTTCGCGCCGCTCCTGCTTTTCATGAACAGGTGCCTTTAGAAATAACTTTTTTTGATGAAAACTGGAATGAATATACTGAAGCATTTGTGGCTGATGGTGAACTTACCATAGTTGATTTTACCGTTCCTTTTGAACCAAAGATGCAGGTTTTGAATGATGGAAATAAGCTCAATTTGGCTCGAATGCAAAATCGAATTAAAGTGAATGAGCCTAAGACTATTTCCACTGCTTATGTAGCATTTTTGACGATAGAAGTACTCGAAATGGCGGAAGAAGATTCAGCAATGATCAATATTGTTCATCATTGGACTGCTCCTGATAGTGATGTGGATGCTAATCCTTTTGACTTACAAATGTCCAGTACCCATTATTGGAATTTTAGTGGCGTTGTTCCTGAAAATAATTTCAAAATGAAAGGGACTGTCCAATATAAAGGAGGAAGTCCAAATCAATTGGATCATGACTTGACACAAAATACAGAAGATAGTCTAATCCTTGTTTGGCGCGAAAACCCTGATGATATTTGGATTGAGTATCCTTATTATCGAAAGCAAACATTGGGGAGTACAGATGGAAGTGGTTTTATTCGAATTGACACCTTATTATTAGGTGATTATGCTTTTGCGAATGGGGAGTTTCCTGTTGCAACAAATGAGGTGGAGGAATTAATAGATTTAACGGTTTATCCAAATCCAACTGATGGGATTTTATACGTAGAAGGCAGATTAAAAGAGATAGAAGAGGAAGCACAAATCGAGATTTATGACCTTACCGGAAAATTAATTTATACCGATAAAATTCAGCCAAACGATCGCTTTATTAATCAATATTTTGATTTAGGATCCCTTTCAGGAGGTTCGTATTTTGTGAAATTTAGAGGTGCAGATGGAGATGAATTTGCGAAGCCTCAAAAGGTGATGATTTTCTAGGTATAAAGATCACAAATAATAGAGATTATTGAAAAACATGGAGCTCGGATTGTATTGAAAAAGAAGACCTAATTTCATTTTTCTTATTTGGCTGACAAAAGACCTGTCTCAAAAAACAAAGGAATTGAGACAGGTCTTTTATTTTTGGCGAATTTTTTACTCGTTACTTTGTGACTTTTTTGACACACTAAGTTATTTATTTCTCATTTCTAATAGAGGGTTCACGTTTCAGATGTGATAAATTGGACATTTGGTACTTGAACGCTAGCACTTGATTTCTGACATCTACTTAAATAATTATGAAGAATATCCTTTTTACAATTACACTTTTTAGGAGCATGGACAAAATAAATTTACCATTTGTACTTACCTTTTTTGCGTCTAATTTTGTTAAAAATGCTCGCCATAGCTTTGGCTATGCCTGTGCTTTTTGCCTCATTAGTCCCAAAAAATTTAAACCGCAAATTGGTCAATTTATTCTATCCACGTTCCTTACTTGTTTTGTCCTTCAAATTTCAGCTCAAAAACTGTACGATACAGACGTCATTACAACGATTGAAATCACTTTTCAAGATAGTAATTGGGATCAGATATTAAACGATTCTTTTTCACTTGGACAAGGTGGAAGATTAATGGCTGAGATCGAAATCAATGGAACCGCTTTTGACAGTGTAGGCGTGAGGTATCGATCCCCCAGTACCTATAGTGCAGTACATCCGAAGAAATCTTTGAATATCAAATTGGATTATTTGAAAAACCAAGATTTTCAAGGTTTTGAAGTGCTTAAATTAGCTAATGGTGCAAAAGATCCTTCTTTTTTGAGAGAGGTATTTGGGTATGAATTGGCACGTCAATATATGAAGGCACCTCAAGCAAATTATGCCAGAGTATTCATAAACGGAACTTATCATGGACTTTTCGCTAATACAGAATCCGTGAATAAGAAATTTTTAGGAGGCAATTATCTTTCTGATAGTGATAATCCTCGATTTGAGGGGAACCCAGATTATGATTTTGATCCTCCCACGCCGCCCTTTGGTTGCGAAGATGGACTCGGTTCTTCGATGGAATACTTGGGTACAGGAATCGCTTGCTATATTCCACATTATGATATTCAATCTGATGCCGGTTGGGATGAGTTGGCAAATGCGACTATGACCCTTAAAGATTCGCCTCAAAATGCTCGCCAAGTTATTGATTTAGATCGTTTTATGTGGATGTCTGTTTTTAATAACTTGATTACTAGTTATGATAGTTATTTGGGAGCAGTGCCTCGTAATTGGCATATTTTTCAACAAGATAATGGACGATTTACACCAACTATTGATGACTTAAATGAATCTTTCGGACGGTACCCATGGATTGATGTTCCAATGGTTGGTTCTACACAACCCACAATTGATGAATTTATCAACCTCGATCCATTTTATGGGGAAAGTGATGATAGAAAGCCAGTTTTGAAAACGATTTTGGGAGACCCGACTTGGAAAAGAATGTATGCAGCACATTATCGAACGGTTTTGAGTCAAAATTTCACTAATGGAATTTACAAAACCCGTACACAAGAATTACGTGATTTGATTGGTAATGCATTGTCTCAAGATCCAAATAAAATATATTCAGAAGCGGATTTTAATGCTAATTATACTGGAAGTATAACGGATAGTTTTGATGGGACTGAAATTGCTTTTGGGATCACGGAGTTAATGGATAATAGAACTAATTTTCTGCAAGGAATTTCTGAATTGACGGATACACCTCCTACTATATCGAATATTTCAAATAGTCCAAACTTCCCTACTCCAGGCGAACAAGTTGCTATTACAGCAGCTATCAACGCCAATATTAAAGTCCTTTTAGGGTATCGAACAGACATCAAGGATATTTTTGAACTGGTTGAAATGTTTGATGATGGAAATCATAGTGACGGAAGTGCTGGCGATGGAGTATATGGAGCAGAGGTTACAGTTGGAATCGGTGGGCTACAATATTATATATATGCAGAGAATAATGACGCCGGAAGATTTGATCCACAATTGGCAGAATTGGAATATCACACTTTAGGGGTAGCTGGAGATATAGTTATCAATGAGGTGTTGGCAGATAATGAAACTATTCAAGCGGATCAAGATGGTGAGTTTGATGATTGGGTAGAGTTGTATAATAATTCAAATCAAACTATAGACATCAGTGGTTGGTATTTAACGGATAATCCAACTGATTTGGCAAAATGGACATTTCCAACGGGTGTAACCATCGATCCTGGTGAGTATTTGATCGTGTGGGTAGATGATGACGAAGAGCAAATGGGATTACATACTTCTTTCAATTTGTCCAATAATGGAGAAGAGTTATTATTGGTTGATCCGCAATTGAACATTATCGATCAAGCGGTATTTGGAGCACAAACCGATGACATAGCCTTTGCTAGATGCCCTAATGGTCTAGGCGCTTTTGAGCAAATAACACCAACTTTTGCCTCGAGCAATAATGAGGTTTGTATGGTAGGAACTAATGACTTGGTTAGAGGAATTGACTATAAAATTTACCCAAATCCGGCGGGTAATTGGCTGAAAGTTGAGACAGCATTTCAAACTCCGATTCAGGTTGATGTTTGGAATTCGATTGGTCATTTGATGATTCAAGAGACCATGATTCAAGAGACTATTTTAGATACTTCAATTTTACCAGAAGGGTTGTACTTTTTGAGAATTGGAGATGGAGCGGTAGAGAAAGTATTGATTTCGAAGTAACTAGAATTTTTGATTCCTTTCACTGACTACTGAGTTGCTAATGAAGAAACCGAGAGATTCTTCATTGGCAACTCAAAGTGAGAAGACCTCAAAACGTCAATTATCGTGTTCTCCAATTTCAATTCGAAAATTATTGTCAATAGCTTTTTTTGCATTTGCTCGGAATACTTTGTCTCCTTAAAATCTTCTTTTACCAAAGAGATATCAGATTCTTTATATTTATTCAACAAATCACTCAGGAAATCAATGCTACTTTCTAAAGCTAATACGGTATGTTTTTGTTGGTTTATACCCATGTAATTACGATGTTTTTGCCTTTATTAAAATTCTGGTAGGATAAAAATAAGGATCCTCTGTTTCAAAAAACTATATTTGACAAAACTCACCTAACCAAAATAAATTAAAAATAAATCATTGCCAAATTAAAGGGTTAGAGAGTTGGTAAAAAATAAGGTACCCAATTTTGCGTAGTTATATTTTATTCAGTCGAGGCAAAAAACGTAGGCATACCCAAAGGCATAGCGAGGTTTTTTAACGATGAATGAATAAAAAAGAGCAAGTAAAATGGGTAGGTTATTTCTTGCCAACTCCCTTATATCGCTAATTTGGTGATCTTGGAAAAGGAACTCCATATTTAAATGACTGATACCTATCGACATAAAGGTCTTCGAAACAAACTCGTTCAATCCCTTCGGAAAAAGGGTATTACAGACGAACGAATTTTGAGTGTAATGAATCAAATTCCGAGACATTTCTTTTTGGAGAAAGCTTTTGAGGAGCAAGCTTATAAAGACCAAGCTTTTCCGATAGGTTGTGAACAAACCATTTCCCAGCCTTATACAGTCGCTTTTCAAACCCAATTATTAGAAGTCAAAAAAAGAGAAAAAATACTTGAAATAGGTACAGGTAGTGGTTATCAAGCAGCTGTATTGGCGAGCTTGGGAGCTCGTGTATTTACGATTGAACGACAAGAGGCACTTTATAAAAAGACAAAACAACTCTTAGATGATTTAGGCTTTTCAGGTATCCGGATGTATTTCAAAGATGGATACTTAGGTCTACCTGAATTTGCACCTTTTGATAAAATTTTAGTTACGGCAGGTGCTCCTGAAGTACCTGAAAAATTATTGAAACAATTAAAAATTGGAGGTGTTTTAGTGGTACCCGTCGGGGTGAAAATTCAAAGGATGTTACGGATTATTCGACTATCAGAAGACGAGTTTAAACAAGAAGAGTGGGGTGATTTCCGTTTCGTTCCATTTTTGTCGGGTATTCAAAAAAGGGGGCTATAAGTTTCATTTGGGGGGTGTGAACTCTGCCTCCAAATACGTACCTTTGTGCTCCTTTTTAGTCTTAACCAAATAAAAAAATCAACCAAATAAAAAATTGTATGGCGCAAATAGATTTAATCATGCCTAAAATGGGCGAAAGTATAATGGAGGCAACTATCCTGAAATGGGTAAAAAATGTTGGTGATACGGTGGAAATGGATGAAACCATTTTGGAAATAGCTACTGATAAAGTGGATTCAGAGGTGCCAAGTCCTGTTGCGGGAACGATTGCCAAAATACTTTTTGAAGAAAATGATGTCGTAGAAGTTGGCAAAACAGTCGCTATTATTGCTACCGAAGGAGAAGAAATAACCGTTGATGTGACACCTTCTGTCAAAGTTGACGAAGCTCCATCTGTCAATGGTCAATCAAATGGTACGACGAATGGTAATGAAATAAAAACACCTCAGCCCGAGCCCGTATTCGCTGTTGCAGAATCCACCACCACCAATGCAAAAACAAGCGAAAGTGGCCGATTTTATTCTCCTCTAGTCAGAAATATTGCCAAAAAAGAAGGCATTAGACCTGAAGAGTTAGATACCGTTTCTGGAAGTGGATTGCATGGGCGAGTGACTAAAAGGGATATTATAGCTTATGTTGAGGAAAGACCTTATTTACAAAAATCTGCCCCGGTAGCTCAACCTGCAGCACCTGCTCCAAAAACTGCTGTTTCGAGTCCTAAACCAACACAAAGTGTGAGTGGTGGAACTGAAATCGTGGAGATGGACAGAATGCGGAAATTGATAGCCGATCATATGGTGATGTCTAAAAGAACTTCACCGCATGTCACTTCTTTTGTCGAGGTAGATGTTACGAATTTGGTCAATTGGAGAAATAAGGTGAAGGGACCTTTTCAGCAAAAGTATGGTCAAAAAATCACTTTTACGCCCATGTTTGTAGAGGCAGTTGTAAAAGCGCTGAGAGACTTTCCTATGGTCAATATTTCAGTAGATGGTAATAATCTCATTGTCAAAAAAGATTTTAATATTGGAATGGCAACGGCTCTGCCAAGTGGTAATTTGATTGTTCCTGTTATCAAAAATGCGGACGAAAAGAATTTGTTGGGAATAACAAAATCTGTAAATGATTTAGCGAATCGAGCCCGACAAAATAAATTGAAACCAGAAGATATCCAAGGTGGTACTTTTACCCTGACTAATGTAGGTACTTTCGGTAATGTAATGGGGACCCCTATCATTAATCAGCCTCAAGTAGCCATAATGGCAACTGGAGCAATTCGAAAAAAACCAGCAGTCGTGGAGACAGAATATGGTGATTTGATTGCAGTGCGCCAAATGTGCTTTTTGTCTCTTTCTTATGATCACAGAGTTGTGGATGGTTTTCTTGGGGGTTCTTTCCTGCGTAGAGTAGGGGATTATCTTGAACAATTTGACCATACTCAGGAAATTTAAGCATTTTGAGTTCTTGATTCTGGATGCTCTATCCTTAATTTTGAATGGAGCATTTAGAATCAAGAACCCCTTAGTTCCTTTCAATTTAAATCTTGCGCAAATGTGGCAAGACTTATAATAGAGGGTTTACCGGCATTGGAGATTTTAGCATGAGCGAACGATTCCGCAGGATGAATGTCTGGGGGACATTCAAGTGAGTGAACCGCAAAGCGGATGGGTGGCAAATTCAATTTAGCGTTTGCGGAAAAACTACCCACGCGAGCTTGGCGAGCATTTGGGGGAGCGAGTAATCCCGCAGGGTGAATGTTCGGGGAACATTCAAGCGAACGAACCGCACGCGGATGGGATGCTTGTGGGAGGGCAATTGAATTTTAGCTAAAATATCCGCAGCCTTGAATTTTGCTTCTTTGGATCAAGCCAAAGAAGAATCTAACCCCACTTGTATGGTACTGGTTAAGCCAGGTTAGGAACTCGGACATAATAAATTTACCATTTGAGCTTGTCTTTTTTTGTTAAAAAGCCTCGCCTTAACGATGGTTATACCTATGTTTTTTGCCTCATTAAGCACAAAAAATCCTAACCATAAATTGGTTAACTTATTTTATCCAAGTGCCTTAGAACTATGTTTAGAGTCTTACTCATATCCATTTTAGGTCTTATTTTGGCTTCTCAAGCCCTTTCTCAAGATGCGCACGATTTTCAAGAAGGGAAAAAACAGTTTATTTTAGAGCGCTATAGTCAGGCAATTCGATCTTTTGAACCTATCAAAGCCATCACTCCAACTAATCATGAGGTACGTTATTTTTTAGGGGTTTCTTATTACTATGTAGATGAATTAGAACTAGCAAAAAATGAACTCACTCAATGTTTAAATCATCAAAAATCTCCTTCTGAAGATCTCTGTTTTTATCTTGCTAAAGTCTATCATTCCAATCATGAATTTATTCAGGCGGTTAAATACTATAAAGATTTCTTGAGAAAAGCGGAAAAGAATGACGAGCGAAGATTAATGGTGAAAAGTGAGATCTTACGTTGTGTTACCGGGATGAGAATTCTAGGAAATAGGAACCAAAATATTGTAGAAAATTTGGGGGAGAATATTAACTCTAGGAGAGATGAAATTGTACCTGTTTTAAGCCCCAATGACCCTGCTAAGCTATATTTTTCAGCCAATAAAGCATCTTCGTTAGAGAAGGGTAATTCCTTTCAAGAGCCTAATTTTGATATTTATTATTCTTATTCAAATAATGGTAAATGGACAGGAAACGAACAGATTGCTTATTCCATCAATACGTCGGAAAATGAAGTCCTTTTAGATTTTGATTCCACAGGTTCGACTATGTTTTTTTTTCGAAGCCCTATTCTAACAAGAGGCAATGTTCTGACAAAGAATTTTGATGTAGATAGTGCTGGGCAAATAGACTTTAGAGATCCTTTCAATGCTCAAAAGGGAGATTGTACGCCTTATTTATTTAATCAAAATACACTGATCTTTGCTAGTCGTCGAGCAGGAGGATATGGCGGTTTAGATTTGTACTGGACATCTATTCAAAATGGGGTGTGGAGTGAACCTCAAAACCTTGGGAAGGCGATCAATACTGAATTTGACGAAACCTCGCCATTTCTTTCGTCAGATGGACGGATATTGTATTTTAGTTCTAACCATCCAAGACGGAGCATGGGAGGGCTGGATATTTTCAAATCGGTTTTTTATGATGAAATCGAAAAATGGTCAGAGCCTCATAATTTAGAATATCCGATTAATTCGGCAGGAAATGACACTGATTTCCGACTATCTAAAGATGGTAAATTAGCATATTTCTCATCAAATAGAAAATCTGGTTTTGGAGGGAGTGATATTTATGGATGCTTTTTCAGGGAAGTACAACGATCCCAATTTTTGAAATCGAATCCAGCTGTCTTTTGGGAAGTGAAGGAGTATAAAGAAAGGTCATTAAAGGACTTAATTAATCTTAATGTAAAGGAGCAGGAAAAATTATATAAAGTTCAGATTGTTTCAGGCATAGAACAGCTGGAAGAATTGAAAGCAAAATTTCCAAATTTGAAAGTAGAGTTACCTTCCAATGGCGATAAAACTCATTTTACAATTCGAACGTACCGGGTAGTTCAATCTGCATATTTATTTAAAAAAGACCTCATTCGACAGGGCTTCGAGGATGTACTAGTCAGCGAGGTTTTCGAATAGTTAAAATTGGGTAGTTGCCCTTCAATTATCCTTTGAACAAAGGATAAGGTTCAAAATTCAAGTATAGATTAACTTGAACTTTGAACCTTTCAATCCTTGGCGTTTATCCTGCAAGTAGTTTGATAATAAATACCAAAACAACACTCACCAATAATCCAAAGAAAACCTTACCTAAATCTGCAAAAACCATTCTAGTAACTTTTGAAGAAAGTTTCTTTTCTAGGTTTAATCGAATTCCAATTTCACGACCTGCAAGTAATCCTATGAAAACCCATGTTGTACTCATTGGAAGTTTCGCTTCGAATAAGCCGAGGTAATTATATTTGAAGATATAGAGAATGATACCATAAATTAGATCAACAAAAGTCGCTGATCGGATATCGGCAGTATTGGTTTTTTCTCGAACCACATTTTGAACAGCACCTCCTTTTTGGTAGAAAATATACCCTAATAAACCAACTAAAATTACGACAGAAAAGATAAATCCACCTATCGACAAATCTTCTCCACCTCTCAAGTAAATATAAATATTTGCTAAATCTTGAGTTAACCATTGGAACCATAAAAAACCAGTAGTAAACCATTGCGCTGCCGTCCAGAATGGGCGACTATTTTCTGTGATCGGATTATCTAAGAATCTTTTTTCTGTAAGCCTTGTAATAGCGACATAAATGATAATAGACGAAAGAAAGGCTATAATATAACCCATTATGGATTTTTGAATCATCCCTCCTAATTTCGTTCCAGAGTCGAAAACACTTGACATCATGGTCGGTAAATCATTTGGAATAGAACTCAAAGAAAAAAGTGTCAAAATCATGAACGTCGTACTTACCGGAATCCCCGATCGCGTAATTGATAAAAGTACAAGAGGAGGTAATAAGTAATACCAATTGTAAGTCGTGGGCATATCAAACTTGTCTAAACGACCATAGTCAATATCTCCTGCCATGTACCCACCTACTAAAGCATATAATAAAATGACAGAGGCAAATGCCCATAAAATCCACCATTTTACCCTTTTTTCATTGGAAGTAAGAAATGTACCAAGTGTTTGTATTACATCATTTCCAACGACTGAATAAGAGGCTAGAATGAAACCTAACCACATCACGATAAATGAAATATCCATTTGTTTATTTTGTTTTTCGTTTTAATAAAAAGACGATGTTCCGATTATTTAATCGAAAACATCGTCTTTTTATGTTATTTTTCTAATAAGTAATCCTAATCAATTAATTACAATTTAGCTAGAAGGCAAATTCAAATTGAAAACGGTATCTCAATGAATTAACATCTGTTCCTTCTTTGTCTGTTAGTGTTATATCAGATTGAACCTTTAAGTTATGTCCAACTACATATTTTGATATACCTAAAGTATATTCATTTAAGCCAGTAAAACTCATATCCCAATCTGGAGTAACTGTTGTAAATCGAGAAGCGATTTCCCAATTGTTTTTGAAAAGATAACCCGACTGAATGCTAAAGCCTTTACCTGTATAATAAGTTCTACCATTAGCATCAATCATTTCATTTTTTACTTCTTCGTGACTTACACCGTTATCTAATACGCATCTTTTATCCGCATACTCTGCCAAAATTGAAAGACCTCTATATTTGAACATGGCATCAACAAAGGTTGTCTGTAAATCATTCTCTAAGTAGTCACCCTCTGTATCAATTAAGAATTTCCCAGAGTGTTTTTGACGAGAAGCTCCTCTATTCAAATTATAAGAAGCCCCAATAGCTAATTTTGGAGTCGCTTCCCTTTTTAAGTCAGCTTCAAAATAGTCCCCTTTACTTGCGAATTCACCAAATGGTAAAACTTCTAGTCTTCCCGTATAGTTTAAACCTCCAATATTTTGTGAAGTTACATTTCTACCTTCACCCATTGACAGCGCTACGATTGGTTTAACTACGACTTTTCCAGATTTAAATTTACCTCTTAAGTGGACTCCAATATCTCGATCGATATTGAAAATACTATTGACCACACTTCGATCCACCAATTGCATAGCTTGAGAAGAAACAACTCGCTGTCTATTGCCTGGTAGTTTAGTTTGTCCAGCCCACAATGTGAAATTTTTATGGAATTTCCATTTCACTACGGCATCTAAAATTATTTTTGGAGCCCCTGAAGTCTGATCAAAGTCAGAAGAAGTGCTTAAGTCCCGATTTGAAAGTGCAAGTTCGACTTTATACCCAAAATTAGGGTTTATCGCCCAACCATTGAATTTAAATCTAGCTCGGCGAACCAAAAAATTTGAATTCCAATCAGCACCATCTTCAAGATTTCTTTTTGCATCGAAAAGACTTTGAAATCGGAAAGTTGCTTTGATATACAAAGAAGAATCGGGAGCCATAATTGCTAGCCCTTTCCCAAACTTAATTTTTGCGATAGGTTGTGCTTCTTGCGCCTCAATATTTTGGAAGGAAAGCAGAAGTACTCCTAAAAGAAGGAAGTAAATGTTTTTCATCTTTGACACGATTTATTATTTCTAAAATTGACCGTGCAAAATTGGAAAACAATTATTAACTGAAATTAAGTTTTATGTTAACCTAAGATTAAGTTTGTAAAAAAATTATAAATTTGTTTTGTGTAAAGGACTTCGAAATTAAATAAATGAAAAAGGAGGCAAACGGTGTCAATTTTTTTATCGTGTCAGATAGAAAATGTTTGCCTCCCGAATTCCTAGTTTTTTGAGGTTCTTGATTGAGTTCGCAAAACTCTGATTATTTTATTAACTCGATTTAAGTTAATCATTAACTTAAGGTTAAATCTTTACTCTGGAAGGTGTAAAGAGTAACCTATAACATTAGGCGGATTCTTTTGTTTTTCTTTTCACGTTCCTCAATAAGATGGATCATCCAACGAAAGTTGAACTTAGAGATAATGTTAGAATGACAAAAGAAGAAAAACAGAATGTCGTTTCGAAGAGGTGAGATAAAGAAGGATACAAACATACTCTGAGAAGTTCCCATTTCTTTCCAAGCACTTATTCATAATATTAAACTAGGGAATAGTTTTAAAAAAAAATCCCGAATTTTCAATGATTGAAAATTCGGGATTGACTTTGTTTGTTAAACAAAAGCCGAGGTAAACTTAATTTTGTGATTATTCACTTGGGGCTAAATGATTTTTAATTTTTTCTCTTAATACATCCAACTTGCGAGACCCAATGAAAAGTTTTTCTCCATCTTTGGTAACAATTTGAACACCATTTCGACCACATAAACTTACTTGACGCTCTTCATTTTGGAACTGCACATTCCATCCAGACCAATTAGCAGGTTGAGTAGATTCAACAAAACGATATTCCTCAATATCTTCCCATTTGATTCTTTTTGGCTCTGCATTCCAAGATCCAAATTGATATTTTAATCCCTTTTTATTGACGGAAATTTCCAATTTTAAATTCCATAAATACCAAAGAGATCCAGCTAAAAGTACTATAAAACCTATTACTGAGACGGATGTACTATCCATTTGAAGTCCATTGACTAATAAATTTTCAACAAATCGGTAAGTCAAACCAATAATAAAAAATAAGAGCAACGCATAAATCTCAAAACGGCTAAATCTTTGTTCTTCTTTAAACTTTAATTTTTTCATAATATCATTATTTTACATTAAATTAATAGAAAGTTTACGCAAAGTTAAGGATAAGTTTACATTAAATTAACATTGAAGTCAAGTTGTTCTACTCTTTTATGTGAAGTTTAACCTGTTAGATAGGTAGAATTAGGGCTCGAAAGCCTTTGGTTATAAGGGTAAAGGTGATTTTATTACGAATGAAATAAGATGAAGAAAACTAGAGAGGAGAATTCTATTGAATTAGTATAGAAAGTAAGTTTTTGAAAAAAGTGTGTTTCTCGGTTGAAATCAAATCCCATTTTTTATTTCGAAAATCCTTTCAGAATAAATCCTTATGCGGAGAGCTATTTCTAATTAATCTTGGCAATAGCTCTTTCAAATCCGTATATTTGGAATCGATTTTACATATCGGAGTAATGTTTTTTTGTAAAATACTGAAAATCAACATCATATAATAAAAGGATAGATTTACGTGTGAAGTTATAATCTCCAAAAAATAAGGAACCGGATTTCAAATAATCATCAATCGTAAATCATCAATCGTAAATCAATAGGATTTTGACATTTAAAGAATTGAATATAAGTGATCAGCTTTTGTCTGGATTAGATGCGATGGGGTTTGAAAAAGCGACACCCATTCAAGAACAGGCTATTCCGCTAATATTGGATGGCAAAGATTTGATCGCTTGTGCCCAAACTGGGACTGGGAAAACGGCTGCTTTTTTACTTCCAATTATTGACCAATTAATGGGAAATGATACTAAATCTGTAGATGCACTTATTTTAGTCCCTACCCGAGAGCTTGCCGTACAAATTGATCAACAATTGGAAGGTTTTGCTTATTTCACAGATATTAGTTCTATTCCGATTTATGGAGGGCGTGATGGCAATTCGTTTGATGATGAAAAGAGAGCATTAAAATTGGGCGCCAATATCGTTGTTGCAACTCCGGGTCGATTGATCGCCCATTTAAATATGGGGTATGTTAAAATTGATCAATTAAAGCACTTAATATTGGATGAGGCAGATAGAATGTTAGATATGGGGTTTCAAAATGACATAATGAAAATCATTAATTATTTGCCTAAAGAGCGGCAGACTTTGATGTTTTCAGCGACTATGCCTCCTAAGATTAGACAATTTTCCAAACGGATTTTAATTAAGCCGGAACAAATAAGCCTTGCTATTTCAAAACCAGCAGCGGGTATTTTACAAGGTGCTTATTATGCGGAAGACAATCAAAAACCTCATTTGATTGTGCACTTGTTAAAAAAGCGAAAAGGCGTCAATGAGCGTATTTTAATTTTCTCGAGTACCAAAGCTAACGTGAAAAACATCGTTTCTGCTTTGAAAAGCGGAGGATTAGGTGCGGGGGAAATTCACTCTGATTTGGATCAAAAAGCTCGGGAAGAAATGTTGAGGAGCTTTAAGAATGGTAGTCAACCAATTTTGGTTGCTACAGATATATTATCCAGAGGAATTGATGTAAAGGGCATAGACTTAGTCGTAAATTATGATGTGCCTGGTGATGCAGAAGATTATATACACAGAATTGGACGAACGGCGAGAGCAGACTCAGAAGGAGTTGCATTGACTTTTATTAATAGAAAAGATCGGCGCAAATTTTCTAGTATTGAATATTTGATGGAACAGGAAGTGAAGAAAGTGAATTTGCCTCCAGAGATTCCTAAAGCACAAGCCCCAGAACCTTCAAGAGGGCGATCCAACTCCCGAAATTATAGATCAGGTGGAGGTAGAGGAGGCAATAAGAATAGAAGATCTAACAAACCAAAGAGAAGATAGTCAGATGGAAATTTGAGCGTAGACCTCAATGTTTCTACGTGTTTTGATATATCATTATTATATTTTTTCTTGCTGTTGAAAAAAAAATAAGTTTCTTTCCATTTTATTCTTGGAAATATAAATCATATTTCTACCTTTGCAGCCGCTTAGGAAAAGTCACTTATTCGAAGTGATTCTTAAGCAAGAAAAAATTAAATTTTTCAATAGGTTATGAATCAAAAAATCAGAATCAAACTTCGTTCTTACGACCACAACTTAGTGGACAAGTCTACGGAGAAGATTGTGAAGACAGTCCGAAATAGTGGAGCTGTTGTAACTGGACCGATTCCGCTGCCAACTGAGAAAGAAATTTTTACTGTCCTGCGTTCACCGCACGTCAATAAAAAATCTCGGGAGCAGTTTCAGTTGCGAACACACAAGCGACTAATCGAAATTTATACGCCTACCCAAAAGACAGTCGATGCACTGTCTAAGTTGGAGCTGCCGAGTGGTGTTGACATTCAAGTTAAATTAACTTGATCGTATTTCTCCATTGCGGTGTAAATTTCATTTTCAAAATATAGATTGATTTGATTGACGGGGTTGTATTTTAATCGTCAATCTTGAATCATAAATCGTAAATCAGTAAAGGATGAACGGTTTGATCGGTAAGAAGATCGGTATGACCAGCATTTTTGATGCTGAAGGTCGAAATGTAGCTTGCACAGTCGTTGAGGCTGGTCCATGCGTAGTTACACAAGTCAAGACAGAAGATTCTGATGGTTACAATGCCCTCCAAGTAGGGTATGGTGATGCTAAAGTCAAGAATACTTCCAAACCTATGATGGGACACTTCGACAAAGCCAAAACTGCTCCTAAGAAGAAAGTGATGGAATTCAGAGATTTTGATGCTGTTGAAAAACAGTTAGGAGATCTTGTGAAATTAGATGACTTATTTGTGGAGGGAGAACTAGTAACTGCAGTAGGTACTAGTAAAGGTAAAGGTTTTCAAGGTGTTGTTAAGCGGTATGGATTTAAAGGTGTTAACGACGCGACTCACGGTCAGCATAATCGTCAGCGAGCACCTGGATCTATTGGAGCAGCCTCTTATCCTGCAAAAGTATTCAAAGGAATGCGAATGGGGGGTAGAACAGGAGGTAAGCGCATAACTGTCCAGAATTTGGAGGTTGTAAAAATCTTCGCTGAAAAGAATTTGATCCTTGTCAAAGGAGCTATTCCTGGTCACAAAGGATCAATGGTTATTCTTCAAAAATAATGTGTGTTCAGGTGCTTAAGTTTTTGAAAGAAAATTTAAACACACCGACACTAGAACACGATAGAATTATGAAACTTGATGTTTTAAATATTCAAGGTGAAAAAACAGGTCGAAGTATAGACTTGCCTGCTGATATCTTTGGTGTTGAGCCTAATGAACATGCAGTTTGGCTTTATGTAAAAGCATTTTTGGCGAACCAACGCCAAGGTACTCATAAGTCAAAAGAGCGTGGTGAAATTGCGGGTTCAAGAAGAAAGATTAAGCGTCAGAAAGGAACTGGAACAGCTCGTGCTGGTGATATTAAAAGTCCAGTTTTTAGAGGTGGAGGACGTGCTTTTGGACCAAAGCCGAGAGATTACCGTCAGAAAATGAATAAAAAGGTAAAGCAATTGGCTCGAAAGTCTGCATTATCTTCTAAAGCTGCTGATGGCGGAATTATGATCTTGGAAGATTTCTCTTTTGATGCACCAAAAACGAGTGCATACATTAATATTCTTCAAAATCTAAAGTGCAGTGACAAGAAAACTGTTTTAGTAATTGGAGAAGCTGATAATGACATTTATTTGTCAAGCCGAAATATTCAGAAATCTAGTGTTGTTAATGCAGCAGATTTGAACCCGTATCAAATTTTAAATGCAAACACATTGATTCTTTCTGAAGGCTCTATCGAGAAATTGAAAGAAACTTTTAATTAAATACTCTTTATACAGTTCATTTATTGAATTTGTATCTAAAGTATGCAAAGTAACTTTAGTTATGGCTAAGGAAATATTAATCAAGCCAATTATCACAGAAAAAGCAGATCGGTTGACAGATAGTCTTAACCAGTATAGCTTTATTGTGGATAAGAAGTCGAATAAAATTGAAATCAGAAAGGCGATTGAAGACTTATATAGCGTGCAGGTGGAATCGGTGAATACGATTATTATGCCAGCAAAAGCTAAAAGTCGAAATACGCGAGCGGGATTGATAAAAGGAAGGGTTTCAAGTTATAAAAAAGCCATTATCACTTTGGCTGATGGCGAAGAAATTGATTTCTTCGGCGATATTTAAATGAAATAAAAAGAGAGGTTGCGAGTCTCGATTTTGTGTTGAGATTAGAATAGCCTCGGATAAACATTTTATACAATGTCACTTAAAAAGTTTAATCCGATAACGCCAGGTACTCGTTTTAGAGTTGGTAACACTTTCGATGAGGTGACGACTGACAAGCCTGAGAAAAGTTTAATGACTGGTCTTCATAAAAAAGGTGGTCGTAATAACTCAGGTAAAATGACAGCTCGATACAGAGGTGGAGGACATAAGCGTAGTTATCGTATCATTGATTTTAAAAGAAACAAAGATGGTATTCCTGCAACAGTGAAAACCATTGAATACGATCCAAACCGTACTGCATACATTGCTTTAATTGTTTATAAAGATGGTGAAAAGCGATATATCATTGCCCCTAACGGTTTAAAAGTCGGAGATGAAATCTCATCTGGTTCAAAAGCGACTCCAAATATTGGTAACACATTATTTTTGAAAGATATTCCATTAGGTTCTACTATTCATGCAATTGAATTAGCTCCTGGAAAAGGTGCTGCAATGGCAAGGTCAGCAGGAACAAATGGTACATTGATGGGACGTGAAGGTAAATACGCAATTGTTCGCCTTCCTTCTGGTGAGGTAAGAAGAGTATTGTTAACATGCCGAGCAACGATGGGGACAACTTCAAACCCTGATCATCAATTACAAGTATTAGGAAAAGCGGGACGAAAAAGATGGTTAGGAGTTAGACCTAGGACTAGAGGGGTAGCGATGAATCCAGTAGATCACCCGATGGGTGGAGGTGAAGGTAAATCTTCAGGTGGTCACCCAAGGTCTAGAACAGGGATCATGGCGAAAGGTCAAAAAACTCGAAATAATAAGAAGTATTCTACGAAATTGATTATTACGAAGAGAAAGACGAAATCAAGAAAGTAATATTTATGTTAGTAAAGGGCGATTATTCAAATCACCCGTTACAAATCACTAAGTAATTATAACAGATGGCTCGTTCAATAAAAAAAGGACCATACGTATTTCATAAGTTAATGACTAAAGTAGATAAGGCTAAAGAGAGCACTAAGAAATCAGTCATAAAAACTTGGTCACGATCTTCAATGATCATTCCAGACATGGTAGGACTTACAATTGCTGTACATAATGGCAAAACATTCGTACCTGTCTTCGTAACGGAAAATATGGTGGGTCATAAGTTGGGAGAATTTTCTCCAACTCGCCAATTTAGAGGACACGCTGGAAATCGTAAGAAATAAAATTAGTTCCCGGTTTCCGGTTCAGAGCTCAATTTAAAAGAACTCAGAACTGTGAACTCAGAACTCAGAACTGATAAAAATGGAAGCAGTTGCTAAACTAAAAAATTGCCCAATGTCTCCGCGAAAAATGCGGTTAGTTGTGGACAATATTCGTGGCAAAAAAGTAGACGAGGCTTTAGATATTTTGCGCTTTACAAAAAAGGAAGCTGCTGAGTGGGTAGAGAAGGTATTGCTGTCAGCTATTGCCAATTGGGAGCATAAGTTAGATGGTATTGAGAGCGCGGATGATTATAATTTAATCATTACTAAAGCCTTCGTTGATGAAGGTACAATGTTAAAGCGTTTTCGTCCAGCTCCACACGGTCGAGCGCATAGAATTCGTAAACGTACTAACCATATTACATTAGTAGTGGAAAACAGCCTAATGTTAGACAGCGAAGCTGAAGGTGGTACTAACGATGAAGAAGAATAGATTTTAATAGATATTTTACAATGCATAAATTGATTTTATCCACTGTAAAGTATTATTAGCAATAATAAAAATGGGTCAAAAAACGAATCCAATTGGTAATCGCTTAGGAATTATTAGAGGCTGGGAATCTAGCTGGTTTGGTGGAAGAGACTTTGCAAGTAAAGTTGTGGAAGATGATAAAATTAGAACCTACCTCCGAGCACGTATAACCAAAGGTGGAATAGCTCGAATTATTATTGAGCGAACCCTGAAGCGTATTACTGTAACCATTCATACTTCTCGCCCAGGAATTATCATTGGTAAGGGAGGACAAGAAGTTGATAGAATTCGTGAGGAGTTGCGTAAGCTTTCAGGTAAAGATGTTCAAATTAATATTGTTGAAATTCGTAAGCCTGAATTAGATGCACATATAGTAGGTGAATCTATAGCAAAACAGATTGAATCACGTATTAATTATAGACGTGCTATCAAAATGGCTATTCAATCTACTATTCGAGCAGGAGCTGAAGGAATCAAAGTACGTATTTCTGGTAGATTGAATGGAGCGGAAATGGCACGTTCAGAGGAATACAAGGAAGGACGTACACCTTTGCATACTTTCCGAGCAGATATAGATTATGCTTTAACTGAAGCCTTAACCGTCTATGGTAAAATTGGCATCAAAGTATGGATCTGTAATGGAGAGGTACTTGGGAAACGTGATCTTTCTCCAAATGTAGGTGCAGGAAATAAAGACCGTGGTGGAAGAGGAAGAGGTGGTGATCGTCGTGGTGGCGGTGGAAGAGGAAGAGGTGGTGATCGTCGTGGTGGCGGTGGAAGAGGAAGAAGAGACTAATATTATTCTCATAGGGTCTGAAAATTAGAAAATTCAGCGTACCTTTGCGCGGCTTTTCAGATCTAGGTTAGATAATAGTATTAATTTTTAAATTATTTTTCCGTAACTATCTGAATATTAAGTTGATACGGATTTAAATTAATAGTAAAATGTTACAGCCGAAACGGACAAAATATCGTAAGCAGCAAAAAGGACGTAATAATAGCGTCGCGAAAAGAGGTACGCTTGTATCATTCGGATCTTTCGGTTTGAAAGCAGTAACTGGTGGTCGAATCACTAACCGTCAAATAGAATCTGCTCGGATTGCCATGACTCGATATATGAAAAGAGAGGGCAAGGTTTGGATTCGAATTTTTCCTGATAAACCCATAACATCGAAACCTCAAGAGGTACGTATGGGTAAAGGTAAAGGGGCACTGGATCATTGGGTTGCTCAAGTTCAACCAGGAAGAATTATGTTTGAAATGGATGGTGTTCCACGAGAAGTTGCAATGGAAGCACTTCGTTTGGCAGCTCAAAAATTGCCAGTTATGACGAAAGTGACCATTCGACCAGATTATGTAGGCTAATAATTGGCTCTATTGTTTAGAGTTTTAAGTTTTTAATTTATTAATCTAAACAAAACGCCTTGAATTTTATAAAAAATGGCAAGTAAAAAATACTTAGAACTACAAGATTTCTCAAATGAGGATCTAGTAGCAGAGTTGGGAGAAACAGCCGCTCAGTTCAGTAAACTAAAATTCGATCATGCCATCAAGGGATTGGATAATCCGCTAGTATTGAGAGAGGTACGTAGAGATTTGGCTCGACTTAAAACTGAAGTGAGACGTCGGGAGCTAGCTGAAATGAGTGAAGGAGACTTGGCAAACCGCTCTAAGATTAGAGCTAGAAGAAGAAAGAAATAGTTTATGGAATCAGTATCCTGAGTTTTTAATTAAACTTATGTACTGACCTAAACCTTGAACTAAATTAATAATGACAGAAAGAAATCTTCGTAAAACGAGAACAGGAGTGGTGGTTAGTTCCAAAATGGATAAGACCATTAGCGTGCTGGTTGAGCGTCGTCTTCGTCACCCTATTTATGGGAAGTTTGTAAAAAAGACGAATAAGTTCATGGCGCATGATGATAAAAATGACTGTAATGAGGGCGATACTGTCCGAATTATGGAAACTCGACCTCTTAGCAAAAATAAGCGCTGGAGAGTAGTTGAGGTACTCGAAAGAGCAAAATAATGTTGATTTATTTACCCTTGCTGTTGGTTAAACCATTAGGTGGGGGCGATTTATGATTTATGAATTGCGATTAATTATCGAATTTTTTTAAATGATAAATCACAAAGTAAAGTTATCATGATTCAACAGGAAAGTAGACTCAAAGTAGCAGATAACAGTGGTGCGAAGGAAGTGCTTTGTATTCGTGTTTTAGGCGGTTCAAAAAGAAGGTATGCATCTGTAGGTGATACTATAATCGTAACAGTAAAAGAAGCATCGCCTGGTGGTGTAAAAAAAGGAACAGTAACTAGAGCAGTTGTTGTTCGAACGAAAAAGGAGATTCGTCGTAAAGATGGTTCTTATATTCGTTTCGACGATAATGCAGTTGTGTTATTAACTCCTAATGATGAGCCACGAGGTACTCGTATTTTCGGACCCGTTGCGCGTGAATTGAGAGAGCGAGATTACATGCGTATTGTGTCATTGGCACCAGAGGTTTTGTAAATATTTGATTAACAGAATTTTAGTTTAAGGCTTAATTTATATAAAAGCTATTAAAATGAGCAAGAAAGATACACAAAAGCGTTTCGCACCTAAGTTCCATATCAAGAAAGGTGATCGCGTATTTGTACTCGCTGGAAAGGATAAAGGACAAGAAGGCGAAGTCTTGGAAGTTTTTCCAGGAAAATACCGGGCGATTGTAGATGGTGTCAATATGGTAAAAAAGCATACCAAGGCTACTCAAGATAATCCTGGTGGTATCAATGACGTACCTGCGCCTATTCATATTTCTAACTTAATGTTGATTGATCCACAAACTGGTGAGCCGACAAGGGTTGGAAGAAAATTGGAAGAAGGTAAATTGGTTCGATATGCGAAAAAATCGGGTGCGATTATTCGTTAATTTGACTGTGTTTACAAGTTTTAATTTATTTAAATATCTGAATAATAATGAGTTACCAACCAAAGCTCAAAGAGGTTTATAAGGATAAGGTCGTTTCTGCTTTAATGGAACAATTTCAGTATAAAACGATCATGCAGGTTCCTAAATTGCAAAAGATATGTATCAACCAAGGTGTTGGTGCAGCAACTCAAGATAAAAAATTAGTTGATAATGCACTTAATGAGATGAGCTTAATTGCCGGTCAGAAGGCAGTTCCAACTAAAGCCAAAAAGTCAATCTCGAATTTTAAGTTGAGAGAGGATATGACTATCGGTACTAGAGTTACTCTACGTAAAAATCAAATGTGGGAATTCATGGAGCGTTTGATTACTGTCGCTTTACCAAGGGTTCGTGATTTTCGTGGCATTAATGATAAGAGTTTCGATGGTAGAGGTAACTATTCTATGGGTATTCAGGAGCAAATTATCTTTCCAGAGATTGATTTAGATAAAGTTCCAAAGATTACAGGAATGGATGTGACTTTTGTGACAACTGCAAAAACAGATGCAGAAGCATTGGCATTATTGAAATTGTTAGGAATGCCTTTTAAAAATCAACGAAATTAAGAAAATTCAATTTCTAGTTTGAGTAATCTTAAACTTAGAAAATAGGATATATAATTTAATAAAAATGGCTAGAAAATCAGTCATCGCAAGAGAGCGTAAAAGAGCAAGAATGTGCGCTAAGTATTCTGCTCTTAGAAAAAAATTGAAAGAAGAGGGTGATTATGATGCTTTGGATAAGCTTCCTAGAAA
This sequence comes from Bacteroidota bacterium, assembly GCA_024743405.1. Lineage (GTDB taxonomy): Bacteria > Bacteroidota > Bacteroidia > Chitinophagales > Saprospiraceae > JANSWP01. Next base: position 88,757 of record JANSWP010000014.1, read on the forward strand.
TGCATCACCAGTTCGAGCTCATAATAGATGTTTATTAACTGGGCGACCAAAGGGATATATGCGCAGATTTGGGATTTGTCGTGTCAAGTTCCGTGAAATGGCGTTGAATGGTTTGATCCCTGGTGTTACTAAAGCAAGTTGGTAAATTAAGTTGCGCTTTTATTAGTTTTCAGGTCTTTTAAAAAGAAACCGGGAACTTGAAATCGTTAACTCAGAATAATATAAAATGGTAGTTACAGATCCTATTGCAGATTATCTGACCCGTATTAGAAATGCACAACAAGCAGGTCATAGAGTAGTAGAAATTCCTTCTTCAAGAATGAAGCGGTCTATTACTGAGATTCTTTATAATCAAGGTTATATTTTGAAATATAAATTTGAAGAAGATAATGGACCTCAAGGTGTTATCAAAATAGCTCTAAAGTACGATCCAGTTTCAAAGCAACCTGTTATCAGAAAGTTGCTTAGAATTAGTAAATCTGGTCTTCGTCAATACCGAAAAGCAAATGCATTACCTCGTGTTATTAATGGATTAGGCATTGCAATCATCTCTACTTCAAGAGGTGTAATGACAGATAAGCAAGCACGTTCGGAAAATGTAGGCGGTGAGGTTCTTTGTTATATTTATTAATATTATTGATATTAATAATTCAAACAAAATCTGTAAATCATTCCATCGGGAATATCAAATTTATTACGATGTCTAGAATAGGAAAAGCACCAATATCAGTTCCACAAGGAGTGGAAATAAGTGTTAGCAAAGGAAACGTGGTCACTGTAAAGGGACCTAAAGGAGTGTTGACACAACAAATTGATCCAGATCTTACAATAAAAATAGAAGACGGTACCATTAATATTTCTCGTCCTACTGACCAGAAGCGTCATCGTTCTATGCATGGATTATACCGTTCTTTAGTAAATAACATGGTAGAAGGTGTATCTAAAGGTTACATCAAAGAGTTAGAATTAGTGGGGGTTGGTTATAGAGCTTCAAATACAGGACAATTACTAGAACTGAGTTTGGGTTATTCTCACCCAGTTATGTTCTTTGTTCCTTCTGAAGTTAAGGTTGAGGCTATAATGGAAAAAGGGAAGAATCCTTTGGTGAAACTGGAAAGCCATGATAAACAATTGATTGGTCAGATTGCTGCCAAAATTAGAGCCTTTCGAAAACCAGAGCCTTACAAAGGGAAAGGTGTTCGATTTAAAGGTGAAGAGATTCGTCGTAAGCAAGGTAAAACAGCGGGATAATTTTTTTTCATTTATCCTATTATCAGATAAAAATTATTTTCACTCAAATAGGGGAATTTGGGTTTGACTGAAAAACGTCTTACACTAAGTTCAAAATTTAATTAAAATGGGTAAAGCAAGTCGAAGAAAGAGAATTCATTTACGAATTCGAAAAAAAATCAGAGGTACGGCTGTTAGACCGCGTTTAGCAGTCTACAGAAGTAATAAAGAAATTTATTGTCAAATAATTGACGATGTAGCAGGACATACTTTAGTATCTGCATCTTCTGCAGATGCTCGAGTTGACAAAGGTGTTCCTAAGACTGCTCAAGCGAGTCAAGTTGGTAAAATCTTGGCAGAAAATGCTTCTGCTAAAGATATTTCCAATGTTGTTTTTGATAGAGGTGGTTATTTATACCATGGTAGAGTGAAAGCTCTCGCAGATGGTGCAAGAGAAGGAGGACTGAAATTTTAATAATGACAAAAGGATAGATACTTAGGAATGCTTCCTAATTTCTCATCCCTAATCAATAATAAAAATGGCTGATAGAAGAAATCAAAAAAGAGTTAAGCCGGCAGAAACAGAATTGAAGGAAAAATTAGTAAACCTTAATCGTGTGGCTAAGGTAACTAAAGGTGGTCGTACTTTCAGTTTTGCAGCGATTGTCGTTGTTGGAGATGGAAAAGGTGCGGTAGGACATGGTTTAGGAAAAGCGAGAGATGTTTCTGAATCTATTGCTAAGGCAGTAGATGATGCTAAAAAGAATTTAGTTCGTGTACCCATTCATAAAGGCACTATTCCACATGAGCAAAAAGGAAAGTATGGTGCAGGTAAAGTATTGATTAAGCCAGCTTCTGAAGGTACAGGTGTTATTGCTGGAGGTGCTATGCGTGCGGTTCTAGAGATAGCAGGAATTCACAATGTATTGGCTAAATCACAAGGATCTTCAAATCCACATAATGTTGTAAAAGCAACAATTGATGCCTTATCAAAATTGCGTAGTCCGATTGATGTTGCGCGGCAAAGAGGCATTGAAATGGATAAAGTGTTTAACGGATAATTTAGGGTGATTATACTTTGAAAATTTATCATCACTTCTTTATTATCATTCATCAATAAGTAAGATGGGCAAGGTTAAAGTAACGCAGGTTAAAAGTATTATAGGTCGCCCTGGTCGGCAAAAAAAGACCATCGAAGCCTTAGGTCTTAGAAAAATTAATCATACAGTAGAACATGAGGCGACTCCTCAAATAATGGGCATGATTCATAAAGTGTCGCATTTAGTTAAATTTGAGGAAGGATAAAGAGGCTTTCATTAATAAAAAAGCATTTGCTCAATAGAGTTAAATGCTATTTTTAGGAAATTTCAAAAGTAATTAAAAATGGAACTCCATAATTTAAGGCCTGCAAAAGGCGCGACTAAATCAAGAAAGAGAATTGCGAGAGGACAAGGATCTGGACATGGTGGTACAGCAACACGTGGTCATAAAGGTCAGAAATCTCGTTCTGGTTACAGCCGTAAAAGAAACTTTGAGGGAGGTCAAATGCCTATTCAAATGCGTTTGCCTAAGCGTGGGTTTAAAAACCCTAATCGTACGGTTTATAAACCTATAAACTTAGATCGTTTGCAAGAAATCTCTGAGAAATATAAAACTACATCTATTGATATCGATATGCTTTTGGCGAATGGTATCATCAGCAAAACTGACAGGGTTAAAATTTTGGGTGACGGCGAAATGACTAGTTCAATTACCGTTTCTGCTCATGCTTGCTCTGCTTCAGCAAAACAGACTATTGAGGAAAAGGGGGGTAGTGTAAATCTCGTGTAATTCGGCTTTTTAGCAATTGGTACGATTTATGGCTATTTTCGCTAATGTTTGATAACCAATTTTAAACCGAACACATTTAAGTATTTCGAAATGAATAAGTTATTTACTACTTTAAAGAATATCTGGAAGATTAAAGAATTGAGAAATAGAATTCTCTTCACTATTGCAATGTTAGGAGTTTTCCGTTTTGGTTCTTTTGTCGTTTTACCTGGTGTTATCCCATCGATCCTGGAAAGTCAATCTTCAGGAAATGCTGCAGGTGATTTATTAGGTTTGATCAATGTTTTCACTGGTGGAGCTTTTAATAATGCAGCGGTATTTGCTTTGGGTATTATGCCTTACATTACTGCATCTATTATTATTCAATTATTAGGGTTTGCAGTTCCTTACTTCCAAAGACTACAGCAAAAAGAGGGAGAGTCTGGTCGGAAAAAGTTAACTCAAATCACTAGAATGTTGACTTTGGCTATTACTTTAGTTCAAGGGGGTGGATATTTAACATATATTAAATCAATGGGTGCGGTTGATGCATCTATTCCTACAAGTATATTTTGGATTGCAAATATTATTATCCTTTCAGGAGGTACTATTTTCGCAATGTGGCTTGGAGAGCGAATTACTGATAAAGGAATTGGTAATGGTATTTCATTATTAATTACCGTTGGTATTATCGCAACCCTACCGGTAGCTTTAGTTGCTGAGTTTACACAGCAGTTAGCTAAAGGAGGCTTGATATTGTTTATTTTTGAATTAGCTGTTCTTTTTGCAATAATCATGGCAACTGTTCTGATTGTTCAAGGGGTTCGAAAAGTCCCTATTCAGTTTGCTAAAAGAATGGTTGGTCGTGGATCTAATGCGATGCCTGCTGCGGGTGTTCGTGATTACATTCCAATTAAAGTTAATGCAGCTGGTGTAATGCCAATTATCTTTGCACAGGCGTTAATGTTTTTGCCAGCAACTGTAGCTCAGTTTATTGCAGGAGATGATTCAAGTTTGGCTGCACATCCAATATTACAAGCTCTGGTAGATCCGTTTTCGATTCCATCAAGTATTTTTACTTTCTTGTTGGTTGTGCTATTCACTTATGTTTATACGGCATTATTAGTGAATCCTACTCAATATGCAGAATACTTGAAGCGTCAAAATGCTTTTATACCTGGTATTAAGCCAGGTAAGGCAACTGCAGATTTTATTGATGCAGTTACAACTCGGATTACATTACCTGGCTCTATATTTTTAGGATTAATTGCTATTCTGCCGTCTTTTGCAGTAGCATTTGGAGTGAATGTAGCTTTCGCAATGTTTTATGGAGGAACTTCATTATTGATTTTAGTAGCAGTAGTATTAGATACTTTGCAACAAATCGAAAGTCATTTGTTGATGCGTCGATATGATGGATTGGTTAAATCAGGAAAGATTCAAGGAAGAAGCAGAATGCAAGGCATTGGTGCAAGTATGTAAAAAATAAGAAAGAACAGAATATGTCTGTTTTCATATAAATCGTGCTACGGGAGCAGCTACTTTCCGAATGTTAATATTCACTTACTGCCTCTTAGCACGATTTTTTTTTGATATTTTGATTTTCAGATCATAATTATTCTAGATGACTCTTTTTACTCAGTTTAGTAAGAATACGGAAATATTTTATAAGACGGACGAAGAAATAGAGCTTATTCGAAAATCCTGTCTATTGGTTAGTAAAACTTTAGCACATGTAGCGAGCCGTATTCGTCCAGGAATCAAAGGAAGTGTTATTGATAAAGAAGCTGAAGAATTAATCAGGTCACATGAAGGTGCAATACCAGGTTTCAAAGGTTACAATGATTTTCCGAGTACCTTGTGTGTTTCGGTAGATGAAGTTGTGGTACATGGAATTCCCTCCGATGAAGAGTTTAAAGATGGACAAATTGTATCGGTAGATTGTGGTGTTTTTTGGAATGGATTTTACGGTGATGCAGCTTATACTTTTGCTGTAGGGGATGTGGATGAAGAGACTATGGACTTGTTGAGGGTTACGAATACTTCTTTATATAAAGGTATTGAAATGGCGATTCATGGAAAGCGTTTAGGAGACATAGGGCATGCCATTCAAAATTATACGCAGAGACAACATAACTATTCAGTAGTTAGAGAGTTGGTTGGCCATGGACTTGGAAAAAACTTACATGAGGATCCAGAAGTAGCCAATTATGGTAAACGTGGTTCTGGAATATTAATGAAAGAAGGAATGGTGATTGCCATTGAGCCAATGATTAATTTAGGAAGGAAAGAAGTGAAGCAGAGTACAGATGGATGGACAATATATGCAAAGGATCGAAAACCTTCAGCTCATTATGAGCATTCTGTCGCAGTTAGAAAAGATAAGGCTGATATTTTGTCTTCTCACGAAGGAGTAGAAGAAGAGATTTTGAAAAATCCTAACGTTAAAGAGGTTTCGATTTTAGAAAAGATCTAAAATTTTATCAAGAGTAGACGGCTATTTTTTTTGAAATTTGTTAATAACCCTTTGTCAGGCAAGGTTTTTTATGAATTTTGATTATCTAAAAACAAGATAATTTTTGTACCTTTGCCGACCGAAAAAAAAAACATGTCAAAAAAGAATCTAATAAAACAAGATGGTATAATTGAAGAGGCATTATCAAACGCAATGTTTCGAGTTCGCCTTGAAAATGACCACCAAATTGTTGCAACAATTTCCGGAAAGATGAGGATGAATTATATTAGAATCCTTCCTGGAGATAAAGTTGCTGTAGAAATGTCACCATACGATTTGAGTAGAGGGCGGATAACTTACCGCTACAAATAAATATAATTATTATGAAAGTTAGAGCATCAGTTAAAAAGCGATCTGTAGATTGTAAGATTGTTAAAAGAAAAGGAAAAGTATACGTAATTAATAAGAAAAACCCACGATTTAAACAACGTCAAGGGTAATTCATTAAAAGAACAACAGATTTACAGTTGATAAATAATATTGTAAATCGCCTCGAAAGAGGTTATGAAATTTAAAATCTAAATTTAGTATGGCTCGGATAGTAGGTGTTGACTTACCAAAATCAAAGCGCGGAATCATCGGATTGACTTACATTTTCGGGATAGGAGGTTCGCTTGCAGGAGAAATCCTAGAAAGAGCGGACATCGATCCAAATGTAAAAGTAAATGATTGGTCAGACGAACAAGTTGCTTCTCTAGCGAAAATGATTCAAGATGAATATAAGGTTGAAGGAGAGTTGCGCTCTGAAATTCAGATGAATATTAAGCGTTTGATGGACATTGGTTGTTATAGAGGGCTTAGACACAGAAAAGGTTTGCCTTTAAGAGGACAACGTACCCAAACAAATGCGCGTACTAGAAAAGGGCGTAAGAAGACTGTCGCCAATAAAAAGAAAGCAACTAAGTAATTCGGGTTACGTGTTACGTGTTGGGAGTTTTTTAGTCTATTTATATCAACTCACAATGCGAAACCCGCAACTTGCAACTTGAATTTATAAGAAATGGCAAAGAGAGCTATTACATCAAAATCGAAAGCAAAAAAGCGTAAAGTTAAAGTAGAACCTGAAGGTTATGCTTACATTAAAGCTAGTTTCAATAATATTATTGTATCACTCACCAATAGAAAGGGACAAGTGATCTCTTGGGGGTCTGCCGGTAAATCTGGCTTCCGTGGGTCTAAGAAAAATACTCCATATGCTGCTCAGGTTGCTGCCAATGATGCAGCCAGAGTTGCTCATGATGCAGGTTTGCGTTCATGTGAAGTATTTGTTAAAGGGCCTGGATCTGGACGCGAAGCAGCGATTCGTGCGATTGATGCGAGTGGTATTAAAGTAACAAAAATCAAAGACGTGACGCCAATGCCTCATAATGGATGTCGTCCACCTAAACGTCGAAGAGTATAAGAGTTTGTCCCGAAATTAATCGGGATAGATAGATTTGCGATTTACAATTCTAATATTTAGTTGAATGAGTAAGTTGTGGGTCTGATTCAATCGTAATTCGCAAATTGAAAAAATCGTAATTCAATAATATGGCAAGGTATAGAGGACCAAAAGCAAAAAAAGCTAGAGCATTCGGAGAGCCAATTTTTGGCTTCAGTAAAGCATTCGAGAAAAAGAAATATAAGCCAGGAATGCATGGTAATTCTCGAAGAAGAAAGCAAAATTCTGATTATGCACTTCAGTTAATGGAGAAGCAAAAAGCAAAATACACTTATGGTGTTTTAGAACGTCAATTCCGTAATTTGTTTGAAACATCTACTCGTAAAAAAGGTGTTACGGGTGAAGTTCTTTTGCAATTCTTGGAAGCGCGATTAGACAATACTGTTTTTCGTTTAGGTATTGCACCAACAAGACGAGCTGCAAGACAATTGGTGTCTCATAAGCACATTGTTGTAAACGGGATTGTTACCAATGTGGCATCTTGTCAACTAAAACCTGGTGACATTGTAGGGGTAAGAGGAAAATCAAAAGGCTTGCAGGTGATCAAAGATTCAGTAGGTAATAAGTCTGATATTCGTAAATTCCCTTGGTTGGAATTTAATGCCGATAAAATGGTCGGTAAATTTATGGCTTATCCTGAAAGAGAAAATATTCCAGAGAAGATTAACGAGCAGTTAATCGTCGAATTATACTCGAAATAATGATTTAAGAGATTTTTATTTGGCAATCAGCTTATTTGCGGATTGCCAAATTTCTATTTCTCAGAACATAGCATATACGTGTTTTTTTAATTTGTCTCTTCTAATAGGAAATGTCGCATACAGCTAAAGCATTTCCCAAAATCCTATCAAACTTCAATTCATAATATGAGTATATTAAATTTCCAGAAGCCCGACAAAATTGTAATGCAAAAGTCCGATGACTTTTTGGGACTTTTTGAATTCAAGCCTTTAGAGCCTGGATTTGGACAAACTGTTGGGAATTCTTTAAGAAGGGTTTTGCTTTCCTCTTTGGAAGGTTTCGCTATTTCGGCAGTTCGTATTGCTGGAGTTGATCACGAATTTTCTACTATTCGTGGTGTGGTTCAAGATGTTGTTGATATCATCTTAAATTTGAAGCAAATACGATTGAAGCAGTTGATTTCCGATGATGAAATAACAAATGAGAAGATTTATTTGACCATTAGTGGTAAAGAAGAGTTTCGTGCAGGAGATATTGAGGAACATACCAATGTATTCAAAATAATGAATCCTGACTTATTGGTTTGTCAAATGGAGCCTTTTGTAAACTTAGAAATGGAGTTGACAGTAACGAAAGGACGTGGTTATGTATCTGCTGATGAGAATTTACCAAAAGATGCTCCTATTGGTGTAATTCCAGTGGATGCCATATATACGCCAATCAAAAACGTGGCGTATAAAATTGAGAATACTCGTTTGGGGCAAAGAACTGACTACGAGTTGTTAACTATGGAAGTGCAGACTGATGGAACTATCCATCCGGAAGAAGCAATCAAAGAAGCTTCTAGAATATTGATTCAGCACTTGATGTTGATAACAGATGAAAATATCACTTTTGATGATGCTTCTAGCCGTCAAGATGATATTGTGGATGAGCACATCTTACATATGAGAAAGTTATTAAAGACTTCTCTAGAAGATTTGGACCTCTCTGTTCGTGCTTATAACTGTTTGAAAGCAGCTAAGATTAATAGCTTAGCCGAAATGGTTAAATATGATACTCACGAGTTATTGAAATTCAGAAACTTCGGTAAGAAATCTTTAGTAGAGATCGAAGAATTATTGCAAGACAAAGGTCTTACTTTCGGTATGGACTTATCCAAATATAAGTTGGACGAGGAATAGTCAGAAGTAAAATCTATAATATATTGTGCAATAACCAATTGAGATCATTAATTAATAATTCTCTTGGTGTTGCGATGTTAATCAATTAAAAATCTAAAAAGATGCGTCACGGAAAGAAAATCAACCATCTAGGTAGAAAGACAGCTCACAGAAAAGCGCTGTTACGTAATTTAGCTATTGCGCTTATTACTCACAAGCGAATCAACACTACAGTGGCTAAAGCTAAAGCTTTGCGCCGGTTTGTTGAACCGTTAGTTACTAAATCAAAATCAAATACGACTCATTCACGTCGTGTAGTATTTAGTTATTTACAAGATAAAGAAGCAATTAAAGAGTTATTCAGTACAGTTGCTGAAAAAGTTGGAGACCGCCCAGGTGGGTATGTTCGTGTAATTCGAACTGGTTGGAGAAAAGGTGATGGAGCAGAAATGGCTATGATTGAGCTTGTTGATTTCAATGAAATCTATTCTGGAAAATCAGCTGATGGAAATGATGGTGGCGGAAAAAGAAAACGAAGAAGAAGAAGAGGTGGCAAGGGCGCTGCTGCGGCTACAACGGCTGCTGCACCTGTATCAAACGAAGAAGAAGAGTAATTTTGTTATTCTTTTTTATATAATGAAAGGCTGTGTTCTCAAGAACACAGCCTTTTTGTTTTTAGCGTACTTTTCTATTTTATAAAACTCTTTTCATGCTTAAAATTGGTTTTGATGCTAAACGTTTATTCAATAATTTCACAGGGCTTGGAAATTATAGTAGAACATTATTGGATAATCTGAATCATTACTTTCCAGGGAATGAGTATCATCTTTACACACCCAAGATTAAGCTCAATCGAAGAACTCAACCTTATTTAAATCAATCTAACGTTAAGGTTCATCAACCTAATTTATCCATACTAAAACATTTATGGAGGACATCAGGAATGATAAGCCAATGGAAGAATGATGGTATTCAATTGTATCATGGGCTCAGTCATGAATTGCCGGTTGGGCTTCAAAAAGCTGCACCCAAAAGCATTGTAACCATACACGATTTGGTTTTAAAGCATTATCCTGACTTTTTTCCATGGATTGATCGGCAAATTTATGATTGGAAGTTTAAGTATGCTTGTGATCA
>JANSWP010000121.1 GCA_024743405.1 Bacteroidota bacterium
ATTTGGATCTAACCATGATACAGTTAAAGAACCATTTGGTGCGTCATTTGTCCCAAAATTTGAAACAGCTAATCCACTCAAATTTCCTGTAACTTCTATCGATTGAAATTCTAATTCATTTGGGTCAAAACTCATACTGTACTGCATGGAAACAATATTATTGAAATCGTTTACACTTATATCCATACAAAATTCTTCACCCTCTAATGGTTGATGATCTGATGCAACAATAAATTCATCCGCAGGAGTAGGTGGTGGGGTATTATTACAAGAACTTATAACGCCATTATTACTCGATAAATCAATTGGGTCTCCATTCCCATCGGTAACTGCTATAGCAGTGGGCGTATCAGAAAAAACAAAATTTGACGAAGCTGTTCCACAAGCGACCAATGATTTAAAGCAAACTTGGTAAATCACAGTCCCATTGGCTAACGTATCGCCACTCATTTCTTGCCACGAAAGCGTCAAATTTCCATTTACGGCATCATCTACATCAAAATCAGCCATATCTAAACCTGTCAAATTATTAGTTAATTGAATCGATTGAAATTCAACTTTATTAGGGTCAAAATTCATACTATAAGCCATTGAGGCAATATCATTGAAATCATCTACACTTATATCAATACAAAATTCTTCGTCTTCATCTGCTTGATAATCTGATGCATTGACAACAATACTTGGAAGTGGTGGTGAACCACATATATCTACAACTCCAGGGTTACTTGTAAAAGTAACTTCGTTTTCATCACCGTCAATAACCTCAATTGGAATTGGATCATTCGTAAACTCTAGATTGGTAACAGTACCACAAGAACCTAAAGTCTTGAAGCACACTTGAAAAATAACAGTACCATCATCAAGTGAAATCCCTTCTGTCGTTTGATCAAACCATGCTAAACTAATTTGTCCGATATCCGCATTTCCTGTATTAAATGCAGAAGGCAAAAGATCAGGAAGGGTATTCGGGTTCATTATTTCTACAAACTCTAATTCATTAGGATCGAAATTCATACTAAATTGCATGGAAAGGATATTATCAAAATCAGAGACATATATATCCATACAAAATTCTTCATCTTCCATTGGGTAATGGTCAGAAGCATTTATTAATCCATCATCGGAAGGAGGTGGGGGTGGATTACCACCATCACCAACTGTAACAGAACCATTGTTTCCATTAAAATCTACAGGTTTACTATCTCCATCAAAAACTTCTATTACTGTTGGAGTACTTGTAAAGTTGAATGGGCTATTATCTCCATTCGAACCTATTATATCAAAGCAAACTTGGAATATGACAGTACCATCCGATACTGTTACTCCACTTGCATTCGTATTGTCAAACCAGGAAAGCGTTAGCACGCCATCATCAGTCATCGTTGTGCCAAAGTTAGATGGGGCTAAGTCTTGAAGGTTGATATTTGAAACTCCAGTATAATCCAAAACAGTTTCATCGAAATTCATACTGAACTGCATGGAAAGGATATTATCAAAATTATCAACTGAAACGTCCAAACAAATATTGGTTCCTTGATCTCCAGTGACTATCGGTGCAGTCACAATTAATCCATCAGGATTTGGGTTTGGGTTTCCACCCCCACTTGTAACATTTACGGCACCACTATTTGAAGAAACACTTACTTGATTATTATTTCCATCAAAGACCTCTATTATTGTTGGTGAATTTGTAAAATCAAAACTACTGTTTTCACCCATTGAGCCAATCACATCAAAACAAACTTGAAAAATGACGGTACCATCAGGTACAGTCACTCCAGTTGCATTTGTATTATCGAACCAAGAAAGGGTCAATATTCCATTGCTTGCCATCGTCGTTCCAAAATTGGATGGCGCTAAATCTTGTAAATTTAAGTTTGAGACATTAGTGTATTCAATTACATTCTCATCGAAGTTCATGCTGTATTGCATCGATAGAATATTATTGAAATTCTCGACAGAAACATCTAAACAAATTTGGTCGCCATTTGCGGCATTTATTTGACTTGCCGTCAAAATCAAATCTGAAGAGTTTCCACCTCCGCCACCTGGAGAGCCTCCATTTACGGTAGCGTTTTGTGCAATCATTCCGATATCGTTTCCATTGGAATCGACGATCTCAATCACAGTCGGATCACTAGTAAAAGCTAGATCCGTTCCGTCAGCCGAAAGCACATCAAAAGTAAGGGTATAAAGTACGGTTCCATTGTTAAGAGAAACTCCTGAAACATTTGGATCAAACCAATTGACAGAGAGTTTTCCATCTCCAGTTTGAGTCGTTCCAAAACTACTTTGAGCAAAACTTGCCAAATCAGTAGTTATATTATCAACAGAAACAAAATCGAGGACATTCGGATCCCAGTTCATCGAATATTGGAAAGATAAGATATCCGTAAAATCGGTGACTGAGACTTGGAAAGTAAGCGTTTCTCCTGGAGCAGCAGATGTGTCCTGAGGAGAGAAGGTGAAGGTAGGCTGCGCAATAATAAAAGATGTCCATAAAACGAGACAGCCCGTTACGAAGGTTGTAATCAGTTTTTTCATATGTTCGGAATTTGGGACAATAATTAAGGATAATTGGCTTTCGGTGTACAGTAATTTTTAATTCTTACTGTACAATTAATTTTCTCCTTGCTATTGCATTGTCCGTTTTTAGTTCATAAAAATAAGTGCCGGCAGCGGGAAAAGCGTCTCTTTGGATTGTAATCGTTTGTAATCCACTACCGTTGGTACTCTGCACTAAAATTAACTTTCCTGAAGTATTATATATACTTAAATTGGCTTCGGTTCGGTTTTTTAACTCAAATGTAATATTCGTAAAGTTCGTTACTGGATTTGGGGTATTTTGAAAAAGCGTAAAATCAGTTGTCAAAGACTCTGTCGTAGAAACGGCTCCAACACTTACTGTTCCACTATCCAACGTTACATCTAAAACTTCATCTGCTGTTGCAATTTCAACTAAAGTTGGATCATCTGAAATCTCAACCAAAGTGCTCGAATTATTTGATCCTATGACCTTAAACTCTATTGTAAAAATAGTAGCATCAGTTCCCAATGGGATACCTTGCAAACTTTCTTCTGTCCAAACAAATGTTAAAACTCCATTACCAAGATCTCCAAAATGATTACTCAAACCCATCGTAGAGGGTAAAACTAACTCAGAAATCTTCTCGTAATTCAGTACAGTTGGATCCCATCTAAGGGTAAATTGCATTCCAACAATGCTGTCTGTAGAAGCCACCTTTACATCCAATTGGATCGTAGAATTTGGATCTACATCCATATTGGGCGTCGTAATTGTTGCTTGCGCTGATAAATTGAAAATGGCAAACAACATCAAGCCTAAGATTATATTTATCTTTTTCATATCTATGCGTAATGCAAGTAGCTTGCCAATTGTAGTTATTCAATTGGCATTTAGTAGCAGACAGTTATGATTATTTTTCAAACTGTCTGCTACTTAGTACCAATTAGTTATACTGATTATTGAAGAATAATCATTTTTCTAGTTGCTGTATCATTTGCTGAAGCCAAAGTATAATACAATACACCTGTATTAGGCATATTATTACTATTTACACTTACTTGATTGTATCCTTTAGCAAAATCACCTTCCACTACACTAATCACTTTGCCACTAACATCTTGAATAGTTAATGTTGCTGTTCCAGCCTCTGGCAAATTGAAACCAATTACAGTTTCGCCTTTGAAAGGATTTGGTGTGTTTTGATACAAATCAAAAGCAGTAGCTGACTGACCATTGAACGTCAATTCTACATCCATTACTTCACCACTGTTGTTATATGCTTCAGCAGTTGTGTAACGAGAGTTAACATTCAACAAGTCACTAAGCTGACCATCTTCTTTAGCTGTGAAAGTAAGGCTGAAAACAGTTCCAGCACTTGCATTACCATTCCAGCTTGAAGTAATCGCTCCTTCTTCCAACAATGTGAAACCAAAGTTTTCTTTTTGAGCAATTGCAGGAACCATATCTACAAAATTCAATACATTTTGATTGAAATTCATTGTAAATTGATATCCTTCGATACTCATGTCTGTTGCTTTGAAATCAACTGTATACAACTCTCCAGCTTTTACAGAAATGTCATTCGTATTCAAAATGAAAGTGTCTCCACTTCTGTCATCTACACTAGTGAAACTTGCACTTCCATTCACATCACCTACTTTGATTGCTACAAATTCTGCGTTCAAAATATTAGATGGAACATTATTGATATTCACTACTTCTGGGAATGAAGTCTCAAATGGATTCTCCTCATTCGGGAATTCGAAATCAGCATCCACAAATCTCCAAGAAGTATTATTGCTAAAGTTATCATCAATATGAAGAATCAACTTACGTAATTGAACTAGATCAGATGTTGTAACAGTACCTGTTTTGTTGGCATCTGCAGCAATTATTTTGTATGGAGAATCCAATTTGTTAACTGCCAAGATATGTTTAGTAATCAAAACAAGGTCGTAAGTAGTAACACCATTTAATGGATTTACATCTTTAACAGGTGTGATGGTAACATCATTTCCAACAGGAACACTAGTGAAATTGTACATTCCATTAATATCTGTAGTTACCATTCCGCTACTTTGTCCACTCAATTCAACAGTTACATCATTTACTGACATGTCTTCTTCCGTTGCAATAGCACCACCAACATTCACTACCAATGGATCATCGCAAGCATTCATGTTATCTTCAACGATAACGAATGTATTACAGAAGTCTTGATTTCCAGCTGCATCAGTTACCCAAATTTCAACGTTTTGCTGACCTACTTGATCACAGTTGAAAATTCTTTGAGTATCACTTACATCTGTAGAGAAAGAGATACTTAATGTACCAGGGCAGTTATCAAAGCTTCCTGCATCAAAGTCAGATGACCAAATGTCAATTTCTCCAGTTTGCATCAATTCGATAACCAATCCATTTTTACAGTAAGGCGTTGGTTTCTTGCAATCTTCAACTGTTACCGTTGTTTGGCAAGCATTTGAATTTCCACAATTATCCATTGCAGTATAGGTAACTGTATAAGTTCCAGGTGCAACAGTATTTAAGTTTCCAAGATCATGTGTATAAGTAACCGTTACATCCTCACTACAATCTTGAACATCAGGTGTAGGAATAGTAACTTGAGCAGAACAAGTATTACCATCAATACAAACATCATCAATAGCACATCCGTTAGGGAATGTTGGAGCTACATTATCAATTACTTTAATAATTTGCTCATACTCAATATAACCGTCCCATGGATCTTGATCAAGATCTGTATCAGGTGCTCCGTCTACACCAGCATCGCCAGCACTTGGGAAAGCATTTCCATTCCAACTATCACGGAAAACTCTAGGTTCGAAATTAATTCCGTCGCCATCTAAGTCTCTATATGCAAAAGGCATTTGACTTTCAGGAACCTCAACAACCTCTTGGTCAACATTGTCACCAACTACACACCAGTTAATTACAGTCCAAGTACGTGCAATTTTATAGCATGCATCAGGAACAACATTATAGTAAGTATCGTCATAAGAAACTGCGATCAATTCACAAGTTTCGAAGAACAATTCTGGCTCTCCAAATTCTGGCTCATCTTCAGTACAAGTAGCCGTTAAATCAGCAGGAAACTCAACTACCCAGTCAGAGACATGATTTACAAAAATAAGTTGAGTACAAGTAGTAGGTCCATTTCCGCTATCATCAGATGCTTGCCATGTGCGAGTGATTGAACCATCACCACATTGATCAAGATTGACGTTTATGTTTGGAGTAATATTTAAGTTACAATTGTCGATAAATGTAGCAACACCAAATTGGTCAAGAACACTATTGTCTCCTAAAGACAATGGAACTTCAATATTATCCCAGTAATAATCACAAGTGATTGTTTGCTGAGAAGGACAATTAACCAAAATTGGAGGTAATTTATCCTGCACATTTACATCTACCATACATTCATTTGTATTTCCATCGCAGTCAACTACTCTGAAAACAACTTGAACTGGATTTGCAGTGATATCTGCACAACAGAAAGTCACAGCAGGAGCAAAGTCTGTTCCGACGCCACAACCTACTTCCATTCTTCTAACTTCAAATCGATCAAGGCAGCAATTATCAAAACTACCATCATCGAATACAGTAGATGGAACATGTGCAAATCCATCTGAAGAAAGATTTACATCAGTAATTTCATCACAAATAGCTGCAGGAGCCATATTATCAACAACATGTAAAGGAACTTTCAATTCCGTAACATTACCACAAGCATCCGTTGCTTGGTAAGTAACTTCATGCCATCCTTGAGGCAATCCTGGAGAAGGAATCAATCCACCACCATTTACATAAACAACCTCTCCGATTGAAGTGAATATCTTGAAAGTTGTTGAATTACAATTATCTGAAACATCTGGAGAAGGAACTAATCCAGTAGAAGTACATGGAGAAGGGTGTGCACCTGGATTATTAGCATTTACTTCAATATCAGCCATTGGAGCAATTGTAGGAGCAACTTTATCCATTACTTTGATTACTTGGATATTATCTTCTCCACTGCTATTACCAGTTACAACTTGACCTGTACACCAGTCTAAAACTGTCCAAGTACGGATAATTTTGAAAGTCGATCCGCAGCTTGTCAAAAGAGCATCTGCGTTTGAATATTGATATAAACAATAAACACCATCAACATCTTCTGGAATTCCAGAACCAGTTAATTCCAAAACATCAGCATCATCCAATCCACCATCAGTTGCTGTAGCACAATTTGAAGCACCAAAACATCCTAAACCACCGTTAGCGATATTAGTATTATTGATAGCAGGATTGTCATCAACTAAATTTAGAAAACTACAATCTGGGTTTGGATCAAAATCATTATCATCACAAGTTTCATCTAAATTAACATCAATAACTAATGCAGATGTAGGATCTGTATCAGTTATGAATTCATGCAATTTAGATGCATCCGTGATATTTGAGAATGCATTGTATTGATCGCAAGTCCAAATGATATCATTTGGAAAATCAATCTCGTTAGGACGATTAATCGTAATAACTTGATCACAAGAGGCAGAAGTATTTCCTTGATTATCAACAGCAATGTAAGTTCTAGTAATAGTGACAAAACCAGGATTACACTGAGTACTTGTATTAATCACCTCATTGGTTAATTGGATATCTGGATTTGAATCACAGTTATCCGTAGCAGTAGGAAAAGGTACAACGTCATCTAAGTCATCTGCACATCCAACAGAAACATCTTGGCAAGCAACACTTGGTGCCAATTTGTCTTCTACGGTTAAAGACCCCCAGCAAGAAACACCAGAAGCAACATCTGTGACAGTAGCAGTCAATGTCTTACCGAAATATAGACTTGAGCTAGAGATTACAACTACGTTAGTACCAGAAACAACAGGAGAAACCCCATCGTGAATTTCGATGAAGTAATCTACAGGAGGGTAGGTTCCCTCAAGAATCATATCTGAATTAATTTCTGTTTCGCAAACATTAATAGTAGGACTGACAGAAGCATTAATTAGATTGTTACACGCCAATTGGGCTGATAAATTACTACTCACCATAAAACACAGTAGTAATAATGTCATCCACCTCGCATGAATTGCAATAGTAGAACTCGTTTTCTTCATAAGATTATAATTTGTTAATGAGATTATAAAAAATGGATTATAGCTTTATTAAAAAGTCAAATTGACTTTTGTTCATGAAAATTTTGGTTCAATTAGTTTATGCACTTATCAAGGAACAAATTAGGAATACACATTATGAACTAATGTATTCGCAAATTCAGGATAAAAATAAATTATGAGGATAACCCATGGCGAGCATATCGAATAAATCGATGTGAGATGCATATAGACAGAAAAGCAGTAAGAGACTCCAAATTAATCGATCAAAATAAAATTGAATGTCGATTAAAGTATACTTTTCTGTCGTTCATGGGATTCCTTCAAACTTATAAAGAAGCAAAAGTAATAGCAAAAAGTCTCAAAACAAAATACTTAGTAAAAAAATTATCATTAGTATTTTCCAAATATTTACTTCTTACACCTTTTTTTAATCATTTTAACCAATAAAAAATGCAATATTTTAAACTTTATTTTAAAACAAAATGAATGCCAGAGAAAACATTTTATCAAATCAGGCTATAATCATATGCAACTTTAATCAACCCTGCTGTATTACTCACTCCTAATTTTCGCATAATATTTTTGCGATGCACACTTACCGTTTGATCACTAATATATAATTCTTTGGCAATTTCTTTATTACTCATTGCTTGTGAGATTAATCTAAGTACTTCCAACTCTCGCTTCGTTAAATGATATTTTTTAATAAATCTATCTTGAAAGGCTGATTTAAAACTTCCTGTCCCTAGATTTCTTTTTCCAATACCATTGGTCAGATTTACTCCTTTTCCCATAAAAGTGTTACCTAACATCACTTCCTTAATGGCCTCATTTAACTCTAACACTCCATTTCCTTTTAATATGTAGCCATCTGTGCCCGATTTAAAAGCGGCTTTTACAATTTTGGGCTCATCATACATCGTTATTATTATTATCCTAAGTGGCTTATTAGATTTATTTTTTAAAGATTCTAAAATTTCTAACCCATCCATATCGGGCAAATTCATATCTAACAACAACAAATCAACTTCTGTCCTTCTTAATAATCGAAATAATTCCTTTCCATTATTTGCTTCTCCAACAATTCTGTACTCCATATCCCCTATATCACCCAATACCTTTTTCACTCCTTCAATAAATAATTGATGGTCATCTACTACTACAATCTTTATTGAGTCAAAAGTATTCATGCCTACGGTTTTCGAATATGTTGGGAGAAATGGAAGATTGTCCACCTATTATTAAGGTTCATAAGGTTGACATTATTCCATTTAAAGAATTATTTCAAATTAGATTTTTCATATTGGTAAAAAGATTTGAGTTTCTATTCCTACAGATAAATTTTCAATAGCTATTTTACCATTAAGACTCAAAACCCTTTCTCTAATAGATAGCTCATTTACTAAGTCATTAGGAACACCAACTCCATCGTCTTTTACTTTTAATAATACCCAATCTGATTTATGTGTCAATAATAATTCCACTTTTGACGCCTTAGAGTATTTAATCGCATTATTAAGTAGCTCTTGCACAATACGATATACATTTATTTCCATCTCCACCTCTAACTCAAGCTCCTCTAAATCTTCCATTTTACAACTTACCACGAACTCATCTTTTTGACTTATCTGTTCACATAGTTGATGTACGGCAGCTTTCAATCCGAATTTTTCAAGAGTTTGTGGAGTTAAATCATTTACAATACGACGAAGTTCTATTTGAGTTGTTTTCAGTAAAGACTTCGCCTCTTCAAACCTTTCTTTATTGATGGGTTCAACTGTATCAAACAACAAAGTTGTGGTTGAAAGCAAGCATCCAATGCTATCATGTAGATCTCTAGCGATTCTCTTTCGTTCTTCATTACGAATATCAGAAACCCATTTCTTCAGTTTTTCTGAATTAATTTTTTCATATTCTTTTTTTTCATCTGTTTTAATCATATTGAAAATCTATCAACCAGAAAAATCAAGTTTGAAATTAAAACCGGTTGAACTGAGCGGTTCTAATAACTAATAATAAAACAAAAGGGCAAAATTTTAAAAATGTACTGGAGTTGAAAGCACAAGTCCTTTAGCGTTCATGAGTAATTAAGAAACTTGTGATTTTCTTTTCTCTAAAGTATTTTCAGTTGATGGTGAGCATAATCCAAAAAAATAAATGTCAATTTATTAAATATAAATTTAAAATGTAGCATTATTTCCAAAAATGGTCATTTGTTGTATCTAATTTTTAATCGGTAGCAAGATATTTTGAATCAATTAATCTATTCTCATCTCTGGTGTGCAAGGCATAATTAAATCCTTTATGAATACTTGACGCCCCTACTTCACCATTTTTATTAATTGCTAAATAGCCAATTTGAAAATCCTTATAACCTTGCTTTTTTATTATTCTATTGATCGCCTCATCGCAGGCTTCTTGAGGCGTCATTCCATTACGCATTAATTCTACAATCAAAAAAGATCCTACAGATTTCAAAACCGCTTCACCCAACCCTGTAGCTACGGCTCCCCCTACTTCGTTATCAACAAACAACCCCGCCCCAATAATTGGAGAATCTCCAACTCTACCTTTCATTTTATACCCTAGCCCACTGGTAGTGCAAGCTCCAGAAATATTATTGTTTTCATCCATTGCCAGCATTCCTATTGTATCATGGTTTTCAACATTAATAATAGGCGCATAATTTTTCTTTTCTGTCCATTTTTCCCAAGCTTTTTTTGAACTTTCTGTTAAAAGATCTTCTTTTTCAAAACCTTGAGACAATGCAAACTGCAAGGCACCTTCCCCAGCTAATATAACATGTGGCGTTTCTTCCATAACTTTTCTTGCCACCGAAATGGGATGTTTTATATGTTCCAAAAAGCACACTGATCCACAATTACCCATAGAATCCATTATACATGCATCCAACGTTACTGCTCCATCTCGATCAGGCGTTCCACCATATCCAACTGACGAAATCTTAGGATCCCCTTCCGTTACTCGCACTCCTTTTTCAACAGCGTCCAAAGCAGAACCTCCATTTTCAAGGATTTCCCAGGCCGCTACATTTGCAGCAATACCGTGATTCCATGTAGAGATGACTAATGGTTTATTAGATCCGTTACTCGAAAGATTTTGCACTTTTTCGTCATCAGATTGGGCACATGAAGTTTGAGAAGCACCGAATAAAACGGTTAATGAAGCAAGTGTAGAATTAGATAAAAATTTTCTTCTTGAGAACATGGTCGTTGGTTTATTTCGTAATTGTCGATAATCATTTATCGAATATTTCGAAAGTGGAGCCTTCCGAAAGGAGAACAAACTTAACATTAATTGCAATTTTTCAAACCCAAACGAATAGTTCTTTTATTAATATTATGATTCTCTTTTAAAATTTCAACAAAAAAAGGGCAATCCGAAGATTGCCCTTATCACTGTTCACGGCATTCATTTGTTTCGCCGAATTGAATCAAGATAAGCACTTGATCCTGGCTTTTTCAACATACCATATAGTAATTCTTTGGCCCTAAATAATTGAGCTTTGACAGTGCCCAAAGGAATATTCAATTCTGTCGCAATTTCCTCATAACTCTTCTCTTCATAAAATCGCAATTTAATCATTATTCTATATTTATCATTCAACTGCGATACTATCCTTTTCATCATATTAATACGCTGCATACGCATCATTTCATCCTCAGGGTTTCTAATATTTGCTTTGATCAGATTAGAAAAGTCGTAATTTCCATTAGATTCAATAGGCTCATCAATGGAACAATATTGAATTCTTTTTTTCCTTATGTAGTCAATGCAATTATTAATCGCAATTCTAAAAAGCCACGTACTAAAGGCATAATTGGGTACATAAGTAGGCAACTTATGAAATGCTTTCCCAAAAGCCTCTAAAGTCAAGTCATCCGCATCATCACGATTCTTCACCATTTTAAGAACGGTGTGATATACCGAGTTCCGATATCGATTTAATAGTTCAGCATAGGCTTGTTGGTGTCCATTAATTGCTAATTGTACCAGATCATAGTCTTCCACCTTTCGGGTAGACAAATCTGGCATCTGTAATTTTTTAAGTCCGGTTTCTACAATTGCTACTTCCATCGTTTCGTTTTGCCAAAAAACAGTATCGGTGCGAATACTAGGTAATAAACTACAAAAACGGCATCAAGAATTGGAATCCACTTAATTAAAGCACGATCTTGTAGTTTTTTCAGGATAAGTCCATAAAAAACTGTAATAACAGATACCCTCACCGCGTATATCAAAAATGCAAATATTATACTAAACTTTAATCCCACGATAACTCCTGCCAGATAGTGAGCCAGATGACTCGCTGACAATAGTCCAAGTAAAATTTTGTGTTTTGTTCGATAATGTTTGCCTGTGGTCAAGTGTCTAGATTTTTGTCTAAACCAACCTTGCCATGTTTCTTTTGAGGGGGACAACATAAAAGTCTCAGGCTTCAAAATAATTCGAGTATTATCTGAATTGGCGACCTCATTTATAAATAGGTCATCATCTCCAGAAGCAATCTCTTCGTGTTTTTTAAAGCCGTTCGCCTTTCGAAATAGATTTTTTTTATAAATCAAATTTCGCCCAACACCCATATAGGGCATACCTGCCAAAGCAAATGATAAATATTGAACGGCAGTATAAACCGTTTCGAATCTGATGATTTTATTTAACAATCCAGATTTGATATAGTACGGTGCATATCCGAGCCCAACTTCTATTCTATCACTTAAAACTGCCCTCATCTCACCTAGCCAATCGGCACTCATTGGACAGCAATCTGCGTCTGTTAATAAAAGAACTTCATGCTTCGCTTCTTCTATTCCTTTTGCCAAAGCAAACTTCTTCCCAACTTGCGATTTATTCTTATTATGAAAATTTATAATACGCAAGTGACTGTATTTCTGACACAAATATGTTAAAACTTTTAATGTATTATCTTGGGAATTGTCGTTAACGACCAAAACTTCGTATAAACGGTCGTTTTGATTTAGGATACGGGGAAGATTGTGCCTCAAATTTTCCGCCTCATTTCTCGCACAGATGATTATTGAGACGGGAATTTTCTGATCTTGATGCAAATTTGGATCTTCTGGACTTTTATAAAAGGCAAGTTTTGAGAACAGAAATAGCCAAAAAATCAATTGAATTAATGTGGCAAAAACGAATATCCAAAGGATAAAAATCATAATTATTTTTGAAGGGTCATTTCAAAGTTAAGTTGTTGCAAAATCTCTTTTCGTTCAATTAATAACTCTTGTTTCGAAGTTGTTTTTTTCCATCTAATTCCTTCAATAAGCAATTCTCCAATTTTCAAATACCATTCCGCAAATAATCCTGTTAAAATAAAAATGAATATATAAATCAAAGAAATCCAATTGATTCTAAAAAACCATTCAATCAATTCAATCTCAACCCAATAAAACAAGGGAAACAAGACTAGACCTGAAACATATTTAAAGGTAGATTCATAACTTGCATCCTTATTAAACTTTTGATTGATTTTATAAGGGAGAAAGATTGGAAAGAAATTAACCAACGAACCAATTAAAAAAAATGGCAACCCTAATACTAAAACTATAATATCGAATAAGTTTATTCGATTGTTAACTAAAACTTTGTCTTCAATATTTAAGGCTTTTAGTTTTGTAAAATAGCCATTTACTTTTGCCCTGAAATTTTCATAAGCTAATTTATCCTTGTCCTCCAAACACCTCATTTTTTTCACTAAATGTTGACTACGAGCTAAATCGTCATTTGGAAGTAAGGATTCCTCATTTCGAATAATTATTTCCAATTTCCTTTGCAGAAACTCTTCTTCAGCGTCTTTGGTACAAATAATTAACTCAGATAATCTTTCAGAAAGAACATCTGTTAAGATTCGAACGGCATCCTTTGGGTTTTGCTGAAAATCTTGCTGAAAATCACTTAAATTAATAGGTGTACCAAATTTGATAAATAGTTCTGTCCGAAAATGCCTTGGATTTCTATAATTAAGTCCAACCGGCAAAATAGTTAGACCTAAGTTGAAGTCGTTCGAACCTTCCGCATCAAAAGCAATTCTAGCACAACCTGTTTTGAGTTTCCTGAGTTCGCGACGAGAATAACTCCCTCCTTCTGGCGCAAGATAAAGACACCCTCCTTTTTCCAAATGTTCTCTAGCTTTTATAAATGCATCAATATTATTCAATGGTTTTCCTCCAGTATCCTGATACCTTTCGACTTTAATACAATAAAAGGTGTTGAAAAACCAATTTGATAGTCGCGTTTTGAAAAGGCTAGCATTTGCCAAAAAATTAACTTGAGGACCAATCCAAGCTACCGAATTTAGAGGATCCATGACTGTACTTGGATGGTTCGAAACAATAATACATGGGTCTTTAAAATATCCTCTCTCACGGTTTTCAAAAGTTGTTTTTGAATAGAATACTCTAAGCGATACTTTTACAATCGCTTTCAGGACAATAAATAAAATGGACATAAATTTTTTCACGGCGTAAAAATCACAAAACCTATCGAAATGCCCAATACTTACGAAAGAATCAAACAGAACAAAATTTTTAATGCCCCAAATAGTTGGTTAAAAATCAAAACTATAGAGATGCATACAGGTGGAGAACCACTTCGAGTCATTATCGATGGTTTCCCAAAATTAGAAGGAAACAATGTCCTCGAATACCGCCAGTTTATCAAGAACAATTATGATCATCTTCGTCGAGCTTTAATACACGAACCAAGAGGTCATGCGGATATGTATGGATGTATTTTGACTCCTCCAAATGATGAGGAAGGAGATTTCGGAATTCTATTTTTACATAATGAAGGATATAGTACCATGTGCGGTCATGCTATAATCGCTATTACCACTTTGGCTGTTGAAATGGGTTGGATCGAAAAAAAAGAACCTGAAGCTATCTTAAAAATTGATGCGCCTTGTGGGCGAATTAATTCTTTTGCTAAAATTCAAAACGGCAAAGTACAAAGTGTTTATTTTCATTGTGTACCCTCATTTATTGTAGCATTAGATCAAAAAGTAGAAGTACCTGGCTTAGGCTTAGTCGAATATGACCTGGCATATGGAGGTGCCTTTTACGCTTATGTCAATTCAGATAAGCTAGGCTTAGAACTTACTCCTGAAAATTATAGCCTCTTAATTCAAACGGGCATGGACATCAAACAAGCAGTAATGAATTCTAGCAATTTGATAAAACACCCTTTTGAAGAGGACTTAAGTTTTTTGTATGGAACTATTTTCATAGGGAGTCCAATCAGTCAAGGAATTGATAGCCGCAATGTTTGCATTTTCGCAGAAGGTGAAGTCGATCGATGTCCAACTGGCTCTGGAGTTTCAGGCAGAATCCCTATACATTATAATAGAGGTGAAATAAAACTAGGTGAAAGCATGATTATAGAAAGTATTACAGGGAGTGTTTTTAAAGGCTCCATATTTCGTGAAGAAAAATTTGGAGGTTTTGATGCAGTTATTCCCCAAGTAGAGGGAACTGCATATATAATAGGTAGTTCTGATTTTTTAATTGATCCTAAAGATCCTTTTAAACATGGATTCTTTTTGAGATAATTTTTTGAACTTTTTTTTAAAAAAAATTGCATTCGTTTTTTTTGATCTTAACCAAACTAAAACAATGAAATATTAGTCCATAATAGAATCTTTAATGGCAAGATGATCAATTCATAACGATACCTTTTGCTTCGCTTTTTAAGCTTTGATATTTTTTAGCACTTTTTTTTAATAAAAGTTTGCACTTACCAAAAAACATTATACTTTTGCACTCGCTTTTAAAAAAGGCATTAATTCATACGAAAGTATGATTTGAAAATACTGGGATTTTTTCAATAAAAACAGCAAGTTGTTTAGCTGAAAAACATCCTAAAAAAGTTCATTGACAATAAGGGAGAGTAGAATAATAGTTGTGATATTATTGAAATAATAGATTTGTTTTTAATTTATTTTAGTTAGAATTTATCTAGTTAGGAGATTAAATCTAAGTAGTGATAAGATATTAGCTATGTGCTTAGGTGTATAGCTTAAAGATTTTTACTATGGAGAGTTTGATCCTGGCTCAGGATGAACGCTAGCGGGAGGCTTAATACATGCAAGTCGAGGGGTAACATGGCGAACCTAGTTTGCTGATGACGACCGGCGCACGGGTGAGTAACGCGTACGCAACCTACCTTTCACTGAGGAATAGCCCTGGGAAACTGGGATTAATACCTCATGGTCTTATTGAATCGCATGATTTGATGAGTAAAGTTC
Source organism: Bacteroidota bacterium (assembly GCA_024743405.1). Lineage (GTDB taxonomy): Bacteria > Bacteroidota > Bacteroidia > Chitinophagales > Saprospiraceae > JANSWP01. Next base: position 15,947 of record JANSWP010000121.1, read on the forward strand.
TGGCGGTGAAAGATGGGCGTGCGTGCTATTAGCTAGTTGGTAAGGTAATGGCTTACCAAGGCTACGATAGCTAGGGGGCGTGAGAGCGTGGCCCCCCACACGGGTACTGAGACACGGACCCGACTCCTACGGGAGGCAGCAGTAAGGAATATTGGACAATGGGCGAAAGCCTGATCCAGCCATCCCGCGTGGAGGATGACTGCCCTACGGGTTGTAAACTCCTTTTAATCAGGACGAAACCCCAAGATTTATCTTGGGCTGACGGTACTTTTTGAATAAGCACCGGCTAATTCCGTGCCAGCAGCCGCGGTAATACGGAAGGTGCAAGCGTTATCCGGAATCACTGGGTTTAAAGGGTGCGTAGGCGGCGTAATAAGTCAGAGGTGAAAGCTCACAGCTTAACTGTGGAACTGCCTTTGATACTGTTATGCTTGAATTAGGTTGAGGTTGGCGGAATGTGACATGTAGCGGTGAAATGCATAGATATGTCATAGAACATCGATTGCGAAGGCAGCTGGCTAGACCTTAATTGACGCTGAGGCACGAAAGCGTGGGGAGCGAACAGGATTAGATACCCTGGTAGTCCACGCCCTAAACGATGCTTACTCGTTGTTTGACTTTCGGGTTGAGCGACTAAGGGAAACCGTTAAGTAAGCCACCTGGGGAGTACGTTCGCAAGAATGAAACTCAAAGGAATTGACGGGGGTCCGCACAAGCGGTGGAGCATGTGGTTTAATTCGATGATACGCGAGGAACCTTACCTGGGCTCTAATGCGCGTGATCGTTCATGAAAGTGAATTTCTCTTCGGAGCACAAAGCAAGG
>JANSWP010000067.1 GCA_024743405.1 Bacteroidota bacterium
AATTTACTCACCTCCCAAAATTATAACCTAAATCTGGATGGATAAATGGGAGGTCTCAAAAACATTGTTAGGCTTTAAGGGACGGGGAGTTGACTCATTTTCATGTGAGACAATTCCCCTGTTTATGTAATGGTGACCAATCTTGGGGTTGCTATTTACAAAAAGATATGATGAAGCCCGGGTGTTGTTAGAAAAAATATTCACCCTCGCGCCTAGTGACAAGGCCGTTATAGATATCATCGGGACTATACATTACCCTCCGATATTCACCTCGAACTGAGTAGGGTCTATGCCAATAACGGAGAAAATATAAAGGCTTTACAGAGCTTGGAGTCGGCAATTAAAAGTGGCTATGAGGAATATTACAACATGCAATGGGAACCTACCTTAAGACCGGTAAAAGAAAAAAACGATGAGAGATGGGGAGCCCTAATGAAGAAATGTTTTATTAAATATATTGAAAAACCTAAATAGTAATTAAAATATTAACTAGTGTACTGTTTCCTTTTTCATTTGTAATACATGGTCACAAGCCCTCAATCCGGCAACCAGAGAAGGCAGACAAAGAACCAGATCTACCTTCAGTAATGCATACCAGTATTTTGATTTGCTCCTTCTTGCCAGCTAATTGATATAGGACAGATTTTGATAAAAACACGTAAAACCCTAATTTAGAATTAATTTAGCCAATAAAGTATAAAAATAAAGGGCATTTTAAGGTTTCGATTTTGGGCTTATCAAAACGCACGTTTTTGCGCATCAAATAATGGAGAACCCTATCGAAATGACTGTAGATTCCAACGAAAAAAGAGCTAGAAATTGAAGTCCTAAAACTCCTCTATCCTTTACCCCACCATCGATGCTGTAATAGTATCTGCTACTGAAATTTCTTCAGGAACGACATGGTTGGCTCCTAACTTGTAAAGTTGTTCTACCTCTTCGGCATACTTGGTTCTAACTACGATATTAGCATGGTGATTTAGTTTACGGATTTTTATAGTTATATCCTCCGCAGCCGCAGCTTCTGGGACGGTAATAATAACTTGTTTAGCAGACTCAATAGCAGCTCTTTTTAGGACTTCTTCATCTTTGGCATTGCCAATAAAAACCTGCGCATAACTATAATCTTCTTCTGTGATATTTCTATCCTGCATTTCGATTAATGCCAGGGGAGTTTTCCTTTTTGATAAAAATTTGGCGATTCTTCTACCTCCCGGTCCAAATCCAATAATGACAGAATGGTCAACGAGGTCACAGGTTTTTGGTAAACAAGTTTTGTCGCTAAGCTTTTCTAACCAGTTTTTCAAAAGAGGGAATTTGACCAACTTTTCTGCCATATCAGGTGCCGAAGAAATTATGACTGCCGATGCAATCATAGACATAATAGAAATCGATAAAAATGCCTGATAGGTAAAATCAGAAAGGATTTGAGATTCTAGACCAACCTTAGATAAGATAAAGGCAAATTCCCCAACTTGACAAAGCACTAATCCACTGACTACGGCATTTCGAATGCCTATTTTTAGAAAAAAAGAAATGGGCGCTATTATTAAAAATTTTAGAATCATAACTAAAAGCGTAATTCCAACTAGCAACCCAATATTTTCATAAACAAATTGCAAATTCAACAACATCCCTACAGATATAAAAAATATCGCTGTAAAAATCTTTTTGAAGGGCATGATATTCTTCAACGCCTCAAAACTATACTCGGATTCAGAGATCACTAAGCCCGCCAAAAAAGCACCTAGCGCTAATTTTAAACCTAGTTGTTGGGTAATTAATGCGGTTGCAAAACAAATAACGATAATGGTAATTAAAAAGAGTTCTTGATTGCGTGTATGAATAATACTCCGTAGTAATGGAGGTACCAACTTTCGAGCAGCAATAACGACTACGACTACAAACCCTAATCCAAATAAAATTTTAGTAAATGAAACCGTCTCCGCACTAGAATTTACCGCCAAATAAGGAGCTGCAAGCATCATCGGTATAATGATGATATCTTGAAAGATGAGTATGGAAACAGACGTTTTTCCAAAGAGCGTATTCATCCAACCTTTTTCTTGAAAAAGCTGTAAAACAATTGCGGTACTACTCATAGCCAATAACATGCCTACAAATATGGCCTGATTGATCTCTAAACCAAAAGCATACGCACCTAATGAGAATAAACCGATACTCAAAAACACCTGTAATGTTCCTCCTATTAATACATAATTTTTTGATTCTATCAATTTGGCAAGAGAAAACTCAATACCGATAGAAAACAGTAATAATAGAATACCAATTTCAGCCATGATATTGACCTCCTCGACCGTCGAAATCAACTCGATGCCATAAGGACCAACAAGAATACCCGCAACTAAAAACCCAACAATTGAAGGAAGTTTCAACTTTGAACTGATATATAGTGCAACTGCTGATACGGATAAAATGATGATGAGATCCGTGAGTATATTCATTTGGTTGAATTTTTAAATTTTTACATTTACCATTCCCTAACAGATTGACTTGTTTTAAGTTGGGTAAATTAAACAGTAATCCTTAATTATTAACCTCCTAAAAATCAATAACACTGAAGGTTGTTTGGGTTATTCAGAAACAACGATAAAGGAGGAGGAAATAAATAAGCTACCCAAATTTTAGGGAGTTAATTTTTCTTTAGACGAGGCAAAAAACGCAGACATACCAAAAGGTATTGCGAGTATTTTTAACGATGCATAAAGGAAAAATAACAAGTAAAATGGGTAGGTTATATTTTTCCTCCTCCTTAATATAATCAGGACAATGAAAAAAATTAAAACCTATAAAGCCGTTCATCCTGAAAAACATTCCCTTTCTTTTGATATAAAGAAAATGGAAACCATTTATGAAAAAACAAAAGGTCAAGCTGATGAACCTCACCGGCATGATTATTTTATCATTCTGTTTGTAAAAAGCGCAAAAGGCAAACACATCATTGACTTTAACGAATTTGATTTAGCAGATCGTCAAATCTGGTTTATCAGCCCTGGTCAAGTCCACCAAATTATAGAGGAACAAAAATCTTATGGATCTGCCATTACCTTCTCTCAACAATTTATGATTGAAAATGGCATTGATAAACACTTTATCGATGATCTTTATCTTTTCCAAAACTTTGGATTTACACCTCCTCTCAGTCTAAATATCCAAGCATTTGAGAACATTTCTAGTTTGATAAATAATATTTGGAAAGATGTCCATTCAGACAAAAAATTCAAATATCAAGCAATAGGCGCCTGGCTTAAATTAGCGTTGATTGAATGTTATAGTCTTTGTGAACTTGGTCAAGAAAGCAACACCCAAAAAGTACAAGCCTCAGTCACTTTATTGAAAAATTTTAAATCCATTTTGGAAAAAAAATATCAGACCTGGCATAAGGTCAATCAATATGCCCAACAACTGAATATCTCGTCTGATTACTTGAATGCCTCTATAAAATCGCTAACAGGAAAAAGCGTAAAAGAACAAATTCAAAATAGAATTATTGTTGCCGCTAAACGATTGCTTCTTTTTTCAGGCTTGACGACCAAAGAAATTGCATATGAATTAGGGTTCTCTGAACCCGCCAATTTCAGCCAGTTTTTTAAAAAATGTACCGGAATTTCCCCTTCTAAGTTTGGGAAATAAGCCCAACTTCGGATTTTCATAAGTTTTACCCGGTTTTTCATATTTCATCCTCTGCCCTACCCCCTCAAATTTGTATTATCAAATGAATAAAAACGATAATAAAATGGATAGAAAAAAATTCTTGAAAAAATCATTACTTGGAGCGGCTGGAGTCGTCACAGGTAACTCTATACTCAAAGCAGATAACACGAAAACAACGAATTCGACCTATGACAAATTAATGAAGCAAGTCGGATTTAATCATTTACCAAACAAAGAAGTTACAACCATGAAATCAGTATTGCATAAAGCCAGCACGCGAGGTCATGCCAACCACGGTTGGTTAAACAGTCACCACAGTTTTAGTTTTGCAAACTATCACAACCCTGAAAGAATGCATTTTGGAGTACTTCGAGTATTGAATGATGATGTAGTAGCAGGTGGAAGAGGTTTCAATCGGCATCCGCACGATAATATGGAGATCATTTCGATTCCTTTAGAAGGAGATTTGGAACACAAAGATAGCATGGGTAATACAACAGTCATTAAACAAGGAGACGTTCAAGTGATGAGTGCCGGTACAGGTGTCTTTCATAGCGAGTACAACAAAAATCAAGACCAAGAGGTAAAATTTTTACAGATTTGGTTGTTTCCAAATCGCAAAAATGTAACACCACGCTATGACCAAATCACCTTGAAAGATAATCAGTTAAAAAATCAATTTCATCAAATTCTTTCTCCAAATGCAGACGATGAAGGTGTTTGGTTACATCAAAATGCCTGGTTCCATATGGGCAATTTAGAAAAAGGTTGTGATTTAGCATATGATGTAAAAGCAAATGGCAATGGCGTCTATGCATTCGTTTTAGACGGCAATGTTACCATTAATGGACAATCATTAGAAAAGAGAGATGGCTTTGGTATGTGGGATACCGACAGCATTAATATTATCGCTGATGATGATGCAAAAATATTGTTGATGGATGTACCTATGTCATTGGGCTAGGTCAAAATAATATGTGAATAGACATGAATCTCTATGATTGACGATTCATGTCTATTTTTTATGATACTGAAATGAGATGACCAAAAAACTAATCTTTTTATTCGCTACTTAACCCACCTCTACAAATCAGTGATCTCCGAAATATTGTCTTTTCTATTCTCATCCAATCGGGTTCCAAAAGGATCAATGGCAATATATTTTGGAAGGGCTTTAGTTATAATTTTCAAGTTCATTTTTTCTTTATCAATTTGATGTGATTCAAGATAAAGCACCATTTCATCATTTTCAACATTGCGAGGATGCTCTGTGAAAGCGCCGATTTGAATGGGTTCATTAATTTGAATAGGAGAAAAATCACCTGCTTCCATTGTTTCAAAGCGTTTTGCGGAAATGCTTATTGTTATTTCAAAATCTCCATTTTCTAATTTTTCATAAATCACCTTTTCTGTTTTTAGGTTATAGGTAATCACTCTTTTGAACCAATCATCAATCAAAACATGATACTCAGGTCGCGTGACCTCATACAATGCTTCTAACCATTCAATCGAAGTTAAATTGGGTTCAATGTCTTGTTTATGTTTTTCAAATAATCCCTGGATAGCTAAATTGATTTTTTCCTCACCGATCAATGTTTTCATAGCTAAAAGAACCGTGTAATTTTTCCCATACAATAAATACCCTTGTCCATCTTCCAAATACAAAGGCGGTTCATGTTCAGAGGCATACGAACGACCTTTAAAATATCTATTGTTGGCCGTTTCGCTTAATTGCCAAGCCGCCCGTTTCCCGAATACCTTTTCCATAATCGTGACCTCTGTATATTTTGCCAAACCTTCCGTGAAGATGCCTCCGCCTTCTGTATGTTTCGGCGATAAAAGATGCCCCCACCATTGATGCGCGACTTCGTGAATAGTCCGTTTTGCGATTAAATCAAAGCCTTTGGGATCGCGATTATCAATCAAATACAATCGGTCTTCGACCATTCCAATCGTGCCAGGTAATGCCAATCCAGCAAAATTTCGAGACCCTGTCATTTCAACAATTCGCAAATGGTCAAAAGGATATTTTACAAAATTATTGATACAATAATCTAATGCTAATTTGCTGTTTTTAGCAATCGTTGAAATATTAAAATCATGGCTCGGATGATAATATTGTTCGATAGTAATACCTTTATATTCTTCTTTGTGAACTTTATATTCTCCTGAAAAATAAGCCAGAAAAGGAATTATTTTTTCCGGGGTTTTATAATGGAAATAGGCTCGGTTATTTTCTTTCCATTGCTTTATTAAATTACCTGGCGCAATCGCAATTTGGTTAAATTCGGTAGAAACAATTGTTTCAAAAGGTAGTTTCCCATAACCTGCTTCCTCTTCGTGTAAATGCTCTTCGCTCGCTTTTTCCTCGATTCGCTTTGGCAAACCTCGTTTTTCCCGTTCGAAATTATCGGCAATCTCCAAACTACTTCGATAAGAAAGAGCAGGTTCAAAATCGGAATGCATCATGAAAGAACCATTTTTTACAATATCCCGACTTCGGTCAAAACCCTTCTTTTCTTTGATTAATTCGTAGGTGAATTTTACTTCTTGCCTTGGTAAGATAGGTTCTTCAAATTCGTATAATCGAGTGTCAAAAAAAGTATCGTGCTCAACCAACTTGGCATTTTCCAAATACACTTTTTGAATAAATTCTTTGTCGGTTATTAATACATGACTGATAGTTGTGTCGCTTTTATTCGCCAAAATGTAATCGGCTTTAATTCGATATTCTTTTTCATTTGGAAAAAGGTCAACTTCTGTTTTCATGCTGATAGGATAAAGGCGTTCCAAATGCTGGTATTGTTCATATTTTCGTTCATAGGCTTCTCGAAAATTTAGGTTTTCTTCATAGGTCGAATATTCATTTACAATATTGGTATTATAAAAAATGGCAGTTCCCGAAATGATAAAAAGACTTCCGAAAAACAGGGCAGCAACTTTTTGCCAATTTGTCCAATTTGATAGGATCTGTTTGAGCTTAAAGGAGACTTTATGGGACGTTCCTCTTTGCCATAACCTAAAAGACAAAACCGACAATAAAAACCCTAATGAAATCCAATACACCGCATGATAATGGAAAGGTTTGGCGTAATCTCCATAACCATCCATATTTGAATAAAGGGTTCTAGGCATTCTTCCTATGCGAAAAAGAGGGTGTTCGATGCCAATAAGCGCAGATAAAGAACTTCCTAAAAATAGAATGATTAATCCTGTAATTACCATTCCTCCATATTTATTTGGGATTAAACTTTGAATAAAGAAGGCAAGTAAAACATAGAAAAACAGTCCAATTCCGAGATAATAAAACATGGACAAGTATAGTCCGATTTCAAATTGAAAATAACCTTTAGAAATTTGAAACCCCATAGCCATTATTATGCTTATCGTAATTAATAAAATGGGTAAGCAAACAAGCGCGAGACTTTTCGATAAAAAGAAACCTGTATTTGAGGCAGGCGTCGCATCGATGATTTCATTGAATTTCAAACTGCGTTCTCGCCAAACCATTTCTCCACTATAAAAAACGATTAGGATTAAACTCAATAAAGGAAGGGGGTCTTTGATAAGCCAAATCATTAAATTGGTAGTCGGATAAAGGCTTTGATTGTAGTCGCCGCCTTGATTGATTCTCAAATAAATTTCAGAAAAAACGAGGACTACCCAAATTAACAAAACGCCCAAAAAAGGGAGGCTTTTAAAGACATTCGATAATTCCATTTTGAAAAGAGAAAAGAAACTTTGTTTCTGAAATTTCGAATTATGAACAATTGCTTGAACAGGAGAATAAAGCGTTTTTTTATTTGCAATTTCCTGTGGCATTTCTTTCTTTCTAGCCTTCTTCGAAAACGTTCGAAAAGAAAATAATTGATAAGTCATTGCCAAACAACCTCCCCCAATCGAAATCCAAAGAATTCGATTCCAAAAAAAATTTCCCGCCAATGATAAGGATTGGGTATTCTTTTGAAAAGGCGTCCAATATTGCGTTTGCTCAAAGAAAGCAGAAATACCAAAAGGATCAGCTAAGGCGGCGATTACCATGTTTTCGGGAGAGGCGGGCGTAGCGTTAGCTATCATTGGAGAATTGAAATAAAAAGCGCAAACCCAATAAAGTGCATAAATAAATATGGCACTGAAATAGGTTGCTAAATTATTTTTGGTCAATGTACAAACCATAAAAATTAAGCTCGTACAGATGAAAATATTGGGCAAAACAATCATTAACCAAGCCTCAAAATAATGCCCAAAATTAATTGGTGCAATCATTTTAGGGTCTAAATTGGGCATCAAAAAGCCCAGAAACATACCAACCAAACTCATACTCATCACCAATAAACTAAATCCAAAAACACCTAAAAATCGGCTAAAGAAAAATTGCCGTTTGCTGACCGAAGTGCTATAAAGAATAGATTCAATTTTATATTGTCGGTCGCGAAGCATTCCACTCGCACAGAAAAACATAATCGCAAAAACACAGCTTAATGAAATTAGAATTGTTGTATTGCTTATTTGGTATGCGGCATTCAAATCTACATTAGCAATAGAGAAACCTTGGCTGCCGAAAATGAATCCGAAGGCGGCGAAAATAAAAGAAAAAGCGAAGAAGAATTTTTGTTTTGATTGGTATTGGGCTTCGAATTTTAATAGATATGGAAACATTGATTTGTTCTTTTTTAAAGATTTTTATGTTGGTCATTCTTCACATACGGCTCAGAATGACCAAAAAATGAAAGGGTTTGATTACCCTAAAAGTGATGAGAAATACAAACTCTCCAAGTCAGGTTTTACTTTCTCAAAACCTGATTCGGGACGGCTATCCGCCAAAACTTGGATTTGTGTTTTTCCTGAAAAGAGTTTGGTTGATAAGACTTTAAAGGCAGAGGTATAATTGGGAATCTGTTTTTTGGAAACGATTTTACTCCAAATTCTGCCCGAAAGGGTTTGTGTCAATTCAGAAGGATTGCCTTGAATGATGATTCTACCTGCGCCGAGAATCGCCATATCGGAACATAAATCCCGAACATCTTCGACAATATGAGTGGACAAAATGACAATGATATTTTCACCGATTTCACTCAATAAATTCAGGAAACGATTTCGTTCTTCAGGGTCTAAACCTGCAGTGGGTTCGTCCGCAATAATTATTTGTGGGTTGCCCAAAAGAGCTTGAGCAATACCAAACCTTTGTAACATGCCACCTGAAAAAGTATGTGCTGATTTTTTGCGATGTTGATATAAATTGGTTTGATAAAGTAAGGCTTCAACCTGTTCTTTTCGTATTTTTTTATCGGTAATCCCCTTTAAAACAGCGATATGATCCAATAATTTTTCAGCACTTATTTTGGGATAAACCCCAAATTCTTGTGGTAAATAACCCAATTGATTTCTTATTTTTTGAGGCTGTTCAAGAACGTTATTCCCATTAAAATATAAGCTACCTGAAGAAGGTTCTTGAAGCGTCGCAATGGTTCGTATTAGAGAAGATTTTCCCGCTCCGTTTGGTCCCAATAAACCAAACATTCCATTGGATATTTTTAAGGAAATATGGTTCAAAGCTTGTACGCCATTTGGGTAAGTTTTGGAAAGGTTTTCAATTTCGAGTGTATTCATTTTTAAGTTATTTTGACGCAAACCTACACTCGATTCAAAAGGGAAACTAAAAAAGATGTTATCACTAAGCGTTTTGATCTCATACGAATCTAAAAAAGATATGAACAACGTCTGGCTTGAAAAACAGTCAGTTTATGCCTAAAAGCACAGCGTATATCAAATTTGTTTTTTGTAGACTTAAAGGGCTGTACTTTTGAACTATGAATTTTTTCAAAAACAAATACAAAGCCTTAATTATAGGTTTTATAATTACGATTTTACTCTTTGTAATATTAGAATCCATTGGGTTTCTTTTGATAAATCCAACAGCAATCTTGGAAAACATATTGATCGTTTTCTTTTGGTGGTTGCTCATCTCTTTTATCGTTTATCGCATTCAACTTTTAAAAGATAAGAAAACGACCTTATTGAAAATTGCAGGTGTTGTCCTGTCTTTTTTTGGAATTTTGGTGTTTGACCATAACATGGATATGGTGGATAATCCCATGACAATTTCTTTGGTTGTGGTATTTTGTATTTGTGTTATTTACCTTTTGGCGCCAGGGTTTTTCAAAAGACATCAATTGATAATCATTGGCGGATTTGCGATTTGTTTGAGCTATTTTATCTATGTACGTCTATTTGCTAATCCAGCCGATCACCACATTGAAGGTGCCGTTGTTATTTTGTTTTTTGTTCCGCTTTTCACGCTTATCTTGCTTTGGTTTTATGACCAATGGAAATGGTTTCAAGCTTTGAAATCAGAAAAAACAAAGGCTGAATTGGCGCTATTGAAAACTCAAATCAATCCTCATTTCTTTTTTAATACTTTGAATAATCTTTACGGATTAACAGTTGAACAATCGAAAGACGCGCCGCAAGTAGTTTTAAAATTGTCAGAAATGATGCGATATACTATTTATGAAGGTAAAAAAGAGGTCGTGAATCTTAATCAAGAAATAGCCTATTTGAATAATTATATTGAACTTCAAAAAATTAGATTTCATAAAAACGTCGTCATTGAATTCAAGCATAAAACGGATGCTAACTACGAAATTGCACCTTTACTTTTTATCGTTAGTTTAGAAAATGCATTCAAACATGGCGTTGACAGTTTGAGAGAAAATGCTTTTATCAAAATGAATTTGATTGCCGAAAATGATGAAATTTCTTTTTCAATTGAGAATAATTTTGACCCAAAAGAAGTGAGTTCAGAAAGAGGAATTGGCATAGAAAATTTGAAGAAAAGACTAGCTTTGAGCTATCCGAATAAATATAATTTTCTAACAATAATTGAGAACGGAATTTATAAATCAAGCCTAAAATTAAACCTGAAATGATCAGCTATATAATAGTAGATGACGAACCAATTGCGCACCGAATCATTGAAGGTTATTGTAATGATTTGCCACATTTGAAGCTTAAAAAGCATTGTTATGATGCTCTAGAAGCGATGCAATTTTTAAGTACTCAGGAGGTTGATTTGATGTTTTTAGATTTGAATATGCCCAAATTAAAAGGCTTTGATTTTTTGAGAACGCTTTCGAATCCTCCAAAAATCATTGTTACGACCGCCTATGGAGAATTTGCCTTGGAGGGCTTTGAATTAAATGTTGCAGATTACTTGTTGAAACCATTCAGTTTTGAGCGTTTTTTGAAGGCAATTAATAATGCCTTTAGTGAAAAAAGTTCACCGAAAAAAGAAGTGCAAGTTCAAAAAATGGAGCCTTCCAAAAATCAAATCTTCTTAAAAGGAGATAAAAAATATCACCAAATTTCCATCGATGATATTCTATTTATTGAAGCTTACGGGAATTACACAAAAGTCTATTTGCCTGATCAAATGATTGTGACCCATAGCACGATTTCCTTTTTTGAAATGGAGCTTTCTTCCAACCAATTTCTGCGGGTTCATAAGTCTTTCATCGTTAATATACCAAAAATCGAGACGATTGAAGGGAATCGGATAATCATTGAAAACCATAAAATTCCGATTGGGCAGACTTATAAAAAAGTAGTTTTTAGATTGTTGGAATGATAACTACCAAGCCAATCTTATACGCTTTTCAATTACTGATGTCGCACATAAAATGCTGCTTTTGATTTTATTTGTACGACATCCATAACTGGAAAGCGTATTATTACCCTAAAGAAAAGGGGTTCGTTTGACAAACGAACCCCTTTCTGATATCTATATCAATTTCTTATTATTGCTTTATAACCTTTTGGACAATCCGTTGTCCTTCTATTTCAAGTTGTAAATAATAATTACCATTTGCCAAGTTTCCTAAATCAATTTCGTGATTCAGCATACTTGATTGAGGTTTTATCGACTCGAAATAAACTTCTTGACCAATTAAGTTATATAGTTTTATATCGATATTGGAAACTTGCTTTTTCAAGGTCAAATTGACAAATAATTGAGTCTGCGTAGGTACAGGGAAGACTTCAATAGAGCCAATATTTCCTATTTCCACCAAATCTGAAAAGACAATTGGGAAAGAAGTCCCTACACAACCATTATCGTCTACCACTTGAACCGTGTATTCGCCAGGATCCGTTGGTACAATCCATTGATTGGTTTCTCCTTGAATTAACTGTCCATCCAGATACCATTGGTAACTAACCGCAACGGTAGAAAATAAGGTATCGCCAACCATTGTAATTTCAGGTTCTGGTAAAGGATTAACCTCAATGTTTTGAGAAGCTGTGTCTTCACAACCATTAGCATCTGTTACCGTTACGATATAATCTCCAGAACTGGATACAACAATTGATTGAGAAACAGGTCCAGGGACGTTCCATGCATAAGTTGTACCGCCATTGGCAATTAATTCTACAGTTTCATCTTGACATAAAATGGTATCTCCAACAATCGTAATAGAAGCATTTGGCTGTAATAAAATACTTACTGAAACAGGGTCAGAGGGTTCCGATGTACAACCATTGGTATCTGTATGCACGACTGAATAAGTTTGAGACCCTATGGCAATGACGATGGATTGAGCAGTGGAATTATTGGTCCACATATTTCCAGTTAAATAACTAGAAGTCAACGTAACCGTCTGAGGCGCACAAACCACTGTATCTGGGCTGTAACTGATTACTGGTGCATCCGGCAATGGAACGACTTGAACATTGACTGTATCAGAATTTAAAGATTGACAACCATTCGTATCAATCCAATAAGCTGAATAAAGCCCTGTAGTCGTTACATCAATGCTATTGGCAGCTATATTTCCAGGTAACCAGATAGTTCCATCTGGAAGATTACTAGTCAATGTTATACTTTCCCCTTCACATAAGACTTGGTCATTACTAGGTGAAATCTGAGGAGTTGCTGGCAAGTCAAATACCACAATCGATTCATTAGCTGAAACAGAAAACCCATTTCCATCGGTAACCGTCACTGTATAAGTACCCGTTGTATCCACTACAATACTTTGGGTCATTTCGCCTGTACTCCATGTATAAGTTAAATCTGGAACACCCGCTGCAATTGCATTTAAAGTCACCGTTTCTCCTGCACAAATCTCTGCATCTCCAACTACTTCAATGGCAACAATTGGCGCATTTTCAACCGCTACAACAGCAGTAGCATTTCCTGTACAACCATTCATATCTGTTATTGTCACCATATACGTTCCACTAGCATTCGTATTAATAGCAGAACCATTGGCACCGTTTGACCAACTATAATTTCCGCCGCCTGTAGCTTGAAGTGTAACAGTCTGTCCAGCTTGAATTAAGGTATCAGTAGGACTAACCGTAACGACTGGCAATGGATTGACAGTGACGGTGGTCGAAGCAGTTGTTGAACAGTTATTAGAGCCTGTAACTACCACAGAATAGAATCCTGAAGTATTTACTTGAATGTTTGGTGTTGCTTGCCCAGTATTCCAGTTTAATGTAGTATTCGGATCCGTTGTAACCGTTAAAGTTGTCATACCACCATCACAAAAATTTGTATCAACAGGTGAAAGTACAACATCAGGGAAAGGTATCGTTTCGACAGCCTGTGAGGCAGTATCTGTACAGCCATTTCCGTCGGTAACGGTAACCGTATAAACCGTATTATCTGTAGCATTAATATTTGAAGTCATATCACCACTACTCCAGTTATAGGTTAAGCCTCCACTTGCTACTAACTCTACCGCACCACCATCACAGAAAGTAGTATCTCCTAAGGCAACTACTGAAGCCGTAGGTAGGCTATTGACAACAATTGAGGTGCTCTCTGTATCAGTACATCCAAAAATATCGGTCACAGTAACGGTATAATTGTTTGCGCCAAAGACAGAAATCACATCCGTCATTTCGCCGTTACTCCATTGGTATTGTACCCCTCCTGTTCCTTGTAAATCAATAGCATCAACATTATTTTCACAAAATTCTATAAGCGTTCCTGGTAGTATTCCTGCTACCGGAAGTGGTCTTTCTGTAACTGTCACAGTCGTTGAATTAACACAGCCGTTACCATCTTCTACCATCAAAGTCACATCTGTAGTTTGATCTAGAGTGATTGACATCTCATTCGTATCTAATGTACTCCAGTAAAAATCAACAATGCTACTTGATACAGCGTCTAATGTTACCATATCTCCCTCACAGAAATCAAATCCTGTTGCCGACTCAATGGAAACATCTGGGAGAGGGAATGCGATCACGGAGAATGTTTCAGAATTAGTACATCCATTTGCATCAGTAACCGTAACAGAATAACCATCTGTATCAAAAACCGTCACTGTTGAATCTACTGTATTATTAGAATCATCCCAGATATAACTGACCCCTCCAGAAGCAGTCAATGTCACACTTCCACCTTCACAAAATTGATTAGGTCCATCAGGCGTAATCATAATATCAGGCTGAGGAAGTGTTTCTACATATAAGCTATTAGTTGCCGTATTTCCAAATCCGTCAGTTACCGTAATTACATAAATACCCGTTGAGTTAGCAATGGTATTATCTACCGTAGAACCCGTATTCCATTTATAGGTTACAGAACGATTAGCAAGCGCCGTTAAACCTAAATCATCTCCTTCGCAAAATGGAACTGTATCGGCTTCAATTTCAACGATTAAACCCTCATAAACTAAAACACCAATCGTATCTATACAATTATTCATATCCGTTACAGTAACGGTGTAATAACCTGATGTCAGGTCAGTGATTTGTTGAGTCGTCGAGTCATTTGACCATAAGTATTCAAATGGAGGGGTTCCTCCAATTTGATTTACGGCTGCAGTTCCATCATTTCCACCCAAAGAAGAGATAAATGTTGAAGTTGCATTTAGCAAAATTGAATCTGGTTGAGTGATCGTCAATGAAACATTATCCGTACAGCCATCTGCATCGGTGACCGTTACTTGATACATTCCTATACCAAATCCATTTTCAGTATCCGTAGTACCACCGCTTGACCAAACATAACTAAATGGCGCTTTACCATTAGTAGTTGTCGCCGTTGCAATACCAGTACTGTCACCATAACACCCTACATTCGTTTGAGACGAAATAGAAACATCCGGTGGTAATATTTCAATAACATCAATATTATCAGCTGAGGTACAACCATTATCCGTATTCATAACCATTAATCTAAATGTACCCGTACCATCTGTTGTAGCCGTAACCCCATCTATTGCACCTGTCAAATTTCCAGTTCCACTCACTTTTGTCCAGGTATAGGTGAAATTCGCACCTGCCGAAGACCCTAAACCATTTAATGTAGCAGTGGCAGTATTACAATTGATTTCAGAAGCATTAGTTATAACAGTTGGTGCTGTTTTATTTTCTGTGACAGTCACATCGGTCGTTGAAGAACAACCATTACTTGTATTTGTAACAGTTAACCTAAATACACCTGTGCTATCGACTGTTGCCATCAAGGCATTGGTTGCACCTGTCAATGCACCAAGTCCACTCACTTTTGACCAGGAGTAGTTGAAATTCGCACCTGTTGAAGAACCTGTTCCATCTAAGGTTGCATTACCATTATTACAATCAATAACAGTTGCATTACCCGTTGAAGTAGGGACATTACTATCTGCAGTTACCGTCACATCTATACTTGCTGTACAGCCATTATCTATCTTTGTTACAGTCAATTTGAAAACACCTGGTCCATCAGCACTTGCGGTAATCGCATCTGTGGTACCTACTATATTCCCTGTTCCACTCACTTTTGTCCAAGAGTAAGTAACACCAGTTGTAGTAGAACCCGCTCCATCGAGCATAGAATTTGGATTTGCACAGGTAATTAGCGTTGAGGAACCTGCTGCTGTTGGAGTTGTCAAATCTTCAGTAACTGTAACATCTGTTTCTGATGTACAATTAGTCATTAGATCCGTAACAGTTAATTTGAAAACGCCTGTACCATCTACTGTAGCCGTACTACCATCTGTTGCGCCTGTCAAATTTCCAGTTCCACTCACTTTTGTCCATGCATAGCTTACATTAGCTGAAGAGCCCGTACCATCTAAGGTAGACGTTGTATTGGCACAAGTAATAATCGTTGCCGTTGCATCTACGGTAGGAGGATTGGGGAAAAACGTACAACTTGCACAGTTGTTTAATTCAACCGCAACTTGGATAAAAGGAGTAGCAGAAGTTTGTGTCCAATCCATCATTAGCATTCCCCCTGTTGATGCCTCATAACTCGAACCAGCCCCACCACCTGGAGTAACAAAGATTGCCGTTTGACTTGCATCATTCATAACTGTAGCGCCTGACATTATCGCATCTACGATCATATTTCCATCTGCAGACATAATACTGATGGAGGAAGACATTCCACTGTTTGAATTTGAAGCAATATTACCAATTGGTGCCGCTTGATCTACATTCTGGAAAGAACTTGCTGAAGCATATAAAATACTAGTTGCTTCATTATTAAGTGTAATATCAATATCATTCAATCCTGGTGTTCCGAAAGCACAACCAGAGCCCATTGGCAAATACCAAATAGAGCTATAAAGATTGGTAAAACTAAAGCTTGTAGTACCTGTATTAGCCTCAATGAAATTTTGTCCATTGTAGGTCACACTTGTCACCATATCTGCCCCTGTTGGGAACCCTGGGGTTGCTGGGGTAGATATCCAATTAACTTCTACAACCAATATTCTGTCACAACCCTGAGGCATATCAAAATTAGGGATTGTTGCAGTTACACTACCACTAAAATCAGAAATGAATTTGCCATTATCGTCAGAAATAACTTGATCTTTAGTTGAAAATACGGTTACATCCGAACTTTTTTGGCACCCTGCAATCGTATCCATTACCGTCAATCGGAAGATACCTGTTCCATTCACTGTCGCCATAATACCATCCGTTGCACCGACTAGATTACCAATACCACTTATTTTTGTCCATACATAACCAAAATCGCCACCCGTTGAAGACCCTGTTCCATCCAATGTGGAATTTGAATCCATACAGTTTATTAAAGAAGCAGTCGAAACAGCAACAGGAATACTTGTATCTGCAGTAACAGTCACATCGCTAGTTGCAGTACAACCACTAAGCGTATTTGTCACTGTCAACCTGAAAACTCCAGCTCCATCTGCCGTCGCCGTGATTGCATTCGTGGCACCAACTAAATTTCCAGTACCACTCACTTTCGTCCAAGCGTAAGTTACGCCTGTAGTAGAAGAGCCTGCACCATCTAAGGTAGAATTGGCAGTTGCACAGGTAATCGTTGAAGCAGTTGTGGTTGCTGTTGGCGTATCAAAATTGTCAATAACAGTAACATTTGAATTTGAAACACAGCCATTAGTTGTATTCGTAACCAATAAATTAAAAACGCCTGGACCATCAACCGTAGCTGTTAATGTATTTGTTGCACCAGTCAAATTTCCGGTGCCACTTACTTTCGTCCAAAAATAATTGAAGTTCGCACCCACAGATGAACCCGTACCATCTAAGGTCGATGTCGCGTTATTACAATTTATCAAAGAAGCATTTGTAACTACTGTTGGATTTGTTAAATCTTCTGTCACGGTCACCATAGCTACATCCGTACATCCATTATTAGTATTAGTTACGTTTATTTGAAAATTACCCGTACCGTCTACTGCAGCAGTAATGCCATTCGTAGCACCTACAAAATTACCCACGCCACTTATTTTCGTCCACGAATAAGTGAAATTCGCACCTATAGAAGAACCTGTCCCATTTAGAACTGAATTCGCATTATTACAATTTATCTGAGAAGCCATAGCCGTCGCAACTGGAAGCGTTGCATCTTGGCTGACGATTACGTCCATACTTGACGTACAACTATTAGTTGTATTGGTAACAGTTAATTTAAAGACACCTGGACCATCAGTAGTCGCTGTTAATGCATTTGTTGCGCCAACCAAATTACCGACACCACTTACTTTTGTCCATGAATAAGTGAAGTTTGCGCCTACAGATGAACCTGTTCCATCTAATGTTGAATTAGGAATTGTACAAGTTATTAAAGAAGCCGAAGTAACCACTGCTGGAGTGCCTAGGTCTTCAACGACAGTTACATCTGCATTTGCAGTACAACCATTTCCGTTATTTGTTATCGTCAATCTAAAAACTCCAGCCCCATCTGCACTTGCCGTAATGCCATTCGTGGCACCTACCAAATTACCTGTCCCACTCACTTTTGTCCATGCATAGGTAACAGCACTTGTTGAGGAACCTGCTCCATCTAAATTAGAAGTTGCATTAGCACAATTAATAATAGAACTTGCTACCATTACCGTTGGAGTCGCTAGATCATTTGTCACGGTCACATCCATTTCTTCAAAACAATAAGTATCTGTATCGGTCACCTTTAGTCTAAAAACACCGATGTCATCTGCACTTGCTGTAATACCATTCGTGGCGCCAACCAAATTACCGACACCACTTACTTTTGTCCATTCATAGGTAATATTAGCTCCAGTTGAAGATCCCGCCCCATCTAATGTTGAAGTAGGATTATTACAATCAATTATCGATGAAGTCGCCGCAATGACTGGAGGTGCAGGAAGGAAATTACAAGCTGCACAATTATTTAATTCTGCTGCCACATGAGCAAAAGGAAGTATGGAGGTTTGTGTCCAGTCCATCATAACATTTCCACCAGTTCCCATTTCATAACTGGCGCCGACTCCAGCTCCCATTGCCACAAATATTGGTGTTTGACTACCGTCTGCCATCACCGTCGAACCAGCCATAATCGCATCTATTAGCATGTTACTACTATTCGCAGAAGCAAGGCTAATCGAAGAGGAATTCGCAACTCCTGCATTCACCCCTATATTACCCAAAGGAGATGTTTGATCTACATTTTGGAAGGTACTCGCTGAAACATATAATATACTTGTCGTCGTGTTATTTAATGTTATATCAATATCACTTGTCGCTGACCCTGCAATTGTACAGCCAGATCCCAAGGGTAAATACCAGATTGAACTATATAATCTAGTAAAACTAAAAGTCTCAAAATGTGTAACGGCTTCTGTAAAATTCTGGCCTTTATAGGTAATATTATTGACCATATCTGCTCCTCCTGAAGTCGGTACAGATACCCAATTTACTTCCACTACTAATAATCGATCACAACCGCCAGGAATAACAAAATTACTAATGGTTGCTGAAACATTCTCATCTGAATCAAATTCATAAACGCCATTGTCATCTGAAACGACTTCATCATTAGTGGTAAAAACAGCTACATCTGAACTTCTTTGGCAAGATAAAACAGCATTTGTTACGGTCAACCTAAAGACACCAGTTCCGTCTACGGTAGCTGTAATTCCATTGGTCGCACCAACCAAATTACCAGCTCCACTCACTTTTGTCCAGCTATAGGTAATATTCGCTCCAGTTGAAGAGCCCGTTCCATCTAAAGTTGCCGTTTGATTAAAGCAATCAATAATAGACGCTCCAGTTACTGCTAATGGAACACTTGGGTCATCTGTTACGGTAATATCACTTTCTGCAGTACAACCCGTTAATATATTGGTAACAGTCAGTTTAAAAACACCTGCCCCATCTGCAGTTGTTACTATATTATTTGTCGGACCGACTAAATTACCCACGCCACTCACTTTTGTCCATGCATAAGCGATATTAGCCCCAGATGAGGAACCTGCTCCTTCTAAAGTAGCAAGTAAACTAGGGCAAGTAACATTTGTAGCAACGGTCATTGCAATCGGTGTTGTGAAATCACTGGTCACCGTCACATCCACTTCTTCAAAACAATAGGTATCAGTATTAGTCACTCTTAATCTAAATACCCCTTCCCCATCTGCTGTAGTAGTAATGCCATTGGTCGCGCCAACTAAATTCCCTACACCACTAATTTTTGTCCATCCATAGGTAATATTCGCTCCCGTCGAGGAGCCCGTTCCATCTAATGTTGAAGTAGCATTACTACAATCAATCACCGATGCAGAAGCCGCAATAATAGGAGGAGCAGGAAAAGCACTACAGGAAGCACAATTATTTAATTCTGCCGCCACATGTGCAAAAGGAAGTCCTGAGGTTTGTGTCCAATCCATCAATACATTTCCACCAGTTCCCATTTCATAACTGGCGCCGACTCCAGCTCCCATTGCTACAAATATTGGTGTTTGACTAACATCTGCAGTCACTGTCGAGCCTGCCATAATCGCATCTATTAGCATATTGCTGCTATTTGCGGATGCAAGGCTAATCGAAGAGGAATTCGCAACTCCTGCATTCATCCCTATATTACCAATCGGTGAAGTTTGATCTACATTTTGAAAGCTACTCGCTGAAGCATATAATATGCTCGTAGTTGAATTATTCAATGTAACAGTGATATCATTTGCTGCTACACCACCAGTTGAACATCCAGACCCTAATGGTAAATACCAAATAGAACTATGTAATTTTGTAAAACTAAAGATTTCAAAATGTGTAACGGCCTCTGTAAAGCTCTGCCCGTTATAAGTAATACTATTGACCATATCTGCTCCTCCTGAGGTCGGTACAGATACCCAATTAACCTCCACTACTAATAATCGATCACAGCCGCTAGGAACATTAAAATTGCTAATGGTCGCTGTAACATTCTCATCTGAATCAAATTCATAAACACCGTTGTCATCTGAAACCACTTCATCTGTAGTTGCTAAAACAGTTACATCTGAACTTCTTTGACAAGATAAAACGGTATTTGTTACCGTCAACCTAAATACACCTGTTCCATCTGCTGTAGCCATAATCCCATTTGTTGCACCAACCAAATTCCCTACGCCACTTACTTTTGTCCAGCTATAACTATAGTCACTTCCTGCTGAAGAACCCGTTCCATCTAAGATTGATATTTGATCCATACAGCCTATTAGAGTTGCTGTTGTGACTGCTATTGGAACATTTGTATCTTCTATTACTGTCACATCACTCGATGCTGTACAGCCTGTTGTCGTATTTGTTACTGTTACTCGGTAAACACCTATACCATCTGCATTCGCTATCAGATTATTGGTAGGTCCTACTAAATTACCTGCACCACTTACTTTTGTCCATTGATAAGCGATATTCGCGCCCGTTGAGGAACCTGCAGCACTTAGTACAGATAATAGATTAGCGCAATTAATTACTGATGCTGCTGCGTTTGCAGTTGGCGTCGTAAAATCACTTGTCACCGCAACATCCATTTCTTCAAAACAATAAGTATCTGTATTGGTCACCTTCAATCTAAAGACACCTTCTCCATCTGCACTCGCTATAATTCCATTCGTTGCGCCAACCAAATTCCCTACGCCACTTACTTTTGTCCATTCATAAGTAATATTCGCACCCGTTGAAGAGCCGGTTCCATCTAAAGTCGATGTCGCGTTACTACAATTAATTACAGAAGCTGATGCTGCAACTACAGGAGGAACAGGAAAAGCACTACAGGAAGCACAATTATTTAATTCTGCCGCTACATGTACAAAAGGAAGTGTTGAGGTTTGTGTCCAATCCATCAATACATTTCCACCAGTTCCCATTTCATAACTGGCGCCTACTCCGGCTCCTGCTGCTACAAATATTGGTGTTTGACTAACATCTGCAGTCACCGTCGAGCCTGCCATAATCGCATCTATTAGCATATTACTGTTACTTGCAGAAGGAATACTAATAGAGGAAACAGGAGCCGACCCAGCATTCATTGCAGTGCTACCTAAAGGGGTAGTCTGATCGACATTTTGAAAAGTACTTGCTGAAAAATATAAAACACTAGTTGAAGAATTATTTAACGTAACCTCAATATCATTAACACCTAATCCTCCTCCTGAGATAGTACATCCAGATCCAATTGGCAAATACCAAATAGAACTAAATAGTTTGGTAAAACTAAAGGACTGAGAATGAGTAACTGCATGGGTAAAGTTTTGCCCATTAAAAATTACACTATTGACCATTTCTGCCCCTCCAGAAGTTGGAACGGATACCCAATTGACTTCTACAGCTATTATTCGGTCACAACCTGCAGGAACATTAAAATTACTAATCGTAGCAGAAACATTCTCATCTGTATCAAAAACGTAAACACCATTATCATCTGATATAACTTGTCCAGTATTAGAAGAAACAGTCACATCTGCAGTATTATCACAACCAAACATCGTATCTGTAACTTTTAACCGAAATATTCCAGTTCCATCTACCATAGCGGTAATGCCGTTGGTAGCTCCCACAAAATTGCCCACTCCACTCACTTTCGTCCACTCATAAGTAATATTTGCGCCTGTTGTAGAACCTGCTCCGTCAAGGGTAGAAACCGAATTTGCACAGGTAATAAGTGATGCGGCCGCTGTTGCTGTTGGTAGACCTGTAAAAGTAGAACAGGTGGCACATTCCCTAAATTCAACGCCAACATGAGCTGTTATAAGAGAATTAATAGAAGTTGTCCAATCCATAGAAGTATTAGCTCCGACAGCAGATTTATAACTTGCCCCATCAGTAGTACCTGCTGTTGCAAATATTTGAACTTGACTTCCATTTGCGCTCAGTGAATTGGAACTAGCCGCTATACCATCCAATACCATACTTCCATTGGTAGTTGCCAAGCTTAAATTTGAGCTAGCAGTATTAGTACTTGAATTAATCCCAGTATTACCTAATGGAGATGCTGAGTCAACATTTTGGAAAGATACCGCCGCTACATGTATTACTGTTGCAGCCGTATTTAGTGTAACTACAATATCATCGCCACTTCCAGACCCACTTCCGCATCCAGATCCAAAGTGATAATACCAAATGGAACTGTAAACATTGTTTGTTCCGTCAGTTTCTGTTCCGGAGACTGCTAAATTAAAATTTTCGCCATTATAATTAACGCCAGTAACCAATGAAGCCCCACCTGGTCCAGAACGCCAATCAATGACAACCGCCATTAATCTATCATTTCCAGACGGAAGAATAAAATTTGAAAGGGTAATTGTATTTGTTGCGGCTGCTAAGTTCCATGCTCCATTTCCATCGGAAACTACTTGTCCTTTTAATGGCAAAGTCAACACAACGGAAAAAAGCAAACAACATAAGAGCGTAAAAAGGGAATTAGTGTTTTTCCTAAAGTACATTTTGTTCATGATGAGAAGTTTTGAATCGGTCATGGGAAATAAAGTTTTCTAACTCTATACTCCACAAAACATCTAATGTGAGGTTATTATATTTATTGATTATTAGAATATGTTTTCCAAAATGACAAAAGCCTTTGCTAAACGCAAAAGGTCAATTCAGTAATTGGAAAATCACTTGTGAAGGGTTTCGGTATATATTTCGGTAGGTTGTTTGAGAAATCGGAATATCTTACTTTCCTTTTCAAGGAAAGGTAGGTTTGGCTTCCATTTGAGAATGGAAAAGCTTGTTGTAATTTCTTTTTCATGGGATGAATCGGTTATGGAAAAATCGGTTTGTCCTTTCAAAATTAAAAAAATGATTTGGACAGTTTGAACAAGTGTTTCTTTTTTTATCTGGCAAAAATAATATTAAAATATGTTTTTTGCTCTTTTACTTTCTTTTAATTCATCATTTGTATCATTTTTTTCATTATTGACTATCTGTTTTTTATAAATTTTTATTTAATGAATTAATAAAATTCTCTTTTATAACACATTGATTTATATGTTAATTTTTTTATATAACAAAAAGCAATCCATAAAAAATGCCAGGCACAATTGTACCTGGCGCTCTTGAATAATCAAGTAAATAATAACCTTTAAAGGTGTGTATTTTTTTAAAAATTACTTTATAAAGTACTGGTTTATAGTTTCTTGCAAAACAATGGCTCCTTATTCAAAAACAAATTCCATTTCAACTCGACGATTCAATTTTCGAGTTCCTTCGCTTACATTAGAAGCTACTGGTCTACGCTCACCATAATATTCTGTAATTAACTGACTCCTTTTCATACCACGATTTAATAAATAAAAAGTAGCTGCCTCAACTCTTCTTTTTGATAATTCTAGATTATAATAATCTGGGCCTCTATCATCCGTATGTCCAGTCATTTTGACTTTCCAATTGGGTTTAGTGACCATGAGATCAGCCAGTCTATCCAAATAAACATAGGATCGACTTTTAATAATATCCTTATCCGTATCAAAATAAAGATTCTTTATAGCTAACTCTAAAATCGCTTTCTCTTCTGCAGAAATGACAGGACAGCCATAGCCATCTTTTCCAAATGTGCTAGGGCAGGTGTCTTCATTATCTGCAATGCCATCTCCATCTGTATCCTTGATTGGACAGCCTTCTTCCGACAACGGTCCAGGTGTGTCTGGGCATTTATCTTTACTATCGACAATACCGTCTTTGTCTCGATCAGAAAGTGGACAACCATTGTCCGCTGGTAATCCAGCTATATCAGGACATTGATCTAGATCATCTCTTATACCATCTTTATCTCGATCTCCTAATGGACAACCAGCATTATTTTTTAAACCAGCTACCTCAGGACATTTATCATCCTTATTCAGTACTCCATCATTATCTTTGTCGTCATTTGGACCATCCTCTTCTTCTTCCTCTGGACAACCTTTATTTTCCTCTGTCCCCGGTTCTTCTGGGCATTCATCAATATCATCAGGAACGCCATCTTCATCGGAGTCTTTATTATTATTGAAACGCAAAGTCAAAACGAATTCATGACTTCCTTTTGATCCTTCATTCAAGTCTGATAACGTAAAATCATAAGCATAAGCAATACCTATGTTTCGAGAAATATCTGCTCCAATCATAATTGAACCAGCATCTTCTGCTCGATAACCCAACCCACCCCAATATTTTTGATCAAAAGTTACTTTAGCAGCAACATCAAAAGAAATAGGAGCACCATTTGTATATTTCACAAATGCAGAAGGTTCTATGGTTAGTTTTTCATTAATTGGATAAGCATATCCTACCATTCCATAGAAGTGAGGCACATAGTCCGTAGTCGCATCATTGACATCATCTTTAAAATCAAATTGACGACGCAATAACTGAGGGGCAGAAAGACCAACAAATAGACCATTTTTCATAGTCATATAGGTACCTATACTCAAATCTGGAGTCCAAATTCTTTCATTAGCCCCATAGAGTGTTGGATCAACCACATCTCTCGCCAAAAAGGCATCTCCTAATCGAATGTTATATAAGCCCCCAGAAAGTCCGATCGCAATATGCATATCTTCACTCGGGTCTAAACCATAACTTAATGCCCCAGAAACACCTGTTCTTTTTAATTGTCCAGCTACATCATTATAAATGTAACCACCTACTCCTATAGGAATTTTTTTCAAAGCTCCTTGCACCGTTACCATACGTGTTTTTGGAGCTTCTTCAATCCCTACCCATTGAGTTCGATAAGAAAATTTAGCCTCTACAAATTTTGTACTTCCTGCAATCGCTGGATTAAAGCTAAAATCATTTAAGACATAATTAGTGAATAACGGATACTGCTGGGCAAAAAGGCCTGATCCGAATAAGAAAACGATGAGAAAAAGTATATTTTTTTTCATTTGAAGTCTCTTTTTAGACAATCCAAACAAATGGTCATTTGCTTGGATTATGCAATTATCGAATCAAAGTAATCGGTCCAGTTAATATGACACCAGAACCATTATTCAAATCAAGTACATAATAATAGGCACCCGCCAACAATGCCTTTCCACTATTATCAGTGCCTTTCCAATCGTTCGCGTAACCTTCCTTTTCATATATCAAATTTCCCCAACGATTATATATTTTGACCCTATTGTCCGGAAAGTCTTGAATATTTTCAATTTCCCAAACATCATTCATTCCATCATCATTTGGAGAAATAACAGTGTACACAGTCGGTCTACATTTCTCCCCCAACATGGCTTCATTGTCAAAATCCAAAACACATCCATTATTGTCTGTAATAATAACAGAATATGATCCTGGATTTAAGTTCTGAATGGTGTTCGTTATCTCTTGAGTTGACCATTCATAAGTATACGGAGCGGCCCCTCCAGATACGATCGCATTTATAATACCATCCGCACTATTATCACAAGTAGCTTTTGAAATATTGAAATCTATTTGCAGACTATCAGGCTCTGGAACAGCGACGATATTTGTCACTTCACAACCTACTGCGTCAGTCACTGTGTAAGAGTAGTCTCCTGCAACTAAACTCGTGAGCATATCATCATTGATACCATTACTCCAAACATAAGTGAATGGCGCCATTCCATTATTGGTCTCTAATGTGATTACCCCTGTATTTCCTCCTTTACAATCTACATTTATGATATTCGCATTGACAGAAAATCCTAAACCTATTGCGTCAATATCCAATTCGGAAGTCACATCGCAATCTGCTGTAACGACTCTCAATGTTACTGTTTTTGTACCAATGGTTGAAAAAGATACGCCTAATGGATTATTTGAACTAGAAGTTTGAGGAAAAGCATCAGCTCCAAAATTCCATTCAAAAGTCGCTTGCGTAATGTCTGCTTGACCTATATAAAAAAAAGAATAAGTAGTCCCACAAATACTTGAGTTTTCATCAAATTCAAAGTCAGCAATTCCAGCGCAATCTGGCTGGTTTGGATCGTCATCAGAATTGATTGGCTGTTGGAAACCTTGAGTGAGTATAGAACCGTCAGTCCCAACATAAGTACTGCAACCAGGGCACTGCCCAAAGGTTGAAGTTAAAATAGTACCGTCCGTACTAGATTGAGTAGCTCCCATAGAACAAATCACACTTCTTACTATAGTCTGTGATTCTAAAGAAAAGCTACACAAACAGCTTATTAAAATAAAGACGGTTATATATATATTCTTCATAAGATTTATTTTTTTAATACCCTACCCTATTCAAAAAAATAGAGATTAGGTACTGCATAATCAATCATAAAAAATTATTGATCATTTTAAAAAACATCTAAAAACCGTCTTCATATTAATTACCATTCGGATCGAATAAAAGGGCAGACTCCTTTAATAAATAACCAGTCAATAAAATATCAATATTTCCAAAAGCATTTGGAATAGCTTGTATAGTAGTATCTTCTGGAAAGCTGATGATTCTGGTTCCTCTTGTAAAGCTTGGCCGCAAAAACTCCATATCTTCTCCATTCACTTTTAATCGTCCGATTTGGTCATTTTTTAATCCACTCTTAATAAATAATACCTTTCCATCTGGAACTGTGTAAGTGTTGATTTCAGTTATGAAATCCAATATAACAGGTTCAATCGCAAAAGTCGTATCTATCAATATACCAGTACACATACAATTTTCAACTACTACTTTCTGATCCAATACAGGCATATTAGGAGTTGTCGGATGAAGTGTAAAAGGTGCAGGTCCTATATTCAATAATTTAACTGTCGGACCTCCCGCAGTAATCCAAAGCGTCTTATTATTAGGCACTTGATATTGTCCCGAAGTTAATACAACATGCTTACCTCCAATACCTAAAGGAAAATCAGTAGAACTACCCGGTGCATTCAGCGATCCACCAGCAATATTAAAAGTGTTTGTACCCCCTGTAATAGAAAGAATACCATCCGAGCTAAGTTCTAATTCCTGAATTTCATTAGAAGGATCTGTATCATAATCTTCTGGCATATATACGCTTGCCCCCGTTGGTGTCCCATTTGGAGCAAGTAATGTCAACGAATCATTTTGATAAATTAAGGATTGAATTTCATTATTTGGATTAGGATCGGCATCAATAGGAATATCCACACTACCAGATGAACTACCATCAGGAGCTATTAGGGAAAGTATTCCGTTTTGATACTCTAACGTCTGAATTTCATTCACTGGGCTAGGATCATCATCTCCAATCACACTTAATGCGACCAACGCTGTGTCTGCCATTCCAGCTGTAGTAGCTTGATCTGCCAATTGGGCTTGTACTGCATTTGTGGCGTCATCTGCTAATTGGGCGTGTACTGCATTATTTGCTCCATCGGCATAAAGTGCATAAGGTACCGACAAAATTTGTGAGGTTCCCATTAGCATAAAATTCTGACCACCAGACACATCTAGTTCAATTCGTAGCCAGAAAGTACCTGTACCCCATTCAATGTCTTTGAAATCGGATTGATTTCCTGCAACGTAGGTTCCCTGACCGATATTAATAGTAAATAGCCCAAAAATATCTGTCGTAACTAAATGGGTTTCTTGCCACTCTGGTACCCCATTCACTGTATTTTTAATTACAGTAGCTCTCACATTGATCATTTGGGAAGCGATATCTGCTCCCGTAGGATCTTTAGCTGCAGCTTGATAGCATATTGATTGTGGAACTTGAGTGGAAGCAATACATGAGAAGAATATGAAAAGGGCATTCAACAATAGGTGCTTTTTCATAGAAAAATACTTAAATCGGTTATTAAATACTGTTTATCAAATAGTTATGTAACTAATAATTTTTATCTAAAAAAAATATAGCGTTAGCATAACTTAAAAAGAGCCAAACTTGTGTGCAACTTTCTCAATTGTATAACAAAGTAAAATATGGCAGATTTTGCCAAAAGAAATGCTCAGGGGACTATTGTTAAGGGAAGATAACTTGCAAGTGCTTAGAAGCGATGAAAATTTTATTCTTAGTTCATCGGTTTTTTTAGGGTATTAGCATTGACGTTTAATCATCAATCATTTTTTATGTTTTAAAAAGTTATTTGTGTTTTTGTGTAAAACCGATTATCTCAATAGAAAGGTAAATACTCAAATTTTGATATTAAATCTAACGCAAATATATTATTAGGTTTCCTGAAAAAAGAAATTTTCACCAAAAAAGAAAACTCTAATAATATCACGTTTCTTCTCAACGAAAAAAGCCAGAGCAAATAAGTGTTGCTCTGGCATGTATTTAAATTCCAAACAGATATTATATTATATTATTCTTAATTTATTCCCAAACGAATTCCATTTCTACCCTTCTATTCAACTGACGAGAATATTCATTTGAGTTCGAGGCTGCAGGTTTATCTTCACCATAATATTCGGTCACTAATTGAGATCGATGAACGCCTCTATTCATTAAGTAAAATAGTACCCCTTCTACTCTTCTCTTCGATAAATCAATATTGTAAGCATCACTAGCGGTATCATCTGTATGTCCTTTCATTCTAATTTTCCAATCTACTCTCTTAACCATTAATTCTGCTAATTTATCTAAATACGGAATCGCTTCCATTCTAATCACGTCAGAATCCGTATTGTAATAGAGATTTCTTAAAACTAAATCTAATATCTCTCTTTCTTCATCTGATACCATTGGACAGCCCTTTCTCTCTGGAGCTCCTCTCGTTTTTGGACATTTATCATCAATATCTTTAATCCCATCACCATCTGAATCATCTTTTGGACATCCTTGATTATAAATATCTCCTAATAAGTCTGGACATTTATCTGCACTATCCAAGATACCATCGCCGTCCCGATCATCTTTTGGACATCCTTTATCTTCAGCTAGTCCTTTGACATCAGGACAATTGTCTACCTCATCTCGAATACCATCTTTGTCTCGATCGCCATAAGGGCATCCTTTATTTTCTTCCGGACCAGGTGTATCTGGACATTTATCATCGTTATCTAGTATGCCATCTTTGTCCCGATCAGAAGGACTTTCCTCTTTTTCTTTATTCGGACAGCCATCATTATCTGCTGATCCTGGCTCATTTGGACATTTATCATCTGGATCTAAAATACCGTCCCCATCGCTATCTTTAGGTCCTCCTAGTCGAAGCGATAAAGTGATCTCATGACTGCCTTTTGATGCTTCTCTAAGTCCACTCACCGTAAAGTCAAAGGCATAAGCGAAACTCATTCGACGGCTGATTTCGTAACCTAACATGGCTGTTGCGGCGTCTTGAGTTCTGAAACTTGCTCCTACCCAGTATTTACTATTTAATAGCGCCCGAACTGCCACGTCAAATTGTATAGGTGCTGCTTCTGTTACTTTTGCTAAGACAGAGGGCTCCAAAGTCAATTTTTCATTTAACTTCATGCGATAACCTGCCATTGCATAGTAGTGTGGAACTAAATTATTGACGGTTGAGATTTGTGTATCGTCATTAAAATTGACTTTTTGATTCAAAATTTGGGGTACTGAAAACCCTATAAAGGCTCCATTTTTCATTTGGAAATAGGCTCCTACACTCAAATCTGGAGTCCATTTACCCTCCATTGCGTTGGCGAGAGTAGGATCCGTATTCTCCTCTACAAAAAAATTATTATCGAGTCGGAAGCTATAAAAACCTCCAGAAACACCAATACCTAATTTCCCAACTCCTAGGTCAAAACCATAACAAAATGCGCCAGAAAAACCGGTCCGCTTAATTTGCCCAGCTACGTCATTATACATGTACCCTCCAATACCTATCGGAAGTGAGTCTAACGCAGTTTGTGCACTGATAATTTGTGTTCGTGGTGCTTCCTCCAACCCCGTCCATTGGGTTCGATAAGTCATTCTTAAATCTAAATAATCGGAACTCCCAGCAATCGCTGGGTTAAAGCCAAAATCATTTAGGACGTAATTGGTAAAAAGAGGATATTGCTGTGCTTTCAACAGATTGCCCGCCAAAAGAAATATTATGATTGGTATAAAATGTTTCATGGAAATCTGATTTGGATACTTAAAATTAGATGCCCAATGGTAATGTTGAACATCTAATTTTATAGATCGAGTCATCATCTTACAATAGTAATGGCACCGCTAAAAACCTTGTCATTTGCATCATTTAAGCGCACTACATAATAATACGCTCCCGCGGAGAGTGGTTTTCCACTTGTCGTTGTACCATCCCAAGTATTTAGGTAACTATCTGCTTCAAAAATGACCTCACCCCAGCGATTATAAATTCGAACTTCATTGTCTGGAAAACTTTCGATATCTGGAATTGTCCAAAAGTCATTTATGCCGTCCCCATTAGGAGAGATGGTATTATATACAATCGGATTACATTTTTCTGTTACAAAAACATTCTCTATCAATGTACAACCTCTTTGATCTGTAACAGATATAATATATTCTCCTGTAGTAATATCTGATAGTGTCGCTGCAGTCGATCCATTATCCCACTCGATAGCATATGGACTTGTACCTCCCGTAATAGTGGCAGCGACAATTCCATTCAAATCTCCTGCACAAGTTTCACTTGTTACATCAAAACTGATCATCAAACTATCTTGTGGTTCCACAATCGTAATGGCATTCAAACTTTCACAACCCATTCCATCTGTAACAGTATAAGAATAGTCACCTGCAGGTAAATTATCCAAAACAGGAGAGGTCTCCCCATTTGACCAGATATAGGTAAATGGACCATTCCCACCATTTATTTCAAGTTCGATTAACCCATCTAACTCTCCTTTACAGTTTACATCTGTAATTACTGGATTGGTAGCAAAACCAATCGCATTGACGGTTAGGTTAGTGGAAGCCATGAGGTCACAGTCCGTATTATCATAGACTCTAAGAGAAACTACTTTTTGGCCAACAGAGGAAAAAGCTACGCCAGTAGGATTTGGCAATTGTGATGTTTGTGGAAAAGCATCTGCACCAAAATTCCATTCAAATGTAACATTGTTAACATCTGCAGTTCCAGTATAGAAAAAATTGAAGGTTAGACCACATGCACTTATCTCTGGGTCATAATCAAAGCCTACTAAAAAGCAATCGCCATCGATATCAGGCTGTTGGAAGCCTTGTGTCAGAATCCCTGCACCTCCGGTTAGGGTACCACACCCGATACAACCAGGTCCGAATGTTGAAGTAAGTATATTCGAGTTATTAATTTGAGTAGTTCCTACCCCACACAATGTACTCCGAGAAATACTCTGAGCACTCAAACTGATTGAATATACCAATATTAGGTATGTTAAAATGTATATTTTCTTCATCGTTCTTGATATTTTGAAATACAATTAGGTTCAAGATGCTTTAGGGGTAAAGCATCTAAAAATCTATATCT
The DNA here is from genome assembly GCA_024743405.1 of Bacteroidota bacterium. Taxonomy (GTDB): domain Bacteria; phylum Bacteroidota; class Bacteroidia; order Chitinophagales; family Saprospiraceae; genus JANSWP01. The sequence goes on from JANSWP010000067.1 coordinate 31,687, forward strand.
ATCAAGAAGCCTGTTAATATCATATCAACATCCCCATTTTGGTTAATAGGTAAGGGTTCAATCACTTTTCCTTCAGGAATTGTAATAATTCGGGTACCTCTAGTGAAGTTTGAACGCAAAAACTCCATAGGTTCTCCGTCAATGATCAACCAACCAATTTCGTCATTCTTCATTCCGCTTTTTATGAAAAGAATCTTTCCATTAGGAACTGTATAAGAAGAAGATCCTGAAATAAAATCAATCACTAATGGTTCAACATTTGAAGTCGTATCTATCAAAATTCCAGTACAATGGCAATCTTCTATAGAAGTTCCAGAAGGGAAAGCAGGCATATTAGGAGTAGTAGGATGTTGAACTGACGGGGGGGGACCATATCCTTTTAAAGTAACATTAGGTCCTGCTGCAGTTACATAAAGGTTCTTTCCTGGTGGAACTTGATAACTTCCTTCTCCAATAACTAAATGTTCCCCAATAATACCTTGAGGTAAGTCATAAGAAGCCCCAATAGCAGAGAAAGGCATTTTTGGGGTCTTAAATTCAATTGCGTTTCCACCCGAAATAGACAAAATTCCGTCTGTATAATCTAATTCTTGTAATTCATTGGTAGAATCCGCATCTATTTGCGAAATCTCAACTCCTCCACCGCTCATTGAGCCATCAGGATTTCTTAGAAATAAGGTATCATTCTGAAATACTAATTGTTGTAACTCATTGGAAGGATCCGCATCATTATCATCTGATGTCAAAAAGATACCAGCTCCAACAAAATTACCATTCGCATCTTTGATATACAAAGAATCATTCTGATAAACTAATTCTTGTAATTCATTGGAAGGATCTCCATCATTATCGCCTTGAGTAGAAAGCGCGATTAATGCTGTCTGCGAAACAATCGCTGTATCGGCTTTTAAAGCTACATCGGCAACAGCCGCAGTACCTGCCTCATCCGCATATCCCGCTATATCTGCCACATCCGCATGTCCAGCAACGGCAGCCGAGTCAGCGGTCAAAGCATGACCAGCTTCTGCAGCAAATCCAGCACCATTAGCATAAAGGGCATAAGGAACCGAGATGATTTGATTCACCCCCATCATTTGAAAATTATTGCCGCCTAAAGCGTCCATTTCAATTTGAAGCCAATAAATGTTACTTCCCCAATCAATATCTTTAAAATCAAACTGATTTCCGTCCACTCTTTGACCTTGCCCAATTTCAATAGCAAAAAGTCCAAATTGATCTGTTTTAGGGTCGTGGACTTCCACCCATTCTTCATCTCCGAGTGGCCCACCAATCAAAATGGCGGCTCGAATAGTGATTTGAGCATATATCATATTATTACCTTGGTTATCTTTCGCAACAGCCTGGTAACAAACGGCTTGTGGTGCCTGTGCAAATACGCCATGAAACATCGCACCTAGGATTAGGGCGACAATGAGTAGCTTTCTCATAATACCTGTTTTTGGATTATAATTTGTTATAAATCTTAAGACTGTTGATAAAATAAAAGTAGGTAGCAAGTTTTGAATAAGATTGGCCATTGCTTACTATGAAACAACCTAGTTTTCTTAAACTGAACTACTTATGTTAAGGTGAGTTTAATTTGAACACAAGGAGGGAATTCCTCTTATTCGATCAAAAATAACGCCAATTAAGGCTATTGTTAGGCTTCAATCTACATCAACTTGCGTTTTGCTTGTTTTATACCATTTTTTAAATTCTATATGAGACATATCTTTGGACATCATCCGATTATCATAAGCCTCCGTATCTTCCTTTTGTAGTTTCTTTTTGGCTAAAGCTACATTTTCAATAATTTTTGCCCAATCTTCACTACCAGGACTAAAAGAATTAGCTTGCCACCATTTCACAAAAGTGCCGGGATTGTTCTTTTTCGCTTTAGACTTAAAATGTCGCAAAGCATAATTCACAAAATAATCTTCAAATCCAGCTACTCCACCGCCTTTTATATTAGGTATAATTTGATAAAATGCAATACCTTCATGAACACCAAATTCAGTAAGCTCATGGTAGGCTTTCAATTTTGCTTTAGATAAGCTGTCAATATTTGGCAATTCATTTATCTCTTCTCTACTATTTCTATCTTTTATTATGAATTTTACCTGAGTTATTTTTCGATTTTGACGAATGCCTTGAATATCAATCTCTATCGAGGAACTATTACTATTGATTTCCTTCTTCGCTACATTTAATACTCTTCTTTTAAAGTTATCAATAGCCGAATATTTACCTGATATGCCTAAAACTGATTTTAATTCATCAATTTCATAGGTTAAAGAGCTCTCTTTTTCATGTTTTCGCATTTTGTCCCGGTGCGCCTTTAGAATACTATAAATTCGAATTGAAAAACCACTTTTCATAGGCGCAATTTCAATTCTATTCAGTTTTACATATTCTTTAAGCTGTAACAAAAAAGGTTTAAGTTTATTTGAAAATTCAAATTCTAAACAAACCTCTCCTTTATTATTGCGACAAGGTGCTATGGATTGGAACCAACTGATATAACCCGGAAATTTTCTACCATCAATCTCAAAATCAGTAGGAAAACTAATGTGCTTTCCTATAATTCTACCTGCAAAATCCTGCATTCTATCATAAAGACTACCCCACTTCTTACCATCTTGATTCAAGATTTTTTCTAAAACAACCACAGGAACCGTTAATTTTTGAAAGTCAGGCTCTGTTACATTGATGTTAGAAGCAAGGAATAAAATAATTTTTTGCTCATTAGCCGTTAACCGATAATGGGCATTAAAAATAAATTTATTCTCTAATCTGGCAACTTTATTTTCAGTATGCTGAATTAACATATTGCAAATAAATTAAAAATCGTACATTAAAATAATTATGTACGCAACAAGAACCCACATTATGTACGGAGTTAACCCACATTATGTACGTTTATTATCCCACAAAATGTACGTAAAAGCCCCACATTATGTACGTTTTTGGTCCACATTACGTACGTTTTACGCCTACCCACATTATGTACGGAATTCATATAAGTCACTGAATAAGAAAGCATTTGAGACTTGATTTTTAATAAATCGAGGGTTTCTAAAGTAATTAAATATTAAAAACTATATAAAAGGTCTTAAATAAAGACCTTTTTGTTAAAATTATTAAGTTAAATAATTTTTAGGCTTACCCACATTATGTACGGAATTGCTGATAAATAGCCAATATCAATAGCCCACATTATGTACGGAACTCAAGTGAAAAAACGAATGATTCTACAATTCAGATTTATCGACTTTGATTTTATCATACCATCCTGGATACTTTTTACGCTCTTTCTCTAACCAATCAAATATGATCTCATTCCACATAACATGTACTTCTTTATCATTTATTGCAGCTGCTTTTACTACGGCACGTTTTAATTCAGGATGAATATCCATTGAATATTTTATCAGCTTCTTCCCTTTTTTTGTACTTGGACGCCCTTTTTTAGGTTTTATTGTAGGCTTTTTAGGTTTTGGAATTTCAACAATCTTCCTTGATTCTTCATGTTTTGCTTTTTCGATTGTTGGTTCTTTTACTACTCTTGGGCGAATACCTAATGGAACTCTAGATTTAGCCATTGTCTTTTTTTTAAGAGTTAATCATGTGGTGCAATTCATTGATCCACTTCGTTAAATTCTTCTCTTTCATTTCTCGCCGGCCTCCATACATATTCGTGTCTATTCCAGCATTTGCGTGGTCTTTATATAAACCCAGCATATTTTTCATTCCATCTATTTCATGTAATGATTCTATGGAACTTAAAATATTTTTTACATACCCTATTTGGGACTTGATCCGAGTATCAATTTTATTTACAAAAGGAATTACGCCTAGTTCTCTTTCTTGTTCTTCGAAAACTTGCTTCTTCTTTTCCAACATGGCCAATAAATACGTTTCTGTACTATAAGTATCTTTATCACTTGGTGTAAATGGAATAAAAATGAAATCTGCCATTGGACTTACTGTATCTGTTTTACCACCTTCATCCAAATATCCAGGCAAATCCACAAATAACACATCACTTTCCTCCATTGCTTTATTGAATATTTTCAAGAATTTATGAATCTTTCCACCAGTGATAGATTCCGGATAAGAAATCAATTCCCATATAGGTTCCGTTCCTCTCTCTAATTCTCCTTCATAAAGTACTCCTATCGTTTGTTGCTCATCCAAGTCAATGACTTTTACTTTTAGATTAAATGGCTCGGATGCAAACGCATTGGCCGCCAAAAGCGTACAAGTCGACTTTCCTACTCCTCCTTTCTGGTTTCCAAAAATAATAACTTTTCCCATAAAAAAATGATTAAACTATTTAAAATGAAAAATCTAATTAAAGCAATTAATAATTAAAATAATAGCAAATATATTAATCTGATTTTAAATATTTATCGGATTAATAATTTTTTTAATAAAAATCATTTTAGTAATATTAAAATGATTTAAATAAACTAAATTATATAAAGGCGAATAAAGGGAGATTATATAAAAAGAAGAGGTGTAGGTAGGATTAATGTATTGTTTTAAATAACAATATTTACATTGACTTAGCGAGACTATTGAACTGTCATTTTATAAAAAAAGGAATCGTGACATCTTTCTTACCTTTTTAGGATACCGCACAATTAATATCCAATGCCTTGATTTTTGCTTCTTTGTATCAAGGCAAAGAATGGTTTTTATGGTAATTGCTGCGCCAGATTAGGGCTTTTAAATCAAGAAATATATCTTCTTCGTGAAAAAGCACTAATAAACTAAAATTTCATCTACAAAAATCCAACTGCCATCACTACCAGCACCGACATGCCAATCAGGGAGTTTCGGCAATTTATGCGCAACCACTTTAATAAACTTTGCTTTCTTTTTAAAGGAAAAGTCTACATCTAAAATTTTGGAAGGTTCTAAATGTGTCGGAATTGCGAATTCTTTTGATTTGACCTTTTTGAATTTCCTTCCATTTTTAGAAATATAAATATCCACTTGCCTTGGCAAAAATATCCATGCGCCTTGATTAGAAAGTAGTCCTACTTTAACATCTTTAACTACTCTTTTTTCTCCTAAATCAATGATGACTTCCATATTTTCAGCGTTCCATCCTTGCCAAAGCTGGCTACTGTATGCATTCGAACCACGTAAACCATCGGTCAAAGCTTCTCCAAAACCATGATATTTTGGACTATACTCGGTCAAATATTTGATGGGTTTGCCGACTGCTAAATGTTTGACTTCTTTGATTTCTTTCGCTTCATTTAATATCAATTCATTAGAAATAGGAAGGAAAGAAAATTCTACAGCCTCATTATTTTCGATGATAAACTGTATTTCATTCCAACGTTTTTCTAAAGGAATTTTTATAATTTTTTCTTCAATTGACGCTTTTGAATTATCGGTAATATGGCTGATAGTTTTGCCATTGTTTTTGATCGTCACAGAGGGAGCATTGGTTCTCAGGTAAGCTGTTAATTCATTTTCTTTAATAGAGAAAAATGATCTTTTTAGTATCATTTGTTGACCTTTTGATTGGTCAAAATTTATAGTGCCAGCTTTTGATAAATAAACTGGTTTCCATTCTTTTAATTCCTCTTTCCAAAGCAATAAATCACGTTTTACTGCTCCTGAGTGGACATATAAAAATTCTCGTTCGAGAAAAGATAATTGCTCATCTAAAATCTCCTTTTGCTTTTCTTTGAAGTTATCCAAACGACTATTGGACAACGGAAAATTTAAAAACCATTCGAGCGATACTTCTTCCAATGGAGTTAAGTATTTTTTTTGTTGACTCTTCAAAACAGCGGTTGCGCCAGAATCTCCTTTTTTGGATAACTCTCTATAAATCATTAATTTTTGTTCAGTTGTCGTTTCCGGTTTTGAAAGCATGTTTTCAGAGAGAAATCCTACAAATTCATTTTTAGTTTCGAATAGATGCTGGATAATGTAAGGGATCGTTTCTGGATATTTTGACATAATACTAAAGGCGGCATCGGGCGCTGATTTTATACTAAAATCATAAATGGATTCAATCTTCCCATTACTATCCGCATCTACCCAAATTGGATTTGTAAAGCCTTTTGGAATAATTGGTTTCTTTTTAATTTGCAAAATCGGTGGGGTAGGGGAGTCTCCGTAAGCAATAGCCATAAACCAGGAGTCATGCTCGACTAAAGTAGAAAAAATAGTATCCAATCGAACCGAATTTTTCGTTTTTGGAATGTCATAAGTTTGAATGACCTGCCCATTTCTTAAAAACTCAACCCGGTCACAAGAAATCCAAGAAGCTGCTTGGACATTCAAATGAAAATCAACGGCTTTGCCTTTTGCGTCGATTTGCTCGCCAATACCAAAGTCTTTATTAGCAGTCATATTTACAAAAATGCCCGAAGAGACACTAACCTTTTGATTTTTGATACTTTGAATAATTTCCGATTCATCGATTTTTGAAGGGTCATCTGTTGAGGATGCGATATAATTTCGTGGTACACCAGCGATCATTTCTGTCACTGAATGGTTATCAGAATTACCTAAAGCAGTGATCCTTTTATTTCGATTTTGAAAATTTATCCAGTCATTTTTGACAGAAAATTTATTGTCAGGTGCAGGAACCCAACCCAATTGTGTTGTCTCATTTAATACTTCAATAGCATCAAAATTCCAACTCCATTCAGGGTGCTTTGATGACCCAAAATGAGGATCCAACCCCTTTGTATTAAAGTAGTCCGAATCAACCCAACGTGGATGATTGACCTGAATTATAACATCTTTAGGGGTCTTTTCACGGATATGATTAAATAAGGCTTTACCGTCTTTAATTTTATAATTGGCCTTCTCTTTTTTTGGGTCTAAAGGGTAGGTGTTAAAATGTCCAATACTAGTACTTACTTCATTTCCAATGGAAGTTGACATGTACTTTTGTAGATTCAAAGTTTTCATATATGGCGCGTAATCGAGCACATAATTATGATCAGTAGACACTGCCCACTCCAATCCTTCCGCTGCACATGAAATCAATCTTTCTTCGACGGTCGCGTCTCCATGACCAGAAAAAGTAAAGGTGTGTAGGTGCATATCACCACAGACAAAACCATCGGTGTTGATTTCTTTCCGTAAGGTGGTTTGAATTTCATAAGTTTTGCTCTCCTCAAAGCTGTGTTGTTGCGTTTCAATTGAATATTCCATGCCTTTTCCAAACCAAATTTCATATTTGCCTGCAGGAATTTGAAAACGACCTTCACCAGTGGCGGAATAAATTGTATTGTCTCTGCAGGCTAGGGTAGTGCTACTTTCAACATTATGGTGAAATGACTCGCCGTTTTTTAGGATGACGATCTTGGCAGGCATTGGTTGTTGAGTGCTTTGGTTGAGAATTTTGAAGTTTATAGTGGCGTTTTGCGCAAAGATTTGAAAACTTAGGATAAGGAAAAAAGGTAGGAAATATTTGGACATTTTTGACTGGTTTTGACGATTTGAGTATAAGGTTATTATTTGCTCGTTAAGTGCTTGGACAGAAATAAGTTCCATATTTGACGAAAACTATTTATTTGCCAGAAGAGGCAAAAAGCACAGGCATATCCTTAGATATGGCGAGCATTTTTAACGAAATATGGTGAAAAAATAGTCCGTCATAATGTGTG
>JANSWP010000143.1 GCA_024743405.1 Bacteroidota bacterium
CTTTGGTATTGATGAAACCTTAGAACGACGTTGGGGACTCAAAATAAAAGCACGAGGAATTTATCGAGATGCCGTTCGGTCTTCCCAAAGTCACTTTGTAAAATGTAGCGGATTACGCTGGGTTTGTTTAATGCTGCTTAGTCCAATCAGTTGGGCTAATAAAATTTGGGCTTTACCATTTTTAACGGTGTTAGCCCCATCTAAGCGTTACCACGAAAAGCAAGGAAAGAAGCATAAAGCGTTAAGCGATTGGGCAAGGCAAATATGTTACCTCCTTCACAGATGGCTGCCTGATTTCCAATTGATTATAGTTGGAGATGGTGCCTATTCCGTTTTAGAACTCCTCGCTGCTACTCGTAATTATGTGACTTGGATTACTCGTTTTAGAATAGATGCCGCTTTATATGATTTTCCACCATCTGAAAAACGGGCTCGTCCAGGTCGTCCTCCTTCGAATGGAAAAAAGTAAATCGCTCTTTGGCAACGATTATATTGCCCTTTGACAAAATGGCAAGAAGTTACCTTTTCCCATTGGTATGATGAACAAAATAAATCAATGGAAATCGCCAGTGATATTGCATTATGGTATCGAAGTGGAAAACCTCCAGTACCTATAAGATGGGTTCTTATTAGAGATCCCAAGGGTAAACTTGATCCGATTCCTTTACAATGCACCGATTTATCTTTGAGTCCAATTCAGATCGTTCAGCACTATTTGAAACGATGGCAAGTAGAAGTCACTTTTGAAGAAGTTCGGGCTCACTTAGGAGTGGAAACTCAAAGACAATGGTCTGATTTAAGTATCCTAAGAACTACCCCTGCTTTGATGGCTTTATTTAGTGTGATTACACTTTGGGCAGATACCCTAAATAGTTGGCAAAAATTGACCGTATTTCAAACAGCTTGGTATTTTAAACCTTATCCAACTTATTCGGATGCTGTTGCCTCTGTTCGATACCGAATTTGACAGTTTCAATTTTCTGCACGGTCGTTAATAAACAACGACCGTGCAGAAATTAATCATGATTTTATTAATCATTTAGCTTTTATGGCTGCTAGAGCAGCTTAAATGGCTAAAGTCGAGCTAAGTAAGCGAGCAATATTAAGTGCTTGGACAGACTTAAATTGCAAGTAAATACTGCAACATCGCGCCAAAGGCGCCAAAAACCACCATTTACTGGAGCGAGCCGCACTGCGGCAATGCTCCAGTAATCTATAACATAATTTTGTCCAAGCACTTACTTACTTCATCATCCATGATATAATTAAAGTGTACCAAACTGATAATCCTGTCCTTTCAATTCTTCTAATCTTTCAGTCATTTTGTGGTCTATCAATTCTTTCTCCTTCTTGATTTTTGCATTATTTAAATAGGTACCTACTTGAGAATCATGGAGAATTTTGTTCTTCGTAGCATTTGCAAGCAAAGTGGTATTTTCCAAATTGGTCATTTTAAATTGATGCTCATATTCATGCAATAAGTAATCATATGGACTTCTATAAGAAATCAATTTTACAAAGATCGGAGCAGTTTCGATAGAAATAAATAACAATATGATAAATATATTAGCCCAATAAATAGCCTCACTTTCCTTAGACAATCTATCTAAGGCTTCCATTCTAGCAGCAAGTCCGTTATATTTAGTTTGCTCTAAAGCCGCAATTTCATCCTGAATTTTTGTTTCCAAACCTGAGATGATTTCCTCTTTTTGAGTAATTAATGGGAGGTTCATTGCAAGTAAGCTATCCAATTCAGTTTGAGCATTATCTGCCTCTGCCTTTTTGGCTCTATAAATGGGGCCTAAATTTCGATTTCGAGAGCCCCCTGTTCCATCCGCCTCTTGAATTGCCATTCTAACTAATGTGTCACGCGCTATGGTCATTTTAGTTATTTCTGATTTCAAGGTAGCAATCTGAGCTTTATTTTCATCGATTTCAGACTGAAAACGAAGCTTTACTCGGTCTTCTTGTTCTTTGTAAACTTCTTGTTCCATCTGAACTAATTCGCCTTCTATTTCCTTTTCAAATATCTTCAATTCTAAAGGTTTGGAAATAACCATAGCTAGAAAAACCGCCAATATCAAACGCGGAGCTGCAACAAAAAAATCTCGCCCCCAATTCCCATTGCTCTTCATACTCGAGACTATATATCTATCCAAATTAAAAATCATGGCGCCCCAAATCAAACCAAAAAACAAAGCAAAAAGGTAGGATTCGAATACTGTAAATAATGCGTAGCCAGCGGAGAAAAAAGCTAAAACCCCAGTAAAAAAAACAGTCGCACCAATCCCCACATATTTATTTTCATCAGAGGGGCATTGTTCGAGAATTTTAGCGTCAACACCGGAGCAAAACAAAAAGAATCTTTTCATTGGGTAATAGTCATTTGCGACTTATGACATTTTGAGTCATAAGTCAAGGTTAGCAAAACCGCTTTTTTGTTGATTAAAATATGGTAGGCAAAAACAAATTGTGAATAACAACTGTGAAAGACGGCAAATTATTTTGATCGTTGCATTTTTATGGATGAATTATTCATTCCTTATGACCAATTAAACGATTTATGTTTTTGGTGATTAATATTTGGGATTCTATTATATCCTCCAAATTTATTCCTTCAATTATTCTATATTTTGATTTGAATATTTTCTCAAACTAAAAATAATCTTTAAGCGATGAAAAGATCAATACTTCTTTAATTTGCTTTTTGTGAACCATTATTTACCTAAACACCCAGTCTACTATGGTCGCTTATTATTTCCATAATGGAAATCTTTATAATAAGATCGAAGTGAGGAAGTTGGTTGTTTAGAGGAATTAATAAAGAAAAAGGCTGACCAAATCACACTGGTCAGCCTTTTTTATCAAAACTCAAAAAGGGTATTACAAGTTTTTTAAACTATCCTCTAAAATCCGAATCCGTTCTTTTCCATCTGCCATTTTCTGGCGTTCTTTCTCTACAACAGCAGGAGGTGCATTATCTACAAATCGAGCATTCCCGAGTTTCTTTTCGATACCAAAAACAAACCCTTTAGCATGTTTGAGTTCTTTTTCAAGTTTCTCACGTTCCGCCTCTATATCAATTTTCTTTTCAACAGGAACGAAGTATTTCTCAGTTCCAGAAACAAAATTAACTGCATTTTCTGGTTCGGAATCAGTAAAGTTGACTGCCGAAAGACCTGCCATTTTTGAAATCATTTCTTTGATTCCATTGAGTGCAAATAACGCTTCAGCTCCAGTTCCTTTCTCAACAAAAAGAACCATTTTATCTGCGTTTTTAACCCCATTTTTCTGGCGAACTTCGCGAATTTTAGTCGTTACATCTTTTGCCTTTTCGACTTTAGAAATCAAATCCTTATCAAAATCTCCAGCACTTGGGTATTGACTAATGACACAATCTTCCCCCTCCTTTCTGTCTTTTAGTTGTTGCCAAATTTCTTCAGTAATAAATGGCATAAATGGATGCAAAAGCGTCATCAATTTTTCAAAAATCGAAATGGTTTTCTCGATTGTTGCTCGATCGATTGGGTCTCCATAGTTTGGTTTTATCATCTCCAAATACCAGGAACAGAAATCATCCCAAATAAAACCTCTTAAAGCAATCAATACATCAGATAATCGGTATTGGTCATAATTTGATTCAACTTCAAGCAAAATCTTACTCATCTTTTCTTCAAGCCATTGGATGGCCAAAACATTAACCGCATCTTGTTCTTTATCAACAATTTCCCAACCTTTTACTAGTCGGAGCGCATTCCACATTTTATTGCAGAAATTTCGACCGGTTTCGCAAAGTTTGGATTCATTCAGTGCTTTTTTTGTCTTTGGATCCATAGGAGCATCAAAAACAATATCGTTTCCAGCTGCTGCACAAGATAACATTCCATATCGAACACCATCAGCCCCATAATTTTCGATCAACTTTAAGGCATCTGGTGAGTTCCCAAGCGATTTACTCATCTTTCTGCGCTTACTATCCCGAACCATTCCCGTAAAATAAACATCATTAAATGGCTGACGACCGTGCTTTAATACATGATCCATTCCCAATAATTCACCTGACCATTCATAACCAGACATGATCATTCGAGCTACCCAGAAAAACATAATATCCCAACCTGTAACCAATACAGATGTCGGATAATAATATCTTAATTCCTCTGTATTTTCAAAACCGTCAAAAACAGAAATAGGCCATAACCAAGAAGAGAACCAAGTATCAACTACATCTTCGTCTTGAGTTAAATCTGACAGCGTCAAATTTGCATTTCCCAATTCCTTTTGTGCCTGAGCCAAAGCTTCTTCAGCTGTTTCTGCAACAAAAACTTTGTCTTCATAATACCAAGCAGGAATTTGCTGCCCCCACCACAATTGACGGGAAATACACCAATCTCGCACATTATCTTCTCGTAGCCAGTTATAGTACATATTCCACATTGACTCCGGGTAAAAAGTAACTTGCTTACTTTCCACCGCATTCAAAGCTTTGCGCGCAAATTCTTTCATGTTTACAAACCATTGCAATGTCAATCGAGGCTCGACAACTGCGTTCGTCCTTTCTGACCGACCAATGCTAGTGGTATATTCTTCTAATTGGACCAAAACACCTGCTTCTTCTAATAACGGTTTAATTTTCTTGCGAGCTACAAATCGGTCTTCTCCAACCAATACCTCAGCCTTTTCATTTAAGGTACCATTTGCATTCAAAATATCGATGACCGGTAAATTGTGTTTTTTCCCAATTTCACTATCATTTGGATCGTGGGCGGGTGTGATTTTCAAAGCACCTGTTCCAAACTCAACATCCACATAAGTATCTCCAATGATTGGAATCGCTCGATTAACCAATGGAATTATGGCATTTTTCCCGATTAAATGATTAAATCGAACATCGTTAGGATTTACGGCGACTGCAACATCAGCCATAATGGTTTCAGGACGTTGAGTAGCAATCGTTACAAATTCTCCATCAGTTCCCTCAATCGCATATTTTATGTGATATAAATGTGATTTTTCATCCTTGTGAATCACCTCCTCATTGGACAAAACAGTTAATGCCTCTGGATCCCAGTTAGTAATCCTTAAGTCTCTATAAACCAACCCTTTGCGATACATGTCAATAAAAATTTTAAGGACATATTCACTCATTTTAGGTTCCATGGTGAACCTTGTACGAGACCAATCACAACTGGCTCCTAACTTTCTCAATTGATCTAGAATGATACCACCATATTTATCTTTCCATTCAAAGGCATAATTCAAAAATTCTTCCCGTGAAAGGTCAGATTTTTTGATGCCTTTCTCCCGCAACATTTTCACGACTTTCGCCTCTGTTGCAATAGAAGCATGGTCTGTACCAGGCACCCAACAGGCGTTTTTGCCTTGTAATCTTGCCCGACGAATTAAAATATCTTGTATGGTATTATTGAGCATGTGCCCCATATGCAAAACCCCCGTTACATTGGGAGGTGGAATAACAATGGAATAAGCTTCGCGCTCGTCTGGAGTCGAATGAAAATAGTCTTTTTTAAGCCAGTGGTCATACCACTTTTCTTCCGTATCCTTTGGGTTATATCTAGTTGAAAGCATATTATTTAATTGAACATTAGACTTTATTCTAAAAATGATTATATGGCTAAAAATTTTAGTCTTTTGTCTTCACTCTTCGTCACCTACTCCCCTTAATAGCTATGGCTATTAGGTTCCGTGCGTTTCTCGATTGAAAACAAAATCCATTTTTTTAATCTCATAAATCCTTTTAGAATAAAGCCTATTGAAAACTGGCTATTGAAAATAGATAATCTAGCATTTTCAATTTCCAGTTTTCATTTTTAAATCTTGCTATTGCAAAGCATACATTCTTGTATGAAATATATCTACAACCTCTTCGCCTTTTAAAACCATTATATACAAATCATCGTAATCCTCAAGCCCTATTGCTTTGAATGGACCACCATTCAGAAATCGATTCATCACTTCAGGAACTGTGATAATATCAGAAACGACAGCAAGTCGACTCCCTAAGTCATTTTTCTTAATCGTATTGACCAAGGCACCTAAGTCTTGAACATTAAAATTTAATAATTCAGCCTCATTGGCTCCTGCTGTATGAAAGCCTGTTTGCATTCCAGCGTTGTCATTCCAATAGACCGTTTTCAAATTAGCATCTCTAAGCACGTTTGCTAGTCGAGTAGCATGAATTCCGCCCATTGGAGAAAGAGACGTTTTACCCTGCTTTCGCTCGCCATGTCGCGTTAAAAAAATCAAGGTAGTATCTCCTCCTCCATTTGGAATAGTAACAACCTTTTGATTAGTCAACTCGATTCGATTCCCCTTAACATACATCACTTCAGGGGTAATCGTTGTGGCAACAAAGTTTGGATTTGACTCTACGCTCTTAGTCTGAGTAGTTGCTTTAGAGGATTGATTTTCCGTATCAGTTACTGATTCTTCAATAGCTTCTGTTGGGGCTTGCTCTGTTTGATCCTGGCAAGCCGAAAGGACTATTGACAAGCAAAAAAGTATAAAAATGAATCGCATTACTTTGATAATCTTTAATTTTTGAATTAATAAAAATATTAATGCAAAATCGCGCCAATTTTTTATTTATAGTCTATCAACTCTGACCTTTTTGAATCAGAGAAAGATAATAAATATTATATCGTCGCCTTTTCTAAAATCTTAACTTCTACTTGATTACGCATCAAATCGTCCATCGTTTCACGTTTTCTAATTAAATATGCTTCTCCTTCATGAACCATTACCTCCGCAGGTCTAAAACGAGAATTATAATTGGAAGCCATCGAAAAACAATAGGCACCTGCATTGTGAAAACACAAAATATCGCCTTCCCGAATTTCCGAAATTTTGCGATTGACACCAAACGTATCTGTCTCACAGATATAACCAACGACCGTATAAATTCTTGGTCTACCATTTGGTTGGCTAATATTTTCAATTCGATGATAAGAATCATAAAACATCGGTCGAATCAAATGATTCATACCCGAATCTATACCTGCAAAGAGACTCGCTGGAGTCGATTTCACGACATTGACTTTTACTAAAAAATATCCCGACTCGCTTACTAAATATTTCCCAGGTTCAAAAATCAAAGTCAAATCTCGACCATATTTTTCGCAAAACTCATTGAATCTCGCTGTTATTTTTTCACCAAAATCCTCGACATCGGTCGAAATATCATTCTGTTTGTATGGTACCTTAAAACCACTACCAAAATCAACATAAGTCAAATCCTTAAAATCACGAGCCACATTTAATAAAATCTCAGCAGCATATAGAAAAACATCTGAGTCCAAAATATCAGATCCAGTATGCATATGAATACCATCAATTGTTTGTCCTGTTGCCTCAATAACCTTTAAAACATGCGGCATTTGATGAATCGAAATACCAAATTTTGAATCAATGTGCCCAACAGAAATTTTGGCATTTCCACCTGCAAAAACATGGGGATTTATTCGAATACCCACAGGAACATTTGGATGCGCATGCCCCATTTGTTCAAGAATGGAAATATTATCAATATTAATTCTTACGCCATATCCTAAAGCAAGCTCAATTTCCTCTAAGGAAACGCCATTGGGTGTGAACATAATGTCATGTGGTTTAAAACCAGCATGTATAGCTAATTGAACTTCTTGTATAGACACACAATCTATTCCGCTACCTAATTCTCTTAATAACTTTAAGATGTTGATATTGGTCAATGCCTTACAAGCGTAATTTATCTTAAACTGTTTGACTCCAAAAGCAGATTTCATGCGTTTAAACTGGCGTTTAATAATTGCCGTGTCATAAACGTAAATAGGTGAGTCGAATTCCTCGACTAATTGCAGCGGGTCTACTCCGCCTGTCAACATGAAACGTCCGTTTTGAAGTTCCATTTTTTTTAAGGATGAATTATAAATAATAAGCGATGAATTTGAATTGATTTCACCAGCTATCATTTATTCTGTTAAAAAATTAATTTATGGCTTGGGCTTCCTAAATTTACAGCCCAGTAAAAAAATTGCGCAAAGATAGTTTTTTGGAGGAAACGTTAAAAATTAAAAAATTAAACTCCTAAGGAATGCGGATAGAATAAATTTAGATTCATTGAGTTGATTATTTTTTCATTTAAAGAGGCAAAAAACGCATAAGATGCAGCGCATCGGCGAGTATTTTTAACGAAATTATATGGTAAAAGAAACAGTCAAGAATTTAAAGTTATTTTTTTCGAATTCCTAACTCAACATACGCCAAAAAAATTCATTTTGACATCTAAAAAATAAAATAGAAAAAAGCCGAATTACCTTCTTGAAACAATCTTTTCTTATAAATTGCGAAAAACTACCCATTTGTGACGGAAATAGAGCTCATACAAGCCTGTAAAAATAAAAACCCACGAGCCCAAAAACTACTTTGGGAAAAATACTCTCCAAATATGTTTGGCGTTTGTAAACGATATGTAAAGAATCTTGAAGATGCAGAAGATGTATTGGTTGAGGGCTTTTTTAAGGTGATGACCAAGATTGATATGTACAGTGGAAATGGTAGTTTTGAAGGTTGGATTCGGCGAATAGTAGTGAATGAAGCATTGATGTTTTTAAGAAAGAAACACAACTTCAACCGAACAGTCGAGATCAACGATAATCTAGACCACAAAACTACGGTAACGATTGAAGATGAATTGCAAGCTCAAGATATTTTAAACTTACTCAGTAAGTTACCAACTGGCTATCGTACTGTTTTCAATCTTTATGTAATAGAAGGTTATAAACATCGTGAAATTGCAGAGGAACTAGGTATTTCTATCAACACTTCTAAGTCCCAACTGATTCTTGCCAAAAAACGATTAGGAATTTTAGTGAATAAACAAGAGGTAAATGATCTTCAATAATCATTATTCAGCTCTTCCATATAAAATCAAAAACTTGGTCTTTAAGGATCATACTATCCCTCAAAACCTTTCTCTAAAAATATTTTTATTTTCTGATCTTTTATTCCAAAAATTCTAGGCATAATTTTCGACTTTTAAGTTATAATTACAATATTGAACACCCAAAACAACAGGAGTCTTATGTTTCGCCTTTTGACTTTAACCCTCGTCCTCTTTATTAACTGCTATTCTGGTCTCTCCCAGTCTCTCTTTGAGAAAGAAACCATCAATGTTTTTTTAGATTGTAACTTTTGTGATCATACCTATATTCGATCTACAATCCACTATATCAATTATGTAAGAGACCCTGAACTAGCTGATATACACATACTTACAACTCGTCAAAGAAGTGGCGCCGGAGGTTTTAATTATGCTTTCAATTTTATCGGAAAAAACTTTTTCGATGGCAAAAACTACGAGCTAAAGTTGAATGAATTGCCAAATATTTCACGGCAAAAGAGAAATCAACAAGTAGTAAATAAAATAGAAACAGGACTCATTCCTTATTGGATAGAGACTAAATTAGTCGATGAACTTTCTTTAAAAATCAATAGCCCTAAGTCAAATGAAAAAGAGGTTGAAGTCATTGATCCTTGGAACAATTGGGTTTTCTCTCTAGAAGGAGGTGGATCTCTTCGGTTAGAATCTAGCAAACAAAGTTATACAGGTTGGGGACGAATTCGGGTCAATAAAATATCTGAACTTTGGAGAATACGCAACAACCTTTATGCCCGATATGACCGTCAACGATTTGAACGAGAAACTGGCGATATCTTAAGTATAAATGAAAGAAATAATGTTTCTTCAAGTGTGGTCAGAAGTATCAATGATCATTTTTCATTTGGCTTTTTTAGCTCTTATTCTAAAAGTACATTTGCCAATTTGGATTTTGAAACAAGAATAGCTCCTGCTTTTGAGTTTAGTTTTTTTCCTTATAAGGAAGTTCATCATAGAGAAGTTACCCTTGCATATAGAGTGAATAATATTTATCGAAATTATGCAGAATTGACTATATATGAAAAATTAAAAGAAAC
>JANSWP010000167.1 GCA_024743405.1 Bacteroidota bacterium
ATGAGGTACTAAATTTTGGTTAATCAGCTTTTTGCTTAATTTCATCATAGTTGCAGTGGGTTTGGTGAGTTAAGTAGGATTTTCAAACTTAACTCGCTGCAACTGTTTCACAAAATGTCAATTAACTTTAGACAACTTCATTTTAAAAAATCAAATTATGCAACAGAAACTAAGTTTCATTTTATTGATCTCCCTATTAGTGCTTTCCGCATGTAGTAAAGATCCAAAACAAACCATTGATGAACAACTGACAGAAATTTTGCATGCGGCTTCCGAGACTGGGAGTCTAGATTATTTTAAATTACCTCAAGGAGACGACTATTCCGCTATCCCACAAGATGCTAGAAATCCTATCACACAAGAAAAAGTTAACTTGGGTGCCATGCTTTACCACGAAACAGGCTTGGCTATGAGTCCCATGCATACAGAAAGCGAACAGCAATATTCATGTGCTTCCTGCCATTTTGCAAGTGCTGGTTTTCAAGCAGGTAGGCATCAAGGTATTGCAGACGGTGGTATTGGTTTTGGGACAAATGGAGAAGGTAGAGAACCTAATCCAATATATGATCTATCGGAAATGGATGTACAACCCATCCGAACGCCTTCTGCTATGGCTTTGGCTTGGCAAGAAGCTATACTTTGGAATGGTCAATTTGGAGCTAAAGGAATTAATGTTGGAACAGAAGAAAATTGGACGGAAGATACACCAATTGAGACAAATAAACTAGGTTATGAAGGACTTGAAACTCAAGCAATTGCAGGATTAAAAGTCCATAGAATGACCATTAATGATAATGACTATATACTCAATAATTACAAGCCTTTATTTGATTTTGCTTTTCCAACAGTTGATCCTTCTGAGCGCTATACTCGAGAATATGCTGGATTGGCTATTGCAGCATACGAACGAATTTTATTACCGAATCAAGCTCCTTGGCAACAATACTTAGAAGGTAGTTATAATGCCCTTAATGATGCTGAGAAAAGAGGCGCAATGTTGTTTTTTAATGAAGCCAATTGTGTAAGCTGTCATTCAGGACCTGCACTCAGTTCAATGGAATTTCATGCGATTGGAGTCAAAGATTTATTTGAAAATGTGGAAGCAACTTATGGAGCAGATGAAACTTCAGATGCTAATTTGGGACGTTATTCTTTTACTAAAAATGAGGCGGATAAATACAAATTCAAAGTACCTCAATTGTACAATTTAGTTGACTCTGAATTTTTTGGGCATGGATCTAGTTTCCGCTCGGTCAGAGAAATTATAGAATACAAAAATGCCGGTGTAAAAGAAAATTCAAATGTGGATGATGCTCAATTGGCTAGTGAATTTCGCCCACTTAATTTGACCAATGCACAAATAGATGATCTAACTGCATTTATTGAAAATGCATTGCGAGATCCAAATTTGAAAAGATATGAACCAATTGGCATTCTTTCTGGCAATTGCTTCCCCAATAATGACCCACAATCTAAAGATGATTTAGGATGTAATTAATTTAATTCAGTTTCTCCATAAGGTTAATCTCCAAAAAGTAAAGGATTTTTCGTTTTTTGTGAATGCAAATTCAATCAAACGAAAAATCCTTTTTTAATGAGCCCAACTTTTAATCTTCTTTTTTTTCTATCTATTCTTATTTTTTCCGCTTGCCAAAATGTTGTTTCAGAAAATAAAGAAACAACTCAAACCAAACCCAATATAATCTTCATCATGGCAGATGATTTGGGCTATGGAGAGTTGGGTTGTTATGGTCAAGAAAAAATCGAAACGCCCAATATTGACGACCTCGCAAAAAGGGGAATGAAGTTTTCGCAGTTCTATTCTGGCGCACCCGTTTGTGCACCCGCCCGATGCATTTTATTGACAGGAAAACATGCTGGACATGCTCATGTCAGAGGAAACGATGAGTGGAAAGCAAGAGGCAAAGTCTGGGATTATGAAGCCATGTGGGAAAATCCCTATTTAGAAGGTCAACGACCATTGCCTGATAGTGTAATCACTATGGGCGAAGTCTTACAAAAAGAAGGTTATAAAACTGGAATCGTCGGAAAATGGGGCTTGGGTGCTCCAACAACAGAAGGTGTTCCAAACAAACAGGGTTTTGATTTCTTCTATGGGTATAATTGTCAACGGCAGGCACATACTTTATATCCCATGCACCTTTGGCGAAATGATATTCGAGATACATTGAATAATAAAATGGTGCCCCCTCACTCAAATATGGCTGAAGGTGCCGACCCAAGTGACCCTGCGAGTTATGTAGATTTTGAGTTGAATGATTATGCTCCCGAAATGATGCATCAAGAAGCGCTGAATTTTATGGAATCCAATCAAGAAAATCCTTTCTTTTTATATTATGCCTCTCCCCTCCCCCATGTTCCTTTACAAGCTCCCAAACGTTGGGTGGAGCATTATCAACAAAAATTTGGGGAGGAAGAACCGTACACTGGAAAAGGTTATTTTCCTAATCGGACGCCTCGGGCCACCTATGCCGCTATGATTTCCTATTTGGATGAACAAGTCGGAGATTTGGTAACCAAATTAAAGGAAATGGGCGTTTATGAAAATACCTTAATCATTTTTACTTCTGATAATGGTCCAACTTATGCAGGTGGAGCCGATACGCCCTTTTTTGATTCCGCCAAACCCTTTAAAACAGAACATGGTTGGGGCAAGGGATTTACGCATGAAGGAGGTGTCAGAGTTCCAATGATTGCAAGTTGGCCAAACCAAATACAACCAAAAACAGAGAGTGATCATCCTTCCATTTTTTATGATGTGTTACCTACCTTTTGTGATATTTTAAATATTGATGTTCCCGAAACAGATGGTATTAGTTTTCTACCTTCCTTATTAAATCAACCTCAAAAATCACATGATTTTTTATATTGGGAATTCCCTGCTTACAAAGGTCAACAGGCAGTAAGAATGGGTAAATGGAAAGGTATTCGGAAAAAGATTTTGGAAGGCAACATGAAGATCGAATTATATAATCTAGAGACGGATATTCAAGAACAAAACGACGTCTCTGAAGCCAATTCAGAAATTGTAAAACAAATAGAAGCAATTATGCTTCAAGAACATACTCCTGCAACAATAGAACGATTTAAAATGGAAGCTTTGGGAGATGTCAAAAATGCTAAATCGTAATCAATAATATGGTTTTCCAAAATTGGAAAATCCTCTACAAATACATAACAATGAATAGAAGAACTTTCTTAAAAACTGGAAGCCTCACAACAGCAGGTACATTAATGGCTTCTCAACTCGCTATGGCTACCAACACAAATCTAAAACCTCTCTCCAATAAAGAAAATTTAACCATTCTTTTTCAAGGGGACTCGATAACAGATGCGGGTCGAGGGCGAGGAAATTATTACCCAAATGACGCCTCAGGCATGGGAAATGGATATGTTTACCAAATCGTTTCAAGGCTTTTGGGCGAAAATCCAACCTTAAATATAAAGAATTACAATCGAGGTATCAGTGGTCATAAAGTTCCTCAATTAGATGCTCGGTGGGAAGATGATTGCCTCCAATTACAACCCGATATTATGAGTTTGTTGATTGGGGTCAATGATTTTTGGCATACCCTTGATTGGGGATATAAAGGAACTGCCGAATCTTTCGACACGGGTTTAAGAAAATTAATGGACAGAACCTTGAAGGCAATGCCTAATTTAAAACTAATTATTGCAGAGCCTTTTGCTGTAAAAGGTGGCTCCGCAATTAATGAACGATGGAAGGCTTTTGAGGCTTATCAAACTTCCGTTCGAAAAATTTCAGAGGAGTATAATACAGCTTTTATTCCCTGTCAAGATATTTTTGATAAAGCATTAGACATTGCGCCTGCTTCATATTGGTGCCCAGATGGTGTACATCCTTCGATGGCTGGTGGTTATTTGATGGCAGAGGCTTGGTTAGGAATTTTGAATCGTTGGTTAAAGTGATTTTTTCTACCACAAGTTTCGGGGATTCATCAAACATATTTTTACAAAAGAATCACATAAGGGAGTAGAAAACAAATAACCTACCCTTTTCACTTGCTCTTTTTCCTTCATTTTTCGTTAAAAATACTCACCATACCTATGGGTATGTCTGCGTTTTTTGCCTCGACTGAA
>JANSWP010000173.1 GCA_024743405.1 Bacteroidota bacterium
CATCATAGTTGCAGTGGGTTTGGTGAGTTAAGTAGGATTTTCAAACTTAACTCGCTGCAACTGTTTCACAAAATGTCAATTAACTTTAGACAACTTCTGTAATAAAAATAAATATTATGAGAAAAAGATTCCTTTGAAAAATTAAATTTTTAGACTTAATTTTCTGATGCTTTTTAATAAAAAGCAAAATATATTATAAGTATCAGAAAAACTATTTTTAAAATTGAGAAAACATTAAAGGCCGTAAAAAAGACCAGATTGAAATTGAAAAGTGTCATAAAAAAGGCAAAAGCAAACGGGAAAGGCACCAAAAAATACCTCAAAAAATATAAAATACTATCAGAAATTTCTAAAATGTTAGATTCCTTAAAGGAGCACTATCTAAATTTAACGTTAGTAATAAGAAATTGAAATATTCAATTTCAAAAATTGCGGATTTAGATGTTTTAGCAGCGAAGGCAAAGAAAGAAAAGGACAAAAGAAAAATGTCTAAACTAAAGTTTGAACAGGTTAAAGAAAAGAAAAAATTGAAACTCCTAAAAGCCAGTTATTCAAGAACAAAACAGGGAATATCAAAGCGAAATAAACAATATAAGAAACTAAAGGCTGTATATAAGGCAGCTTAATATCTCCATCTCCCAGAATCTCCACAAAGAGACTCTGCCGGTTTCTCTCTTCCCTATACCCCTCAATTTCTTCCTCAAAATCACCGTTTAAAGTCCTCTGTATTTTTTCAGCTCTAAACAAATACATTGTAAATTAAGTAGATTACCTTTTTTTGAGAAGGTGATTTTTTGAGAGAACGAGGCGAAAAAATCAGGAATAGCCTTAGCTCTTGCTTATTTTTTCAACGATGTAATCTCAAAAAAGAAGCCTTCAAAAGAGTAAGATATTTAGTATATAATGTACTAAGCTGAAAGACAGTTCTTCATTGATTAATCTCATGTATTACTTCGAAAAACGTCATTTTTTTTTATCCCTTTTTATCCGAGGTTAGGGAGCAGGATATAAATAACCTACTCCCTTACTTGAATAAAAACCAATAAAATGGATAATGAAATAACGACTACTCAAAATCCCAAAGCCGTTTTTCGGAAATGCGGCACTTGTTCACAGACTTTCGCTCATCTCCTAAATCGAGCATTCGGGAACCCAAGAGAAACAGAAGAACACGCTATCGATCCTTTGGCTGGTGGCATTATCAATCAAGGGCATCAATGCGGCATGCTTTGGGGCACCGCTATGGCAATCGGAACGGAAGCTTTTCGCCGATTTGAAGACAAAGAAAAAACTATTGCAGTTTCGGTTACTGCCACTCAGAAAATAGTAGATTCTTTTGTCCAAGAAGCCCATTCGGTTAATTGTAAAGAAATAATTGGATTTGACCTCAGCAATTTTTTCGGCTTAACGGCATATATGATTAAAACGATGGTCAAAGGTATTGACAATAGCCAATGTTTCAATTTTGCTGAAAAATGGGCGCCCGAAGCCATTCAGACATCAGTCGCTGGTTTGGAAAAAGAACCCAATGAATTAATATGCAAAGCCCAAAGTTGTACTTCCAAAGTTGTCAAAAGAATGGGCGGCACGGATGAGGAACAAATGATGGTTGCAGGATTTGCCGGTGGATTGGGTTTAAGCGGCCATGCATGCGGTGCTTTGGCGGCAGCTATTTGGATGAAAACCCTCGAATGGTGTAAAGCGAATCCGGGAAAAACACCTCCCTATCTTAATAATCCGAATGCGAAAAAAATATTAAAGGCTTTTAAGGAAGAAACGAATTCGGAAATGCTTTGTCATGCTATTACAGGACAGCGATTTGAAAATATTGATGCACATTCTAAATTTTTGGAAAATGGAGGTTGCGAAAAATTAATCGAAGCCCTTTCAAAATGCTCATAAGACATAAGGACTTTAGCTTGACTACTTAGTGAGCTGCCGTTTTGTGTCGGCAGCTCACTCGAAGTTTTAATAGAAGGGATCATTCAAATAAGGTAATCATTTTGTAAATTCAATGACATGGGCACTTACAGTAATGGTTCTCCTAAACCAAAATGGCGGAACACCGGCCAGGTGATCTTCACTAACAATATTAATTAATGCTTTGGAAGAAGACATTAGATTTGCCTTTTTCATCATATCTGAATAGGCATTTTCATAAAGTCGTGATCGTTTCATACCTCCTACAAAAAGGATGTATTCCACTTCTGCACTTCCACTCACTGTATCCACTACTTGATAATTATTTTGAGCAAGATGAACCTGAGTAGAATTTTGGTTTTGGTTTTGAATTAAGGCATTATTTACCCCACAGGAGCTAAAAAATATTAGTGAGGTAACGACCATAAACAAAGGCAATAAATTTTTCATAACTTTTAAATTTTATCGTGGCGAAAGCTATAGCATCCTTACCCTATTTAGAGTGATTTGAATCATTTTTGAAGGTGATTTTTGTCTAATTAAATGATATAAAAGTGAAGCCTTGGACAATGGGTTTATTCTAGCGGGTTTGAATTGACCCGCTTAATTGCTCGTGAGGATTTACAAATCCGAAACGTACCATACGTCCAATCTTGGATTGGTTTGAATGTTTTTCTCTATACAAATCTGGAGATTTGCTGTATGTGCCGCGACGGTTCTGAAGAACCTGACAAGCAAACTTGAGGAAGAACTATGCAAATCCCCTCCCCATTCAACCTAAAATTCTTCCCACTCAGCAAATCCTATCAAAAAATCATAACAAAAACATAGATATTTAAAATTGAAGTTGTCTAAAGTTTTTTTGGAGCTTTTTCAGCTTTCCTCAAAAGGATAACCGAAAAAGCCAAATAATGTAGCCCAAGCCAGTGACTGGCATTTGTCTCATATCGGATTATTAAACTTTTAAATCCGTCAATCCA
>JANSWP010000029.1 GCA_024743405.1 Bacteroidota bacterium
ATGAGGTACTAAATTTTGGTTAATCAGCTTTTTGCTTAATTTCATCATAGTTGCAGTGGGTTTGGTGAGTTAAGTAGGATTTTCAAACTTAACTCGCTGCAACTGTTTCACAAAATGTCAATTAACTTTAGACAACTTCGAATTGAATTATATCTATAAAAAATGGTTCAAAAATAAATTACGTTTCATTGCTGATTTATTTAGGCACCATTGCAACAGCTAATTCATCATTTCCTTTTATATCATATTCTTTTCCAAAGACTTTTAATCGTATCTCCTCATCAGAATGATTGACAATAGTGGTTCCTTTTCTAGAAGCTTTAACTTTCAAATAATAACCTCTCCATCTTACCTTGAAAGCATACCCTTTCCATCCAGCAGGCAAGAATGGGCTAAATTGAACCATATCATCGTAAACCCTCATTCCACCAAACCCTTTAACGAATGCCATCCATGTACCTGCCATAGAAGTCGTATGACACCCATCTTCTGTATCATTATTATAGTCATCTAAATCAAGGCGGGCAGTTCGAAGATACATTTCATAAGCTTTCTCCTCTTTACCCAACTTGGCAGCTAAGACCACATGAACACAGGGAGAAAGGGAAGATTCATGAACGGTACGAGGTTCGTAAAAGTTGAAATTTCGTTTAATCGTCTTTTCATCATAATTTTCCTCAAAAAAGTACAACCCTTGTAAAGTATCTGCTTGTTTAATATAAACAGATCGAAGGATTCTATCCCATGACCACTTTTGGTTGATGGGTCTATTTTCTGGCGTTAAATCCTCAATAGTTTTAGTCCAATCTTTATCTAAAAAGCCATCATGTTGAACAAATACATCCAATTCTTTATCATAAGGCAAGTACATATTATCGGCAATTTTCTTCCATTCTTTGGTCTCTGTCATCCGATAAAATTTAATCTTTTCTTCCAAAGCTAAATACTTATCTGGGTCTGTTTTTTCAACATAATCGATCACCTCCATGGTATATTTTAGGCACCACTGAGCCATTAAGTTGGTATACCAATTATTATTGACATTGTTTTCATATTCATTTGGTCCCGTCACTCCATGCATGACATATTGACCTTTACGCGTAGAGTAGTGAACTCTTTGGGCCCAAAATCGCGAAATTGCAATCAAAACTTCCAATCCATATTCTCCCAAATAGGACTTATCACCAGTATATCGAACATAATCATAAATAGCATAAGCGATGGCCCCATTTCTATGTATTTCTTCGAAGGTAATTTCCCATTCATTATGGCATTCTTCTCCATTCATCGTTACCATCGGATAAAGAGCGGCACCATCTTTAAACCCTAATTTCGCAGCATTTTCAATTGCTTTTTGCAGTTGATTATGGCGATAGATCAATAACTGACGACCCACTTTTTGGTCAGCAGTAGCCAGGTAAAATGGAAAACAATAAGCCTCTGTATCCCAATAAGTTGATCCACCATATTTTTCACCTGTAAAACCTTTTGGTCCAATATTCAATCGTTCATCTTCTCCTGTATAGGTTTGGTACATTTGGAAAATGCAAAATCGTATACCTTGTTGTGCTGCTACATCCCCCTCTATCGTAATATCAGCCTCTTCCCATTTTTGCCCCCATGCATTTGCTTGCTCATTCGATAGGGTATCAAAACCTTTCTTATAAGCTTTACGAGTTACCTTACGACAAGCTTCTAAAAGACCTTCCTTTTCGTGATTTAAAGAAGATATTACTGCTGCATATTTATAAATTACAATTTCATCGTTGTCTTTACAAGAAATATCTGCACCACATCCTACATACTTATTTCTTTGATATCGGTAAGTATTATAATCGGCAATTTCTCCATTCTTAAAAATTTCGAATTTCATTCCTGTACAGACATGGAAACCTGTTTTTTTAGTTTCAACTGTTACATATCCAGAACGTCGTTTGATCAATTTATCAACTTCTTCCCAAAACTTTTCATCATAATTAGAATCTTGATTAACTACATCTCCATCTACATATGGCGTTACGTTGATAGTCCCTTCAAAATTGAGCGGTGTTATCGAATAACGAATCGCCCCTACCTCGTCATCAACGATACTGCAAAAGCGTTTTGAACTGACTTTCACTTCTTTCCCACTGACCAATCGAGCATGAAAGCTCCGCTCCAAATACCCTTCTTTCATATTCAAAACCCTGCGAAAATCTTTGACTTTACAAGTACCTAGATCTAAAGATTCACCGTCAATTTGAATATCTATTCCTATCCAGTTTGGTGCATTTAGAACCTTTGCAAAATATTCAGGATAACCATTTTTCCACCAACCCACTCGAGTTTTATCAGGATAATAAACTCCAGCAACATAACTTCCTTGAAGCGTCTCTCCAGAGTATTGTTCCTCAAAATTGGCTCGTTGGCCCATGCGACCATTACCAATGGAACACAAGCTTTCAGATATTTGATTGTATTCTGGGTTAAAACCTTCTTCTATAATTAACCAAGGATCATGTTTGATATAGTTTTTCATCTTTTATATTTTCAATTTTATAATGAAGATTGAATAATTATGATAACTTTTCGACAATATTTTCAAATGTCAATCCTATAAAATTTGGAATGACCAAATGTGCCTTCGAAAGCACCTCTTCCTCTCCAATTCCAACTGCATAGAATCCACCCCTCAACGCGGCCTCAATTCCCTTTTGAGAATCTTCAAATACAATACATTCTTCAGATTTTAAATGCAACGCTTCAGCTCCCAATTCAAAAGTTTGTGGATCTGGTTTACTTCGAGTCGTCTTATTTCCATCTACTACCGCCTCAAAACAATCGGATAAACCAACTTGCTCTAAAATAGTATTGGAATTCTTACTTGCTGAACCTAATGCAAACGAAATTTTATTTTCTTTCAAATTTTCTAAAAAAGGCATGACTCCTTCCAAAATTTCACTGGAGTCCATTTCCTTAATTAATGCTCGATACCAAATATTTTTTCTTTCGGTCATCTCAAATTTTTCCTCTTCCGTTTTTTTTACTCCAGCCCATTCCAGCAATAATTCTAAGGATCCCATTCTGCTAACCCCCTTCAATTTCTCATTTTGAGCTTCAGTTAATTCATAACCAAACTCAGCAGCCAATCTCTTCCAGGCGATAAAATGGTATTTGGCGGTATCCACAATGACTCCATCTAAATCAAAAATACAAGCCTTTATCATAATTTAGCGTCTAATTTCTATGTTTTGGGTTCAATTATGTAATTGAAAACCACGATTTAAAAAGGTGGGCGAATTTAGTATAAAAATGAATACTTCAGGAATTTTCTAAGTGTAATAAATACACCTTACATTTACGGATTCAAAAATTCGATTAAAACGTAATTTTTTTCATGAATGCATCTTATAAAATTTCGGTAGTAGGTCCTATTCCAAAAGATCACATCACCACAGCAAAAGGATTGGAAATTGAAAAATATGGTTGTGTAACACATCCTGTCATCGCCTTGGCTAAATTATTAAAAGACCAAGGTATAGTCATGCCTATTAGCCACCTTTTCGAATCAGACCTAGAAGATATTCAGCTTCTGTTTAATCCTCATTCAAATATTGATCAAAGTCATTTGCATATTAAAAAAAATCAAGGCACTAATATTAAACTGCGTTTCATTGATCAAAATAATCGACTAGAAAAACAAGTCGCTTTCATGCATCCAATCATGCCTGAAGATGTAAAAAGTGCATTGGATAGCGATATCTTTGTATTTGTTCCCATTACAGATTTTGAAGTCCCTCAAGCCACCTTACAATATATAAAAGCAAATGCCAACCCAAATACTTTAACCATCTTTGACGCTCATGGAGTCACGACTACAGCTACAACTACTGGCGATCGATTGCGACGATATTGGATAGACCGTGATCTTTGGCTTCCTTATATTGATGTATTAAAAATGAATATTGAAGAAGCAGGTTGCTGCTATTTTCAAAAAGAGTATTCGATGGAAGATTTGCAAAATGAATTTATCGAACTCACAGATGATCAAATGCTAGAGTTTGCAACATATGCCTTAAATAAAGGTGTCAAAGCGGTTTATATCACCTTAGATTCGAGAGGTTGCCAAATCTATTATGAGGAAAATGGACAAGTCGTTTCTCAATTTGTAAAATCTGTTAAAGTAGAAGAAGTGATTGATACAACGGGGTGTGGAGACTCCTTTGCAGGAGGATTGGCGTATGGTTTATTGGAAGATAGAACAGCCTGGGTTAAAGCTGCTCAGTATGCCAATGCATTAGGAGCTTTACGGACTCAAGGAACAACCTTTGATGTTTTTCAATCATTAGAAAAAACCAATGAATTGATCTTAAAGAACTATGAACAAATTGGCTAATCGTTGATGTTTTAATAAACCTCTATTTTAGCATCCAAATGATTCATTCTTTCAAAAAATACGTATTTAATCAACATCTTTTCTCAGAAGATGAACGCGTTTTGATTGCGGTAAGTGGTGGCGTAGATTCTACTATTTTATGTCACTTGTTTAATAAAGCAAAACTGAATTTTGGAATTGCACATTGTAATTTCAAGTTGCGAGGAAAGGAAGCTAATGAAGATGAAAAATTTGTCAAGGAACTCGCCAAATCCTTAAAGGTACCTTTCTATACAGTGGATTTTGACACTGAAAAAATTGCCACAGAACAAAAGACATCTATCCAAATTGTTGCTAGAAATTTACGTTACAACTGGCTAGAGGAAATTAGACAAAAATTTGATTTTCAATACATTGCGACAGCGCACCATCTAAATGATTCTATTGAAACAGTTCTGTATAATTTCACAAAAGGCTGCGGCATTCGTGGACTTCATGGTATTCTCCCGAAGAATGGAAAAGTCATTCGCCCCCTACTTTTCGCCTCCAAAGAAGAGATAGTAAATTTTGCATTAAATGAAGCAATCGAATACCGAGAAGATGCCTCTAATGCAACAGATAAATATTCACGAAATAAAATTCGTCACCATGTGGTGCCTGTTTTGAAAGAGTTAAACCCTGGATTTGACAAAACAGGTTTTGAGAATATCAAAAGACTTCAGGAGGTAGAAAAGTTGTATCATTTTGCAGTTGAAAAAATTATTGATAATCTCTCTTTTTCAAAAAAGGGAGAATTGAACATTAATATTGCAAAATTGCAAAATTGTCCTGCTCCAGCGAGCATTTTGTATGAGCTGATATCACCCTTTGAATTTAATAACGACCAGGTTTCACAAGTTCTCTACTCCATTAATAATGAATCTTTTAATAGTTCTGGAAAGCAATTTCATTCTAATGAGCATACACTTTTAATAGATCGAAAACATCTAATAATATCAAAAAAGAGACTCATTGAAAACATGAAATTTTCAATTAAAAAAGAAGAATTTTCCTTAAACTTTGAAGATAATAATCTATTGTTAAAACCAAATCAAAAACAGCCTAAAGCCTATCCTAAAAACTCAAATATTGCTTATCTGGATCAATCAAAAATTCAATACCCTCTAACAATTAGACGTTGGCAAAAAGGCGACACTTTTCAGCCTTTAGGTATGCACGGTAAAAGGAAAAAAGTTCAAGATCTTTTCACAAATTTAAAGCTATCTATTTTTGAAAAAGAACGAGTTTGGATTTTGGAATCTGGTGGGCAAATATGTTGGATTATTGGTCTTCGATTGGATGAAAGATTTAGTATTGGCCCAAAAACGAAAAATTGTTTAGTTTTAGAATTCAGCCCAAAAAAATAGCCTAATAGACCCAATTTTAATAATTATGAATTCAAAAATCGCAAAGGAAATAGAAATTTTAGAGTCAGATTTGGATAGTCTAATTAAAGAACTACAAAAATACGATGATGAGATCCTGAATCGAAAACCAGAAAATTCTTGGTCGGTTTTACAGGTCTTACATCATTTAATGTTGGCAGAACAAGGTTCTTTAAAATATGTAAAAAAGAAACTGAGCTACAACCCGGAATTGAAAAAGGTGAATTGGCAAACGAAAATACGAACATTAATGTTGAATTTTTATGTTTGGTCACCTTTAAAATTTAGTGCTCCAAAAATTATTAGTGGAGACAACTTACCTACAGAATCAAACCTGAATACCATAAAAGAACAATATCCAATGGTAAGAAGGGATATCAAAGATTTTTTCGAAACAGTACCTGATTCTTTATTGGAAAAAGAAATTTTCAAACATGCCCTTGCAGGTAGATTAAGTCTCATTGGTATGATTGTTTTTTTTAAGGGACATTTTAAACGACACAAAAATCAGATATACAGAATACTAAAATCAATTGAGTAAGTAACGCCAAAAGACTTCTTTTCGATAAAGCTTATGAAAAATAATTCCATTTTTATGGATTTTTGTCAACTCTTACATCTTTTATGCATTGATATACGAACAAAAACACTTTTTCACACATTTTCTATCTGAAATTCCAATAAAACAAATCAGATAAATAACAATTTATTTAGTTTATTTTTTCATATGTAACATTGTTATTTATTGTCATCCAATAAATAATACTTTCAAAAAAAATAATTATAAAAAAAACAAATGTTACAAAGTTTGTTTTTTGTCTTTGTTTGAGTATCAGAAAGTTAAGATAATTGTATCATAATAATTTATCAAGCCAAAATATAGTTTGGCTTTTTAAATCTGGATATGTTCATGGGATTATTCTTGAAATAGTGGGTAGTATAGTTTTTTTAGCTGCCTGCTATTTCATGTTTTTTGAGGAGTTTGAATCCAGCATAGCTAATTTCTTTAGCTCACAGGTTTGTATATGTTCATGGGATTATAATTTGTTAATAGTAGAGCCGTGTCGCAACTTTTGCTGGCACGGCTTGCTTTTTTAATGGAATCCCCTACCCTAACTAATAATCCCTACTTTATACAATTCATCAATAACGAAGAATCACTTGACAATCATTTTTATACGAAAAAAAAATATGTTTTTGATTTCCAAATACTCCTAATTGTTATTTGAAAAAGTTTTCTATTTTAGATTTGGAAACAGAATTAGATATTGACATCTAAATAAATATAAATACACATTTTTTCTATTCGTCTTTTCGCTATCACATCATTAGGTTTATTTTCCAAGCCTTTTAAAAAGAAATATTGATTCCTTATAGATGGCACTCATGAAAAAGCATTTTTCCCAAAAGCGATATTTAAAAATTCAGAATACAACTAATATTCAGTCGGCAACAATTTAAGTTTTTAACATCCAAAAACTAAAATTAATTATCTATGAACAGTCACACTTTTACTAATTTATTCGTCATGCTGAAAGAAAACTTAATGACCCTTGTCCTACTCTTGGGTACATTTACGCTTCCCGCTCAAATATCAATTTCTTTTTCAGGGACACAACCCACTTGTTATGGTTATACAAATGGAATAGTTTTAACAGAAATAAATGGAGGACAAGCTCCTTATAATTATGTGTGGAATAACGGATATAGTGTATCTTACTTAGAAGGAGTTTCTGCAGGTTTTTATTCAGTTACCGTAACCGATGCATTAGGGGAACAAAGTAATTCAAGCTTTGAATTATTTCAACCAAACAATATTTTATTAGATATAAGCCTTGACGGTATATGCGTTGGAGATGGCAATGCCTCTGTTAATGCCATAGGTGGAATAGCTCCTTTTGTCTACCTCTGGGATGATAATCAAGATACTGCTAATGCTGTAGAACTTTCTCCTGGACAACATTGTGTAACAGTTACCGATATTAATGGCTGTCAGGCTACAGCCTGCACTATAATATATGCTCCACTTACGGTAGAAGTTTTGACTTCAGGATTAATTTGTGCGACAGATTGTGATGCAAGTATTTCTGCGGCAATAAAGGGAGGATTTGGACCATATACTTTTAATTGGAACAATGGAGCCACGACCCAAATTGTGGAAAATCAGCCTGCTGGCACTTTTTCAGTCACGGTTACAGATGCAAATGGATGCACTACAACAGGAACAAATACTATTGATGGTCCACCTCTTTTAGAGGTAGTTGTCTCTGTGGATAATCCTTTGTGTGGTACTGCTAGTGCCACTGGGTCAGCAACGGCAACGCCATCAGGAGGCGTTTCACCTTACAAATATTTTTGGAGTACAGGTCAAAATACACAATCAATTAATAATCTTCCTATAGGTAACTATTATGTAGTGATTACAGATGCTAATAACTGTAAGACTATGGGTGAATTTGCAATCATTCCTGATGGTGAATTCGATTTGGACTTAAGCTCAAGTCCAGCATCAGCTTGCGGAATTCTTGATGGAAAAGCTTCGGCTACCGCTTCTGGGGGTACACCACCTTACGTTTATTCTTGGAGTAATGGCGAAAACATACAAAATATAGATGGACTTTCTCCTGGTATTTATAGAGTGACAGCTACCGACGCTGATGGATGTGCAGCTCTTGATACTGTAACTGTCGGAGGTACTCCCGAGGTAGAAATTATGTTATTCGAATCTAACGCTTCTTGCGAAAATGGAAACGATGGAGTAGGCTCCGTTGTCGCATTTAGCGGTACGGCTCCTTTTATTTATAAATGGGATAACGGAATTACAACTTCCGTTAATCCTAATTTGACACCAGGGATATATTTAGTAACCGTTACAGACAAAAATGAATGTTCTGCTACAGGAACTGTAAACATAGTTGGATCTTCCAACATCACTTTAACGACTACTCCCTCAATTTTACCATGCGCTGGAGATGAAACCGGAACTGCTAGTGTAGATATTTCTGGAGGAATAGGTCCTTATGATATTGAATGGAGCAATAATCAATCTGGGCAATCCATTTCAGGGCTTTCAAGCGGAGTCTACGGCGTAACTGTAACAGACACCAATGAATGTTCGGCAACGAGTTCAGCTACGATTTCTGAGCCCTCTGCTATTTCAATTATAACAACTCCTATTAATGCCACATGTACAAGTTCTAATACAGGTAACGCCACTGCAAACGCTTCGGGGGGCACCCCTCCATTTACTTATGAGTGGAGTGATGGGCAGACTGGGCAAGATTTGACAAATGTTGACATTGGAGATTATTCAGTCACCGCAACAGACGATAACGGTTGTAAAGGAATTGGATTAGTGACTATCTTATCCGCCAACCCGCCATCCTGCGATGCCTATATTATTTCAAATATTTCCTCCGAAGGCGCATTTGATGGACAGGCAGGCGTAAATACCAATGATGGAACACCGCCTTTTTCCTATGAATGGAGCAATGGGCAAGTTACTTCGATTGCCACTGGGTTAGCCGCAGGGACCCACTCTGTTACAGTTACAGATTCAAATGGCTGTAAGACTAATTGTAGTGTCACATTTTTAACACCTGCAAAACTAGGTGATTTAGCATGGTTGGATTTAAATCGAGATGGTTGCCAAGATGCAAACGAATCGGGGATTCATGATGTCATTATCCAACTAAGTGGAAATGATAATGATGGCAATTTGGTAGTTAAATATGATACATCAGACCTTTTAGGTCAATATTTATTTGATGGGTTAATGCCAGGGAGTTATAACATCTCAGTTGAAATACCAACTGGTTATGAATTAACAACTCAAGATGGTTGTGGAGAAACCACGGATTCTGATATAAATACTTTTACTAATGTATCTCAAAATATCAATCTTTCTGAAGGTGATTGTTACCTGGATTTAGATATTGGAATTTATTTGGAATGTGATAACATTACAGATCCTGGAGAAATAGAAGGCGATGAAATACTTTGTGGCCCAGGTAATGATGCCGGACCAATTACAGAAGTTTCGCCACCTTCAGGTGGATCTGGTGCCATAGAATTTCTCTGGATGATGTCCACTCAAAATGGCCCTTTCAACCCTAATACATGGGTGATTATACCAGGAGCAACTGGTGCTGAATATGACCCTGACGTTTTATATGAAACAACCTATTTTGCTCGATGTGCCCGTCGTGGTTCTTGTTCTATTTACCTTGAAACGACCATAGTTACGAAAACGGTTGACATCGTTGCAACGGCTATTATTGAAGGACCCGAAATTGTTTGTGTAAACGAAACTGAAACCTATTCTGCAGTTAGTGCCGGCCCAGGAGCTACTTATCTTTGGAACTTTGGACCAACTGCAACACCAAGTACCTCAACTCAACAAATCGTTGATGTCGTTTTCAATTCTTTTGGCGTCGTCAATATCCAATTAGAAGTTAATGCCAACAGCTGCCAAGCCTCCAATAATATGGCAATTTCAGTAACAGATCACCCTGCTTGGTGTAATGGTAATCCTCTAATTATTTTTGGTGATACAAATGTGAAAGATCAGGTTGAATTAGAATGGACGATATATAATGTTCCTGGAGAATGGAAATTCGATGTTCTTCGATCCAAAAATGGTCATGACTTTGAAAAAATAGGTCAATTGTCTCCTTCAAAAGAAGTTGGGACAGAAGCATTCTATTTTATGGATGAATCCCCGTGGAAAGGAACTGGATACTATAAAGTCCAGATTCACGATGAACAAAGTGAATATTTTGCAGAATCTAATATCATTTCTACCAGCTTGTTTGAACAAAAAAGGCGATTTTTAATTTATCCAAATCCTTTTGAAGAGAAATTGAAAATTGATTTAGATCAATCTATTTCAAGTAATATTCAAATTCAAATCTTCTCCACTATTGGAAAATTGATTCAAACGGAAACGGTAGGATCAAATACAATTCATCATCAATTAGATCTTACCAATCTTGCCTCTGGCGTTTATTATGTAAAGATGATTATAGACAATGAGACTTACGAGGTCTACAAAATTGTTAAAAAATAAACATTTCGGAATCGGATATTTTTGAAGTATCCGATTCCGAAAACTATCATTTAATTACAGATAATTTCTTAGTTGTCATGCCGCTTTCAGTCATAAATTGGACGTAATAATTTCCACTACTCATCCTGTTTAAATCAATCGTTACCTCATTAACACCAGTTACAAAACTTCGATTATCGATATTTTGCACTAACTTCCCTAAGACATCAACTACTCGAATAATTACCCCTTCATTTTGCAATACATTAAAGGAAATTTTCGCGAAATCCTTTGCTGGATTTGGATAAATATTGATTTCCGAAACCACATTTGAGAGGTCATTTGTTGCTACGTTATCCTCAATTAGGTCTCTCTGATAGGCTCCGCTTCCGTGGGTAGCAGCTCTTAATTTTCGATTTATATTCGAGATTTTCAAATCAAAAATCATCGTCGCCGTATTCAATCCCATTTGAAACGTTTCCCATGTTATACCCCCATCGATTGACACATAAACACCTAAATCGTTGCCCACATAAATGTTATTAGGATATAAGGGATCAACCGCAATAGCATTGGTAGGAACATCAGGTAAGTTGCCAGAAATGTCCACCCAATTTTGACCATAATCAGTCGTTTTGAATACATGTCCAGATCCATAACCACTAAAAGCCACATAAGCTGTTCCTTCATCGCTAGGATCAACCGTTATATCCATTGGAAAACGATCAGGTAAAATACCCGTCCGATCTATCCATGTTCCTCCACTAGAAATAGTAACAAAAATACGTCCTCTTGTGCCACCGAACAGCGTCGTGGGTGCTGTTCCCGCATAAACGACACTCGGGTTATCAGCAGCTACATCCATACTCAACACTGGGTTTCCATTATCTAAGGGATTACCTCCATTCGTTAATGCCCATGAATCACCACCATTTGTTGTTACGGAGACACCACCATTTCCTGCGTACATAACGGCTCCATTTCCGGGATAAATAACATATGGGGAAATAAAAGCTACATTATTTAAAGTAGGAATATTCATGCTATTTTGTTGCGCCCCACCATTGGTAAAACGACGAACATTTAAATTTTGCCAAGAAGCAAAAAATATGTCATCATCTTGAGGGTTAATGCCTGTCCAACTCCCATCACCTCCTAAAACCACTTGCCACCTCAAATCTCCAGTCCAAACAATGGTACCATTGTCTTGAAGTCCCCCCATACAAAAATTAGCATCTTGATTGGAATTCGAGAAGCCGTTATAAAACTGGCAATTTTGGAGTCCGCCTGTGCATAGCTGAAATGTCTGTCCTCCATCTGTAGAGCGATGGACTCCCCCATCACTTGCTACATAAACGATATTAGGTTCAGTCGGATGGAACTTCACATCATGACAATCAGAATGCACTGTATTCGGATCACCAGGATCACCTATTGGAGCATTGAAGTCACCAATTCCCCCATTTGTTTCTTGGATAAGATTTTGCCCACCATCATCAGACTTCCAAACATCAATACCGATCGCAACTATTTTATTAGGGTCGGTTGCGCTCACATCAACATCATGTGCAAACCAGCCTTGCCATCGACTATAGTCTGTTTGATTAACAACAGTCCAAGAAGCCCCAAAATCTATAGAACGGCAAAGCCAACTCGCCCCATTTGATTGGCTAAAACCATTGCCAATACTAGCATAAAGGATATCTGGCTGTGAAGGAGCATAGTTCAATTGAATTTTCCCTTGAAAATCTGCAGGTAGATTATCAGTTATTTGTTCCCAAATTTGCCCTCCATCTGTGGAACGATAAATACCCCTATTTGGCGAACCTAAATTACCCACACCAACAACCAAAAGATCCGGATTATTAGGATGGATTACTAAATCATTTGCCATTGAGATATTAAAAACTTGATCCCAATTCTCTCCTGCATCTATACTTTTATAAACACCATGAGTAGTACCGGCATATACCGTATTTGGATTATTCGGGTCAATTTTGATTGCCCATACACCCCTATTTTGGTCATAACTCCAATCTAAGCTTTGCGTCCAAGTCTCTCCTCCATCCGTCGATTTTAAAATCCCCATTCCATAGCTGCCTCTTGTGCTTCTATAAGCTGCTCCTGTGCCTGCAGCTTGAGCATTGTAAACCTCTCCAGTTCCAATATATATAGTGGAAGAATCGCTCGGGGGAAATGCGATGGTTCCAACGCCCAAAATAGGAAAACCTGTTTCGACATACTCCCAGGCGGAGACACCAATTCCAGCTGAATAACTTCTCCAAATACCACCACTGGCAGTTCCAATCCACAAGGTTTCTGGGTTTTGGGGGTTGTATTCTAAAGCTAAGGTTCGCCCTCCCCTATTGTGTGGTCCGATAGCTTCCCATGGATCAATATCTGTTCTTTCATTCGACTCCATTTGTGGCATCTTTTGAGAATGCTCCCATGCCGCATAAAAAGCCTTCTCTGGCAATTCTTGATTTGGGTATACAGTTCTTGCTCCGAAAAAATTCAAGGCTTCGTATGCTCCCGAAACTTGATCATTTTCTGCATTTTCAACAAGTGACAGACTAGATTTCGGTAAATAAATAAAACTGATCGCTAAAAGAAAAGCGCCGATTAAGGAAGCAATAAAAAGTATCGGTTTTTTTTTCATGTTTTAGTTTGTTTTAGTTTAAAAAATAAATATTTGATTTTCAAGATCTAGTTTTGTCCATTTAAATTAAAAATGTGGCCATTGGAATATTGAATTTTCCTATTTGAGAAGATAAAGTAAATGACAGGAATTGACTTTTTAGATGAATATCCTTTATTTCATTGTCAATGGTTTGACCAACCTTAGGAATAGTGATGAATGCCAAGATTAAGGTTCGTTTTGGACAATAATTATCGACTTAAAATGAACCGAATTACAAAAACGAAAAATAAAACTACAAGGAAAATAATAAAAATGGAGAGCATAGGATCTCCAAACCTCGAAAAGGCTGCATTTAATTTATAACCTAAAGAGGCTAATAAAGCGACTAATAAAATAGCACCTAAAATTTGTTTGGCTTTCATAATAAAAAATCAGTTTGACTACCCGTAGGCAAAAAGCGTGCAAATTGCTTCTAATAATTCCTTATGATTCTTTATTAGGGAGGAGGAAAAATATTACCAACCCATTTTACTTGTTATTTTTCCTCCTCCCTAAAACAAAAAAAGCAAGTTCGATTATGAACTTGCTTTTTTCTAAAAACTAAAAACAGCCTACACTTTACCCCTCTCTGCGCTTTATTTCATCTCTAATTTTGGCAGCTTGTTCATAATCCTCTTTATCTAAGACCTCATCTAGCAATTTATTCAATTCTTCTACCGAATAGCTATTCAAAGATTCCTTTTTTGCCCGCTTAAGTCTTTTTTTACTACTATCACCACTATCAGAAAGCTCTTCTTCACCCTCAGTATCTTCTAAAACAACCCCAGCCGCATCAAGAATGAACTCATAGGTATAAATAGGGCAATTAAATCGGACAGCCATTGCCAATGCATCAGAAGTTCGTGAATCAATTTCAATAAGATCTCCACTTTTCAAGCAGACTAATCTAGCATAAAAAATACCATCTAGAAGATTATTGATAATCACTTCTTTGACATCCACATTGAAAGTTTCCAATGCATTTTTGAACAAATCATGAGTCAAGGGGCGATTTGGAGTCATCCTTTCCATCGCCACTGCAATTGCTTGGGCTTCAAATCCACCAATAACAATTGGTAACCTTCGAGAACCATTCTGCTCGCCTAAAACGACGGCATAATTATGTGATTGAGTCACACTATGCGATAACGCAACAATATCTAATTCGATTTTTTTCATTGATCCCACAGAAAATAAATTTTATGGTCTTCTTATTGAGTGGATTTAGGGTTGCGAAAACTAAAATCCAGACAACTTGACCAAATCAACCACTCTAACGAATAATTTTTAACTTCCCAATTCAATCATCCTCTATTAAGGGGCTTCAAAAGCGGTGCAAAAGTAGAAAAAAAATGAGTTTGCTAGTTAAGATTTTTTTGCCTCATTCCAAAGTGCATCCATTTCAGCCAAAGTCATTTCATCTAAAGTTTTGGAAGCATTTGCCTCTATGTATTCAAATCGCCTTTTAAATTTTTGATTAATTCTTTCTAAAGCAGTTTCTGGCTCTATGTTCTGAAATCGAGCATAATTGATAAGTGAAAACAAAATATCTCCAAATTCTTCCTCTTTTTTTTCTTGAGACATATTTTCACTAATCGTTTCTTTAAATTCAGTTATTTCCTCCTCTACTTTTTCCCAAACCTCCCCGGCATTATCCCATTCAAATCCTACTTGAGCTGTTTTTTCTTGCATTCGATATGCTTTAACCATAGCCGGCAATGATTTAGGCACGCCTTGCAAAACGGATTTTTTACCTTCTTGTAATTTTAATTGTTCCCAATTTTTCATCACATCTGCCTCTCCATTTACAACTACATCACCATAAATATGTGGATGCCTAGAAATCAATTTTTCACAATTTGCATTTATTGCATCTGCGATATCAAATGCCTCTTTTTCTTCCGCTATCTTAGAATAAAAAACCATATGTAACATCAAATCACCAATTTCCTCCTTGATATCTTTTAGATTTTCTTCTAAAACCGCATCTGCCAATTCATAAGTTTCCTCTATTGTTAAATTGCGTAAACTTTGAAAAGTCTGTTTCTGATCCCACGGGCATTTTTCCCGCAATTCATCCATTATTATCAATAATCGTTCAAAAGCCTTCAATTTTGCTTCCAAACGTTTCGGTTTTGATGCCATTTTATTCTAATTTTGCGACCTCGTAGAGCTATTAAACTGGTTCATCTATAAAGACAAGTCAATTATAATAGCGCGAGGAAAAACAAAAGTAAACCATATAGGTTTCGAATATGTTTTATTCGGAAATCATTTATCAACATTATTAGTGATTAGATTATGAGGATAATAGTAGTATAATAGTCCAACCTCAAATTCACAAATTACTAATAACCAATTCATAGCAACATGGAATTCTTATATATGCTAGCCATTATTGGTGGTGTTTTTGGTCTTTCTTTCATTCTAATAAATATTCGTCAAATCTTGACAGGGCAAGAATTTAGAGGTACTTGTGCCACTAATAACCCAATGCTAAAAAATCAAATTGGCGATTGTCAGGTATGTGGAAAAAAAGGAGAAGAAGTTTGCAAAATGCCTGAAGTAAAAGGCTAGAATAGGCTAGCTATTTGAATGATAGCAACCTAAAAACAAAATGGGGGTAAAAACTGATTATCGGATTTTTACCCCCATTTTCAATTAATTAAAGAGATCATTTTTTAAAAAATGATCTCTTTTAACTTACACTAATCTACCACTATTCTCTTTGTCATATAACCTTCAGCACCAATTATTTTCACAAAATAAACGCCTGAAGATAAATTAGTAGCATCGAAAGTCTTAGTCGATCTAAAATTACCTACTTTAACTGTTTCCTTTTGAATCAAAATACCTCTCAAGTCCAATAATTCAATAGTTAAATCTTCAGATTCAGAACTTACCAAATCAACTTGGAACAAACCTGAGGTTGGATTCGGGAGAATATCAGCTGAGAAATTCAAGTTGAATTCATTGGTTCCTACCATGATATCAAAAAATTGAGTAGTGTTGGCATCACCACAATCATTTTCTACAAATAGTGTAACCGTAAATTGACCTACCTCAGAATAAGCATATGACGGGTTTTCTTCCGTACTAGAATTGCCGTCACCAAAATTCCATAAAAATTCTGATCCACCTACTGAAGTATTAGTGAAGTTGACGGTACCATTGTTTATATCAAAAGTAAAGTCGGCAGTCGGGTCATCTTCGATAACGTTGATGTCAAATGTTGTTACGTCAGAACCGGCACCATTAGTGGCAGTCAAGGTAATTGTTTGGACGCCAGGCTGTGTAAACATAATAAAATTTGGTCCATCATTTGTAGAAGAACCTGGTGAAGCATTTGGTCCAAAGTCCCATTCGTGTGCTACAAAATCTCCTTGTGAATCTGTATTAAACACTACAAATTTCCCAACACAAACTTCTGATTTTGTGGCAGTTATTCCAGCAACTGGAGGTAAAATTTGTTTTACATTTATGTTATCAATGTATAAGTTATTTCCGCCATTATTGATATTGACGAATTTGAAAACCGCGGAAGAGTTCTTATAGTTTGCTAAACTAATTGATTCTGTTCTCCATTGAGCAGAACTAGAAGGGATATAAACTCCAGTTGTTGTTGTTGCCGTAACCAAATCAGATCCTGCTTTTCGATAGCCTGAAAATTCATAAGAGAAACCACAATCATTTGATACCCAAATTTCCAAAGTATCACTTGTACCCCCTCTTGTTGTATAAGACAAATCAAAAGTCAAAACGACAAAATCTTCATCTCCAAGTTCAATTGGTTGAGTAGTCAATTCATCCCTTTGACCTGAATCAGAGAAAAATCGATTTGGCATAGCAGCTGCATTAGTAATGTTTCCATCAATACCTGTGATACTAACCGCATATTCCCAAGTAGTTGCATTATCTGGGTTGGAAATAGCATAATAATCAGGGGGGAAAATTGGATTTTGGAAATCTTCTTGATAGCCTATTGGAGCACCTGCATCTGGATATATTTGAAGAGTTAATTCTCTAGAAGTTGTATTATTAAATGCCGCCTCATCATTTGGTATAAAAACGGAAGCATCTAATGTAAAATCACCTCCTGTCATAGATGTGAAATTTTGAGAAAAAGTATATGACACAATTTCTCCTGGATTCACAGGTCCTACTAAGGTTTCGGTTACTACAGGATTTCCTGCAATTTGGTAACTTACTTCAATATTTGATTGAGGCTCTGACCCATAATTAATTACTGAAATTTCAATTGGAGCATCCAATTCCTGACATGCTAAAATTGTAGAAGATGAAGGCGCATCAATTGAATAAACACCGATTTCATTCACTAAGTCATCACAATCAGATAACCCTCCGTCCCAATGTTTAGCGATTGTTCTTCGACCATCTGCATTTAAATTTTCCTCATTGGCACTTACTGCAAACCAATGATCCAAGGTCGGGTTCGTATTAATGGTAGGCACATCAAGGAACGTATCAACTGTATTCCCTATCTCCTCCATAAATTTTTGCCCTAACAAATGGACATCATAAGAAGTAGCGTCCTCAACAGGACTCCATACGACTCGGATATACTCTGGACAAGCATGATCTACTTTTACTGCTGAAGGCAATTTCATAATTGTTGATGGTGCATCACTCACGTCAATCTCCTGTCCACGACTCACTCTGACAATTACATCGCCCGAAACCACATCCGGAACTTCCCACATTGCCATTCTTTGATCTCCAAAAACAGCTTCAATCAAATCCCAATTAGCACCCCCATCAACAGAAGCTAATACTTGGAAAAAACCATCTTCACCCATTGCA
This sequence comes from Bacteroidota bacterium, assembly GCA_024743405.1. Classification (GTDB taxonomy): domain Bacteria; phylum Bacteroidota; class Bacteroidia; order Chitinophagales; family Saprospiraceae; genus JANSWP01. Next base: position 18,327 of record JANSWP010000029.1, read on the forward strand.
TCCCAATGAACTCTTTCCATTTCACCAGGAACCATTTTATCGCCACCATTTGGATAGATAACTGTAATTTCTGAAGTTCTGAATTCCCAAACAATGAAGTACTCCTTTGCACCAAATGGTAATTCGAAGCCATTTACTTCTAATGTATAATCACCAGGAACTGGATTATCAATGGCAACTTGCTCTACATTATTCAAGTGATCATTTCCATTTCCGGCAGGAGTATCCAAGATTATTGGATCTGGTGTAGGATCTAATAACCAAGGTAAATATTCTGTTCCAGAGGCATCTACCATCTTAATATCAATATCATTGACCAATGCTTTATTTGTCATTACGGTTGACTGTGGATCAGCCCAATAAACCATAACTCTCGATTGTACTACTCCATCTGGAATAGTTATAGTGTGCATATTGGTTTCACCAGGCATTACTTCCGCTGTTAAATATCGATTTTCCTCCAAGGTTAAAGCACCACGGAAGGCATTGACATGCCCCCAACCATATTTATAATCTGGTCCTTTATTTCCTAAATCATTCGCCGAATTCATAAGAATTGCCTTGATCAATGGAGCCGGCGCTAAATCATCATTATTTAATTCTCTATGGGCATCTTGAAGCATTGCAGCAATACCGGCGATACCCGGTGCAGCACCTGATGTACCTCCAAAAGATTGGTAAGTATTACTGGTACTAGTCGAAATTTGGTCTTGACCATTTGCAGCTATATCTGGCTTCAACCGACCATCATGAGCAGGTCCTCGACTTGAAGAATTGACTAAAGACGCATCTGCAAAAAGATTGGCTGTGGCGATACAGTTTTTAGCTTGTTTATGACCGCCTGTGATATTTCCCCATTGATTGCCAGCACCGTACCCGCAATTATTATTATTGGAATTACCCGCAGAAAAAACATGAAGTAGCGTTTGATTATTCCAAAGCTGACCGTCAACAGTTTCTGTAATCACTGTATATCCTGCATTACATCCATTACTATACGAGGAGTTTGTAATAATCGCATTGTGATTAAAAAACAAATCCATGGTTTCATCTAAGAAATGATCTTCATAATCCAAAATCCAAAGATCAGCGGCCGATGCCATTCCTCTATTGCGAGGATTCAAATTGCCTGCACCAGCCATAATACCTGATACTCCATCACCATGAGTTCCCCGGTCAGGGCCAACGAAAGTATCATCCATTCTTCCCTGAAAATCAATATGTGGTCCAACCGCCCCATCATCTCTACAAACGACTCCAATGCCCTCTCCATCATAGTGTCTTCCAGAAGGAGTATTCGTGTCTAACAAATTTGCTCGGTGAAGCGTCCGTCCTTCGACATCTTCTTTTTCTCCAGCTTGTGGTATTGGTTCTATAAAAGCAACATAAGGCATACTTGCTAAGATCTCCAATTTATCTTTGGGGATACTTATTTTCAAAGCATTATTGTAACCGTTTTCGGCTAAAATCTTTATTCCATCATTTTTACAATAATCTAAAATTGCTTCATGTCTAATATTTTTATAATATTTCAACATCAATTCAATTCGGTTACCTTTTACAGCCCATACAGGTAGCGTCTCTTGAGTCAAATCATACCTCATTTTCAATTCCTTGATAATAGGCATAATAGAACGAACGCCCATATCCGGTAATTTATTCACATCAAAAGCTACAGGAATACTGGCTATATATGCCTTGTTAGGAATGTATTCTAATAATTCAATCCCTTCTTGGCTCAATTTATCTAAGCCCTCTTGATTAGGAATTTCAAAAAATTGCAAAAAACGATAATATTTCCCTTCGATAGCTTCGTGAGAACTAATAAAGGCCTGATCAGAATAATTTCTGGCATTTTCAGCCCAAATTTGCTCCCCAGAATGGAGTAATACCATATATTCTGTTTGAGCACTTAGATTTAATAAAAAGCAAAGTGAGAGAAAGGTTAGTAGTGTTCTTTTCATAATAAGCAGGAATTAAGTAATAATAATCGATTAAATGACAACTCAAGAATTCAATGATATTTTGAAGATATACCTAATTAAAAATTCTTGTCTATTCCCTAATCTTTCATTATTTAAATAGTTTGCTGCTAAAAGTACGAGGATGGTTCGTATTACCAAAAAAAATATTTTGAAATTGTATTTTAACAAAACAGAAATGGCTTGGTGTTGACAATTCGTGACAGGTATACGCCATTTTTTTTTCAAATATAGAATGGGTGAGTAAACCTAATGCTTCTGCAAAAGGACTACTAAGTTTGATTTAAATGCATAATTTTGTACTCGAATTTAAACATGACTGGTATAATCAACTAAATTTATGGATCTGATACTCAAACCTTTAATCATTGGTCTTTTTATAGCGCTATTATTTTTAAATATCTATTTCCGAGTTAAAGTCTTAAAAGCCCATAAAATATTGATAAAAAACAGGGTCGAATTTGGGACTACACATTTTTTTAGCAAGAAAAAATTAGAAGAGGAAATTCTCCCGAAATACCCTCATATGAAAAAAGAAATCACCTCCTTTGTCAACTACATGCATTATTCAATTAAAATGGCTACCGTATTAATAGCTGTAATTACCCTATTTGGCGCCGTATTAATGTATTATAGAGATTAAAACTAGTCTATCTAAATAGTCGTTTAAGTTAATTATATCGGTAAGGTTCTAGTGTTATTTTCGTCTGAACGAGGCAAAAAGCACAAACAAACCCTATGGATATAGCAAGCATTCTTAACAAATTGCAGGCGGAAAAAATATCAAAAATTATCCGTCAGTTTTAGCCTTAATGACTACTAAAATAAAGTAGAAAAATTTTGATTTGATTTTCATTTCCCTTTTTATTTGGATTTTAATTGGAACTATTATTACCTTTGCCGCGCTTTAGAAAAAAGCCTATTTTTATGAAGCAAGAACATCATCATTATATCCCCTCGTAGCTCAGTTGGCTAGAGCGCCGGATTGTGGTTCCGGAGGTCAGTGGTTCGAGCCCACTCGAGGGGACAAAAGCATTATTCAAACATGGATAATGCTTTTTTATTTATGGCTTCATCTTTTTAGTATTTTTTTTCTTAAGGAATACTAACACTTTGTAGCAATGAAATCTGAATATTATGGCAAATCAAGAACGAGGTATAATCCCCCGAAAGGTTAAAGGTTTCAGAGATATTGATACGGGTCTTAACCAATTGCGATGGAAAATCATTAATGCAGCTTCCAAAATTTATAAATCATATGGTTTTGAACACTGGGACACACCCGTTTTAGAATACGCCGACGCGATTGGAAAATATATGCCTGATGAAGACACTGTAGATAAAGGAGTTTATTCTTTTAAAAACCCAGAAGAAGAACCTGTTTTAGATAAGGTTGGTCAAGCATTACGTGATTCAAATGGACAAGCTTACATGGAAAATGCATTTGTCTCCATGCGCTATGATTTGACGGCTCCATTGGCTCGTATTTATTCAGAAAAACTACTTGGCAAGTACCAAAGGCATCAGTTGAATCAAATCAAACCAGATTTATTTCGCCGCTACCAATTTGGCCCAGTATATCGTTATGAGATCAAACTAACACCTGGTCGGTTCAGAGAATTTTGGCAGATAGATTTCGATTCAGTAGGCACAAATGATGTCGCCGCAGATGCTGAAATATGTATGGTTTTATCTGACGCATTGGAAGCTATCGGTCTAAAACGGCACACCTATATTGTCAAAATGAATAACAGAAAAGTCTTAAAAGGATTTTTACAATCATGCGGCGTAATCGAAGAAGAACAAGAGCAAGCGATATTAAGAGTTTTTGATAAGTTAGACAAGATTGGTTGGGAAGCAATGCAATTGGAATTAGGAAAGGGGCGAGTGGATAGCTCTGGCGCTGAGGTAGCTGGTCTAAATTTAGAAGAATCATTAATAGAAAATATCATTTCTTTTTTAAGAAGCTTTGAAAATGCAGGTACACGAAAAGAAGTCTTAACTCAACTCTCCGCTAATTTAAGTGAAAATGAAATAGCTAAAGAAGGTCTTGAAGAATTGCATAAAATTGATGGGATATTAGAGGTACTTGGCTTTGACGAAGAAAGAGTAATTTTTGATCCAACCCTCATTCGAGGTATGGCCTATTACACAGGACCTGTTTTTGAGGTCGAATCCTTACAATCTTATACAGACGATAAAGGTAAAGAGCGAAAAGTTGGTTCTATTTGTGGCGGAGGACGTTATGATGGTCTCATTGAGAATTTATTGGGTTTAAAAGTACCCGCTACGGGAGCGTCCATTGGAGTAGATAGGTTAGCCGAATTATTAAAACTAACTAATCAAGCCCCAGAAAAAGCGAATGGCCCCGTTTTGATTGCCTTTTTCGATGAAGACTTATCTACTGAATATCAACGAATTGCGAGAGAATTAAGAACAAACGGTATTGAAACTGAAATCTATTACGGATTTAATAAAGGGTTTCGAAAAATGAAAAAGCAACTAAAATACGCTGATGAAAAAAATTGCCCTCTGGTGATTTTAATAGGGGAAAATGAAGCCGAAAAAGGAGTAGCCACCGTCAAAAACCTTAAATTAGGTAAAGAATTAGCTGACTCTATTTCTGATAAGAGAGAATGGAATAGTCGTGTACAAAAAGAAGTTCCTTTGACAGATTTAGCTGATTATATCAAAAGTCAGTTGGAAGTTTAATATAAATATGATTATAATTGGGTTTTTAACTTGAATGACTACTAAGATTATTGATATTGAACATATCAATGATCATAACAAATCATTAATAACTAATACCCAACAAAATGGACGAAAAAGTAATTGCTCAAAAAGCTCCTTATGTTCAAGAATGTGATGCAGGAAATTATGCGTGGTGTTCTTGTGGAAGAAGTGAAAAACAACCTTTTTGTGACGGATCCCACAAAGGCACTGAATTTAGACCTACCGTCATAAAATTAGAAGAAGGGAAAAGAGTGGCTTGGTGTGGATGTAAACATTCTCAAAATGGTGTTTACTGTGACGGATCTCATAAAAATTTGTAATTCAAATAATTACACTTTATTCTTTCCTCGTTCTTAAGAATAAAGTCTATTAAACAATAAAAAAGGAGGCTATTTAGACTGAATAGTCTCCTTTTTTATTGTCATTTTTTCCTACCTATTTCAAACAAATTCTCTATTCATTACCTTTTCGAGTAAAATATTAAGGTGAATTTTGTTCATAAATCAAGTAAGTCAACCAAACGACAGAAGAAATGATCTTAAAATTTAAAATGACTTTGAATTGTTATGTCGTTTTTAGGCCTAATTATGAGCAAAAAACGTTACACTGAAAAAAAAAATCAACATTTCATAGAAAAAACTATGTTTTTGTGACAGTTAATTTTGTTTGGTATTATAACAATTGTTAATTAGATTTGTTATGCCCAATGCAACATTGGTCGATGCTACAAAACAAACCTATAGACCAACCACACCTTTTTAAGAAAACAATAAGCCAAATTTTATAAGCCAAAGTGCTCAAGATAGGATTTACCCTTAGAGGTATTTTCGTTTCAAACCCATTTTTTTAACACTTTTAATTTTTACTTTATGAAAGTCAAAAAAGTAAATTTAGAATTGACCGAAATTAAGCTCTCTAGAGAGCAAATTATCGAGAAATTGAAGATGAAAAATCTTCAAGGCGGTAATGGTCATGGCTGTCCTCCCCCTTTTAATTAGTAAAAAGGTTTGAAACACTTTAATTGAGGATAGATAACATAGTTTCAGCGGGTTGTTAGCAATCTGACAGCCCGCTGGCTTTATTCAAAAATTAAAAAGCCGCTACTTTATATGAAGTAGCGGCTTTTTAATTTTTAATATTATTTTATCGATCCTAAAATCATTTTTTTGGTTCCTACAAAATCTGGCGTTTCCAATTGATAGAAAAGCACACCGGATTGAGGTAAATCAGTACTTTTCAAAAGGATTTCATTGTATCCTTTCTCCAAAGCTCCTTCCTTACGCCACAATATTTTACCACTTATATCAAAAACAGTCATACTTCCCTCACTCGCAGCTGGCAGATTAAAACCAATTACAGTGTTTGTATGAAATGGATTTGGGATATTTTGAAATAATTCAAATGATTCATTGACATCTTGGCGGTCAAAAATTAATTCAACCCCCATTTGTCTGAATGTATTAGTTGATGAATCATCGATTTGATAAGCTTCTTCTTGAGTCAAATTAGAATTAATTTCTAAGACCTCCTTTAAGAAAGAATTTGTACTCGATTCAATTTCAAAAGACATAATAATATCTCCATCATTCAAAGTAAGCGCAACAGCATTGTGCCAACTAACGGTAATTATGCCTTCTTTCAAAAATTTCAATCCAAAATGCTCGTTTTGACAAATTAAGCTAGGAATAATCTGCTGAAAAGATATCAAACCAGGATCAAAATTTAATGTAAATTGAAACCCTGAAATGGACTCAAAGTCCTTGGCTTTTAAATCAATTCGATACGTTTGCTTAGGTTTCATATCAACATTTTCTGTCTGGAAGAATAACTCCTCCTCAAAATTTCGATCATCGGAACTTTCGACATCATCCGTTTGGGCATTGCCATTCACATCACCTACTTTAATGGCAATAAAATCTGCATTCAATATGTCTTGATCTAAATTATTAATATCTATAGTTTCTGGAAATTGTTCACTCAAAGGGTTCTGTGGATCTTGAAAGTTGTAGGCTTTTTCAACAAATCGCCAAGAAGTATTATTGGTAAAATCATCATTAATATGCAGAATCAATTTTCGTAGCTCCACCAAATCAAAAGTGGTAATTGTATTAGATCGATTAACATCCGCAGCGATCATTTTGTAGGGAGAATTGAGTAGTTGAGTGGACAAAATATGTTTAGTCATTAAAACCAAATCATAGGTTGACACCCCATTCAAAGGATCTACATTCTTCTCAGGCGAAACCGTATAATCACCTCCAGATGTCAAATTTAAAAATTCAAATGTACCATCAGGATCAGTGATATAATTTTGACCATCGTTCAATGAGACTTCAACCTCCGATAGCATTTCACCACTTTCCGTCTCTAAAATACCAGCAATCAGAGGGTTACCCATCGGATTACAATGCCCTAAATTGTCCTGAATATTGATAAAACTATTACAAAAATCTTGATTGCCCGCAGCATCAGTTACCCAAACTTGGACAGGTTGAATCGAACTTATATAATCACAATCGAAAACACGTGAAGTAGCTGTAGTATCCGAAGAAAATGAAAAAATCAACTCTCCTGGACAATTATCATAACTATTAAAATTCAAGTCTTCTGCCCAAATTTCAATCATACCAGTTTGCATGATTTCGACAATAATTCCATTTTCACAATAAGGGCTAGGCTTTTTACAATCAATGACTGTGAAGTCTATTTCTAATGAGGATTCATTCCCACAACCATCGACAACAGCATATTTAAGCCTATGTGAGCCTAATGGTAAAGTACCAACAAATTCGCCAAGACCAGTTCCATCAATCGCATCATCCCGATTTAAATCTAGCTCATAAGTTAAATGTAAATCATCCGTACATTCATCTTGAATATCGATGGGCATTTCGACTTCTCCTGTAGAGCAATCATCGTCTAAGCTACAAAAATCAATCTCGCCATTATAAGTGATAATAGGAGCATCACCATCAGTGATCCAAATGGTTTGTTGATAACTAAAATTGAAAAAATTGCCATGAGTTATGTGATTAATAGAATCTCCGTTGATATTTCTCGGAATAACTAATGGAGTTGAATTAGGGATATAATCACACCAATTTATAATTTCCCAAGTCCTCAAAATTTGGGTACAGGCACTATCACTAGATACGTTATACAATTGGTCAGAATAAGAGATAGCGAATAAATCACAGCCATCGTTTTCAACGATCACCTCATTCGAATTGTCAGGTGAACCACATTCACCAGTCCAATCAGCAGGAAAATGAATTGACCATTGGGAAGTTCCTTCAATCGTAATATGTTGAAAACAAGAGGCAGATAAATTTCCAAAAATATCAGTTGAGACAAATTGACGCGTAATTGATCCCTCTCCACAATAAATGCTTCCAGTGGCTGACAATTCTTCAAGAGTGGAGCCACAATTATCATAATCAGTTGCACTGCCAAACAAGTTTTCTAAAGTCTCCGAATCATCTAATTCTAAACCGATAGGAATGTCCAAACAAGTAACTGTTAAATCAGCAGGAGCAAGGCATACTGGAATCAATTTATCCTTAACAACTACCTCAACCATACATTCATTGAAATTATCAAAACAATCATAAACTCTAAACACGACTGTTTCGACATCATCAGAACAGTCGAATATGATTGATTCTGCAAAAGCTGAATTGGGCGCATCCATTCTCTTTGCTTCAAATCGATCTATACAACAATTATCATAACTACCATCATCCAATGTTTCCGCAAACATTTCTACTTCGCCTGTATTTGTCAAACTGACATCTGTAATAAAATCACAAATGGCATTGGGTTCTTTTAAGTCTTTTACTTGAACTAAAACCATACTTTCACCAACATTTCCGCAATCGTCAATGGCTTGGTAAGTAACAAAATGATTGCCTATTACCAATCCGGGAAAAGGAATGTATCCGCCTTCCGAACCGTCAACACCATTAACATATTCCAATTCTCCAATCGGAGTAAATATTTTAATAGTATAGTCACTGCAATTATCTTCTACTTGGGGAGCTGGCAAGAAATCTGTTGAATAGCATAAAACTGCCACACTACCCGTATTATTAGCATTAATTGTTTGGGAAGGTAGCGTCACTATGGGAGCAGTATTGTCCATGATTTCAATCAATTGTTCATTGTCCTCACCATCCTTGTCTTCTAGAACCACAAGTCCCGTACACCAATTAAAAACCAACCAAGTTCTAATTATTTTAAAGGTATTTCCACAGGAAGAAAGGGTATCTGCCGTTAAACTTACATTATAAGCACAGTATAATCCGTCCACTCCACTAGGCACACCAGAACCAGTCGTATTTAGAGAATCGGTAATAGGAGTCGCGTCCATAATAGTCGGATATTCACTATATTCATCGCAAGTCCATGTAATATCGCTAGGAAAATCAATTAAATCGGGTGAAGTAATGCGAATCACTTGTTCACATTCTGTTTCGTTTCCATATTCATCGATAGCCAACCAATATTTGGTAACCCAAACTTCATCACAAACATTTGAATCGTCAATAGTCTGACCCAAAAAGACAATTAATATTTCATCATGATCACTACAATTATCTTGATAAGTTGGATTTGGATAATATTCAAAATCCTCATCACAGCTAAGTTCTATAGGATCAATGGGACAATCAAAAGTAGGTCCTGTCTTATCTTCAACTACTAAATAGGACCAACAAGCATTGCCAGAACACAAATCCGTCACCTTTCCAATCATTTCTTCTTCAAGGTGGTTACAATCAACGGTATTTCCGAAAGATTTTCCATGGATATCCGTCACTTCCACTTCAAAATTTTCAAAATTATTAAAGTTATTATTTAATAAAGTAGATGGAAAAATCTCTGCTTCTCCGCTTAGTCCCAACGACACGTTCACAATATTATCACAAGAAAGAGAGAAGATTTCTTGAAAAAAGACTTCTAAACTATGGGTCGTTTGCGTACCTCCTTGATCTGTTATGGTTACATATAAAATATGTGGACCACTACCGGGAGCACCTAAATCCCACAGAACGGAAACCTCTGAGTTGCCATTTGTAAGTACAGTTCCACCAGTACTTAATGACCAATTATAAGTGTGATTTGGAAGAACCTCTGTGCTATATAACTCAGTGGCATCTTTACAAACAACCGACTTTCCATGAATATTATTATTCAATAAGTTATTGGCATTGAGGGTACCAAGAGCCAATAATAAGATCAGCATCAACGCATTTTTTAATTCATTCATCTTGCTAGTAACTGGATTCATTTTAGGATGCGATTTTTTGAGTTCAGTGCTCTGGGTTCACGATTTAGAAAATGGTAAAACTCAGTTGGATAAACTCTTTTGTTTTAGCTAAAGAACTAAAGCACATTTCTTTAAAAGGAATCCTATTTTAAGTTTTCATTGTCATTAAAAAATTTCAAATATTCTTAGACTCTAGACAATACAAACCCACCTAAACAACTGACTGTCAGATGTTTAATCATTGATTTAAAATAGTCTAATCTATGAAACAAATGAAAAATCTAACTTTGAAAAACTAAAACAAGTTTCACTTTCGCAGAAATGTGCAAAGCAAAAAATAGTAGTCTCTTTTCCGTAAACCGGACTCGAGATTTTGTGTATGTGGAAATAGGAAAACAGAAGTAGGAAAGTAATTAGCTGATACTTTTGAATTAGTAGTTCAAATTTTGAAAACCAATTTTTTTATACCAACTAAAAAGGAGGCAAATTCTTAACGTGTTCTCAAAGTATGTTTCTCAGTGTAATATCGGTTTTAATTATTTTAAAAATTTTATTTTATAAAAATCTATTCATTACATATTTATACCATATTTTCAAAAATGTGTCCACTTTTTTCTTAACATATAACCCTTTTAGGGTATTTAATGAATATAAAAAATAATAAATACTTAACTAATTGATTTAAAATAAATTAATAATTACAATTAATACTTATCTGATATAATTAGGATAATTTTTTTCCAAAAAACTCTATTTTTCACTAAAAAACTAATTGAAGGAAAACTGATACTCCTGAATATTACAAATGACTATAGAGTCGATATGAAAATTACCCGAAAGGAAATTTATGACAAAAGAAAGCATCAATCCCGAATTTTTATATCTTGAAAAAATAAAAATCCGGGATTGGTTGTCCTGATTGTTTTTTAACTCCACCCAAATCAATCCACGCAAAAATACTTTCGTACATCAGCAGCACTATTATATCCCAAAACGAAACTCTTTTCTAAATCAAAGCAATCAGCAGTAGTATTATATATTTGAAAGTGAGCTAATGCCCGATTGTAAAAAGCTTCCGCAAAATTCTCATCCAAAAGAATTGCATTAGTATAATCTTCAATTGCTAGCTCATGATAGCCTAGCAGAAGGTATAGATTACCCCTATTTTTATAGTTTAATAGAGGCGGTTTAATTGTCTAACCGCCTCTATTCTTTATGAAATTTTCAGGGATTTAGAGCTGAATCATCAGGTAAAAATTCGAAGGTAAAAATGATGCCACTTCAGGCATTAAAAATCATCCTAAAACATAGATTTTAAGATTTCAAAAGTGCCTATCGAGTTCCCAATTTTTACATTAACCAAATAAATGCCACTAGGAATCCGAGACAAATCTAGTGTTACATCATTGCTATTTGTTTTTGAAACAAGCACTTGTTGCCCCACAGCATTAATAATAGTAACCTCCTCAATCATACTTTCAGCCTTAATTTGAAGTCGGTCAATTACCGGATTTGGAAAATAAGTTAACTCCAATTTCTCCAATTCTTTGGTATTCGTAAATTCTCCAAAATAGACATCATCCCAGTAATAAGTTTTCTCACCGGCAGTAACTCCATCAGTACCGAAATTAAAGAAAATCGATGCTAAGTCGAAGGTGTAATTGGGATTGAGAATAGCTGTGCCTGGTGCTTCATTATTAAAGTCAAAAAGCAAATATTCCCAGGTGTTAGCTTGTGTTGTTAATGCTTCAGTTTCCACACTTTTGGTAGGATCGGTGTGGTCTTCAATTTTTAACCTTACTGGAATACCCGCATCTGGAGAATAAACTCGAACGGTCATTTTTGTATCTGAAGCAGTAATAGGAATTTGGTTTTTGAAACCGACAGCTGTACTCATTGTTGTACCTGCCCATGTGGTTGCATCATCTGGTTTTGTGGAGATTGCCACGGTATTATTTCCGTCAACAGGATCACTTCCTAACATAGAAGTGGTTCCGCCAAAATCAGTTAATTGGTAAAAAATAGTCGTCTCCTCAAAGGTAACAGGTAGATCAACTTGGTCAAGCCCTCCCGTTAAATCAAATTGAGTCACGTCATCAAAAAGAAAAGTAGACGAAGAAGAACCATTACCAGTATTTCCAAAATCAAACATAAACACAACCGTATTATAGGTATTAGCTGGTTCACCTGAAAAATCCCAAGTTAAAGTTTCCCATTCGTTAGCAACACTGACTGTAGCATCCCTCTCTGTGTCTGCATTTCCTTCTAATTTGAGTTTCATCGTTATCCCTTCAACAGGAGAAAATACCTTCATGGAGAATGCTCCCTCTGTGGAAAAATCCAAAAAGTCATTCAAAATAACTTTGCTGCCTGCCCAAATTGTGCCGCCATTTCTAATAATTTGACCAACCCTAGGACTTGTATTTACCCCCATTACAAATGGATTTGGAATTACACTAGCAGTTCCTCCATCAAAATCAATAAAATCACTTTGTAAGGGTACAGGCTCAAAATCAAAAGGCAAACTCTGAGAATACCCTATTGTCGCACAAATAATTAATGTAAATAACAAACTCTTTTTCATATAGAATAAATTTACTGCGTTTGGAAAATAATCCCTCTAAGAGTATGTCTAAATTTTTACTTCCTAGAAACCAACGCTTTATGAACCTACCTTCAAATTATTGCGGTCATTTGCCTCGGCAAACTCCCTTAATAATTTATCGCCAGAACCATAAATCATTGATTCTCAGTTTGTGAAATTTTTAGACATACTCTAAAGACAAAAGGAAGAATCAAATTTAAAAGGTCAAAATTAAGATAAAAATAGGTGAACTGTATTTTAGACCTGTCATACTTCAAATACCATCTTTCTGAAAATATCTTTTCACCCATTTTTTGGATAAAAAAGGCTCCTATTGAGAGAAAGGCAACACAACAAACCTAAATAGATACAGCGAATGGACGTATTCAATTAAAGCTTTTTTGAATATTTCCTATCTTTCGTTTTCAAACTAAGGAACGTGTAAAGAATAACTTATAACATTAGGCGGATTCTTTACAAGTTCCTAATTAGTTCATTTAGAATTTTCACATAGAAAATATTGTTAGAACTATTTTGCCGTACATGAAAACATTCTTGTACGCTATATTGAAAAAACAAAATCACTAAAGAAGTATGAAAAACATCTTACCATTTTTCCTGATCTTACTATTTTCCGGACTCGTATTGCCGAATGCCGAAGCGCAAAAGAAAAAAAAGAAAAATACCTCTTCTACCTCAGCCCCAATCATCAAAAAATATGACGAACATTTATTTAATGCCTTAGAATGGAGAAGTATTGGGCCTTTTCGCGGCGGTCGATCGGCGACGGTAACCGGCGTTCCTAGCAAACCACACCTCTATTATATGGGGGCAGCTGGCGGCGGCGTTTGGAAAACTAAAAACGGCGGTCAGACTTGGAATAATATTTCCGACAAATATTTTGGCGGCTCTATTGGAGCAATTGCTGTAAGTGAATGGGATCCGAATGTAATTTATGTAGGCGGAGGCGAAGTGACAGTAAGAGGAAATGTATCTAGCGGTTACGGTGTTTGGAAATCAGTCGACGCGGGTAAAACGTGGGAATCTTGCGGTTTAAAAGAATCTCGACATATTCCGCGCATTCGAATTCATCCGAAAAATCCAGATTTAGTTTATGCCGCAGTTTTAGGAAATTTATATAAAGATACCGAAGAACGGGGTGTTTATCGAAGTAAAGACGGTGGCAAGACATGGGAAAAAACACTTTTTGTCAATAATTCTGTAGGGGCATGTGATTTGACATTTGATCCATCTAACCCTAGGATTATGTATGCTTCTATGTGGAAAATTCGTCGAAATCCTTATAGTTTGTCTAGTGGCGGTGAAGGTAGCGGGCTTTGGAAATCAACCGATGGTGGCGAGACTTGGACAGATATTAGCAGAAATGAAGGATTGCCTAAAAAAGATATTTTGGGCATTATTGGTGTAACTGTATCGCCTGTGAATCCTGATAGAGTTTGGGCAATTATGGAAGCGGAAAATGGGGGTGTCTTTCGTTCTGAAAATGGAGGAAAAACTTGGCGAAAAATTAATACCGAAAGAAAATTGCGCCAAAGAGCTTGGTATTATTCACGTATTTATGCCGATCCACAAGATGAAGATGTGGTTTATGTCGTAAATGTCCGATTCCATAAATCAAAAGACGGTGGCAAAACTTTCGAGTCTATTTCCACACCTCATGGTGATCATCACGACCTTTGGATTGCGCCAGAAGATCCCACTCGAATGATCATTGCTGACGATGGCGGCGGACAAATCACCTACGATGGTGGCGAAAACTGGAGTACTTATTACAATCAACCGACGGCTCAATATTATCGTGTGACAACGGACGATCATTTTCCATATCGAATTTATATGGCACAACAGGATAATTCTACGCAAAGAGTTTATCATAGAACAGGTGGTGGCTCCATCGGAGAGCGAGATTGGGAATCCACCGCAGGTTGTGAGTGCGGTCATATTGCGATTGATCCCGAAAATATGGATATCGTTTATGGTGGCTGTTATGACGGTGTTTTGCAACGAAAAGACCACAAAAATGACTTATCAAGAGGGATTAATGTTTGGCCAGATAATCCAATGGGACATGGAGCAGAGGGTATGAAATATCGTTTCCAATGGAATTTTCCGATATTCTTTTCACCACATGATTCAAAAAAATTATACACCGCTTCTAATCATTTGCATGTTTCTTATAATGAAGGTCAATCATGGGAAATCATCAGCCCTGACCTCACTCGAAATGACTCTTCCAAACTCGTTTCTTCGGGTGGTCCAATTACTCAAGACAATACTTCGGTAGAATATTATTGTACAATTTTCGCAGCAATGGAATCTCCAAGAGTGAAAGATTTGATTTGGGCAGGTTCTGATGATGGATTGGTCCATGTGACCAAAGATGGCGGCAAGAATTGGATGAATGTTACTCCGAAAAATATGCCCGAATGGATTATGATTAATAGTTTGGAAGTAGATCCACACAATGACGGAGGCTGTTATTTGGCGGCGACTTCTTATAAAAATGGTGATTTCAAACCTTATCTATATAAGACCAAAGATTATGGCCAGACATGGACAAAAATCGTAAATGGCATTGATAATGAGCATTTTACAAGAGTCATTCGTGCTGACCCGCGTCGAAAGGGAATGTTGTATGCAGGTACGGAAACGGGTATGTATATGTCTTTTGACGATGGTGCAAACTGGCAGTCAGCCCAATTGAATTTACCGATTGTGCCGATTACGGATTTGGCAATTAAGAATGATAATTTGATCGCGGCTACACAAGGACGCTCGATTTGGTTAATTGATGATTTGACGGTTTTACATCAGGTCAATGATGCCGTCGCACAGAAATCACACCATTTATACAAGCCAATGCCTTCTTATCGAATGAGCGGCGGATCAAGAGGTGCTTCCAAAACCGCAGGTCAAAATCACCCAGGCGGTGTAATGGTTCATTATTTCTTTAAAGAAAAACCAGCCGATTCGGTGGAAGTCAAACTGTCTTTCCATGAAATGAATGGCGAGTTGATAAAAGAATATTCCACCAAAGCAAAAGAGAAATCGGACAAATTTAAAATCAAAGAAGGTGGTAACCGCTTTGTTTGGAATATGCGTTATGCAGATGCGAAAAAATTTGAAGGCATGATTCTTTGGGCAGCATCCATGAACGGCCCCAAAGCGATTCCTGGCAAATATTTGGTTAGAATGACCATTGGCGATGAGGTACAAGAAGAAGAATTTGAGATATTAAAAGATCCTCGCTCCCCAGCAACCGAGGATGACTTTAGAAAGCAATTTACCTTTTTGTCTGAAGTACGCGATAAAGTTACCGAATCTCACAATGCGATTACGAAAATCCGAACCATTCGCGCCCAACTGAAAGATTATACCAAAAGATTGGAGAAAGACGAAACCAATCAACCGCTCTTCGATAAGGCAGACGAAATCAATAAAAAAATGAAAGAAGTCGAAGAAGCGCTCTATCAAACCAAAAACCGCAGCCGCCAAGATCCGCTCAATTTCCCGATTCGATTGACGAATAAATTGGGACATTTGAATTCGCTCTCTGGCCGTGGTGACTATCCACCGACTGATCAAGCGATTCAGGTGAGAGATGAATTATCTAAAGTCATTGATGGGCATTTGAAGAAATTCCAAGAGGTGAAGGATAAGGATTTACCTGAGTTTAATAGGCTGGTGAAGCATTTTGAGATTGATGCGATTATTTTGGAGAAAGCTAAAGAAGTGAATTAAGATTTATTATAGAGTGAGTTGAAGTATAAAACTTCAACTCACTTTCATCCTTAAACCATATGAACAATAAGAGAAAAGCAGAGCAAGGAATGGCAATCGGAATTATACTTGGAACGCTGATTGGTGTTTTAATGGATAATATCGGTGTTTGGTTAGCTTTAGGAGTCGCATTTGGAGCAGGACTTGGTAAAGTGTTAAGTCAAAGAAACAAGGAAGAAGACCAACAATGAAGGCCATATTTTCGAAAGGGTCATAAAATTCGAACTGTTCGCAAGGTCTTACAAATCGCGGTGTTCGCCAGCTTCTGAAGAAGCGTCGCGGCACATACGCCAAATCTCCAGTTTGACATAAAATAGAACACAAAAACCAATCAGAGATTGGACAAAAACGATTCGGATTTATATATCCTCACAAGCATCTAAACAGAAACAGATTATTGTCCGTTGTCGAGTTACAGACCTCTGATAAAGCGTAAGTATCTTTCAAATCAATTTCAAACTTTACACTGCAAAAGCTATTTCGTTAGTGTTGACTTGTATTCAACTTATTTGACAAATTGCAGGGCTTTAGGGGATTGCATTATCCAAACAGATGCACGTGTTGAGCAGTCAGCTACTTAAAATGTACTTTAATCTTTATAAAGGCTCTGTCCTTACAACCCTTTGTTATTAAGGTCGATTTATATTGATCATTATTCTCTTCAAAGACTAACGTCAGAATACTATTGCAAGCGTTTTCTCCCGTCAAGAGATATTCTTCAACATTCAGCCCTGTAAAATCATCGACATAGCTACGATTATATGGGATGTTATTGGCGTTGAGCTCAAAATCCTGATATACATCTCCATATATAAAACTTGAGAAACGCAAGCCTACCAAAAGATCAATATCAACGTTCCTCTTTCCATAAGTTCTATCGAATACAAAATCTATCGATCCACTCATCTTTTTTCCTAATACCTCATTGTTTTCATAATTTACTAGATACAATTTACCAACTTGCTCTGTTGAACCCGCAATAGAACTAAATTCTGCATTATGTTCTACCCCCACGATCACCTCTGTTGATGGTGGGTTCTTATTAACCAACCTGTAGTCTACATTGTCAAAAAAATATTCTACCTCAACTCGGTCTATTGGGTTTAACTCATGGTCAGGTACCTCCATGGTAATATCCTTATCTTCAGTACAAGAAGAGATGAATAACATAAAAAACACAAAAATCAAACTTATTGCTTTCATAATTAAAATTTTTCTGAAAGTTAAAAATCAAGGTATTCAATGACAATGATTTTCGCTTTTTTTCAACATGATAGTAATCATCTCCATCTCCCAGATAGCTTCTTTTCTGCCCTATTTAAGTCTCAAACAAGGACGAGCATTCTAAATCATAATCCAAAGGAAAGACTGTTACCTGTTGGCGAAAATTTTTTGTTGCGCACCTGTCTTTTTATATCCCATAAGTAGCCGTGTCTCGCGCAGATTAAAAAATTAAGCCTTCTCAGTTGCGCTAGAGTCTCTTCTCCTACCCAGTAACACGCGGAGTCTCCGATACGGACTCTACGGCAATGAAAAGATGTGTACACGCGGTAGCCCTATCGGAGACTCCGCTTGTTACTGTGGATGTTATGGGCTTTTGGGTTTGAGTTGATGATTTCAAATAGAGAATATTAATAATTTTATTCTGTCACAATTTTCATAAAAATCTAATTATCAACACTTTAGCCCCATACTGAAGAACAAACCAGTGGTTTCTCATGTGAAATATTCCGTTGCCTACGGCAACGAAATATTCTTCCGGAGGGAGGTCTTTTTAATATTTTACTTCGCAAAATATTAAAAAGACCTCCCTGCATAAAGTTTTTTCGGCAGCTTTGCTGCCGCAGATTTCCACATGAGAAACTACTGAGAACAAACACCCAATCCAAAATGGTCAGAATACCTCAAAAAGAAAAGAATCTTATCTACTTCGTCACCTTCACGTGTCACAATTGGTTGCCCTTATTCGAAATCACAAATTGCTATGATGCGATATACAAATGGTTCGACTATTTAAAAACCAAAGGGCATCAAGTCACAGGTTATGTTATTATGCCCAATCATTTTCATGGATTGATTTATGTGTCACCACATGACAAAACGATTAATACCATTATTGGAAATTCAAAACGATTTTTAGCTTACGAAATCGTCAAGAGGTTGGAAGCAAAAGAGGAATGGGATTTACTCAAAATTTTACATGATACCGTTCCTGATTCTGAACGTAAAAAAGGAAAAAAACATCGGGTTTTCGAATATTCTTTTGATGCGAAGGCTTTTTATTATGAGGACTTTATTCTTCAAAAATTAAATTATATGCACCAAAATCCTATAACAGGCAAATGGAAATTAGTCGAAAATTTTGTTGATTATCCACATTCGAGTGCGCGATTTTAGGAGTTTAATGAACAGGGTGTTTATACTGTAGCACATTACCAAAAAATTGATTTTCCTAAAGAAGAAGTTGGTGGGTATTTTTAAGCGAAAGTTTAAACCAAGCCCGCCGTGTCCTCTTCGAGAGACACGGCTAGTTACGTTGTATCTGATATTATAAAATCTGAAGGTACTGTCGGTGCAACATATCCCCATTTAAAATGCAAAACTACTCGATAAAATTTGCAATTTTACACGAAGAATTTGAGTCGTCTCTAACGGGCGTAATCAAAAATAATTGAACGATTTATTTTTCTAAAACTAGCTAAATACGAGTCGCTCATTAAAATAGATTGAATGCTTAAATTACTGCTATCCATCATCTGTATAACCCTTGTCTTTGCTTGTTCAACAGAACAAGAATTATTTGTCGATTATTCAAATTCCCAAATTGAATATGCTGGTAGGATCGATTCATCAAAAGTAAACGGTGCTGAACTTTATTGGTCAGGATCTTCCATAAAAATAAATTTTGAAGGGGAATCTTTGTCGGCATTCATGGAAGATGAAAATGGAGATAATTATTACAATATCATCCTAGATAATGACTCTCTTTTCATTTTACATACGGACACAATAAAGCGTTATTATCAATTGGCTTCTCAATTGCCTAAAGGAAAACATACGATTGAAATTTTTAAGCGAACGGAATGGGATAGAGGAAAAACTTCTTTTTACGGATTTCAAATAAAAGGAAATCCAAAACTTCTCCATAAATCGGAACCGCCTAAACGAAAAATGGAATTCTATGGAAATTCCATAACTGCCGGTTATGCAGTGGAAGACACATCCGGTAAAGATTCTCCTGACAGCACATTTACCAATAATTATTTGAGTTATGCGGCTATTACTGCTCGACATTTTAATGCAGCGTATCAATGCATTTGTAGAAGTGGTATTGGAATAACAGTTAGTTGGATTCCGTTAATAATGCCGGAATTATATGACAGATTAAATCCAACAGACCCGAACAGCAAATGGGCGTTTTCTCAATACAGTCCCGATATTGTTGTAATTAATCTATTCCAAAATGATTCTTGGCTCGTCAATATGCCAAATTCTGAAGCGTATAAAACGAGATTTGGCAATGAATCACCAGATGATGCATATTTGATAAATGCTTACCAGCAGTTTCTGTCCAAAATAAGAACTCACTATCCGAATGCGCATATTATATGTTCGCTTGGATGTATGGATGCCGTAAAAGAAGGTTCAATATGGAAAGATTATATTAAAACCGCAGCAGCAAATCTTAACGATGAAATGATTTATACCCATTTTATGCCTTACCTAGAGGCATCAACCCATCCTTCAATTAAAGATCAAGAAATAATGGCAAATCACTTGATACAATTTATTGAGGATACCATAAATTGGTAAGTGCTTGGACAGAAATAAGTTCCATATTTGACGAAAACTATTTTTTTGCCAGACGAGGCAAAAGCACATGCATATCCATAAATATGGCGAGTATTTTTAACGAAATATGATGAAAAAATAGTCCGTCATAATATGTGTGAGTTATTTCTGTCCAAGCACTTAATTATCTTTGTTCTTCGATGTCTATTCAGCGTATTTGATTGCCCTCCAAAACCACCATTACAATAAGATAGTGTCAAATGAAAAGAGACAAAAAACTACAATGGATAAAAGAAGGATACTATATGGCTTCCAAAGATGGAATCAAAAACCTAAATGTCGAATCCATTGGAAGAAACATAAATAAAAACAAATCCTCCTTCTATCATTATTTCGGCGACATTGAAATATTTGAAACTGAACTTTTGGAATTTCATGTTCAACAAGTAGAGATTTTCGCTCAGCTTGCGGCTAATTGTGAGCGTATTAGACCTGATTTATTAAACTTGTTTATAGAACACAAAACAGATTTATTTTTTCACAAACAACTAAGAATTAACAGAGAAAACCAAGCGTATAAAAAATGTTATGAAGAGGCTTTTATTAAATTGGAACAAGGAATCATGAATAAATGGACCGATTTCTTAGGATTGAATAATCAACAACTCTTTTCTCAAACATTTTTAAATCTGATTTCGGAAAACTTTCTGCTTCAGATCACTCATAAATCCTTTAATTTCGAGTGGTTAAACAATTATTTAGAGGAGGTTCATGCTATCTTAAAACAAATGAATTCAAAAAAGTAAAATTAATTATGGACGCTACCGTCTAAAATGCTTCGGTTTTATGGCTTAGATTTGTACCGTTGATAAAGAAGCTGACTATTTGTTTGTTTCCCAATTTTTTCACGAATTAAATTATTAGGTATGGTACAAAGTAAGCATAACATAAACGACTATAAATTGAAGATTGCCTACCCGACTATTGTCCTGACTCTTTTGGCATTTACAGTTTACATTATTGCATCAATAGCTACTTACCAAGGGTATTTAGGTATAGGTTGGGGGATCTCCATAAATGCACTCGTGGCATACCTGCTATTTACCTCAATGCATGAAGCTGGACATTTGAATATCTCGGGTAATCATAATTCTTTACGATGGATAGATGAAATAATTGGTTGGTTGTCAGGTATTCCGTTGTTTGCCCCTTTTTATGTTTTTAAAGTCATTCACTTTAGGCATCATGCCTTTACAAATGACCCTGAAAAAGACCCTGACCACTGGTTAGCTTCAAAGAATTTGTTCTCACTTCTTTTTCACTCTACAACCATATTCCCGGTTTACTTAATTAAAGGTGGCCGATTACTTTTTTCAAAGGAAAGGATCCCAAGAAAAGTTAGGAGAGAATTAAAAATTGGTTTCATCGGGTTGTTTTTACTCCTAACCCTATTAACAACATTGAGAATAACACTAGGTTGGGCCATGGTATTACAACTTTGGATTGTACCCGCTTTTATTGCACAGGTTTTACTTGCCTTTGCTTTTGACTGGCTCCCTCATCATCCACATGAGGAAAAAGCACGTTTTCTTAATACACGGGTTTTTGATATCCCTGGGTTGCGCCATCTTCTTTTGGGTCAAAACTATCATTTGATACATCATCTCCATCCAAGAATACCATTCTATGATTACAAGAAAGTCTATCTAAAAATCAAGGAAGAATTAAAACGAAAAGGAGTTGATATTATATCCTTAGGACATAGTTAAGTGAGTAAGCGAGCAATATTAAATTTAGAATAAATTTTTGATTTATTTTTTTCTCTCACAAGGCTAAAATCGCAGTCATAGCCTAGCTCTCGCGAGTATTTTTAATAAAGTGAGTGGGAAAAAAAAACTAAAATTTGCTACAGATAATATTGCTCCCTTACTTAAGATTTTCTCATAATAATAAACTCGTTCAAAAATCGCTAAAATTTACCCCAACCCTGGAGGGAGTTTTAGCGATTTTTATGAAAAAGCCCCTCATAGTTAAGTAACTAGAGCTATTCTTGGTTTATTTTCACCTTGTGCACACCAAAAATCACCTTCTTCAAAAAAACTGCTTAGGGCTTCGGACAAAATTGATATATACTCAACTATTCTACTTTTAATTTGTCTGGTTATTATTTTTTCAAATCTAAAATTAAATTAAATTAAATTAAGAGTATTCATATGAAGAACTTTGAGTATAAGAACCCAACAAAAATTATTTTTGGTAAAGACACCATTCCTAAATTGAATGCTGAATTACCACCAAATGCAAAAATATTAATGCTGTATGGTGGTGGAAGCATTAAAAAAAATGGCATTTATGACCAAGTCAGTCAAGCTTTAGCTGGTTTCGAAGTGATCGAATTCGGAGGTATTCCACCCAATCCTGAATACGCTATTTTGATGAAGGCGTTGGAAGTAATAAAAAAGGAGAATATTACTTTTTTACTAGCTGTAGGAGGAGGATCTGTTATTGATGGAACGAAATTTTTATCTTCTGCTGCTTTATTTGAAGGTGACGAACCATGGGATATTTTAAGCAAGCGAATTAGAACCAATAAAGGAATGCCTTTTGGAACTGTCTTGACCCTTCCTGCGACTGGTACCGAAATGAATTCTGGAGCTGTAATCACGAGAGCAGAAACGAAAGAAAAATTCTCAATGGGAGGTCCAGGCTTGTTTCCAGCGTTTTCTATTTTAGACCCAAATGTTATAAAATCTATTCCTAAACGTCAAATTGCGAATGGCATTGCAGATGCCTTTACACACGTTTTAGAGCAATATATGACGTATCCTGTTGGAGCATTATTACAAGACCGAATTTCGGAGAGCATTATCCAAACTTTAGTAGAAGTGGCACCAAAAATGTTAGAAGAGGATTTTGACTATACTACCGCTTCTAACTTTATGTGGGCGTGTACGATGGCTCTAAATGGCTTAATTCAAAAAGGCGTGCCTACTGATTGGGCAATACATATGATGGGGCATGAATTGACAGCACTTTATGGAATTGATCATGCTCGTACTTTAGCTATTATTGCAGAAAGCCACTATAAATACAACCTAGAGGATAAAAAAGAAAAACTCGCCCAATATGGCGAACGTGTTTGGAACATCACCGAAGGCACCTTAGAAGAAAAGGCTCAAAAAGCCATTGAAAAAACGACTGCCTTTTATCAATCGTTAGGTATCAAAACAAAGCTGTCTGAATATACTCAAGATTATAAAGGAACAGCCGAAACAATAGCCAATCGCTTTGAGGAAAGAGGATGGAAAGGGCTTGGAGAACGCCAAAAAGTGACGCCGAAGGACGTAGTGAAAATCGTTGAAATGGCTTATTAAGAAGTTGACAAAAAGTAAGACGGAAGTACATCAGTGCTTCCGTCTTTTAGGATGAAGCCTAATTAGGTTTTTCCATTTGGAAGTGAATATTTTTATATCAACTTATAGACCTCTCCGTTATGATAAAAAAGAAATTCCAAGCCTTATTTAACCCTGAACAGTATCATGGTTGGGGAAAATCTAAAAGATATTTTGAAGGTTGGTATTATAAGGTGATCAATGCCGATGAATCAAAGGCATTTGCATTCATTCCAGGTATTGCGATGGATAAAAATGGGAACCAACAAGCCTTTATACAAGTCCTTGACGGCAAAAAACTTACTGCCGAATACCATAAATTTGATGCTCAAGAGTTTAAACCTTCATCTGGCGAGTTCAAATTACAGTTATCCTATAATGCTTTTTCTGGAAAAAATATTCAATTGGATTTACCTTCTGTCAAAGGTCAATTGGCATTTAAAAATCAAGTGCCCTGGCCAAACAGTTGGTATTCACCTGGTATAATGGGACCGTTTTCCTTTATACCATTTATGGAATGTTATCATGGGATTTTAAGTATGGATCATACGATTGAAGGAAAATTGAATATCAATAACGAAACAATTGATTTTACTGACGGAAGAGGTTATATGGAAAAAGATTGGGGGCGTTCTTTTCCAAGCGGATATATTTGGATGCAAACCAATCACTTTGAGAATTCAGGTATTTCGGTAAAAGCTTCGGTAGCCAAAATTCCATGGATGGGTTCCTCATTTGTTGGGTTTATTGCAGGAGTTTGGTTACAAGATCGCTTAATTCAATTTACCACTTATAATTTTTCACAGCTCCGAAAATCATTTGCAGACCAAAATAAAGTGGAGTTGGTCATGGAAAATAGTCATCACCGGTTGGAAATATTTGCTCACCGAGAAGCCTCCACTACCCTAGCCTCTCCAATATTAGGGTTTATGGATGGTAGAATTGAGGAAAGTATGACTGCAAAAATAGAAGTGAAACTTTGGGACAAAAAAAACAAAACGATCTTGTTGCAAGACACCGGTAGAAATGCGGGTCTAGAAGTAGCAGGAAAAGTAGAGGAAATTTTAGTGGGAAATAATTGATGGCAACCAGCTGCCGATAATCGTCAAATGAGCATAGTCAATTCAAAACTAATTTTTAGCTTTGAGTAAAATTGAAAACAACTAAAAATATGGCTGTCACCAATCCACCAATTTACGCAAACCTGATGCCTACTCGGCCAACAATAGAAGCGGAGCGACTACACCGAAAACAACAACTTGCCGGCGCATTTCGCGTCTTTGGGAAATTTGGTTTTTCTGAAGGAGTCGCAGGACATATCACGGCAAGAGACCCAGAACATACTGATCATTTTTGGGTCAATCCATTTGGCGTTTCTTTTAATAAAATTAAAGTTTCCGATTTGATTTTAGTGAATGAAGAAGGAGATATTGTCGAAGGAAAACACACCATGCTCAATAAGGCCGCCTTTGCGATTCACTCAAGAATTCATGTCGCTCGACCAGATGCCGTGGCGGCAGCCCATGCACATTCTATTTACGGGAAAACATGGTCTTGTTTTGGAAAGAAACTGGATCCTATTACCCAAGATGCCTGTGCTTTTTATGAGGATCACGGGCTTTTTAATGATTATACAGGTGTCGTAAATGATTTGAGTGAAGGCAACAGAATTGCAGATGCATTAGGCGATAAAAAAGCAGCCATATTGAAAAATCATGGATTGCTAACAGTCGGTGGTTCTGTTGAAGAAGTGGCTTGGTGGTTTATTAGTATGGAGCGATGTTGTCAAGCACAGATATTAGCCGAATCTACAGGTAATAAAATTCATCTTATCGATCATGAGACTGCCTTAAAAACTCGAAATCAGGAAGTCGGTTTTCCGGTAGCAGGTTGGTTTAGTTATCAACCAATTTGGCAGGATATTATTTCAGCATTTCCGGATTTAATAGAATAAAAAACATGAATAATAACCAGCAAGACGGTCGTAAAAGAAAAAATGTACAAATAGGATTTCTTGTTGAAATTGTAGAAAAACAAAATCAACGTTCTGGTGAATTAACAGAGGGTTTAGTCAAGCGAATCTTAACAAATTCTTCTACTCACCCTCACGGCATAAAGGTTAAACTAGATACTGGAGAAGTGGGTCGGGTAAAACGGGTTATTTTGGAGGAATAACAGACTGTATTCCACGTAACTAAAACAGTAAAAAGTAAAAGGGAGCTGTATTATAAAAACACGACTCCCTTTTCAAAATAAATCATTAAGTAACGAGTAAAGAATAACTTCATCCTTTCACCGATCATCTTTGGTTCTAAAACGTTGTTATTTTTTTCAGCAATAGCTTTGGCTATTCCTTCAAAAAATGCCTAGTGTTAGAACAAAATCTGTATCTCCAAATGGCAGACTTATTATTTGCTCGTTACTATACATACACTATTAGTTACACAAGTCTATAGGAATTTCATTATTGACCTTGCCCGAGTGAAAACCCTCTCACACCGTCAAACTCGTAAAGGTTCTCTGTTTTTATGACATCAATATTTTCATTAATAGCCCCCATCAATAAAGAGGGAATCGACTCTTTTGAAACGGACTTCTCATCCACAATTTCATATCTACATCGCCAATGATCTGTACAAAAGGTCTCTTCAAATTCATTCGGCCATACTTTTACACCTCTATTAGTAATCATCGTCAGACTAATACCATTGTTGAGTTTTTGAAGAGATGATGCTAACTGATTCACCTCTTGTCCTTTCCAATCAACAAAAACATCAACACCTTTGAGCACCTTTGAAGAAGCTTTCTTTCTTTCATATTTTGGCAACAAAAGGGTGAAAACTTTTGCAAGGTCGGATATTGGCATACAACCCGAGTGTTTTGCGCATGGTTACATTCAAACTTTTATAACCACCGCCTTGAGGAGTAGTGATCGGCGCTTTCAAAAAAACTCGGTTCTTGACGATACTTTGCCATGCAGATTTGCCAATTCCACTAGTATTACCCGATAAATATACTTTTTCTCCAATTTCAATCTCTTCCCACTCTATTCTAGCATTCGCGGCTTTTAGAATTTTTAAAGTAGCATCCATTATTTCTGGGCCGATCCCATCTCCTTTAGCAACTGTTATTTTTTGCATAATTTATTTGGTTTTAGTTCCTTCCAAGTTGTTTTTTGCCCAAATGTGGCAAGAGTTGATTTGGAAGACCTATTGGCATTGGAGATTTTGGCGTTAAGAAATTCAATTGAGTTAAGCCCAAAAGAGCACCCATGTTTGAGCCTGATGAAATCGGCGAGTTTGGGTGTGAGCAGGTTGGCAATTGAATTTTAGTCAAAATATCAACAGCCTAGATTTTTTCCTTCTTTTTTCATCATTAGAAAAAAGGAGTAACCTAATTTAGAAACCTTTATGGTACTGGCTTCGCCAGGTTAGGAATGCGGACAAAATAAATTGACATTTATTATATCCGCGTTCCCTGAGAATTTGTTTAAGGCTTAGACCTTTAATAAGTAATGTGCCTAGGAATTAATCTGCTGTAAATGATATTTCTAATGTCCCGTTGATAACGACATTTGCTCCAGCTTACCTAGCTTCTTTAAAAAAGGCTTTCGCAATTTTCTTCTCTTTCACTAATTCTCCAATTCTACCACTTAACTGCTCTGTATCACAGTTTTCATTACCAATCCAAGACTGTAATCGCTGGATTTTATGAAAATTAATTTTCTCTCTGATCAATGCCTCAATGATGTCTGAAGCTTCAGATGGTGTGAATTTTCCGTCAATTAGGTTAATTTTTTGTGTTACTTCTGTTGCAACCATTTTATTTATAATTTTTAATTGTGAATATTTTTGTAAAAGAATTCAAGAAGAAAAGTATTGAGCTTTTCGCTGCAATGCCTAAATTCCTTTTGAATCCATTACTTTAAAAGATACTAGTGATAAAATAATCAATGATGAAACCATTAATTCATAAAAAAAAAGCTTTCCATTGATCCATGAAAAAGCTAATATTAATGAACAAAAAATGAAGCCTAGTATGAAATGAAGCAAGAGAGGCGACGCTTTTGATTCCTCTTGATGTTTCATAGGAATAGAAACTTTCCTAGGTTGAGTACCGATTTTTTCAGGCACTTCTTTTACTGGATTTTCAATTGTTAAAATCAAATTTATTTATTTTGTTGGCACAAAACTAGGCACACTTTTCATAAGTTTGCATTTATATTATTAATGTAATACATAAACAAAGCTTATGAATTTCACTTTGCATCAACTGAATATTTTCCTTAAACTAATTGATTATCAAAGCATTACCAAAGCAGCTGAGGATTTATATTTAACGCAACCAGCGGTATCCATTCAGTTAAAAAAAATGCAAGATCAATTTGAAATACCTTTAACAGAAGTGGTCGGAAGGCAACTTTACATCACTGATTTTGGAAAAGAAATCGGACAATCCGCCCAAAGAATATTGAATGAAATTGAGTCGATCAATTACAAAACAAAATCTTTTAAAGGCAAACTTGCTGGACAAATAAAACTATCCATTGCGTCGACTGCCAAATATGTAATGCCCTATTTCTTAGCTGATTTTATGAGCGCGCACAGTGGTATCGATCTGATCATGGATGTAACGAATAAAACTCGAGTAGTAGATAGTCTTGAACAGAATGAAGTAGATTTTTCAATGGTTTCTGTAATACCCAATCAACTTAATCTAAATAGGGTTGAGCTCATGCAAAACAAGCTTTTCTTGGTTGGAGGCACCCGTATAAAAAGAAACCCTAAGACCTCTATCAGAAAGCTATTTGAAAAACACCCACTACTTTTTAGAGAGCAAGGATCTGCAACTAGAAATGCAATGGAAACCTTCCTGAACAACAAAAAATTACCGACTTTTAAGAGGATTGAACTCACCTCCAATGAAGCATTAAAACAGGCGATTGTTGCGGGGCTTGGATACTCCATCATGCCCTTAATAGGCATCAAAAACGAACTCAGAAACGGCGATTTGGAGATCATTCACCTGCGCGGCTTACCGATCATTACCCACTGGAATTTAGTGTGGTTGAAATCCAAAAAATTGTCCCCCGCCGCTGAAGCATTTCTCACTTTTATCGAATCAGAAAAAGAGCACATAATAACAGAAACCTTTGATTGGTTTGAAAAATATTAAAGGTATTTTGAAGAAAAGGAAAACAAAACTTCCTATTTCTAATTCCTATTTTAAACTTAATAGGCTTTATTCAAACCCATTCCTAACAAATACATAAATGAAAATATTATTAACTGGAGCGACTGGCTATATTGGCAAAAGACTTTTACCGGTTTTAATACAAGAAGGTCATCAGGTAATTTGCTGTGTTAGAGATGCTAAAAGATTTAATCCTCAAAAATCTCTTTTAGCCAATATTGAAGTAATTGAAACCGATTTATTAGATCCCAATTCATTAGAAAAAATCCCCAAAGATGTGGAAGGGGCATATTATTTAGTCCATTCCATGTCCTCATCCAGTAATTATGAAAATCTTGAAAAAGAATGCGCAGAAAATTTTAAAAATTTTATCAATAAAACCAAGGTTAGACAGGTCATTTATCTTAGTGGGATCATTAATGAAAAGAAGCTCTCCAAACACTTGACCTCACGTAAAGCCGTTGAAGATATATTAGGATCAGGGACATTCCCAGTAACAACCCTTCGGGCAGGTATCATTATTGGTTCTGGAAGCGCCTCTTTTGAAATCATACGAGATTTAACAGAGAAGTTACCCCTCATGGTGACGCCAAAATGGTTGAATACTAAATGCCAACCCATTGGAGTGAGAGATGTCATAAACTTCCTTTCGACGTCCTTATTTAACGAAAAAATGTACCATCAAAATTTCGATATTGGTGGAACTGATATTCTGACTTATAAAGAGATGCTACTAGGCTTTGCAAAGGTAAGAGGTCTTCAAAGGAGAATTTATACAGTGCCTGTCATGACCCCAAAATTATCCTCTTATTGGCTATATTTTGTCACAGCTACTTCCTACAAATTAGCAGTAGCATTGGTGGATAGTATGAAGGTAGAAGTAGTTTGTAGAAATGATGATATTAATCGAATATTAGGTATTAGGCCCGAAGGCTACAAAAAATCTATAGAACGAGCTTTTACAAAAATAGAAAGCAATGAAATTGTTTCGAGTTGGAAAGACTCTCAAATAAGTGGGGTTAAGGATTTTACTACGTCTGACTTTATTATTGTTCCCTCTTTTGGGTGCTTTAAAGATCGGCGAGTTAGAAAAATCGAATCTCGTAAATATTCAATTGAAAAAATCTGGAGTATTGGAGGAGAAAGTGGATGGTATTCCGCCAATTTTTTATGGAAAATAAGAGGATATATTGACAAACTATATGGTGGTGTAGGATTAAGAAGAGGTCGAACTAATAAAACTTCATTGGAATCAGGAGATGCCCTAGATTTTTGGAGAGTTTTGTATGCCAATAAAGAAGAAGGTAGATTATTACTTTTTGCGGAAATGAAATTGCCTGGAGATGCTTGGTTAGAATTTAGAATACGAAACGATGAGCTCATTCAAACGGCTACATTTAGACCTAATGGCGTACTAGGAAGGCTCTATTGGTATGCGGTTCTTCCTTTTCATGGAATTGTTTTTAAAGGAATGATCAATCAAATTACCAAGCAATCGAAAGCTTAGTAGTCATTTGGACAGCATCTTTTGCCCAATTTGAAACCAATAGGTTGTCGATGATTTTTTGCATGCTTGTTGAACCGAATGTTTCGGTTTTCGCAGCGGCATTGGAGATTTTGGCGTTAAGAAATTCAATTGTGGTTCAGTGTTCAGTTTGTAAAAACTACCCACGCGAGCTTTGCGAGCATTTGGGTCGTTTGCGTGAGTGCAATTGAATTTTAGCCAAAATATACACAGCCTTGATTTTTTTGGTTATTTTTTTTTCAAAGAAAAAAAGAACAAAGCTAATTTGAATCTTTTTTATTGTAGGGATTGATAAGAATAACCTCCCAAACTAAAAATCCCGAATTTTCAGATATCTGAAAATTCGGGATAATTTATGTTTTTATTAAGTGCCATTTAAGCACTAATAAAAATCTATTTCTTCAACAAATAAATCAAATACGCAACTAAAGGAATTGATAAAGTCATTCCAATTAAATCGTCAAAAATAATTTCGCCCCACATTATATAAATAAATGCGAAACCAAAAGGCACAATTGTCAAAGCAATTTTAAATGCTTTTCCGTACCCTACCTTATCAAAAGGCATTTGATTCAATGAAAATTTAGTAACCTTTTTATTAGATCCTGCAACGCTTAATTGCATTTGAGTTTGGAATTGCATAACGAAAACGATTCCTAAGCTCAACATGATTAAAGCTAAGTAAAACAAACTCCACTCTCCCATTGTAGGAATAGCATTTGGTGCACTACAACTTGCAAGGAAAGGAATAGATATATCTGCCATACTTAATTGCCAATTCCCAGCTCCTCCACCAGGGCTCATACCTTTACTCCACAAGACATTAAACATCGCATCAGTAGGCGGAACTGCAAAAGTCAATGTTACACTAATTATTCCCGGTACTGATTCATCCTTTGGAGAAACGGAGAATCCACCACCAGGTATAATTAGGTCATCCACTGGATCAGAATCAGCAGACTCAACTTGTACGATCATGGTATTAGGTCCAGTATTTTCAATCGTCAATAAGACAGCAGATTCTGGATTTCCACCAAAGTGTGTCACTTGTGTCGCACAATAAGGAGATGCTGGTATTGTCGGTGGTGGTGGTGGTGGACCAGCCATATTAACAACCATATTGTCGAAATAAGAAGTTTTACCATCAGCCGGTGATAAGAAATCAAAAAACAAAACAAAAGTATTATAGTCAAACCCAGTTGCAGGCGAAAATGGACCCTCAATTGAATTCGCTGCAACAGGAAAACAAAGTTGTTCCCATTCATTGATTTTAGTGTTGGCTACGGTAGTAATCCAATTAGGACCACCATTAGAAGAAGCTTCTAATTTCAACGCTAAATTTCCGATATGATCCATGTGAACATCAATACAGATTTCATCCGCTCCTCCACTTAATACAACCGGAGCCGAAGAGGTTGAAAAACAACCTGCAAATGATTGAGCGCCAAAAGGTTTTGTAATATCTCCAACAGAACCACTTGTGTTAATGCCCGATGGATTTGGATTAGCGATGACATTATTTGTTGCCGCCCCAGCAAAGCAACCAAAATTAACAGTTGTTGCAGGTGCTTCTTGATCCAAAATAGTTACGGACTGACCGTAGCTAAAACTGACCGAAAGCACCATAATCATAATGGTAAATAGATTTCTAATCATGAGAAAATAATTTGTTATTAAAAAATAATACACTTGTGCTAAAGTGCATTTTATACAAAACTTGAAACTCAATAGTAATGACCATTGAGGTATAATTAATTGATGACAATCACTTTATATATAATGACTGGATGTTATTATGTCCGGTTAATGGTTTTGAAAATCGGTAGATTGGAAATATAATGTTACAAAAGTTATAAGGAATTCCCAGTAAAGATATAAAAAAAAGGAATACAATTATCTATTAATCCTATATAAAGTGAAAAATAAAGAATAATTCCACCTCTTTTAGCCCTAAATCCTAATTATATTTGTAAAAAACAGGTTCAAGAAATTTTTCTTTCGCCAAATCGATCCAAGAAATTTTTCCAATTACTTTTTCTAAAAGCAGCAACTCCCCAAATCAAAATAACAACAAAAGAGCTAAATCCTAAGGAGGTCAATAAATTGGTAAAACCTTCAAAAAAGCTGGTTCCAAACTCCCCAAACTTATACATCTGAAAGGTAGATTTATTGAAAAGATCTAATAAGAAAATGGAAAGTTTAAAAACTGTAAATAAATAAAAAAGAAGGGTGCCCGAAAGAATGGCCCATAATTTATCTTTTAAGCCAATTGGCGTAATCAAAATCAAAGCAACCAAAAAAACGAAAAAGGTGGTAAAAAAGAGATTAAAGAATAAGTCGCACTCTGTCGCCTTCATATTTATACTTTTTGCACCAGTTTTTTTGGCAAGTTCTGTCTGTTGCCGAATTTCCTCATTGCCTGCATATACTAATCGAATCAGGTATGGATCAGATTTAATAGCATTATCCGGCTCCAATTTTAGATAAGCTTGTGAAAAAAAAGTTTGCAAAATAGGCTGAGTAGTAACTCTATAAATATTAGCTGAAGTCCTTGCAATAGGGGAAAAAGAAAATAGAGCATACAAAACAAAATACAATAATAAGAATGCCCCCAAATATTTTAGCAATGGAGTAAATGTTTTCATTTCTCTAGGTAGTTGCCGATTTTAAATTCAAATCGTGGTTTTTAATCAATGCTCTATTAGCCCAAAACATCCAAATAAAGATACTTAAAGCAGTGAAAATAATGAATCCTCCTTGCTCATGTAAAATATCAAAAACGGCTCCTGGAAAGTACAATCCAACTAGATAAAGTCCAGTTATGCGAACAAAATTAAGTAGCATTACCGCAACAATACCCCAAACAATGCCTGGTATTTTATATTCAAACTTCACTGGAAATACAAGAATCCCACTCAACAAAATAGCTAATGGTTCTAAACCATCGCAACCTTTTTTTACACTTATGGAGAATACATCACTTTGAATTAATTCTTCAACTGTGGTGGTCTCTTGCCCTAAAAGATTAAGCAGAAAACTACCAACTTTTGCTTCTCCTCGGATGAGTGGGTTACCAATATATTCTAGAAAAAAGTCTGAGTAATAAATGACGTAGAATAAGAACATACACCCAGCAAAGCCTAATAAGAATTTTAAAACAGGTGATTTTTGGGTCCAATATTCTTTAGCCGAATTTGTCAATTTTTGAATTGAACTGACCGACTTATTGGACTTCGTCGATTTACGCGATTGTGCTTTATTCTTTTTATTTTTTTTGGAAGACATAATGTTCAGGAATATCATTTGTGTTCATTGCGCCATTATAACTTAGTACAATGAGAAAGTTAACCTAACAAATACTAGAGTAGGTGCCCTAACATATTAAAATGCAAGTTATATAATAAATTAGGAAGATGTAAATCTATTCAAACCATAAGTATTTTTCAAACTATAGGGAAGAAAATTCTATATCTTTCAGCCTAAAAAAATCTATTATATGCAATTTTCCTTCTGCCCAACATGTAAAAGTGACCTCGCTTTAAACTTAGATAATTACATAGCTTGTACAGATACATCTTGTAATTTTATTCATTATGAAAACCCGACACCAGTGGTGGCAGCAATAGTGGAATATGGCGATAATCAGGTTGTGTTGGCACATAATAAGCTTTGGCCACCTACTTGGTACGGTCTCATTACAGGTTTTTTGGAAAAACACGAGCACCCTGACGAAGCCATTTTACGAGAAGTAAAAGAAGAATTAGGATTAGATGGTAAGCTAGGTAAATTTGTAGGTCATTATACCTTCAAAAGAATGAACCAGATCATATTGGCCTATCATATAAAGGCTTCTGGGCAGATTAACTTAAATGATGAATTGGATGATTATAAAATTGTGCCTTTCGACAAAGTAAAAACATGGCCAGCAGGCACAGGAAGAGCGTTAAAAGATTTTCTTGAAAGTAGAGGATATGAAGTGGAGGAAGTTCCTTTTGCTTAAAAAAACTCAATTTCAACTAGACTTGTTAACCTTTGAATATTCACACAAATTTTTCCTCCTACCTAACAACATAGTGTTATATTTATTTCTATGAATTTATTCACTTCTGATCGAGAAAGACGACTTTGGTATTGGGTATTGGCAACCGTGGTTGGGATTTATTCAACTCTAGGACTAGCACGGTCGATTGCAGGATTCTTGCGAGACAAAAACCTAATTGAAGGACTTTTCGGATTTGGTATGATCCTAATTGTCGCGGCTATAATAATTCAAGGATTAAAAAAGCAGCGAAGCCGTACTGAGGTATTCATTGGGCTGGGTATTATTGGCGTTTATCTAATCGTCTTCACACGGATGGCAATTCCTGAAGAACGAACACATCTTATTGAGTATAGTGTTCTTGCAATATTGATTCTTGAAGCACTCAGAGAACGATCAAATCAAGGTCGCAAAATGCCTTATCTGGCTCTTTTAGCAATCTTGATGACATCAACGATTGGAGTCATCGATGAATGTATACAAGCATTTCTACCCAGCCGTGTATTTGACCCCTTCGATATTTTTTTTAACGTCTTGGCTAGCATAATGGCCGTTCTAGGGAGTCTAGTGATAGCATGGGCAAAGAAGCAAACTAGTACTTCAAAAAACTAAATTAGTATAATTTTGAAATTGTAAATTTGAACCAAGTTAGGGAACATGAACACAAAAACGAATTAGACAAACTTGTAAGACAAACTACAAACTCATCTGAAAATATTTCTGAGCACGACTACATAAACCATTAATAATCAGAGCTCTAAGCCTGATAGTAAACTATTTGTATTGCCTCTCTATAATAAGCAAACGATTTTTTGTTTATACATTTAGGGCTTGCGCACAAATAAATGCTACACTTTATGGTGTCTTTTTGACTTCATATTTCGTTGTAAAATTGGTCAATTATCCAGATAAACTCCCAATTCCACGCCTAGTCTGAAATCAAAAATCCGTCCCTAAACTGAACCGTTTATTTATACGTAAGCCCTTAGCTTTTACATTTTATTTCATCCTCAATAAATAATAATCCATTTCACGAAAGTTTAAATCAAATAAAAATGCGAACCTATATTTCCTCACCCCTAACTTGCTGTTTAGCCTTTCTCTTCTCTAGTTTCCTGCATGCACAAAATGTGTCAGTGACCTTTAGTGTGGATATGAGTAATGAAACCGTCTCTTCAAATGGAGTCCATATTGCTGGCAATTTTCAATCTGAAGCTGGTTTTGGAGGAGATTGGGATCCGAATTCTACAATTCTTTCAGATGCAAATGGAGATGATATTTTTGATATTACGGTTGACATTCCTTCTGGAACCTATGAATACAAATTTATCAATGGTAATGCTTGGGGAAGCGACGAGAATCCACCCTCAGAATGTAGTGTAGGTGGCACGAATAATCGACAAATCACAATAGGCAATACCGATTTAAATATTCCTGCTGTTGCGTTTAATTCCTGCAATCCACTCTTGGTTCTTTCAGTAAATATGAACGGTCAAACTATTGCTCCAGAGGGCGTCCATGTAATGGGTGATTTTCAAGTAGCCGCCGGTTTTTCTTCCAATTGGGATCCGACATCTGTAACCTTACAAGACTTAAATGGGGATGGTAGTTATGAGGTCAGCTTGTCTGTTCCCGTCGGAAATTATCAATATTTATTTGTCAATGGAAACACGATTGCCGAAGCTGAATCGCCCCCGACAAGTTGTACAATTGATGGTGGCAGTGGTAATTGGTATCGTACGGTCAATGTAACAATTGGAGCGGATACGCCCCCTGTATATTGTTTTAACAGCTGTGATATATGTGACCCAAGCATACCTAATAATTATGACACCTTTTGGTGGAATGATGGAGTTTTTTATGAAATTTTTGTGCGTAGTTTTTATGATAGTGACAATGATGGCATTGGTGATTTTCAAGGTATTATTCAAAAATTGGATTACCTCAACGACGGAGACCCAGAAACAGATACCGATCTTGGTGTAACGGGTATTTGGTTGATGCCAATGATGGAATCTCCTAGTTATCATGGATATGATGTCACCAACTACTATAAAACGGAACCAGATTATGGAACAATGGCAGATTTTGAGGAATTAATAGAAGCCGCTCACGCAAGAGGAATAAAAGTAATCATTGACTTTGTGATGAATCACACTTCCAACCAACATCCTTGGTTCACCCAATCTGCCAACAATCAAAATGGATTCCGAGATTGGTATATTTGGTCCGATGGTAATCCTGGATGGAATGGTCCTTGGGGACAACAAGTCTGGCATAATAGCGGTGGCGATTATTACTATGGACTTTTCTGGGGAGGCATGCCTGATTTAAATTATAGTCACCCTCCAGTAAAAGAAGAAATTTTTAACATTACGGACTTTTGGTTGGATAAAGGTATTGACGGGTTTAGACTCGATGCGATTAAATACCTCGACGAAGATGGAAATATAGTAGAAAACACACCCGAAAACTTTATTTTACTCGAAGAATTCAATGACGTTTATAAAGCAAATAATCCCGATGCATTTTCAGTGGGAGAAGTTTGGTCTAATACAGCTTCTGTTATACCGTATGTACAAAATGACCGCTTGGATGTGTGTTTTGAATTTGACTTGGCAGGATCTATTATCAATGGCATCCATAACAATGCGCCTAATGCAATTGGAAGTCAATTGGCTACCATCCAACAGTCTTATCCACTTTTACAATATGCTACTTTTTTGACGAATCACGACATGGATCGAATATATACTCAGTTCGGCTCAAATACCGCCAAAATGAAACAAGCAGCGGCTATGTATTTGACGATGCCAGGTATCCCTTTTATTTATTATGGAGAAGAATTGGGAATGACAGGATCCGGAATTCATGAGAATATTCGTAGACCCATGCAATGGTCAAGCGGTATCAATAGCGGTTTCACTAACAGCAACCCTTGGTATGGATTGGGGAGTAATTACACGACTAATAATGTTGCGTCTATGGATAATAATCCAAACTCGCTTCTTCACCATTATCGTAAGCTAATTCATATACGTAATGACCACGAAGCCTTGCGTAAAGGCTATATTTTAGAAGTATATAACAATTCAAATATTTTGAGCTACGCGAGAATTGCAGAAGAAGAGGCCATTATTGTGATGTCAAATTTTGGTGCTTCTACCAATAACTCTTCTATTTCTCTACCAATTTCCTCTTTGCCAAGTGGTAATTATTATGTCACTGAATTGTATAATAGTCAGTCATTGGGCACCGTAACGATCAACGATAATGGGGGTTTTTCAAATTGGCAGGCTACAGGACAAACATTAGGAAATAGAGAAACTTGGATATTATTGTTATCCTCAGAAAACCCTCTTTCTTCTAATAATATCTCAAAAAATATCGCTTTATCTCTATTTCCAAATCCAGTTTCTGAGCAACTTCAAGTAACACTGGAACAACCTGAAAATGGTGTTGTAGAGGTATTTGATTCATCAGGAAAATATATAAATCAATATCCTCTTTCTGGAGGAGCTGTCACCGTACCCACTCAACAATTACCAATTGGAATGTACTTTATTAAGGTGAAAATAGATGGGAAGATTAAAATCGAACGATTTATGGTTGCTAGGTAGTATTTTTGGGATTTTTGAGGCATTGTTCATAAGTTCTTGGACAGAATTAAGTAGCACTTAAATACTGCAAGCTCCAGTAATCTATAACTTGATTTTGCCCAAGCACTTATATCAATAAAAAAATATGAAATATTTTTTCCCCCTTATTCTAGTTCCATTTTTTATTTTAAGCTGTGCGATCAATCCTAAGTCTCTCAAAAAAAAGGGAGAAATCGTAGAAATCAAACTGCTTCCTCTAGATGCTGGAATAACCGAAATTGCTTTGGCTCAAGAACAAGCTGTTGTCATTCCTAAAAATGTAGATTGGAAATTCTCTACCAATTCCACTTTAGTCCATGACAAAAACAAAGACCACGTAGCGGTGTACAGCGCCAATGAGAACAGTCATAATTTTTACTTCCCAATTGATAACTTCAATCAATTTCGCCTTACCAATTCAGCCATTGAAATAAAAAGGTTTTATAATTCCACCGAGTTGGTATCAAGCATTTTATTAGGTTTTGAACTGAGTAAAGACCGGACCTTATTAAGGTTGAAACCTTTAAAACTAAAAATTGATAAAACAAAAGTAAAGCTTCCAAGGCCTGATAATGATTTAGACATTACGATTAGCATCACCATCAAAGGGTTTTGGATGGATAAAATGGGGGTTACTCAAAGTAAGACGGTTGCAGATGTTGACATTGAACTTAAAAAGATTGTTCTGGGTAAAGAATACCAATTAAAAAAAATAGGAAATGAGGAATATCTTTCTTTTGACCTTGAAAAGACGATCAATAAAAATATCAAGTCGGATTGGTTTGCACCAGTGCCTTTATCTGTCGATGAAAAAGGTTATCGATTAGCAGATTCTCTTGGTAATTTCTCCATTTTTATTGAAGTAGCAGAGATCGACGATTTCGGGAAAAGAGTTGAAAAAATTGCCAAAAGTATAAAGACAATCGGTAAGTCAATTCCCCAAAAAGCACCTTAATTTTTCTCAAGTTATTTCTTGCGTTTTTGTGGCAAAAATCCTCATACCTGACTCCTTACTCCTAATGTGCTGGCTCTGCCAGGTTAGCGTAGATTCAAAACAAATCCCTCCACTCCAAAACCTTTCGCTTCTCTAATCTACCCAGTAATTTTAAAAACAAAAGGGCAGTAATAAAAGCATCACCGGAAGCTGTATGCCTTTTACCTAAAGGGATTTTGTATTGTTTACATAGTTTATCTAATGGAATCGATCTAAAATCCTTTGCAATAGGGTTTCTCACCCGTTCTGCTAGCCATGCAGTATCAAGTGTTTGATTTTTCAATTTTATATCGAAATGCTTTTTCAATGCCTGATTGATTATCGCAACATCAAAACCAATATGATGTCCTACAATGATCCCATCTTTCAAATAAGCTAAAAAATGAGTCAAAATTTCCTTCTCGCTTCGACCTTCTTTTAGATGTTTATTCAAAATACCATGTATTTTCACACTATCATTTGGTTGATAATTTTCATGACTAAAAAAAGCTTCATATCGCTCATTGATGTCAATTTGAAACCCTTGAATCGAAAGCGCTGCGATAGATAGTAATTGATCCTTTTTATAATTTAGCCCAGTCGTTTCCGTATCTACTACTACAAATCTCAACTCTCGAATAAGTGCTTTTTTGGATACTTTTTTTTCAAAAAATTGAAGATAATTCTGCCAAAGCAACGATACTTTTTCCGGCGTTTTTGATTTTCTAAAAAGTGAAAACAATTTCATAATCAATAGACTTTATTCTAAAAGGTTTTATGAGATAAAAATTTTGGATTTTGTTTTCAATCGAGGAACGCACGGAACCTAATAGCCTTAGCTATTAGGGTGAGTACGTGACGAAGAGTGAAGGCTAAAGACTAATTTTTAGCCGAACAAATTTTTTTGGAATAAAGTCTAATACTTTAGGGAGGAGGAAAAATATAACTTACCCATTTTAATTACTATTTTTCCTTTATGCATCGTTAAAAATACTCGCCATACCTTTGGGTATGTCTGTGCTTTTTGCCTCGTCTAAAGAAAAATTAACTTCCTAAAATTTGGGTAGGTTATTTATTTCCTACTCCCTTACATCAACAAATTTAATCGAAAACGCACTTTCAATACATCTTGTAACGCCCGAATCGGTCGAAAACTATTTCGCAAATTCAATCGCTCCATTTTTGTCAAGTCTTCAGGATTAATATAACGTCCACTATCGCCATTTCTCAAACCTTGCAAAGCACGATATCGCACTAATATTTCATAGGCATCGGCAGCTTGTTCAAAAATCTCTTTATTAATAGGTTCCAGCTCCGCCATTCGATCAAATCTGTGAAAGGTATTATTGATTTGAGGTTGTTTCTCATTCAATATAAGTAATCGAGCAGCATCTGCGAGCGGCATCATGGCACGACCTTTAATATCAAATTCATCCTTATGTTCTCCACTTCTTTCGACTACAAAATTTCGAAAAAAAGTAAGTGGTGGTGGGTTTTGTAATGCATCTTGAGCAAGGAATGTCAGAAATTTTGATTCTTTTTCAAGTCTTTCAAAAATATAAGTCGTCAAAGATTCACCCAATGAAAAGGCACCATAAACCGGGCGAAAATCAAAAAAAATACTGCAATACATCACATTCTTTCTTGTTGGAGTGACGATCCATTTAGTAAATTGAGACTTCCATTCACTAAGAGACAAACACCAATTTGGATTGCTCGCCATCATGTCGCCTGGACAATATTCAAACCCACAATGATTTAGTACCTCTGTTGTTTTTTTTGCTAGAGTCAAAAAATAAGCTTTCGTTTTTTCATAGTCCTTTTCTGAAACATCTTCAAAAACTAATGCATTATCTTGGTCGGTACGCAATAATTGCTCTTTTCGAGCTTCACTTCCCAAAGTGAGCCAACACCATTTAACAGCAGGTTTCTCCCACCCTTCCTCCTCCATTTCTAATTCCATTAATTCTAGAATTCTAGAAATGAGCGCATCATTTACCTCTGTCATCATATTAGAAATGAAATTGATGGATACTTCTTGAATCAAGTATTTATACAACAGCGTTTCCGCCTTTTCCCTGATTTTGAGCAGATCATCAGCGTTTTTACTTCGCTGTATTTCTCGAACAAAAATGGCTGGATTATTACCCTGTACAACCAAAAGATCATGCTCTGAAATTATTCCAATAACCTTAGTATCGGGATGTCCATTTTCAGTCAGACAAAGGTGATGAATACCATATTTCATCATAGCGATTTGGACATCAGCCACCGTCCGATGAGGCGGAATAGTGATAACTGGTTGAGACATGATTGTGGAGACCTTTTCATTCAAATCATACTCGCCAGTTACGACTTTATTGCGCAAATCTCTATCTGTCAAAATGCCGATTGGATGAAACTCGGAGTTCACAATAATGATGGAACCAACCTGATGTTCCCGCATAATTTTTGCAGCTTCCTGAATTGTTGTTTCAGGCAAACAGGTCACTGGCTTTTTGCTATGCTCAATAGATTGAATTTCGACCAATTTGAAAGTATCCTCCAAAAGGGGTTGGTTTTGTAAATTGCGTCCATAAAGCTTTGGATTTATTCGATTTTGAATGCCCACAGCAAAATTTTGAGCAATATACCAGGCGGCCTTAGGTTGATTTTCAATCAGTGATTTTAGTAAATCAGATTTTATAGCATATACTAAAGACTCCTCCTCTGCACGTGCCGTCAATAAATAGGGTTGCTCCTCCAAAAGTGATTGGAGACCAAACAAATCACCTTCATCACATTGGTCAACTAACACCGACTTAGAGTTTTCTTCTCGAAAAAGATGGATTGCACCTTCCTGAACTATATATACAAACGGCTTAGGGTCAGATTCTTGACTGAAGATGATTTCTAATGGTTGTAAATATTGTATAATTACATTTTCTGAAATTTGAATCAGATCACTCTCTGACAAAAGTGAGAACGGAGGATATTTAATTAAAAACTCAAAAATTCGACTGGGGATGATGTTTTCCATTAATCTATTCTGGTTTTGAGTACGTCTTTTGAATTTTGATTAGAAGTTCTGAAACCCAATTTAATCATGGTGAATTTCATGATATTATTACTAATCTAGGTAGGATTTTGATAACTTTCTCAAGCATTCTCTTTTTCATTTGTATTATCATTCTTCTTTTTCAATATTTAGCCCTTACTTTATTCCAATAATTTTCAAATTCACTTTATCATTTATTCTGATCATTAGGGTATAAAATGTCCTAAGAAGCTGTTTTAAAACCTAAAAACAGGCGGAAAATGGCTCGGTAAAAAAACGGTAGTGGGTTTTAAAACAGCTTCTTAAACTAAACAAACTCATTATGCCAGGCAAAAACTTACAGGAATATTGGCAAAAGAACCTACGCTTATTGGCTATTCTATTAACCATTTGGTTTTTGGTTTCCTATGGCTGTGGAATTCTCTTTGGAGAAGCACTTAATAACATTCAAATAGGAGGTTTCAAACTCGGCTTCTGGTTTGCTCAACAAGGCTCTATTTACGTGTTTATTATTATCATTTTTGTTTACGTAAATAAGATGAATAAACTCGATAGAGAATACGATGTGCATGAAGAATAGGGAATCAATAAATTCCCAAGTGGATAAGGAATGGGAGGATAAAAAAGTATACAAAATTCACGCTGTATTTTTTTCTTTTAGCATCTTTTAAAAATTAGTGCATAGTGGCACTACGGACTCATTTTTTAAAGATTATAAAGGGAAAAAAGACAAGTCAAGATGTATATTTTATTGTTGTCCCATTCCTAACACACAAAACGAAAAAACTTTAAAACAAGAACGATAAATCATGGATGTTCAAATATGGACTTTTATTATAGTAGGGATCACTTTCGCCATATACATAGGTGTCGCAATCTGGGCAAGAGCGGGCTCTACCGCTGAATTTTATGTTGCTGGCGGTGGTATTCACCCTATATTGAATGGAATGGCAACGGCAGCTGATTGGATGTCTGCTGCATCTTTTATCTCTATGGCAGGTCTAATCTCTTTCATGGGATATGATGGTGCTCAATATTTGATGGGATGGACAGGTGGTTATGTATTGCTTGCTTTATTATTAGCCCCTTATTTAAGAAAATTTGGAAAATTCACGGTACCAGACTTTATTGGAGAAAGGTATTATTCACAAACAGCGCGTATTGTGGCCGTATTGTGTGCCATATTTGTATCCTTCACTTATGTAGTTGGACAAATGAAAGGTGTCGGTATTGCCTTTTCTCGGTTTCTAGAAGTAGATTTTTCTACAGGTGTGTTAATTGGTGTTGGGATCGTCTTTTTTTATGCTGTTTTAGGCGGCATGAAAGGCATCACTTACACCCAAGTTGCTCAATTTTGTGTGCTAATATTTGCTTATTTAGTACCTGCAATTTTCATTTCCGTCATTATGGTCAACAATCCAATTCCTCAATTGGGTTTTGGAGGGAACCTGTCTGACGGCACACCACTATTGACTAAGTTGGATTTGCTCCATACTGATTTAGGATTCAAAGAATATACAACTCAAAATAAACCTACCATTGACTTATTCTTTGTTACTGCAGCATTGATGTTGGGAACGGCAGGATTACCGCATGTTATTGTTCGATTCTTTACGGTACCTAAGGTGTCAGATGCTCGAAAATCTGCCGGTTGGGCGTTGATATTTATCGCTTTGCTTTATACGACTGCTCCTGCAATTGCGGCTTTTGCAAGAACAAATTTGATTAACACGGTTGACAATAAAGAATATGCTAGCCTACCGGGTTGGTTTAATAATTGGGAAAAGACGGGTTTATTGAAATTTGAGGACAAAAATGGCGACGGAAAAGTTCAATATTATAATGATCAAAATGCAGCATTCGTTGCTTCTACTGCTGACACTAAAGGCTGGAAAGGGAATGAATTGACGATTGACAGAGACATCATGGTTCTTGCCAATCCTGAAATTGCCAATTTGCCAGCATGGGTCATTGCGCTTGTCGTGGCGGGTGGTCT
The DNA here is from genome assembly GCA_024743405.1 of Bacteroidota bacterium. Taxonomy (GTDB): domain Bacteria; phylum Bacteroidota; class Bacteroidia; order Chitinophagales; family Saprospiraceae; genus JANSWP01. Next base: position 62,281 of record JANSWP010000029.1, read on the forward strand.
TGCGGCAGCCCTCTCCACCGCTGCAGGTTTATTATTAGTTATTTCAACTTCTATATCACATGATGTTTTGAAAAAATGGCTCAGACCAGATATCTCTGAGAAGGGTGAATTGAGAGCAGCACGTATTGCCATTGGTGTGGCGGTTGTCATTGCCGGATATGCTGGGATGAACCCACCTGATTATGTGGCGGCAATTGTAGCTTTTGCCTTTGGATTGGCCGCAGCTTCTTTCTTTCCGGCCATTATCATGGGCATTTTTTCTAAAAAAATGAACATGCAAGGCGCAATTGCAGGCATGATCGTTGGGATCACTTTTACCGCCACTTATATCATTTATTTCAAATTTTTGGGTGGAACAAAAGATCAATACTGGTGGGGAATCTCTCCAGAAGGCATTGGTACGTTGGGTATGATTTTTAATTTTATTGTGGCAGTAATCGTCAATAAATTCACACCACCACCACCTGCACATATACAAGAAATTGTGGAAGATATTAGAGTGCCAAGAGGTTCTGGCAAAGCAACAGGACATTAAGCGTATGTCTAATTTCATCATTTGAATAACAATGATTTTTTAACATAAATTGAGTGATTTTTACACTTTAATATCTATATTTTTTCTTTTACTTTTAGCCGGAAATAAATAATCAAGGAAAAACAGTTAAATATGACACACCAAATTAAAACACTTCAAGATTATAAAGAAACTTACCAAAAAAGTATTCAAAACCCTGAAGCTTTCTGGGCAGAACAAGCTGAATCCTTTCAATGGCAAAAAAAGTGGGATAAAGTCTTAGAATGGGATTTCCGGAATCCTAATATAAATTGGTTTATCGGTGGAAAAATGAATATCACCGAAAATTGTCTTGACCGACATCTCGAAACTCGAGGTGATCAAACAGCTATTCTTTGGGAACCCAATGACCCTAATCAACCTCATAAAACATACTCTTATAAAGAATTGCATGCAGAGGTTTGTCGAACAGCCAATGCCTTAAAAGCCAATGGAATTGGTAAAGGTGACCGCGTTTGTTTTTATATGCCTATGGTTCCAGAATTAGCTATTGGCGTTTTGGCTTGTGCTAGAATAGGTGCGATCCATTCTGTCGTTTTTGCAGGTTTCTCCGCTTCTGCCTTAGCTGATCGAATAAAAGACGCAACCTGTAAAATGGTCATCTGTTCTGACTATAATCATCGGGGTGCTAAAAATATTCCTGTCAAAAAAGTGGTAGATGATGCACTTTCCATGGATTGTCCCAGTATTGAAACAGTTTTAGTCCATAAAAATACAGGTGGTGATATCGCATGGAATTCTCTGGATAAATGGTGGCATGAAGAGGTAGATCATCAAAGTCCCGATTGTCCTGCTGAACAAATGGATAGTGAGGATATTTTATTCATTTTATACACCTCTGGATCAACAGGTAAACCCAAAGGAGTCGTTCACACCTGTGGCGGTTATATGGTTTATACTTGCTTTAGTTTCAAAAATGTTTTCCAATATCACGACAATGACGTGTATTGGTGTACAGCAGATATCGGATGGATCACCGGGCATTCTTATATTGTCTATGGTCCTCTTTTAGCAGGTGCAACAACCATGATGTTTGAAGGCGTACCCACTTACCCTGATGCTGGTCGTTTTTGGGAGGTATGTGATAAACATAAAGTCAATCAATTTTATACGGCTCCGACTGCCATTCGTGCTTTGATGGCAAAAGGCGATAAATATGTCGATAAATATGATTTAAGTACACTAAAGGTCATTGGATCAGTGGGCGAACCAATTAATCAAGAAGCATGGGACTGGTATAATGAAAAAGTTGGAAAAGGCAATTCACCAATCGTGGATACATGGTGGCAAACTGAAACTGGAGGGATACTGATTACCCCGCTTCCGGGCATTACTGATACCAAACCTTGTTATGCCTCTTATCCAATGCCAGGGATTCAGTTAGAATTAGTAGATACTGCTGGAAATATTATCGAGGGTAACGGTGTCGAAGGATTGTTATGTATTAAATATCCATGGCCATCCATCCTCCGAACCACCTATGGCGACCATGAGCGATGCCGACAGGTTTATTTTTCTACTTTCGAGGATAAATATTTCACGGGAGATGGTGCAAGAAGAGACGAAGAAGGACGATACAGAATCATTGGTAGGGTCGATGATGTAATCAATGTCTCTGGTCACCGAATGGGGACAGCAGAAGTGGAAAATGCGATCAACGAACACCCAGCGGTCGTTGAAAGTGCTGTAGTTGGATATCCACATGAAATCAAAGGGCAAGGAATTTATGCTTATGTTATTCCGCAAGATACCATTAAAGATGAACCTGCCTTTGAGAAAGAGGTTCGGGATTTAGTTGCCAAAGTGATTGGTCCTATCGCAAAGCCAGATCAAATCCAAATAGTTCCTGGATTACCAAAAACTAGGTCTGGTAAAATTATGCGTCGGATCCTTCGAAAAGTAGCTTCAGGCGATGTATCTCAATTAGGCGATATTTCAACTTTACTTAATCCAGAAATTGTAGAAGCAGTGAAAGCGGGAGCAAAAGTGAAATTAGTAGGGTAAATTGACAATTAACAAAAATTGTGTAGGAACGCTCAAAAATTAAGTTCATGATTTTGACAAGGTTCTTATTTGAGCGTTCCTTACTTACTACTTAGGACTATATTTTGAAATCATTTCTTCCAAGCCACCGAATATTTTTCCTAATAATTCTATATTTCTTGACCATCTACCACCGATGATAGATTTAAAGTCACCTCCTTGTCCATCACAATCATTGGGGTTTGCGCCCATTTCTAAATAAAAAGAGAGTCTATGTTCTGCTTCTTTTACATGATTCAGTGCTGGACGATATCGAACCGTATCCTTTTCTGATATCGATGTTAACCTCAGCATTACAAAACCATAATTTAAAACTTCATTGCCAAAGGGGGTTTTGCCATTCACCGCCAACGTATCAATATTGCCTCCGTTTTCAACAATTAATTTTACTACCTCTTTTATTCCGCCACAACTTAGGATTGACTTTGAAAAATCTGCTCCTTTCCCAATTAGATGTTTGACTATTTCTAAATTTCCATAATTAATTGCAAAATCAATAAAACTCCGATTGTCGTAGGAAAATTGATAATTATAATCCCAATCATTATTATCAATTATCTTTATTAAGGTTTCATTTTCTTTTCTCCTCAAAAGGTTTGATAGATGCTCCCTTGTTGCTTCTAACTGCCAAGGTTTGAATTTTTTATATTTGGGAAGGACCTTATGAATTTGGTTCTCCCCAAACGCTCTTTTCGTTTTATTCACTTGTATAAAGTTTTTAGCTGTTTCACCCAAATCTTTATAAACTCCACCATAATCCATTTCTCCAACTTCCGAGTATTCGATTAATTCGTTGCCATGCATCACGATGATTAAACCATGTTCCAGATCACCCTTGTACGTGCAAGAGTATTGGTAATAGGCAAAATTATTTTTGTGCTCCATAAGAATCTCCAATTCCCTTACCAAGAGTATTTTACCCAAATTTTGAGGATTCATTTTTGCTGGGAACCAATCATACATTCCAACCCTTTCACCAAAATCAATATTTATTTTATCTACTGCCTTACATAATGATTCAATTACTGAGGTTTGATTATTTAAAATGTAGTTTAGAGTATTTTCTTGTTCTTTTAAAGGGTCGGGATCGTAAGACTTGAAATCAACTATTTTCACTCGAATGGAAATATCATTTCTATTTAGACTAAGGTTGTCACCCCAGTTTGAATTTGACTTTATGAATTCTTTCAAATCCATCCCAAACTCCCAATCTCCGGTAAAATTGAATCTTTCCATTGTATTATTTTTCACAAAAAGCCAGCAATTCTCAATTTGGACTTTTAGTTTAGAATCATCAGATAATTCGAAATTATCAGATGATGAAGTAAGCATCTTTGTCAGATAATTTAAGATTATCTGACAAATTAATCCAACAAATAGCGAATTATTAACCTAACCTACTGACAACCAGTGCTAAACGATTATTCTAATCTCCCTTTTTTTATATTCAGAGTAGACCTAATCCCCCTCCCTTTATTGTTCTGCATTTACTCTGAGGTAGACCTTTAGAGCTGTTTTGGACACAACAGATTGAAATTATTTTCATGTTTGGTAAAAGCTTTTCAAGCATCTTCATGCTTTAAATGATAATCATAAAATGCTAATACTTCTTTTGCCCTTTTTGTAACAAAAGGGTTTGGTTGATTTACTACTCCGATACTTGTTGCCAGATTATTAACCTTTTTTTCCAAATTCCAATCTCCACTTGGTCCTTGTTTTGACTTCAATAAATCAATTGCTGAACGAATTTTATTTGATTTTACATTTTCTCTTTTTAATAACCAAAGTATCTCCAAGAAATCACTTTTATACATATTTGGAAAAGTAAGTTTGTCCATATCTTTCACCATAATCTTATGGTCCTTATGTGAACTATAACAAACTTTGTGTAACAACACAAACTGAATACATCTATCCAACAAGTCATTTAATTTGGTTGTCCTGAATCCTTTTGGAATAAATGAAATACCTTTTAGTAATTTAGTAACTCCCCAATAACAGCTGTGCTTACCGTAACAACTCGTGTTCGAACAAAATTCATTTTTTTCTCCAAGATAACAACCGTCATCAAACCTTTGATACTTGCAGAAAAACTCCAATGCTTTTAAACTTTTCTTGCTTGGCGAGCCATTAAAATAAGAGTCTATATAAATCATATTTCCATTCAAACATGGAATAGGAAAATGGTCTTCCTTTAGCGTATAAATTCCAAAATTTTCATCAAAAAAATGTTGTTGTAAATCCTTTATTGGTTTTTTAATTCTGGAATCCTCTCTATCGTGGTCAAGGTCGGCAAGTAAAATTAAAGTCCAAAGCGTTGCTTTAAAGTTTGGCACATAATGCAAATAATCAGGATAATACTTATGAGATTCTGGTAATACTTTCCAAAATCCGTTTTCACCCTGAGTTTCAAAAATCCTATTTATTATTTTTTGTTGACAATCCATATTTGAACTTGTCTTTCATTTTTTTACAAATTGCCCATATCCTCCCATATTAGGGATCTTATGTTTAGGCTCTTAGGCAAAACTCAAAACCAACATGTTGTCGATAATCTTTTTGCTTGTTTGTTGAACCGAATGTTTCAGTTTTCGGAGAGGCATTGGAGGATTTTGGCGTTAAGAAATTCAATTCGAGGAGGGCTAAAAGGACTATCCAGACGAGCTTTGCGAGCATTTGGATCGTCTGTGTGGGGCAATTGAATTTTAGCTAAAATATCCACAGCCTAGATTTTTTTCATTAAAGGTGACCTTTGCACCTTATGATACCTTTTTCATCATGGAAAAATAAAGAATGATTATTTGAAATATAGCTATTACCTTTTCTTTTCAGATTGCTGCTTTCGCCGCAAAAAAATCTTTTTTGCTGGCAGAGGGATAAAAAATTGCATACAATTTTTTATCCCTCTGCCAGCTTAGTTTTCCCTTTGCTTTGGCAAAGGATTTTTCAGGCGCAAGCCATGAAAATCTAGGCTCTAAAACCCCATTTATTTCATTCTTTTAAATCTTCTTTCAAGACTTTATCTTTTTTAGAATTATTAAGTAATTTGTAAATAAAAAACAAAGGGATTAAGGTAAAAAGTCCAACAGTGTTTTTTGCAACACTCCAAATGATAATTCCAATCATAAATCCAATTAATGTAGCATTAATTATAGAAGTTGATTTGTCTTTTTTTGCTTTATCTAACAATTCTTGATCTGTTAATTTTGATGGCTCTTTTTGCTTCATTTTTTTCTTTTAAAAGATATTTTCAAAAAGGTCAAAATCCAAAACGTCTATCTCAATAATACGTTTGGAAAAAAGTCTAAGGTATAACAAGTCTATTCTTATGATAAAACCTGTATGTTAAATTCTTTTCTTATTTCAGATATAGGAGTATCTAAGTAGAATTCGAACTCCGACCAAGGCCATGGCTTGTACATACGCTTCGCTCTAATGATTAGTACAGGGATGAACCATAGGAACTTAAATATATTTTTTACCAAATGGGTGGAACCGAAACTTTTGGATAACTCGAAAGCATTGGCTTCTTTATAACCTTTGATGTGGTTCCAAAACCCTAAAGTTGTGCCGAAAATTGTCCATATTTTTACCGCACCTTCCCCAAAAAGTGATATATCACAACCGAATAATACATGAGCTACATCATGGGAATAAAAGAAAGCTTTGGCTTCACTGGATACCTCTTTTTTGTTGTGGCTAAGATACCCCATGTTTTCTTTATAGAATTTCTCCAAGCCTTGCCTAAGGGTAATATTAGTTTCTTCTGTCAAGAACTTATACATGTTATTACACACTGGATTTAGAAAGTGGATTTTTGTAATACTTTTTTCTTAACCAAAAAGAAACACGAACCAATAAAATCAATGCGGGTACTTCTACTAATGGTCCAATAACGCCTGCAAATGCTTGTCCTGAATTTAGTCCAAAAACCGCAATTGCAACTGCAATAGCCAATTCAAAATTATTCCCTGCTGCTGTAAAGGCAACTGAAGCTGTCTTGTCGTATTCTGCTCCTGTCGCTTTAGTAAAGAAAAATCCAATGATAAACATTACCGTAAAATAGATAAGTAAAGGAATTGCAATAATCAGAACATCCATTGGGATTTGGACAATCAATTCTCCTTTTAGTGAGAACATAACCACAATTGTAAATAACAGCGCAATTAAAGTTATTGGTGAAATGGTAGGAATGAATTTCTTTGTGTACCATTCTTCCCCTTTTAGTTTCACTAAAATTAATCTACTCAAGATTCCCATTACGAATGGAATACCTAAATAAATCAAAGAACTGATTTACAATTTTATCAATTTCATCCTCATCCTCTTGCCTAAGGTTTTTATCATCTTGATTCGTCTTTCATTTTTTTTAGTGTTGTCTATTTAATTCCTGTCTGCTTAATGAATATGGCGTTTCTACTAGTTGGCTTCCCCATTTTTTATTTGGTTTGTCAACCATCTCAAAGATCAATTCACCACCATTTTGGATAGCACCATAGTTGATAAAATTAGGACTGTAATTTTCACTATTTAATGTTGTAGATTGAATAAAGTAATTTTTATCAGAATTATTTATAGATGAAATTGAAAATGTATTTCCGTTTTCCAAATTCAAAGTCGCTTTTTTAAACAAAGGACTTCCAATTACATATTGGTCAACAGTAGGTGTAACAGGATAAAATCCTAAAGCACTAAACACATACCAGGCCGATGTTTGTCCGTTATCTTCATCGCCACAATAGCCGTCTGGGGTAGCAGAATATAATTTAGTTAACACATCTCTAATTCTATATTGTGTTTTGTATGGAGCTCCTGCATAATTATACAAATAAATCATATGTTGAATGGGTTGATTTCCATGCGCATAATTGCCCATGTTTGCAATTTGCATTTCTCTCATTTCGTGAATTGTTCCACCGTAATAAGAATCGTCAAAATGCGGGGGCATTGTAAAAACAGTATCTAATTGTCTTATAAAATTTTCTTTCCCTCCCATTAAATCTATTAAACCATGTACATCATGAAAAACGGACCATGTATAATGCAAACTATTGCCTTCGGTAAAAGCATCTCCCCATTTTAAAGGATTAAATGGAGACTGAAATGTTCCGTCTTCATTTTTGCCACGCATTAAATTTGTTGACGGATCAAACACCTTTTTATAGTTTAAGGATTGTTTGAAATATTTTTTTGAAATATCTATTTCACCAAGTTTTTCGGCCATTTTAGCAATGGTGAAATCTGCATAAGCATATTCCAAAGTTCTTGCTATGTTTTCATTAACGCCAACATCATAAGGGATATATCCTAGTTTATTATAATAGTTAAGACCTTCCCTGCCTACAGATCTTGCGGGTCTCCCATCTGCTACTTCTGCATTTTTCAAGATAGCTTCGAACAGTACCTTTTTGTCTTTTTCTTTTACATTTCCTTTTAAAAATGCATCTACAATAATTGGAGCAGAATTAGAACCAATCATACAATCTCTATGTCCCGGACTTGCCCATTCTGGCAACCAACCAGACTCCTTATAGGTATTTGCTAAACCTTCCATAATGTTTCCATTGAGTTCTGGATACATCATATTGAAAAAGGGAAAAACAGCTCTAAAGGTGTCCCAGAAACCATTATCAGTGAACATATATCCAGGTAAAACCTGTCCATTATACGGACTGTAATGAACTAATTTATTGTCTTTGTCGTATTCATAAAATTTTCTTGGAAATAATAATACGCGGTATAAACAGGAATAGAAAGTTTTAATATTATCCAAATTATCATCTTCAATCTGAATTTTATTCAACTCAACTTCCCAAGCTTTTTTAGCTTTCTCTTTTGTAGTTTCAAAAGAATCATTGCCAATTTCTCTATCTAAATTTAATTGGGCTTGTTCGGGGTTAATAAATGAAGAGGCTACTTTAACATGGACCGTTTCTCCTTTTTTAGTTTTAAATCCAATGATAGCGCCGACATGTTTTCCTTCACTATAGAGGATGTTTTCTTGTAATTCCCAATCGTCTTTCCAAGTGTGCTGTATTTCAAAATCTTTATCAAATTCGGCAACAAAATAGTTGTGAAAATTGTCTGGAACGCCTCCTGTATTATTTCTGCAATAGCCAATAATTTTGCGCTCTTCTGGAATTATTTTCACCATCGATCCTTTAAAAAATGCATCTAAAATAATATAAGAAGAATCAGACGCTGGAAAGGTGAATTTGAACTGTGCAGCTCTTTCTGTTGGAGATACCTCAGCTACTACGTCATAATCTGCCAAATAGACTTTGTAGTGATATGGTTTGACAGTTTCTGCTTTATGTGAAAACCAAGATTGTCTTTCTTCTTCTTGATATTTTAATTTGCCAGTAACTGCCATTAAAGAAAATGCTGCGTATTCATTAATCCAAGGACTTGGTTGGTGTGTTTGTTTTATTCCTCGAATCTTATTTTCATTATATTTATAGGTCCATCCATCACCCATTTTTGAGGTCATAGGTGTCCAGAAATTCATTCCCCATGGTGTAGCAATTGCTGGATAGGTATTCCCATTTGATAGACTATGTTTTGAATCAGTCCCCATTAAAGGATTTACATAATCAACTAAAGAAAGCTGTTGATCTTTTTCTTTTCCCAGATGATTCTCTGTTTTATTACATGATTGAAAGATAAAAAAAAGAATACCAAAGACTATTGCTTTGTGTAGTAAGTCATTTAGTGAAAGCATAATTTACCCTATTTTAAATTAGGTTTTGTGATCTCAAAATTGGCCACAATATCCTTGACTAAACAACGTATGCGTGTAAAATGCATGCGGATTTTTTAGCCTTTATGTGTGCCTCGAATGGGTATCGAAGATAATCAATTCGAGCTATCGTCAAATATAACAATAAAAGGACATTTGCTATTCAATTTTATGAATACTCTAAGGAGATGAAAGTTCTCCTATCGCAGTAATAACAAGTAAAATAGGTAGTATATTTTTTATCCTCCCTTAATCAATCAGTCCGTAACTTGGCTATGCACTGATTGATTAATGAAACCTTCTTTATACGTTCCTAGGACACGAAAATTTCTCTTGAAAGGAGATTTAGATATGTTGCTGATAAGTTATTCTCTACAGCTGATTCTCGTTTAAGTAAGTAAGTGCTTGGACAGAAATAAGTTCCATATTTGACGAAAACTATTTATTTGCCAGAAGAGGCAAAAAGTACAGGCATTTCCTTAGATATGGCGAGCATTTTTAACGAAATATGGTGAAAAAATAGTCCGTCATAATGTGTGTAAGTTATTTCTGTCCAAGCACTTAA
>JANSWP010000161.1 GCA_024743405.1 Bacteroidota bacterium
CAGATCACAACAGGAGCAGTTTCATCAACAACGGTAATTATAACTTTAAATTCACTAGTGTTACCACAAACATCAGTTGCTTGATAAGTAATTTCGTGATCACCTAGAGGCAATCCCGGACTAGGAATTAATCCGCCATTTGAGCCATCCGAACCATTTATATAAGTAGCTTCTCCAATTTCAGTAAATATTTTCACCGTAAAATCATTACAAGCATCACTCACATTTGGAGCTTGTAAAAGTCCCATAGAAACACAAGGTTGAGGATGAGCCCCTGCAACATTTACAGCTACACTATATGGGTCATTGGTACCAAAAGCTGGAGCAATTTCGTCTTTAACTTTTATCGTTTGAACATTGTCCTCACCATTAGTTCCAACTGAAATAACCTGACCAGTACACCAATCTAATAATGTCCAAGTTCTAATAATAGTAAAGGAATTACCACATCCAGGAAGAGTAATGTCACTGTAAGAATGTTCATATAAACACCAAGTACCACTAACATTGGTAATATTTCCAGAGCTAGGTGGGTTTACAGAGTTAGCATTACTTTGATATTGGGTACAAGCGACAATTTTGTCGGCAGGGAAGTTAATTACCTGAGGACGTTGAACAAAAACGGTATCTTTACAAGGTAAAGATTCATTTCCATAGTCATCAATTGCAATCCAAATTCTTTCATAAGCTACTTGGTCGTCATCGCAACCATCATCATCAATTAATTCTTGACTAATTAATTGTTCAGTTGGGTTATTATCACAATTATCTTTTGCACTAGGTTTAGGTGCATTGTTGATATTAGCAGTACATGGAATGGTGCGATTTGGGCAAGTCAGTACTGGTGCAAGTTTATCTTCTACAACTACTTCTCCCCAACATGAATTGCCTGTCGTATTATCAGTTACTTCAAAAATATACACCTCTCCAATTTGATTACAATTCATTGGATTTGGTATAGGATTGTTATTATTATCCTTGATTGTAACCGTATAATTATCATAACATCCATATGGTCCGCCTTCCAACCCCATATCTGGAGTAATCAATCCATTACCAGTAGGATCAAGAGAGACATTTATCAGGTTATTACAAATGATATTGGGTGTTGCATTGGGAAATTCATTGACTTTAACTATAAAAGAACAAGAATTAGTTAAACCATTATTGTCCTCTGCTGCAAAAGTCACCAGATGCTCACCGATTGGATAACTTCCAGAAGCATCGTCTGTACCATTGAAGTCATTTCCAAAACTAGCTAAACCACTTTCATCAGCTGCTACGGCTGCTGGAAATTCTAATTCAGCTGCACATGCTCCTGGCTCTAAAGTAACCTCAACGATTGGAGTGTATGGTGTAACTACTTTTTGAAGGCTTAAGTCATCATAATAAATAGAACCCCCATTAAAGTTGACATTAAAGAAGAAACCAACAATTCTTACTTCGGCTGTTGTAGGAGGTGCCTCCATTATAGCTGTATATTGAATATATTGATCAGTAGGAGTAGCGCCATTAAATTGTTGAGAGGTTTTGAAATTATCTCCAGCAACAAAACAGCCATTTGCATCATAAAATTCAACATGTAATTCTGCAAAATTTTCTGTTCCGAAAACAGGGTCTCCAGATGTTGTTAACATCCATACACTTCCAACCCAGGTTTCTCCTGGAACGGCAGGGTGTCCTTGAACAAACCCATTTACATTAAAAGGGTCGTTAAAAGAACCAAACATTTTGAGGTGATTGTTTCCTGAACGAGGTTCGACATTTTCAACGAAAATATTAGAAAACCCAGCGTATCCGCCAAACATGAACCAACCTGGAGGGTTTGTATTTCCAAGATAGTCGATAGTTGGGTAAGGAGCGGGTACTCCTTGTTCAAAACCAGGATTTGTTAGTACGTTAGGACCCAATTCGCCACAAGAAAGACCGGGAAGATCTAAGGCTGAGAAGCTAGGGCATTGAGCCGAAACTGATTGGAAAGCCATAATAGAAAAAATCGATAATAATAACACCGATTTAATCTGTCGAAACTTTCCGGGAAAGACACAAAAAGTGCATTGTGTAAAATTCGTTTTTTTCATGAGATTATAATTTGTTGTTTTTCAGTTGTTTATACTGAATATTGTAAGGAACTGCAATATAATTACGAACTACTTTGTAATTAATGCAAAATATGAACCCAACTTTTTTTTGAATAGAGATTAATAATGTAGATGTCTCTTAAACTAAAATCAATCAATGGGAAAGTGTGTAAGTTGACAATTGGTAAGGGCAAAAATGTTACTTTGTTGGATTATAATTTGCATTAAAGATACAAAAGTACATTGTGACAACAAGTCTGCCAAGTTTATTGGTAATTAAATATTTTTTTATTAATAAATGTATTTTTATTGTTAAAAACATATGACTGTAATTTATTATTTAAGCCCTTCAAACATCCATTGGGCGAGTGCTTTTCGATTACTTTCAAACATAATTCTTTGTTGATCTCTCGGATGCGAAATATTTCCAAGTTCAACATAAACAGAGGGGGCTTTAGTTTCCCTGAGCATATGTAAGTCTCTTGCGGTTAGAGAACCGTGATATTGTCCATTGCTTCTATGTACTTTATATTTTTTTCTAAAAGTTTGATGCATCTTTTGGGCAAGTTTTTTACTCTTTGGGCTATCTGGATGATAATAGAAAAATAAATCGGTTTGCTCATTTCGATGTCTAGAATCTACATGAATGACGACAACTTTTTGATGAGTGACACCTTGCTTTTTATGTTTTTCGTATAAGGTATTGATGGCGTCACTTCTTTGAAATAACCTAGGCTTTTGGGATCTTAATATTTTCTTATTTCCCCAAACCAACTCATCTGTGTCACATTTCAAATATTTTCCATCCCTAATGCCATCGTCTGGGTCTCGTGTGATCATATAGGCAGTGGCACCGTGTTCTACCAAAAGACGAGTTAATCTTAATGAAACATCATAAGCGTATTCATCTTCACATAACTGTTTTCCATTTTTTTTACTCACAGCTCCAGGGTCAGGGCCACCGTGGCCTCCAACAATATAAAATACTTTCCCCCTCATTAAGTTACTTTTCAAAGGTACATGCTCGTACTCTTTACCGAATATTGGGAATTTTCTAGAGCCACCTTCGGCATTAGAGAGGTTTTTTTCGCCATCACTAGGGAGAGGTGATTTAGGTAGTTGGATATCTTCTGAGGGGCAGTTGAGCATATGAAATGGAACCCATAATACTTGATTGTCTTGATACCCTTTTTTGCGAAATCCATCCTCTAACATGAATTCGTTGTAGGACTGGATACCTTTGGCTACTGTCCAATTGTTAACACCGATCGAAGACCGAATTGTCCTACCATCAAATTGATACAAAAAAACAGGAATGGTATAATAGCGACCAACTTTTAGCCCACTGTTCTTTTTGAGCCCATTCAATTTATAAAACTGTTGGTGGTTGCAAGAATGTTGGTCTAACCTATATCTCCGCAGAAGCGAAAAAACGCCATCACCTGGTAAAGCGGGAACTTTATGATATCTCGGAACTTCCTTATGGAAAGAAGTAAGGAGTAGGAACAAAAAGATGAAAATGGAATACCTAATAACCATGAGGTATAATAAATGTGTATTGTAATAGAAGGTTAGACCTTCTTTTTTTATTAATTGTGTAGTAACTATCTGCAAATTTAATGCTTGAATTTTATTTTTTTTAATAAAACTAATAAACAGGAACAAAAATTGACCTGTTCCGTAATTAATTGATTTATGACAAATTTTTATTATTTATGTTCAAAAAAATTGTTAGCGTATATAATTTTTAATTTTGCTTTTCAATTCAAAACATTACGAAATTATAACTCATTCTTTTTATTCAATTAAATTCATATCAATGAAAACAAATTTTTTACTCAGATTATTAGTAATCTTATTTCTTACAAGTGGTAGTCTTAATGCTCAGGTCGTTTTAGAATCAGATGATTTTCCTGACATTGGGGATGTCATCGTGTTTGGTACAGACACTTCGGTCGCCGGTCTTACGGTTGGTTTTGGAGGAGAAGATCAGATCTGGGATTTCAGTGGGTTGAGTTCTCAATCGACTACTTTTCAAAGTTTTGTAGATCCAGTTGGAACGCCCTCATCTGCAGATTTTCCTACAGCAAGTTATGCCATTTCTTCCCAAGCTTTTTTTACTTATGTAGAGGAAACAAGTGATCAAATAAATATATTAGGACTTTCCTTAGATGTGGATGGAACGGGTACTTATACCGCATTTCCTTTTTTTGAAAAACAAATAGTTTCTTTTATTCCTGCCGAATATGGACAGACTTATAAAGATACTTTCGCCTTTGATATTACTTTCGAAGGTGATCCATTACAAGGGTTTGACTCCATCAGAGTAAAACAGGTTTCTTATTTAGATACGGAACTTGATGGATATGGTACAATGATTTTGCCCAACGGAGAATTTGAAGCCCTTCGTAGAGTTGATACTATTGTTACATTAGATTCAACGTGGATTTATGCACCTTTTTTAGGTGGATGGTTTTTGGCTGATAATGGTGTTACCAATTCTGAGGATGTTTCTTGGTTAGCTCGAGAGGCTAAGGGACCAATTTTAACGCTTGGATTTGATTTAGCTGGAAATATAAACTCTGCTACTTATGCACAGGTTTTCCCGCTTCCAGTCGCCGATTTTACATTTGAGGAGGTTACTGATGGTACCTACCAATTTACGGATCAATCCTTAAATTCGCCTAGCACTTGGCTTTGGGATTTTGGTGATGGAAATATAAGTACAGAACAAGATCCAGAGCATATTTATGCGACTCCTGGGGAATATGAAGTTTGCTTGACCGTCACAAATGACGCTGGATCTCAAACTACCTGCGAAACTATTACAGTTGTTTTGATTCCTATTGCAGATTTTGAATTTGTTGATGATGGGG
>JANSWP010000166.1 GCA_024743405.1 Bacteroidota bacterium
AAAGCATGACGTAAAAGTAGATGAACTAGCTTTTAGTTAAGCTTCTTGGTTTAAGTCGGGGGATTCGGTTTTAATGCTCTATGCATTAACTTAATTTTTTTTGCCTCCTCTAAAAATTTTGTTTTAGATGAGAATTAGGAATGATTTATTTTCGGCTTGATTCCAAATCAGGCCGAAAATAATACTCTAGTCTAGTGTAAATCATTGAAACCAAATCTATTCTTCCAAATGAGACAAAATTTTCTTGCCAGCCTCATTTCCTGGGTTCATCAAAATTGATTTCCGATAATTAACTTTACTCGCTTCCAAATAAGCTTCTCCCAAACTATCATAAACATTCCAAGAATCAGGATACTCCCGAACATTTAATTTGAATACCGCTATTGCATTTTCAAATTCTTTATTGCCTAAAAATTGATAACCAAGCGCATTGATATCACCTTCCTCAATATTGTATTTATCGCCCTCATTCTTTTTCAAATTATCAAATTCTACAATCAAATCATCAATTCCCTTTTCCCTAATGATATTAATAATCGCATCTGAAATCAATGGTTTTGGTATGAAAAAAGGGTTTCCATCATAAATGTTTTTCACTTCTCGAATTACGTGTCCAAGATGATTTGAAGAGTGATTAGTCAATGTAATAACCGTTAATTTTTCATCTAAAACTCGAATGATATTTGTTCGGAAACCGACCCAACCTCCAGAATGGCTGACGGTAAGTTCGCCGTTGTCGGTCTCACTCACACCCCAACCAAAACCGTATCCAGTTTCCGTTCCATCATTCAATTTTCCTGAAGTGAAAGCTTCTTTTAAAGTGCTCTGTTTGACTAATTTTTCGGTATAAAGTGCCTGATCCCATTTTAATAAATCTTGTGCAGAAGCATAAATACCACCATCGCCAATCATTCCATTGATGAATGTCCATTCATTTGGGATAGTCCCTCTTGAAGTATATTGAAATCCATAAACACGACTTTCCAATTGAAATTTGTCATCTAAAGAATAAGCGCGCGAGTCTTTCATTTCGAGTGGATCGAAAATGTTTTTCTGAAAAAAGTCGGCTATTGGTTGCTTGGAAACTCGACCAATAATTTCTCCGAGTAAGACATATCCCGTATTACTGTAAGCATATTTTTCGCCAGGCTCGAAATCAATATTGGGTTTATATTTTGCAAATAATGTAACCACATCTTTATTATAAGCCATTGATCGATCATCAAATTCCTTTTCAGATTCCCAATTTTTCTCAAATAAACCCATGTAATCTGGTAGCCCACCGGTATGGTGTAATAAGTGTCTAATCGTAATTCCATCATAGGGTAGCTCAGGTAAATACAGCCGAATATCGTCGTCATAATCTAATTTTCCCCGTTCTTTCAAAATCATAATGCCCATAGCGGCAAACTGTTTGCTAACAGATGCTAACCGAAAAGAAGAACGTTCCGTCAATTTTTCGCCCGTTTCAGGATTGGCATATCCGAAAGACTGTTCTGTAATGATTTTGCCCTTTTTTGCAATCAACACCGTTCCATTGAATTGCTGGTTCTGGTGCATTGTGTTCAACAGTTTTTCTATGTTTGAGGTAATGGTACTATTAGAAACCTTTTGCCCAAAACTATGGGTGGTTATTTTCATGAAAAGTAGGAGCAGGAAGCAGATACGCATTATATAATTTTTGAAGTGGTGAAAAGTATTTGAATAATTGAATGCCAAAACTAGACTAATAATGACACTTTATTTAACCTTCATCCTTAACGAGGAATGAATCCGAAAATTACAATATTTTAGGTCTCTTATTTAGATAAAAGCTGAATTCCGACAAAACCAATTAGAATTATTTTAATCCTTTCCCATTTCTTTATATTTGTGGCATAATTGTTTTAATAAAGACAAATAGATTAATAATTATTTTATTGCCTAAAGGCAATGTTTTCAACCGATTCTTTACAAAATATCCTAATCCACATGAACTGGAAAAATATACTGCCAATTTTAGTATTCCTAACTACTTTCCAAGTTTTAGAAGCTCAACATTCTGTTGCTCGCGAATGGAACGAATTACTCTTAACTTCTATTCGAAATGATTTTGCACGTCCAACGGTACATGCGCGAAATCTATTTCATACATCGATTGCGATGTATGATGTATGGGCAGTTTTTGATGAGGAAGCAGAGACGATTTTTCTTGGGAAAGAATTTGGCGGGTTTACTTGTGATTTTGATGGGATGCCCATGCCAGACGATATAAAAGCAGCTCAAGAGGAGGCAATTAGTTATGCCTCCTATCGCTTGATGCGACACCGGTTTGAAGATTCTCCGGGTGCTTCTTTATTAAATATTTATTATAATAATCTACTATTTTCGTTAGGATATAATCCTAGTATTACATCGACTGATTATTCAACGGGTTCGCCAGCTGCTTTGGGGAATTATATAGCTCAGTGCCTAATCAATTTTGGGTTTCAAGATGGTGCAAATGAGCAGGATGGTTATGAAAATATTCATTATGAACCGGTTAATGCCCCATTAGTTACTGACCTACCGGGGAATCCTGATATTACTGATTTCAATCGCTGGCAACCACTGACATTGGATATATTCATCGATCAAGCAGGAAATCCGACTCCATTTAATACACCTGACTTTTTGAGTCCTGAGTGGGGAGTAGTGACGCCATTTGCTATGACGAATGACGATTTGACAATTTATGAAAGAGATGGAAATGAATATTGGGTTTACCATGATCCAGGAATTCCGCCCTATTTGGACACCGCTAATGTAGGAGGTATTTCAGAAGAATATAAATGGGGATTTGCCCTAGTTTCTGTTTGGTCCAGTCACTTAGATCCAAGTGATGGGGTGATGTGGGATATTTCTCCTGCTTCTATTGGAAACATAACAGATTATCCAACAGATATTGCCGGATATCGTGATTTTTATAACCTTATAGATGGTGGTGATCCAAGCCAAGGACATGCTGTTAACCCTAAAACTGGACAACCTTACGAACCCCAAATAGTACCAAGAGCAGATTATGCTAGGGTTTTAGCCGAATTTTGGGCAGATGGACCAGACTCAGAAACACCTCCAGGACACTGGTTTACCATTTTGAATTATGTCAATGATCACCCTGAGTTTTCCAAAAGATATCGAGGACAAGGCGATGTT
Organism: Bacteroidota bacterium; assembly: GCA_024743405.1. GTDB lineage: Bacteria > Bacteroidota > Bacteroidia > Chitinophagales > Saprospiraceae > JANSWP01. The sequence goes on from JANSWP010000166.1 coordinate 3,175, forward strand.
TTGGATGAATTAGAATGGGATGTAAAAGCTTATTTAATGATGGGAGGTGCTATGCATGATTGTGCCATTTCGGCTTGGGGAATTAAAGGTTGGTATGATTATCTTCGACCTATTTCTGCGATTCGAGGTATGGCAGAATTAGGGCAAAGTTCGGATCCTAATCTACCTTCCTATCATCCTGGGGGTATGCCATTGATTCCTGGTTATATAGAATTGGTAGAACCTGGAGATGTACTTGGCGGAGATAATGACGAACACCTTGGAAAAATAAAAGTAAAAGCTTGGAAAGGCCCAGATTTTATTACTCAACCTGCTTGGCAAGTCGCTGGTGTCGATTGGATATTAGCGGAAAATTGGTGGCCTTATCAAAGACCTTCCTTTGTTACACCGCCTTTTGCCGGATACGTGTCTGGACATTCTACTTATTCGAGAGCTGCGGCAGAGGTCATGACCATGTTGACTGGTGATGAGTTTTTTCCTGGAGGAATGGCTGAGTTTAATGCCGAAAAGAATGAATTCTTGGTTTTTGAAGATGGTCCTAGTGTAGATATTACTTTACAATGGGCAACTTATCGTGATGCTTCCGAACAAACCAGTCTTTCTCGAATTTGGGGAGGTATTCATCCGCCCGCCGACGATATTCCTGGACGTTTGATTGGTCGAGAAATTGGCTTGGATGCCTTTGCTTTGGCCGAATCCTACTTCTTTAAAGATAAAGATAATGATGGATTTTTTAGTTATGAAGATTGTGATGATGACGACCCAAATATCAACCCTAGTGTACCTGAGACTTGTGATGGTATAGATAATAATTGTAATGGTGAAAACGATGAAAACTTACCACTATTCATTTATTATTTGGATAGTGATAAGGATGGTTTTGGAACTCCCACTGATTTTATTGTGGATTGCTATGGTACACCTCCAGCGAACTATGTTTTCAATAATGCAGATTGTGACGATTCCAATCCTGACATCAATCCTAATAATCCAGAAATCTGTGATGGTATAGATAATGATTGTAATTTGATGGTAGACGACGGATTGACGGTCTTTACTTACTATTTTGACAATGATAATGACAACTATGGTGATGCTGGAAACTGGTTAGATACCTGTTTGATGAGTCCGCCAAATGGATATGTTTTAAATGCCCTTGATTGTAATGATAATGATGGTACTTTAAATCCTGATATC
>JANSWP010000042.1 GCA_024743405.1 Bacteroidota bacterium
AGCTAGGCTATGACTGTGTTTTTTGCCTTGTGAGAGGAAAAAATAATTCAAAAATTTATCCTAAACTTAATATTGCTCTCTTACTTAAAAGGACAATTAAGAGTTTTAATCTGTGAGATTATTGAGGTAGGAATTGCTCCAGTTTTCTTGAAAAAGCAAATTACTCATAATTTATTTAATACAATTCAAAATTTAATTTCAAAGAGCCCCCTCATTAGGACACAAAAATATAAAAAATTTGGCAAACCATATATTAACTGCCCATGTTAAATTATTCAAAAATATTGGTCTGAATGGCAACTATTTAAATTTAACAGATACAATAGGTATAAGTTTTGCCTATTTTATTAAGAATAATCCATAGTTTTCAAGATCAAGATCCTTTGTTAATTTTTATTCTATAGATCATTAACATGTTATTAACGGCTAATTGAAAATAATATATTCCTTTTGTTCCCAAGTTTCATTATTTTTGTGACCTTCTTGTGAACTTTCAAAAAAAAAAAATAAAATATGAAAAAATTACTTTCTGTTATTACAATTATTGCTCTCACAGTATCCATCAGCTTCGCTCAAAAGGATATTAAAAAAGCCGCTTCGGATTCTAAAGTTGTAAATAAAGAACTCCAAAAAAATGCGCCTAAAACAAATGTGACAAAGAAAGATCTCCAATTACCTGCCACTGACGCTAAAGGAGCCAAAATGGATTTCGAGTTAGTAGAAGTGGATTATGGAGAAATTGAGCAAAACTCTGACCCTTATCGATACTTTGGTTTTTCTAATACAGGTACAGAACCGCTTGTGATTCAACATGCTAAAGGATCATGTGGATGTACGGTACCTAAATATCCAAAAGAACCTATTTTACCAGGTGAATCTGCTCAAATTGAAGTTAGATATGATACTAAAAGAATGGGCCCTTTCACAAAGAGAGTTACATTAACAACTAACGCAGTTAATAATTCTGAAAACAAACCAAAAGGTACTTTTGAATTGAAAATCAAAGGTAAAGTTAACCCTAAGGCTCCAGAGCCAGAAGGCGTTCCTGCTAGCGGCAATGGTTTCGGAAGTAATAATTAATTCTATAAATTTTAATTATTGCTATAAAGCTCTAAGATGATTTTGATTGTCTTAGAGCTTTTTGTTTTGTAGGCAGTCCTTCCTTCTTAAACTATCCGACCATGTTTTTAAAAATCGCAAAAAAAGGTAACAACAGCTTAGGGATTTATATAAGTACTATTGCATTAGTTTTTTTAGGCTATTTTTTAGGTCAAATACCTTTATTGATTGCACTATTAAAGGAGGGAGCATTATTGAAATTGAGTGAAGAAGAAATGAGAACTGCTCTCGAAGCGTTAGATTTTGCAACATTTGGCTTAAATCAGAATTATTCATTTTTCTTGATTCTATGGACCTTTATTTTTGCAAGTTTATTTTTATGGCTTGGCGTAACCAAACTCCACAAGAAACCATTTAAAAATCTTATTACGCCAACCAAAAGAATTAGTTGGTCAAAAATTCTGTTTTCATTTAGCTTATGGTTTGGATTGACCTTATTGATTGAAATTGTTTTTTACCTTAATAACCCAGAAAATTACCAATTCCAATTTGAGGCTGAATCATTTGCTATTTTAGCAACAATTGCCATCTTTTTATTACCCATACAAACGTCCTTTGAAGAACTTTTTTTTCGAGGGTATTTAATGCAAGGAATAAGTTTATTTTCGTCAAACCGTTTGGTTCCATTAATCACAACCTCCATAGCCTTTGGTCTAATGCATATCATGAATCCAGAAATTAATGAGTTTGGATTGGGTCTAATGATGACTTATTATGTCGGCGTTGGACTATTCTTGGGAATTTTGACACTTATGGGCGATGGTTTGGAATTAGCATTGGGTGTACATGCTGCCACAAACATTTATGGAGCTACGATGGTTACATTTACTGGATCAGCAATTCAAACACCAGCATTATTCAGAATGGCTGAAGTCGATGTGGGGTTAATGCTTTTAGCCTTCGTTTTTGCGGCTGTAATATACTTCTTCATCGTTTCTAAAAGGTATAGGTTGAAGGATTGGACAAATGTATACGGAAATGTAGAAAGGAATGATTTAAAAAATCTATTGCTTTAAAAAACATAAAACATTAAAAATCAAACAATTACAAATAAAATAACTAAAATGATCAAAAAAGGTATTTCTTTAATTTGGGGATTAAACTTTCTCTTAATTTTTCAAATGAATGCTCAGGTAGATAGATGGCAACAACGGGCAGAATATCAAATGGAAATTGATATGAATGTTGAAACACATCAATTTACAGGCAAGCAATCCATAAAATATTTCAATAACTCACCTGATGACTTAAACCGCGTATTTTATCATTTATATTTTAATGCCTTCCAACCTGGAAGTATGATGGATGTAAGGTCCCGAACCATTACAGACGCTGACCCAAGAGTCAATGATCGGATCTCAAAATTGAAACCTAATGAAATTGGTTATCACAAGATCAAATCTCTCAAACATAATGGGAAAGATGTTAAGTACGAAGTCGTTGGAACTATTCTCGAAGTTGAACTAAAAGAAGCTATTCCAGGCGGTGGAACAGCCACTTTTGACATGGAATTTGAATCTCAAGTTCCAATTCAAATCCGAAGATCTGGACGTGACAACAAAGAAGGAATTTCTTATTCTATGGCACAATGGTATCCTAAAATGTGTGAATATGACTATCAAGGATGGCATGCCAACCCATATGTTGGGCGGGAGTATTATGGAATCTGGAGTGATTTCGATGTAAAAATTAGTATTGATAAAAAGTATATTATCGGAGGTACTGGCTATTTACAAAATCCTGAGAAAATTGGTCATGGCTACCAAAAAAACAAAGAGAAAGTTAAACATTCTGGGAAAAAATTGACCTGGCATTTTAAAGCACCCAACGTACATGATTTCATGTGGGCAGCTGATCCAGACTACAAACACATTTCCTATGAAAGGGATAATGGCATGACCATGCATTTCTTTTTCCAACCAGGAAAAAGAACAACCGACAATTGGGAAATGTTACCAAAAATTATGGATGAAGCTTTCGAACTCATCAATAAAACCTATGGGGAATATCCATATAAGCAATATACTTTTATTCAAGGTGGAGACGGTGGTATGGAGTATCCTATGGGCACATTGATCACAGGAGAAAGAACATTAGTTTCCTTGGTTGGAGTATCTGTCCATGAGTTGATGCATAGTTGGTATCAAATGATTTTAGGTACTAATGAATCCCTTTATGCTTGGATGGATGAAGGGTTTACTTCTTATGCCTCTTCAGAGGTAATGAATTATTTGAAAAAACAGAAATTAATCCCTGGAAAGCCAGCAGACTTTATCCATGCAGGTTCCAATGGTGGTTGGGTTCGACTATCACAAACCGGAATGGAAGAACCGCTAACAACCCATGCTGACCATTTTCAAACCAACAGAGCTTATAGTATGGCAGCCTATGTAAAAGGTGCTGCTTTTTTAACAAATCTTTCTTATGTTATTGGTCAAGAGACTTTTGACAAAGGTATGCTCCGGTATTTTGATACTTGGAAATTTAAACATCCAAATGTGAATGATTTTATCCGAGTGATGGAAAAAGAATCAGGGCTAGAATTGGATTGGTTCAAAGAATATATGGTTAACTCTACTCATACTATTGACTACTCCATAAAATCTGTAGAGAAGTTCGATAAAAAACAAACTAAGATTTCTTTAGAAAGAAAGGGAAAGTTTCCGATGCCGATTGACGTAAAAGTAACTTACAAAAAAGGTAAAACAGAAACTTTTACAATTCCTTTGAGAATGATGAGAGGCGAGAAAAAAATGGAGAATGGTACAAAATTATCAGTCTTAGAAGATTGGCCATGGACGCATCCTACTTATGATTTGATTCTTAATCAAAAAAATAAAAAGGTGGAGAAAATTGAAATTGATCCTTCAAAAAGGATGGGAGATGCAAATTTGGAGGATAATAGTTGGAAAAAGTAAAATAAATAATACCACTTTCCTACTTGGAACCAAAGAGTCTGAGCCTCATTAAGATGTTTGGACTCTTTGGCAAATTATATTTTCCCGAAAATATTTGTAAAATCACCCATTCATCTACAGGATTTCAGAACAGATTCTAATTTGTATTCTAAATTACCATCAGTTAATTTCTTGGACAGAGTTAAGTTGTAATTAAATACTGCAACATCGCGCTAAAGGCACCCGTTGCAGTTGAGGAGGCTTGGAGGGGAGTCCAAAACCACCATTTACTGGAGCGAGCCGCTTTACGGCAATGCTCCAGTAATTTATAACTTGATTTATTTAAAGGGTAACAATTCTATTAATAGTTATCAAGGATCAACCCTTTTTTTCACGCCTGGCTGCAAAATTTCATATTCTTCCTCCGACTTGGCAGCTTTTACCATTTGTCGAACATCCTCCAAAAGTTGCTTTGCATCATAGACAACGCCATCTTTTACAGTGTATTTCACTCCTCCTACTCGAACTACTTCATTGTCATCTGTCAACTTAATGGCCCCAGTCCCATAGAGGACTTTAAGATTAACTAATGGATTTTCTTCAACAATTACAAAGTCTGCTAATTTACCAACTTGAACCGTTCCAATTTTGTCATCCATCCCCAAAGCTTCAGCACCTTTTAAGGTTGCCGACATGATTACTTCCATAGGATGAAAACCAGATTCGCGTAATAATTCTAACTCTCGGATATAGGCAAAACCATATAATTGATAAATAAATCCAGAATCAGAGCCAGCTGTCACTCGACCTCCTTTATTTTTGTATTCATTTACAAATTGCATCCAAATTCGGTAATTATCTCGCCAAGCCACTTCTTGTTCCGTCCCCCAAAAATGCCAATACGAACCATGCGATATTTTACTCGGCATATAAAATCGCCAAAGAGCAGGCATCGTATATTCTTCATGCCATTCCAATCGGCGAGTTCGATGAAGGTCTCGACTTGCCTCATAAATATTAAAGGTGGGATCGATAGTGAAATCCAACTCTAATAATTCATCCATCACTTCATTCCATTTTTCAGAGCCAGGTTTAGCAGCCTGTTTCCATAGCCTCCCAGCCTCTTCAAATCGATTCTGTTCATTTCGGTAATTATAATCTAAAGGATAATTTTGAACTGTTTTATTATCAAAAAGAGCTTCAGGTAGTCCATACCAATGTTCCATAGTGGTCAAACCAGCCCTTGCTGAATTTAATACATTCCAACGAGCAACATCCATTTGGGCATGATGGCAAGCCGATCCCAAACCTAATTGTTTATTTTCATCCAAAGCAGCTTGCATTATTTCAGGTGGTGCACCAAAAAATTTAATCCCATCTGAGCCTTTTTTTGCATTGTCTCTAACCCATTGTCGAGCCTCTTCTGGTTTGTTAGGAAAGTCACCAATTTCGCGACCTGGTTCTTTATCCCAACCTTGCCCGAATACAGTGTAAGCCTTTATTCGAGGGGCTGTTATTTCATTTTTTTGACTCCGATCTTTATGCTTTAGAACCCAATCTAACCCATTTCCACACGCTGGATCTCGAATGGTGGTAATCCCATGCGCCATCCATAATTTGAAAACATACTCAGCATCCGCACCCTGAGCTTTCCCACCGATATGCCCATGCATATCCACAAAACCAGGCATCAAATACATACCATTACAGTCCAATTCTTTACCACCAGCCTTAAGTTTTGGTCGTCCTTCATCAGTCAGGGGCATGCCAGGATTACCGACATTTACAATACGGACGATTTGATTATTCTCGACGATGATATCAACAGGACCAGTAGGTGGCGCGCCATTACCATTTATCAAGGTTACCCCTCTAATAATCAATTGTGTCCAAGGACCTTCCCCTCTTTGTCTATCAGGAGCTTCTTTAACTTGCGCTTGAATTATTGAGAGGAAAAATACTAAAATTAGGGTGTAAGTAAGTCTAATTTTCATTTAGGTAAATTATTAGTGAAATATAAGAAGGTTTCAGAAAACAATACAACAAGATCAACTTGCTTTTTTTTGGTCAGAAAAATAATAGAAATAATTGATAACAAGGAACAAAAACCAAATAGTCATTCACTCCCATTTTTATAGGATCGTTTGTAATTTGGTAATGTGGTACTTATATTTGTGAAATGGCCTTACAAATTCTTAAGTATCCTATCCATGTAATGAACACAATTTCTAAAAGGCATTTTTCTAGGATACTGTGAAAAAAATAATTAGAATTTTGCCCAGCCACCTGAAAGCTCAGGTTTGGGCAGGATTGCGATTAGGTTGATTAAACAACCTTATTTTGAGCCCTATCCATTGGATGAGGCATTTCTTTTGGATTTAGAGAGGAGGAAAAATATAACCTACCCATTTTACTTGCTATTTTCCCTTTATGCATCGTTAAAAATACCCGCCATACCTTTGGGTATGTCTGTGTTTTTTGCCTCGTCTAAAGAAAAATTAACTTCCTAAAATTTGGGTAGCTTATTTATTTCCTCCTCCCTTATAAAAATGTTTCGTCGAAAGAAAAAGGTAGTAAGCTTTTCCCTGATTTGAACATATATATTGGTCCAACTTCACCTCGAATTAAAACCCTAATTTCTTGTTTGTGTTTTCGTTCTGTTTCACAAATGACTTGACGACAAGATCCGCACGGGGCTGCAGGTTGATCGATCAACTGGTTTGGATTTTTGACCGTGACAGCAATTGACATGATTGGAATATGTGGGGATTGGCTTTCTGCAGCTGCAATAGTAACCCTTTCGGCACACAAACATAAAGGATAGGCAGCATTTTCTTGGTTACTCCCACCATACATTTTGCCATCTTTCAATAAAACTGCTGCTCCAACCTTAAACTCAGAATAAGGGGACCAAGAATGATCTAAAGATTTTTTAGCTAAATTCATTAAATCCTGATCCTCTTTAGATAATTCTTGCAAGGAATCATAAATAAAAAAACTGGTTGTTAACTCTTTTTCTCTCATTGTGTGAGCTTGATTTCTTGATAATTTAAAAAGACTAGATATTAAGTAACGCCTAAAGAATAACTCCGACATTTGCCGATGTATTTTTTGAACTTTTGCGGCGTTAAAAATACTCGCTGATGCCCTGCATCGCCTGTGTTTATTGCCTTGCTAAAATCCAAAATATACTATTTCAAATTAGCGGACTTATTTTTTAGCCGTTACTAAGTATAAATCAACGCCAGTTTTTATCCTTTTTAAAAAAAAATCTAGATAAATTCGCCGATCTAATACTTTTCAAAAAACGAAAGGTAAGGAATTATGCCAATTATTAAATCTAACTATTTGAATTACAACTAATAAAACATGAATAATATCTTAATTATCGGAGCTGGAAGATCATCAACAGCTGTCATTAGTTATGTTCTAAAAAAGGCAAAGGAGAACAATTGGCAAGTAATTGTCGCAGATACCAATATAGAATTAGCTAAACAAAAGGTAAATAACCACCCAAATGGTCGTTCTGCATGGTTAGATGTCACAAAGGTAAATGATCGACGAGATTTGATTAGCCGAGCAGATGTAGTTGTTTCATTATTGCCTGCTCATTTACACCTTGAAGTCGGGCATGACTGTATAAAGTTAAAGAAACACCTAATTACGGCCTCTTATGTTTCTCAAGAAATGTATCGTCTTGGAGATGAAGCTAGGGATAGAGAATTAATTTTCATGGGTGAGATGGGGTTAGACCCTGGCATTGATCATATGTCAGCAATGCAAAAAATCGATGAAATAAAAGAGAAAGGTGGTAAACTGACTGCCTTTCGATCCTATACAGGCGGTCTTATTGCCCCAGAATGTGTAAAGGATAATCCATGGAAATATAAATTTACTTGGAATCCTCGAAATGTTATTTTAGCAGGGCAAGGAACCGCTCAGTATCTAGAAAAAGGTAAATTAAAATACATTCCCTACAATCGGCTTTTCAAAGAATACCGTTTAATTGAATTTCCTGATTTTAATGAACCTTTTGAAGTATATGCCAATCGAGATTCATTATTATATAGAGAAGTATATGGGTTAAAAGATATCCCGAATATTTTGAGAGGGACTATTCGATATCGGGGATTTTGTGATGCCTGGAATGCCCTTATAAAAATCGGATTAACCGATGGCTCCTACCCTATTTTAGACTCAGACAAATTAACTTACCATGAATGGATGGAAGCTTACGTTGGTAGCGGCGGAGGAATTTCGGTAAAAGATAGAATTGCTCAATTAATAGGAGAAAGTCCATTTTCCCCAGTGATGAAAAAACTAGAATGGCTTGGATTGTTTAGAAAAAAGAAAATAAATATCGATCAAGCCACTCCAGCTCTTATTTTAGAAAAACTACTTTTGGAGAAATGGCAATTAGATAAGAAAGATAAGGATATGATCCTTATGCACCATGAATTTGAATATGAGTTTGAAGGGAAAAAAAGGTTATTGACTTCCAATTTAATAATGAAGGGGAATAATTCAGTAGACACTGCTATGTCAAGATTAGTTGGACTACCGATGGGTATATTTGTCAATTTAGTGATGAATGGAAAAATCAAGGCACATGGTGTACAAATTCCAGTAATGAAAGAAGTTTACGAACCAGTACTAGCTGAATTAGAGGAATTTGATGTTGTATTCAAAGAAAATGAAATAATCATTGATTGAATTGAATAGACTTTGTTCTAATATAGAGGGCAAGCTTCTTTCGATTTACCTAATACGATCCAATTAATTGGGTGGTTTATCGCTATCTTTTAGCAAATTCAATCATTATCCTTTAATGAAAGTAGTTGGGTATGGAGCCCAACTACTTTCATTTTTTTTGAAGTATTCTTTTTTTCCGAAGTAATCAAAGAATTGGTTTTAAAATAAAGCATGTTGCTTTTTCTCTACTATTCGTTAAGGTTTGTGTTAAGAAATTCATAACTGATTTTATTTGACACTTTGTTTTATATTTTCGGCCAAGTTTATAATTGATGCATCCTTCCTTCATAAAGTAGCATCTTTCACAACAAATATTACATCCAATCTAAAATCTTTAATAAAACATGTCTTTCCAAAAAACAATTATTCCAATTGCGCTCATTCTAATACTTGGAGGTGTCTATTATTTTGTAAATGGTTCCAATGAAAAAGTTCAAGCTAATAACCTATCCACAACAGTTCAACAGGGTGAATTCAAAATTTATGTGGCAGCCACAGGAGAATTAAAGGCTCGAAATTCAGTCAAAATAAAAGGCCCAAGAGGAATGAGAAATGCAGGAATCTATAGAACCACAATTTCAGATTTGGTCGCAGAGGGAAGTGTGGTGGAAGAAGGAGATTATGTAGCTACGCTAGATCGTACAGAATTGGATACAAAAATGAAAGAAATCCAAAATGCATTGGACAAAATTCTAACCCAATTAGATCAAGCAAAAATTGATACTGCTATTGAATTAAGAGGAATAAGAGATGATCTGATCAATCTCAAATTCGGAATGAAGGAAAAAGAATTACAAGTGGAGCAAAGTCGATATGAGCCTCAAATGGTCATTCGTCAAGCAGAAATCGATCTAGAAAAATCTAAAAGAGATTATAGTCAATTAGAACAAAAAGCAGAATTAACTAAAACCAAATCTATAGCAAAGATCTCAGAATTTATGGCCTCTCTTCGCCAAGAGCAACTTAAACTTCAACGTTTGGTAGATTTATCTGATAAATTTATTATCAATGCGCCAAAAGATGGTATGGTCATTTATGCGAGAAGTTGGGAAGGCAAGATTGGTCCTGGATCTCAAATTTCCTCATGGGATGCCACCGTTGCAGAATTACCCGATTTAACTGAAATGATTTCTAAGACCTTTGTAAATGAGGTTGATATTTCGAAGGTTCAAAAAGGTCAAGAAACCAAAATCAAAGTAGATGCTTTTCCAGATAATGAATATTCTGGAACCATTATTCAAGTAGCAAATATAGGCGAACAATTAAGGGGATACGACTCAAAAGTTTTTGAAGTTACTATTGAGGTTAATGAATCCGATTCAATTCTGCGACCAGCAATGACCACAAGTATTGAGATACTCACTTACATTTACCAAGATGTTTTGTTTGTTCCACTCGAAGGACTATACAGTGATAGTTTGACCTTTGTTTACAAAAAAGATAAAGGTAAAATTGTGAAGCAGGAGGTTGTGACAAGTGAGACCAATGATAATGAAATCATGATAGAATTCGGATTAGCTCCTGGAGATGAAATATTGCTAGTTGAACCAGAAAATGCGGATAATCTTTCATTATACCCTATTGATCCTAATCAAAAAAAATCATTGCTAGCCAAGATTGAACAACAACGCATAGAGCGTCAAAAAGAAGCATTAGCCAGAGCACAAAAAGTTCGAAACTATGTTCCAAGTAGAGAAGGTGGTGGCGGTAATTTTATGATCTTTAACTAATTTTTCAGCATTTGGATATCTAAATTCTTAACATTTAAATATCCTGAATCTCTCTATGACCTGGTTAATATGCAAAGGATAATCTTCAATTTTTTTCTAGCAATGGAAGGCGTTTTTGCCAATAAACTCCGAGCATTCTTAACAGCTTTGGGTATCATTTTTGGAGTGGCTGCGGTCATTGCCATGTTGGCAATTGGAACAGGAGCAAAGCAGTCAATTTTGGAGCAAATGAAATTGATTGGCACTAATAATATCGTTATAAAATCTGTCATTCAAGATTCTGATGAAGGATCAAATTCGAGTGGAAATTCCTCAGAAAACGAAAAACGTCCATGGTCTCCAGGGCTAACCCAGCAGGATATTTTTGCGATACAATCTATCCTTCCAAATGTAGAAGACATCAGTCCAGAAATTATCCTTCCAACTAATATTATTCAAGGTGGAAAAATGGAAAGTGCGAGATGTATTGGCGTGACTAATTCATTTTTTGAACTCAATAATTTAGTAATAGGCACTGGCAATAATTTTCACAAGGCCCATCTAAATTTAGGTAGCCCAGTTTGTATAATTGGCAAAAATATTCAATCAAAATTCTTCCCTAAAGCAGATCCAATTGGTAAATATATAAAATGTGGTAATACCTGGTTAAAAATCATTGGTGTATTAAAAAAGCGTAAAGCGAGTAAACAAAGCTTACAGAATCTTGGCATTAGAGATTCGAATTCAGATGTATATATACCAGTTCAGACTGCTCTTATTCGGTTTAAAAACAGAGCTACAGTCTCAAAAGCAGACTTGAAACAACGAAATGGAAATGACGAGCGAAAAGAGAAAAATTATCACCAAATTGATAAAATTGTAGTTCGAGTAAATGACTCTAATTATTTAAGGGCATCTGCAGATGTCATATCAAGAATCTTGAAAAGAAGGCATTATGGCATCATTGATTATGAAATAGAAGTACCCGAATTATTGTTAGAACAACAGCAAAAAACTCAAGATACTTTCAATTTTGTTTTAGCAGTCATCGCTGGTATCTCCTTATTGGTTGGTGGTATTGGGATTATGAATATCATGTTAGCTTCCGTGCTTGAACGCATTAAAGAAATTGGTATCCGTCGATCTCTGGGCGCAACCCAAACAGACATTATCCTTCAATTTTTGTTCGAGGCTGTCTTTATTAGCTTGATAGGTGGACTGATCGGTATAGTAGTAGGTGTAGCATCTGCTGAAATGATTGCTTCCTCAGCGGACATTCCAACGGTGGTTTCAGCTTGGTCCATTATTCTTTCTTTTGGGGTAGCTGCTACTGTGGGTTTAATTTTCGGATTATTTCCAGCCAGAAAAGCAGCGGTACAAGATCCAATTAAGGCTTTAAGAACCGATTAACGATTCAACCCAACACTTTAAATTGATTTTTAATAAAATATGAAAAACTCCTACAAAAATCTCTGCTTTCTCTTCATCCTTTCATTGGCATCAAATTTTGCGATGTCCCAAACGGAAACCCTCAAGTTAAGTTTGCCAGAAATCATCGCCTTAGCACAAAGTGATGCCCCTGATGTGTTAATTAATAAAGCTCGTTTGTCCAATAATTATTGGCAATTTCAATCTTCTCAATCTTTGTTACGACCGACCATCAATTTGACATCTGACTTGCCAGATTTGAATAGGAATATTGATATTGTAACCCTCCCTACAGGTCGGGACACCTTTATACAACGTGCCCAGATGAGAACCAATGTTGGGTTACAATTATCTCAGCAAGTGCCTTGGACTGGAGGTACTATTTTTGCCAGTACTAGACTCCAAAGGCTAGATTTATTTAATGAGACATTTGGAGATTCAAAATCATATTTTTCTACTCCTTTCTCTCTTGGTTTTTCCCAACCGATATTTGGTTTTAATGAGTTAAAATGGGATCAAAAAATTCAACCATTAGTTTATCAGGAAGCGACAAAACAATTTGCTGAAAATATGGAAGCCGTTGGTTTTGAAGCCGCTCAGCTCTTTTTTGAGTTATATATTGCCCAATTAAATTTGAAAGCAGCCACGCAAGATAAAGCAAACGCAGATACACTTTTCAATATTTCAAAAGGCCGTTTTGAAGTAGGCCGAATTGCAGAGACTGAATTATTACAAATCGAATTAAGTGCGATGAATGCGGATGCAACTGTCGCTCAGGCGGTTTTGGACTTAACTACTAGTACAGAGGAGTTGAGAAACTTTTTAGGGATAAAACAAGCCATAGAGTTTGATTTAACGCCACCAACAGAAATTCCCATTTTTCAAATTGATGCACAATCTGCATTAAAATATGCTATGCAAAACAGGAGTGAGATTATTGGATTTGAACGTCGCCGTATTGAAGCTGAATCAGAGGTTGCCAGAGCAAAATCGAATAGTGGTTTAAATGCTGATATCTTCGCGTCTTTTAGCCTTTCTAAGACCGCTAAAGAACTGAGCGATTCTTACTCTTCTCCTTTAAATACAAATGAAAGATTTTCTGTTGGACTCAATGTACCAATAGCCGATTGGGGACGAGCAAAATCAAGATTGGAAGTTGCAAGATCTAATCAAGAAGTTACCAGTATGTTGATTGAGCAAGAACAAATTTCATTCAAGCAAGAAATTCTTCTGAAGGTGCAACAATTTGATCTATTAAGAAATCAAGTCGAGTTAGCACTCAGAGCCTATGATGTTTCTCAAAAAAGACAAGAATTAACTCGAAACAGATATTATATCGGCAAAATTGGAATAACAGAATTAGGAATAGCGATTTCAGAACAAGAGTCAGCTAGAAGAGGGTACATGAATGCTTTGCGTTCATTTTGGTTAGCTTTTTATGAACTCCGTCAAATAACCCTATATGATTTCGAAAGAAATATTTCTCTAGTTAAGAAAATAGATTTTTTGAATAATTGACACTCAAAGGTTAGGGAGCAGGAAATAAGGTACCCAAATTTTGCACAGCTATTTTTTATTCAGTCGAGGCAAAAAACGCAGACATACCCATAGGGATGGTGAGTATTTTTAACGAAAAATGAAGGCAAAAGAGCAAGTGAAATGGGTAGGTTATTTGTTTCTTACTCCCTTAAAACATAAATTCAATTCTTATTTAGGCACAAGTTTATTCTCTAAAGATTTTTCTATCTAATCAACCATCCTTATTGTCAAAAGGGTATTTAAAAAAGCGAGCTCATAAATTCCAACAATAAACATTCAAACCATTTGATGTTATAATCATTGCTAACATCGGCATTATATTTGCGTAAATATCCTAATGTTTCCCCCTGTTACAAGTTTGTACCCCTTAAATATATATTTAATTTTTGGAGAATTTGAAAATATAGATATACACTAATCTTTATTTTTTGTACATCCTTTTATTTTCAAATCTTCTTATCCATTTGATAATCAATAGATTAAGGTCGAAAAAATGAATTGAGCTATTTATTCCAAAATAACTTTCTCATTTTTCATAATCTCAAAGCATTTACCGATTTTTTCAAAAATCTACCATCTATTGCCTTTCATATCTGGACAACGTTAAATATAGATTTAAACAAATACTATACTTATGAAAAATCGTGTTCTGGCGATTTTACTGGTTTTTGTCAGTTTGAGCCTCTCCGGGAATCCCATCAACCTAGATAGTTTAAAGCAATTGACCTCTAATGTAAATGGCATTGAGAAGGTGATAAAATTGAATGAAATAGCTATTTCATTAGCGGAGCAAGATCCAAATATTGCGTTGATTTTTGCAGAGGAGGCCATGCAACTAGCCAAAACGTTTAATGATTCTAGACAAATTGCTAATAGCCATAATACGATTGGAGTTATCTTTCAATCAAAAAATGATTATACCAACGCGATGAAGTCCTATGTGGAAGCATTACGCATTCAAAATGATTTAGGGAACGATGCAGGGCTAGCAGAATCAAAGGATCACATAGGACAAGTATTTTTTCTTCAAGAAAATTATACTCAGGCAGAAGAAAACCTTTCGGAAGCTTTAGAAATATTAGAACGAATAAAAGATGTAAATGGTGCCGCCCTAAGCCATAAAAACTTGGCAGATGTTTATTTGGCAAAAGAAATTTATGGAAAGGCTTTAGAACATTATAGAACGGCCTTAGACTTGAACTTAGAAATTGAACATTTGGAAGAAGCTGCCAAAATTGCGAATCATATTGGAAAAATATCAACAGATTTGGGAGACTATGATGGTGCATTAGTTTACTATTATATGTCTAGAGACTTGCATACTTCTATGGAAGATTTACCCAAAATAGCTACTGACTTTAACAACATCGCACTCACATTAATTGCTCAAGGGGCTTATGATGAAGCAATTCAAGAGAATACTACCGCATTTGAAATAAGACAGGAAATCAATGATGAATATGGTAAAGCAGAGAGTTTTAAAAATTTTGGAATTATTTATTCTAAGACAGGAAATGACCAAAAAGCAAAAGAGAATTTAGCTAAAAGCTATACACTTCTTCAAAACCTTAAACCAAAACAAGGAGTTCCTGAGCTTTATCATTCCATCTCTAAAGCCTATGCTAATTTAGCAGAATATGAAAAAGCATACGCCAATCATTTAGCTTTTGCCAATAGCCGTGATTTAGTTTTTAATCAGGAAAAAGCAAAGGCACTATTGGATTTAACAACGAAATATGAGTCTGAATTTGCCGCCGAAAAACAGCAACGGACCATTGAATTGTTAGAGATGGAAAATGCTTCAAGTAAAAGAGTCCGTTATTTCTTATTTGCTGTATTGGGGCTAATTGTCACTTTACTTTTGAACGTATTTTTATCAAACAAAAGAAAACAAAGAGATAATCAATTATTATTAGCGAAAAATGAAAAAATACAACGCCAACATGAAGAAATAGATATAAAAAATCTTGAACTTGAAGATAAAAATGCCAATCTAGATTTACTTAATAAAAAATTGGTTGACGAAATGGCTGAGAGAGAATCGATAGAAAAATCCTCTTTTGCTAGAGATCGATTCCTTGCGACCATGAGTCATGAAATGCGTACTCCAATAAATATCATTATTGGCTTAACCCACCTACTTTTAGATGAAAATCCAAGAGAAGACCAAATCGAACACTTAAGAACATTACAGTTTTCTGCTAATAATTTGGTAGTATTTATTAATGATGTTTTAGATTTCTCAAAAATTGAAGCAGGTAAATTGGATCTTGAAAGCAGAGAATTTTCACCGCATAAGTTAATTCTTGACATCGGAAATCGATTCGAGACACAAGCCAAGGAGAAAGTTGTTGACATGAATTATGATTATGACCAGAAAATCCCTAACAAATTAATGGGAGATCCTGCTCGATTAAATCAAATCATTACCAATCTAGTCGCTACCTCTTATTCTTACACTGAAAATGGGAAAATTGATATTAGTTTAGAATTAGAAGAATTGAATAGAAAAACGGCCAATCTAAAATTAACGATTAAGGATACTGGAGTCAAAATTGAGCAAGAAAGAATCGATGAGATGTATCGAAACTTAACCAACCCAACTCAGGATATTTTTGACGGATATGCAAGTAACAATCTGACATTAGCTATTACAAAACGATTAGTAGATTTACAAAAAGGGCATATTAAAGTAAATGATGTCGAAGCAATAGAAGGCAATCAATTTACGGTCTATCTACCATTCAAGATTCCATTGAGTAAGGAGAAAAGAGTGGCTAAACAAAAGTCCATCATTAATTATGCAAACCTTGCCAATAATAAAATATTACTAGTTGAGGATAATAAGATCAACCAACTTGTCGTCGCAAAAATGCTTCGAAAACTGAATATCGAAGTTGTTACCGCAAATGATGGGCTATTAGCGCTAGAAGAATTTGACAAACAAAATTTTAATCTTGTTTTGATGGATATTCAAATGCCTAATATGGATGGATATCGTGCGACAGCTGAAATGCGAAAACATGCAGACCCAATAAAAAGAGAAATTCCAATTATTGCCTTGACTGCATCGGCCTTTTTGACAGAGAAGGAAAAAGCCAAATTATTCGGAATGAACGATCATGTAGGAAAGCCATTTGGTCCAGATGAGTTATTGGATAAAATTAGTAGCCTTTTGGAAATCCAGAAAAATGCTTGATTTCTAGCTTTAATTCATCAGATAACTTTCCGTTATCTGATGAATTTCAACCTTACAACTTTAACACTAGCATAAAATCTAACGAAGCGTAATAAAAACATTATTCTTCCCAAACCTTAGGAGTTGTTTTATACATCTTTTTCAAATCATCTAACAATTCAGAAAGCTCCTCTTCTTTTTCGTAAAATTTGACCACCCCCACTCTAGTCAATTTTCCATCTTTCATCGATTTGGGTTGAAATCCATCTGAAAGAAGTGTTTTCATAAATTTTTCGACATTATTTTTATTGCCAAAACTATGAATAATAATAAAAGCTTCTTTCTGATTCGGGGCAATAGTAGGAGCCTCCGTATTTATGTCATCACTGGTGTTATTATTAGTATCATCAATTGAATTATCCATAGCTAAATCTTCAATATCCTCTGGATCATCAAGTAAGCTTTCTTCCGATGGCTTTTGATTAATTCGCTCAGAATTGATTGCCATTTCATCTCTGCTATTGTTTCCACTATCCTCTTTAGTTAACATAAATAAACTGAATAGCAGAATAACGATCGTCAGGACTGCCAAAATGGGTAAACCAACCCTCATCCAAACAGGCAAAATGGAGTCAGAGGATTTCGATCTTGAAGTACTAGGAGGATGAGCCATTGGTTTTGATTGATTTGATGCACGGATACTTGTTCCTTTTTCTCTCAAAATTGGGAAAAAATTAATATCTGGAAGTCCAAAAGAAGCAGTATTAAAGTTATTCGCCTCTGGAATAAACTTATAGTTATTCTCATAGTCTCGATATAACTTACCCACTTTAGGGAAAACAACCATTTCCTTATTTTCTATTGTTTTCATTAACTCTTTTACGAATGTTTGAATGGCTGTTTCTGCTTGTTCTGAGGAAATATCATATTTTTTTTGCAGGTGATTTACCAACACTCCATCATTTATCAATAGGTTTTGATTGAACTCCAATTCTTTAGAAGGTGGAGCCAATTCTCCTTGAACGTAATCTATTGTGGCCGATTTATAGTCCGTTACAAATGCCCCTAATCCAGGTAATACAACCGTTTGATGTTCATACAATAGGTCAACAATAGCAGCCGTAATATCGATTTTCATTCTAATATTTTTTTGAAGATTTCTCTAAAGCAGTCAATAATCCCAAGTCCAAATTTAGAATTATCTTTTAAAATTTTGTTTACCTTGACCAATTAAAAAAAACCATGCAATACATCTTAATTACCGGAGCTTCGACAGGGATTGGTTACACTACAACAAAATATTTAATAGAACACGGCTATTTTGTTTTTGGAAGTGTCCGAAAAGCAACAGATGCCCATCGGTTAGAAAATGAATTTGGCGAAAAATTTAAGGCACTCCTTTTTGATGTAAAAGATGAAGACGCCATTCAAAAATCAAAGGCAGAAGTAGAGAATATATTGGGTTCCAATAACCTTACGGCATTAATCAATAATGCAGGTATTGTCGTTTTCGGTCCCCTACAACACCTACCATTTGAAGAATTTCAAAATCAATTTGAAGTGAATGTGTTTGGAGTATTAAGAGTCACACAGGCTTTTTTACCACTTCTGGGAGCAGATAAAAAAAGGAAAGGATCTCCAGGCAAAATTATTAATATCAGTTCTGTATCAGGTACTTTTACGAATCCCTTTTTGGTACCCTATTGTGCTTCCAAATTTGCACTAGAATCATTAACAGATGGACTTAGGCGAGAATTGCTTATATATGGGATAGATGCCATCTCTATTCAACCTGGACCAATTAAAACACCTATTTGGACTAAAGCAAAATTGCCTGATAATCAATACGATAACACTGATTACGACCCAGTGTTGAAAGGTACAGATAAGATGATTGCAAAAACAGAACGGAATGCGATTGACCCAATAAATATTGCCCAATTGATCCACAAGATTTTGAGAAAAAGAAAACCGAAAACAAAATATATTATTATGAGAAATAGTTTACCAATTAGGTTCGTTCGATTATTACCAGACCGCTGGGTAGATAAAATTTTCAAAATCCAGATTAATAAAATTCTAGAAAAATCATTAACTTAATAACGAGATTTATCGAGTTGGTAAGAAACAATCTACCTTAATCCTCAACAATAATTTGTTCCCATTAGAGAATATGAAAAAACTAATATTAATTCCTATTTGTCTTTTAATGCTGACTCAAATCGGGTTTTCACAAAAAGACTTTTTCAAAAATTATTCTTTTACAAAAGCGGACACTTTGCGTGGCATGTTGCGCCCCGAAAGGACTTGCTATGATGTCACCTTTTATGATTTAAATGTGCAAATTGACATTAATAAAAAATTCATCAAAGGATATGTAGATATATTCTATGATGTGTTAGAAGACTTTGACCAACTTCAAATTGATTTATTTGATAACATGCAAATCAACAAAATCACCTCATATGAAGATACCCTATCCTACAATCGGATCCACAATGCCGTTTTTGTGAATATGAATAATAGACAAGTAACCGGAACCAGTAATACCATTAGAGTTTTTTATGAGGGCTATCCTGTAGCAGCAAAAAATGCCCCATGGGATGGAGGATTTGTATGGAAACAAGATGAAAAAGGAAATCCGTGGGTTGGGATAGCATGTGAGGGTACAGGAGCGAGTTTGTGGTGGCCGAATAAGGATCATCTCTCAGATGAGCCAGATAGTATGGGCATCAATATCTCTATTCCAAATGGACTAATGTGTGTCGCCAATGGAAATCTAAGAGGCAAAAAATCTATGGAAAATGGATACACTACGTGGAATTGGTTCGTTACCTACCCTATAAATAATTACAATGTAACTATCAATATTGGTGATTATGTTCAGTTCTCCAATCCTTTTACAGCCTCAGATGGAGAAATTTTAGCCGTGGATTATTATGTTTTAAAACCCAACTTGGAAAAAGCAAAAATTCATTTTGAGCAAGTCAATGGAGTTTTAAAGTGCTATGAGCATTATTTTGATAAATATCCTTTTTGGAATGATGGGTTAGCATTTGTTGAAACCCCTTATTTGGGAATGGAACACCAGAGTGCTATCGCTTATGGAAATAAATACATGCGCGGCTATTTGGGGGGGATGATACCCCGGGATATGAACTGGGATTTTATTGTGGTACATGAATTAGGTCATGAATGGTTTGGAAACTCTGTTAGTTCTAATGACCATGCGGAGATGTGGATCCATGAATCCTTTACGACTTATATGGAAGCGCTTTATGTGGAATATACCATGAGTTATGAGGATGCTATTCGGTATTTGAATAATCAAAAGACTTTTATCTCCAATCGAGAGCCAATCCTAGGACCAATGGATGTCAACTTTGATAGCTGGAAAGGAAGTGATCATTATTTCAAAGGCTCTTGGGTATTACATACATTGCGAAATGCCATCAATAATGACGTACTTTGGTTTGAAATAATAAAGGGCTTTTATCTTAAATATAAAATTGCGCACTGCGAAACTCAAGATTTTATTGACTATGTAAATGAAAAAACGAATAGAGATTGGACATCTTTTTTTGACCAATATTTGAAATATCCATCCATTCCAAAATTGCTTTATTCGTTGGAACAAAAAGGGAAAAACTTAGAATTGAAATACAAATGGGAATCTGATGTCGCAAAGTTTGATATGCCGATTCTAATTGGTAAAAAAGAAATTTATAAACAGATATGTCCAAACAGTGAAAAGGTGCAAACGACAACAATAAAATCTTGCAAAATATCCGAATTTGAAGTTCCTTTAGGGCGCTTTTATATTAGAGAACAATTATTGACACCATAAAACTTTTTCGCCCCTAAAGTATTTATAGAAAGATGAATTTGAAATTTTTATTTGAACTTACCGAAATTAATTTTTGATAAAAATATCATGAATTTCACTAATGTAAAGAACTGTTTAAATTTTTCCATCTTGACAACCAATGCCTTATGAAACAGACTTCAAATTATCTTGATCGTTTATACCAATAAACTCATTCGATAATTTTTTGCCAAAACCATAACCTATTGATTTTCAGTTCGGAATATCTTTAATCATACGCTAAAAAGGTAAAATTCCTAAGTTGCCCCTTTTGATACTAATTGGAATTGAATGAAATCAACTTTTACAATTACATTTCTCTTTATTTCTTGTTTTCTTTTTGCCCAAAAAGGTGTTTTAGAGGAGTCTATTTCCATCTATTTTTTTGAGAATTCTCTACCTGAAATTTTTGAAAAAATAGAGGAATACTCAACCGCAGAATTCGCCTACTCCATTGATTATATTCCTGATACCACCTTTACCATCAATTTTACAAATAAAAAAATCAGTACGATTTTAAACCGCCTTTTCCAGAAAACTAAACTAGTTTATAAAGCACAAGATAATAGGGTCATTATCTCCTATGATGAAAACAAATATGAGAACCAAAGACAATCCGAAAATAAATATACGTTGAGTGGATATCTGACAGATACTGAAACGGGTGAAGAATTAATTGGTGGCACCATTCGTATAATGCCTTTATATCAGGGTTGTTTCACTAATTCCTATGGTTTCTTTTCTATTACATTGCCAGAGGGAGTCTATGAAATAGAAGCTTCTTATGTAGGTTACGAAAGAGCCGTTTTTGAGTTAAATCTACAAGCCAATCAACGTCTTAAATTGGAAATCAAGCCTTATGAAAACTCCTTAACAGAGGTAGTCATATTGGGAGAAAAACAAGATGAAGGAATTTTAATTGGAGAAAATGGAAGTGGTCATATCGAGTTAACGGATTTGAATAACCTACCTGGTCTATTGGGCGAAAAGGATATTTTTGGTAGTCTCCAACTGTTACCTGGGATTCAAGCTAATGGCGAAGGCAATGGAGGGTTTAGTATAAGAGGAGGGAGCAGCGACCAAAACTTAATTCTTTTGGACGAAGCGCCCATTTATAACCCAGCACATTTAGCTGGAATTTTTTCGATTTTCAATGGAGATGCCATCAAGAATGTACGAGTGATGAAAAGCAACCTCCCAACCGAATTTAGAGGAAGGCTTTCCTCCGTTATTGATATTCAAATGAAGGAGGGAAACAGCAAAGAATTCGATTTTTCAGGTGGCATCGGCCTATTAATGACTCGATTAAAATTAGAAGGCCCTTTTGCAAAAAATAAAGGATCATTTATGCTCGCAGGAAGACGAACCTACCATGATTTATGGATTCGTCCTCTTACCAATAATGATTTCAGGCTTTATTTTTATGATATAAATGCCAAAGCGAATTATAAATTAAACGAAAAAAATCGCCTCTTCTTTTCCATTTATTTGGGTGATGATGTTTTCAGAATTGAAGAAGATTTTAGAATAGTCTGGGGAAATCAAACTGGAACATTCAGATGGAATCATTTATATAACGATAAACTATTCTCAAACACTACTTTTATCTTTAGCGACTTTGATTTTGACTCCTCTACTGACCTTGCTGCTTTGGTAAATATAGAAAATGCATCGGCAGATTTTTTGCTGCGGACTAGAGTTCGAGACTACCATTTAAAACAAACTTTCAACTATTATCCCACTCCTAATCATTCCTTTAAATTTGGGTTAAACCTGATCCACCATACTTTTATTCCTGGAAAATTATTGGATGAGGATTTAGAACCAACTGTTGGAGAAACTTCCAATCGATTTGCAGTAGAATCAAGTGTTTTTGCGACACATAATATGAAAATCAATGAAAAATGGAATATCGACTATGGACTCCATTTTTCTAATTTTACCGTTCTTGGAGGCAATGACTATCTTTATAAATATAACGAAACAGGTGCAAGGATAGATTCAACCTATTATCAAAATTGGGAGTTAATAAAAAATTATTTTGGCATAGAACCACGCATCGCGATCCGAAATCAATTCACCCCCAAAACTCAATGGCATCTTTCTTATTTTCACACTATTCAATATCAACAATTATTACCTAGCGCATTTATTAACAACCCTGCTAGTACTTGGTTTCCAAGTAGTCATATCATAAAGCCCCAAAGAAGTAACCAACTATCTTGGGGTTTAATCCATGAGTTCAATAACAAAAAATGGGAAGCAACACTTGACTTGTACGGAAAAATGCTTCATCACCAAATTGCCTATCGAGATGGAGCTACGTTAGAATTAGGATCAGACATTGAATCTCAATTGGTATTTGGAAAAGCATGGGCATATGGAGTTGAACTTCTGATAAAAAAGCGAATTGGAAAATTCAGAGGATGGCTGAGTACTACCTTATCAAAAGCTAAAAACCAAAATGCCAATATTAATGGAAGTAAAGCTTTTAATTCAGAACTTGATCGTCCGCTTAATGTTTCCTTAGTGGGTATATATGAAACGGAGAAAAATTTAACTATCTCTACTACTTGGTCCTATATAACAGGAAAACTAGTCACTGTTCCGGCTGGGAAATACCAAATTGATGGACAAATCATAGATTATTATAATAATAGAAACAACTTTAGGATGTCGGACTTTCATCGCCTAGACCTTTCCTTCCGGTGGAAAAGTAAAACTAAACGCGGTGGAAATAAATATTGGAGTTTAGCTTTTTACAATCTTTACGCCCGAAAAAATGCTTCTTTTGTTTATGTAGAAGAAAGTGATATTATCGAATTAGATCCCGAAAATAAAGCCTTTGAATATTCAATTTTACCCTTTGTAATTCCGTCTTTCAGTTTTTATTTTGAACTTTAAGGAACGCAGAAACAATAGGTATGTTATTTGGATCAAAAGATTATGTTGAAAAACTTGGCATTATAAAACCCTAATTAATGAGAATTTTAATCTTCCTTTTTTGTATAATAATTAGTGCCTTCAGTTGTTTGAATCAACTGGATTTGAATGGGGTATTTGATGAAAAAATAATCATTGAAGGAAGAATATTAAAAGGAGAAAAAGCTCAAGTTATTATCACTAAAAGTATAAGTAAGACGGATGATAATCTATTTCCCATCATTTCAGATGCTATTGTCACCTTATCTTCAAATGATCTTACAGAACAACTAAATTATGTTGGTGACGGACGGTATGAATCTGCTGAAATAATCGGAAGCATCGGACAAACATATAATATTACGGTGGCTTTGGGAGGAGAATCATATATCGCCAAATCTACTATGCCAGAACAAGGGGTTTGGATTGATTCCCTAGGCTTTCCAGAGCCTATAGAATTTGATACAAGTAACTTTGTTCCTACTCTAGCCATTCAACCATTTCTTCAAAATACTTCCAAGAATACCAATTTTGGCTTTTTGAGACTCCATATCAACGATTCTTTAGTCAATAACCCACAATATCTATTCTTCAATGATAGATTTAGAAATACAGATTTTAGCTGGACAAAAGATACCGTATTTCAAGGTGCTAATTTAGTCGTTCAATTATTCCAAACAGATTCTATCATTAATGAATACTTCTATGAAGTAAATAGGCTTAATGAACAAATTAACCTCGTGGGGCTAACCATTGCCCCACCAACGGATCTTAAAGGAAATTTCAATAATGGGGCATTGGGATATTTTGGAGCAATGATTAGAGAAGAAAAGTCAAAAATTTTAGGTAATTAATTTTCTGTTTAGAGTATATCTAAAAATTTCAAAAACTGAGAATCAATGAATTATGGTTCTGGCGATAAATTATTAAGGGAGTTTGCCGAGGCAAATGACCGCAATAATTTGAAGGCAAGTTCATAAAGCGTTGGTTTTTAGGAAGTAAAAATTTAGACATACTCTTAGATTTTCACTATTACTTTTACTAAATAGCCATGTCTTCAAACCACATAAAACTTACTGTTGATGCTGTCGTTTTCGGCTATGATCCAAGCGATGGTCTATCTGTTATTTTAATCAAAAGAAAAATCTCTCCTTTTAAAGGAATGTGGGCCATTCCTGGTGGGTTCGTATTAGAAGGCGAATCCTTAGAAGCGGCGGTAGAAAGAGAGCTCCATGAAGAAGCAGGGATAGAAGTCAATTATCTTGAACAATTGTACACTTTTGGGGATCCAAACCGTGATCCAAGAAGTCAAATTGTTACAGTTGCTTATTATGGTTTAATTCGACGGGCTAATTTTGAATTATATGCTGCCACTGATGCAGAAGAAGCACATTGGTTTAATATAAATAACTTACCCAATTTGGCTTTTGACCATAAAAAAATTATAGCCTATGCAATTCAAAGATTACGTAACAAAATCAGTTATGAACCTATCGGTTTTGAACTATTAAACGAGAAATTCTCCTTTCCTGAGTTACACAATCTATACGCTACCTTATATGGAAAAGATATCGACCGACGTAATTTTCGAAAGAAGTTTTTACAATTAGGGATATTAGAAGAGTTAGATGAAAAGGCTGAAAAAGAGGGTCGCGGACGTCCAGGGTTCTTATATAAATTCTTACCTGAAAAATATTTTGCATTAAAAAAAGAAGGGATGATTTTTGAAATATAAAACCACCAAACGGTATAGAAAATTCATCTTCAATTTATGAAGAACTTCCTCTATATTTTCTTAATCCTTCCATTTATTGCTTGCTCAAACTCAAAGGATAATCTTGATTTTAGGTTGCTTCCAACTGATGTTCCCTTTCATGAAATTTCTATAACCGATATATCTGACTATGGTCAACTTTCTCATTTGATTGATTCCTTAAATTGTAATTGGGATTTGAATGTATTGTTAAGGATTTCTATGGACAAAAATCAATTCGAAGCTCAATCAAAAGATCAAAATCAAGTTGTCTTTCAACCCATTAGTTTTTGTGACAAAAGAGGTGTTTCAGAAAAAAATGTGTTGCATATTTTCAATGATTTAGAAATGAAGGAAAATGAATATCGCAATATTGTTTTTCCGGAAGATTCTCTAAAACGCAAATTAACTCAATTCTTACTAAACCCAGATCCGCGATATGATTTGGCATCCTCTCCTAATCGTGCAGTCTTATATTTTAATTTAAATCCCAAAACTTCTCTCTCAAAAGTCGCTGAAATCTTTAAAACGATGGCATTCACTTTCCATAATATTCAGAAAGAACATCCTAATATCAAGCTCTATTTCATTCCAACATTATATCTTTTTGTTCCTCCCCCTACCCCATCAACAATCCAGTAGAAAAAATTTTCATCTCACAAACCAACTATAACCTACTCATTATAAACCTCTTATAAAGAATATTTATTAATAGGAAATTTAATTTGCGTTTTATTTACACAAATAACTTGCTTTCAACTTCTCATTCAACTATATTTGTGTCAAAATTACGCAAAATGCTATATTTAAACTTAGATAAGAAATTTCAACCCTTTGGGAAATCAATCAAATTTGAAAATTTTGTATTTAACGGAGGAGAGCCTCACATCAAAATATTAGAAAATTTAGAGGGGGGGAAACAAATAACTATCACTACCAGAATTCAGCATTTTAATGATTTAGGATTGCTTTTAATTGCTGTTGACGCTCTTAAAAGAATGGGTATTCAATATTTGAATTTAGTACTCCCCTATTTTCCGGCTGCCCGTCAAGATAGAGTCATGGTCGTAGGAGAGTCTTTAAGTGTGAAGGTTTATGCAGACATTATAAATGCGCAGAACTTCCAAAAAATAACCGTTTTTGACCCACATTCAGAAGTCACTCCTGCCCTGCTAAATAATGTTCAGGTAGTTTCAAATCATGCTTTTGTCAGTCAATGCCTACAGCATGAAAAGGACTATATTTTAGTTTCACCAGATGGTGGTGCATTGAAAAAAGTATACGCGCTCTCTCAATACTTGGGAGGAAAAACAGTCGTGGAATGCAGTAAGAAAAGGAATGTTCAAACAGGAGAATTAAGTGGTTTTACAGTTTATGAGGAGGATTTAAAAAACCAAACATGTGTGATTGTAGATGACATTTGTGACGGAGGTGGAACATTTTTAGGGTTGGCAACAGAATTAAAAAAGAAGAATTGTGGGCGATTAATTTTGATTATTTCCCATGGCATTTTCAGTAAAGGGCTTGTCGACTTAATGACTTCTTTTGATAAGATATATTCAAGCAATTCTTTTAAAGAAGTTGATGATAATAAAATCTTTACCCAAATCAAATTAAATAAAAACACGCTTTTATAAAAAACCTTCATAGACGAATTTAATGGTTAAAGGAAAATATAAATAAAAGAAATCAACAGGATTATTGCCTTAATTCTTTATTTGACTTTTAACCATCGGGTTTATCTATAAATCAAATAATCTAAAATGACCACATTACATTTAACAGATGGCTATAAAGTAGACCACATAAGTCAATATCCAAAAGGAACAGAGCTTGTATATTCAAACTGGACACCACGAAAAAGCCGAATAAAAGGTGTTGACAAAGTTGTCTTTTTTGGCTTACAATATTTTATCAAAAAATATTTGCAGGAAGACTTTGAGCAGAACTTTTTTTGCCTCCCTAAAGAAAAGGTTGTCAAAAAATATCGTCGCAGAATTAATGGATACTTAGGAGAAGATGCGATTAGTTATGAGCATGTCGAGGCATTACACAATTTAGGCTATTTACCAATTGAAATAAAAGCATTGCCTGAAGGGATGTTGGTTCCTATTCGTATGCCGATGTTTACGATTAAGAATACTTTACCTGACTTTTTCTGGGTAACTAATTTCTTAGAAACAATCCTTTCTTGTATTATTTGGATGCCTTGTACCAGTGCCACGATTAGTTTAGAATATCGAAAAATATTAAATCGATATGCTAAAATAACAGGTGGTGACCCTGATTTTGTGGACTTTCAAGGCCACGATTTTAGTTTTCGTGGAATGGCTGGTCTGGAGGCAGCCCAGATGAGCGGAGCCGGTCATTTATTGAATTTTGCAGGGACAGATACGATCCCTTCAATAGATTTTTTGGAAGATTTTTATAATGCAAATTGCGAGGAAGAATTAGTTGGAGCAAGTGTAGCAGCAACCGAACACTCTGTCATGTGCATGGGAACAAAATTAGATGAGATTGGGACTTTTCGTCGCCTAATTCTGGAAACTTATCCAAAGGGAATTGTAAGCATTGTTTCTGATACTTGGGATTTTTGGAAAGTAATTACCGCCTATATTCCGACATTAAAAAAAGAGATTTTGTCTCGGAATGGAAAAGTTGTAATTCGCCCAGATAGTGGTGACCCGGTGAAGATTATTTGTGGAGATAAAAATACTGCATTTGGAAGCCCAGCTTACAAAGGTGCGGTAGAATGTCTTTGGGAAATTTTCGGTGGAACAACCACTAAAAAAGGCTATAAATTACTTGATGAACACATCGGTTTAATTTATGGCGATAGCATTACACTAGAACGATGT
This sequence comes from Bacteroidota bacterium, assembly GCA_024743405.1. Lineage (GTDB taxonomy): Bacteria > Bacteroidota > Bacteroidia > Chitinophagales > Saprospiraceae > JANSWP01. The sequence goes on from JANSWP010000042.1 coordinate 28,021, forward strand.
GAAGCCATCTGTCAACTACTTGAAGCCAAAGGTTTTGCCTCTACAAATGTGGTCTTTGGAATTGGTTCTTACACTTATCAATACGTTACACGTGATACTTTCGGTTTTGCAATGAAGGCCACTTATGGAGAGGTTAATGGAGAAGGTCGAGCCATTTTCAAAAACCCAAAAACAGATGATGGAACGAAGGTTTCTGCCAAAGGATTGATTCGTTTAGAAGGAAATGAATTTGAAGTTACTAGAATGTATGATAATGTCAGTTGGCAGGAAGAACAGGGAGGGCTTTTGAAAACGATATATAAAGATGGGGAGTTGTTACAAGAAGTCAATTTGAGTGAAATTAGAAATCTGTTAAAAAGGCAAATAGTATTGGATGCAGAGATCTCTTATTGCTAAATTTTGTAGAAAAAATCATAAAATGGTTGTTATCACACCACCACATCCAATTGTTATCAAATCAAAATCAATCTTTCTTGCAGGAAGCATAGAACAAGGAAAAGCAGTGGATTGGCAAAATAGAATAATTGAGAAATTAAGTCCTTTTCCATTTACAATTTTAAATCCTAGAAGACCTGATTGGGATAGTAGTTGGGAACAAAAAATAGAAAATCCACAGTTTTATAAGCAAGTCAATTGGGAATTGAATGCTCTTGAAAAAGCCGATATGATTATTTTATATTTTGACCCAAAATCAAAATCTCCTATTTCTCTATTGGAATTTGGTTTATTTGCAAGAACTGGGAAAATGATGGTTTGCTGTCCAGAAGGATTCTGGAGAAAAGGCAATGTGGACATTGTTTGTGAAAGATTTAATATCCCTCAAAAAAGCAACCTTTATGAAATAATTAAGGAATTACTGAAATAATAAAAAAAAGAAAAATGAAATACACCTTAGCATCTATCATAAATGGATATCAATCAGGCGAACGATTTAAATATCTTTTCTTTTGGGGACATCGGAAAAAAAGAATGGTCAAATTGGACAATCTTGTCTTAGTTAATGGTGGAATCTGACTTCATCGTTGACGGAATCACTTATAAAACTGCAGAACCTTGGATAATTGCAGGAAAGGCAAAATTATTTGATGACCAAGAAATTTTAGAAAAAAGAATTGAATGTCATTCTCCAGTTGAAGCCAAAAAATGGGGTCGTAAGGTTTGCAATTTTAACAATGTATTTTGGTTGAAAAACCATTTTGAAATAGTCAAAAAAGGTAATTTCATAAATTTTCTCAAGATGAAGCAATGAAGGCGTTTTTATTGAATAACGAAAATCGGGTTTTGGTTGAAGTAAATCCTGTAGATCCTATATGGGGCATTGGATTGGCAAGGGATGCTACTGCAATTGAAAATCCAACAACCTAGAATGGGTTGAATTTACTTGGCATTGAATTAATGGAAGTTAGAGAAATGATGGATTGAAAGGATACTATAGTTTGTTTTTTGCCTAGTTCCTAAAATAGTTTAATTTACAGGATCTTTTCAATCATTTTTAAAGTTCCAAGAATGCAAAAACGAATATTCCTTTTCAACTTACTCCTAATTTGCCAAATTTCACTTTGGTCTCAATTGAGCGTTTCAAAGTTATTTTGTGATCATATGGTTATGCAACAAGATCATGAAATTCCAGTTTGGGGCTGGGCTAATGCTAATGAAGTAATCACCGTCATTTTTGACAAAAAGAACTTCCCTACAAAAGCAGATAAGGATGGCAATTGGAGGGTTAAACTTCCAGCAATGAAGCCGGGTGAATCTCACCAAATGAAAATAATTGGAAGCAAAAAAGAAATCGAGATTAAGGATATCGTAGTCGGTGATGTATGGCTTTGCTCTGGACAATCCAACATGGAGTGGATTCTTAAGGCTACATTAAATGCAGATATTGAAATTCCTAAATCTACTGACCAAATGCTTCGACATTTTAAAGTCAAAAGAGGAGGTGCACAGAAACCAGAAAACAAAATTCCTGATGGACAGTGGGTGACTTGCTCGCCCGAAACAGCACCAAATTTTACGGCTGTTGGATACTATTTTGGTAAGGAACTGAGGCAAACTCAAAATATTCCAATTGGTTTATTGAATTCTAGTTGGGGTGGAAGTCGAATTGAAGCTTGGATGAGTGCTGAAAGTTTAGGTTATAAAAATGGTCAGGTGATGGTTGAAAAAATGGAAAATGATCGCAAAAAAGTAGAGCAAAGCCGTTTGATGATGTTGGAGAAAAAATTCGGAGAAGTACCAAAATCAGATAAAGGAATACAAAACGGGAAGGCTTTATGGGCGGCTTCAGATTTTGATGACTCCAATTGGAATTCGATGAACCTTCCAGGTTTATGGGAAGATCAAGGACTAAAAGGCATTGATGGAATTCTTTGGTTTAGAAAAGAAATTGAATTAACAGCTGAGCAAGCTAGTTCTGAAGCTTTATTGGGATTAGCAAAAATTGATGATTCTGATTGGACATATATTAATGGAGAAAAAATAGGAGAATCTCTAGGTGCTTGGAACATGGTTCGGTCCTATGAAATCCCTGATGGTGTTTTAAAACCCGGTAAGAATGTCATAACAGTTAGGGTTGAGGATACAGGAGGCAATGGCGGATTCTATGGCGAACCCACATCGATGTTTTTGAAAACTGAAAATTCAAACATTAGCCTATCTACAGATTGGAAATACAAAATGGGAGAATACCGGTCTGCCTTTCGAGCCAGATTAAATCAAATTCCAATGATGTTGTATAATAAAATGCTTCATCCAATTTTGGATTTCCCAATAAAAGGTGTGATATGGTATCAGGGAGAATCAAACGCTGGTGGCACAGATGCCATCAAATATGCAGAACAATTTCCAACTATGATTCAAGATTGGCGAAAAAGATATGGTATTGGCGATTTCCCATTTTTGTATGTTCAATTAGCTAATTTTCGGGCTGCTCAAAAAGAACCTATCGATAGTGATTGGGCAGTTTTAAGAGCATCTCAGACTTCTACATTGAAAGCGATTCCCAATGTTGCACAAGCTGTAATAATTGATATTGGGGAAGCCGATGATATCCACCCAAGAAATAAGCATGATGTTGGACATCGTTTAGCTTTAGGGGCGAGAAAGTTGGCTTATGGTGAAGATTTAGTTTATTCAGGACCTGTTTTTAAATCAAAAACCATTGAGGACAATAGAATCCGGATACAATTTGACCATGTTGGAAGTGGACTCGTGGCAAAAGATAAATATGGCTACTTAAAAGGCTTTGCAATTGCAGGAGAAAATGGTCAGTTTGTTTGGGCACAAGCTAAAATTGAAAGGAATTCGGTTATTGTTTGGAATGATACCCTTCAAAATCCAAAACACGTCAGATATGGTTGGGCAGATAATCCAGATGACGTTAATTTATATAATAAGGAAGACTTACCCGCATGTCCTTTCCGCACAGATCAATGATTTTTCGGCTATTAAAAAAGGATTAAGATGTTCCAGGTTTCGATAATCTGGAACATCTTATTTTAGAAAAACGATAGTTAGGGCCTAGGAAATAAATAAGGTACCCAAATTTTGCACAGCTATTTATTATTCAGTCGAGGCAAAAAACGCAGACATACCGATAGGTATGGTGAGTATTTTTAACGAAAAATGAAGGAAAAAAGAGCAAGGGAAACGGGTAGGTTATTTGTTTCCTACTCCCTTATTCATTTTCCCAGCCCATCGTGCGCTTCACTGCTTTTTTCCAACCGGAATAAAGCGAATTTCTTTCCGATTCATCCATATTCGGTTCAAAAGTCTTATTTAACTGCCAGCTTTCAGAAATCTCAGATTTTTTCCAAAAGCCCACCGCTAAACCTGCTAGGTAAGCCGCACCCAAAGCAGTGGTTTCAATAATGTTTGGACGTTCGACATTTACCCCTAAAATATCAGCTTGAAATTGCATTAGAAGATTATTAGCACAAGCCCCTCCGTCTACTCTTAATGCGCTTAAAGGCACTCCAGAATCATTTTCCATAGCCGATAAGACATCCTTTGTTTGATAAGCTAACGAATCCAAAGTGGCTCTAATTAAATGTTCTTTCGTTGAGCCCCGAGTCAGTCCAAAAATGGCTCCTCTAGCGTACATATCCCAATAGGGTGCACCTAACCCCGCAAATGCAGGGACAACATATACACCATCTGTCCCATTAACTTTTCCAGCAAAAAATTCAGAGTCTGGAGCTTCATCAATAATTTTCAATCCATCTCTTAACCATTGGATCGCTGCGCCTGCAATAAAAACCGACCCTTCCAGAGCATATGTTACCTCACCATCAATTCCCCAAGCAATGGTTGTTAATAAACCTGATTTAGAAGCTATTGCCTCTTTTCCTGTATTCATCAATAAAAAACAACCGGTTCCGTAGGTATTTTTCGCCATTCCTACTTTATGGCAAGCTTGCCCAAATAATGCAGCTTGCTGATCTCCAGCAATCCCTGAGATAGGAATAGCTTCCCCAAAAAGAGAGGCATCACAATGACCGTAGACTTCACTTGATGCTTTTACTTCTGGCAAAAGGCTTTTTGGGACATTCAAAACATCCAACATATGTGTATCCCATTCTAATGTCCTAATATTGTACATCAATGTCCTAGAAGCATTGGTATAGTCTGTTATATGCACGTTTCCCCCTGTCATTTTCCAAACTAACCAGGTATCCATTGTGCCGAATAATAAATCACCCTTCTCAGCTTTATCCCGAGCACCTTCTACATTATCTAATAACCATTTTACTTTTGTTCCAGAGAAGTAAGCATCTACTACTAAACCAGTGTTTTCACGCACATATTCTTCCTCCCCATTCGCTTTCATCTCATCACAAATAGAGGCGGTTCGCCGATCTTGCCAGACAATTGCATTATGAATTGGCTCCCCTGTATACTTGTCCCAAACTAGAGTTGTTTCTCTCTGATTGGTAATTCCAATTGCAGCTATCTCTGACACCTGTACCCCATTATTCTTTAAGACATCCCGAGCAACTTTTAACTGAGTCTGCCAAATTTCTTTTGCATTATGTTCTACCCAACCTGGTTTTGGATAATTCTGGGTAAACTCTTGCTGTTCTACAGCAACAATATTACTGTCTTTATCAAATAGAATAGCCCTAGAACTGGTTGTCCCCTGATCGAGAGCAAGGATGTATTTTTTCATATTGTAGAAAGTATTGAATTTTAAAAATTTACTTTTGTGGTTGCCAAAAATAGATAAAAGTTCGGAGTTGAATAAAATTGGTTTAAGGAATCAAAATCAATTCCCTTTAAGCCTTTAAAAAAATGCAATCATTCAATCCTTTTCCAATAACAATAATTGATTTTATCTGTTTTGTTGACTTTGTTTGAAAAACCACCTAAAAATAAATATGGAAATACTGAAAGTACCATTTGATCAGTTCCCTCAATTTTCAAAAAGAGACATTGCTTATTATACGGAAGATAAAAGGTTAGCACCTTTTTATAAATATCCTGTCAATATAGATTCCTTTAAAAAAGTAATGGAAGATAAAGCTCAAGATAATTTGCATCGCGAACTATTGTTTGAGGTTTTAACGGAACAATATTCAAATATAGAAAATAATGGCGGAGTAAAAGAAAATATAAATAAATTACTTTCAAAAAATACTTTCACCCTAATTACTGCCCATCAACCTAGCTTGTTTACAGGTCCGCTTTATTATATTTTCAAGATCATTTCAGTTATTAATCTAGCTAAAACATTAGGTAAACAATATCCTGATTATCAGTTCATTCCAGTTTTTATTACAGGAGGGGAAGACCACGATTTTGAAGAGGTAAATCATTTACAATTATTCAATAAAACTTTAACATGGGAGAGCGGGGAGTCAGGATCTGTTGGAATGATGAAAACATCGTCCTTAAAAACTGTATTGACTGAATTAAAAGAGATTTTAGGTGATTCTGATCATGCCCAAAAGATGTATGCTATTATTGAAAAAGCACACACTCAAAATGAGAAATATTCGGATGCAACTATTGAATTAACACATGAATTATTCAAAGATGAGGGTTTGGTGATTTTAAATATGAATCATCCAAAATTGAAAAAAGAGTTCGTTCCTATTATTAAAGCCGAAATCTTAAATCAAGTCTCTCACGATATTGTGAACCAAACAATTGAAGCTTTAGACAAAGTTGGCTTTGGTGCACAAGCTTCCCCCCGAGAGATCAACTTTTTCTATCTGCGTGATCAAGTGCGCGAAAGAATCGTATTTGAAGAAGGAAGGTTTAAAATCTTGAATACGGAGATTGAATTTTCGGGAAGTGAAATAGAAATTGAGATTGAAAACCATCCTGAAAGATTTAGTCCAAATGTTATCATGCGTCCTCTTTTCCAAGAATTAATTTTACCAAATTTAGCATACATCGGTGGCGGAGGAGAATTAGCTTATTGGCTCGAAAGGAAGGCGCAGTTTGAACATTTTGGAATTAACTTCCCAATGTTGATTCGGCGAAATTCAGCCATGTGGGTAGATAAAGGAGCCATCAAAAAAATGGAAAAATTTGGTTTATCTATTGCTGATTTGGCAAGCGAAATAGAAGGATTGATTAAAACGTATGTCAAGCGTAATAGCGAAGGTGAATTGAGTTTAAAAACAGAAAAAGAAAGTTTGGAAGTCATCTTTAAGGATATTGCTGAAAAAACCAAAAACATTGATCTCTCTTTGGTCAAAACAGTTTGGGCAGAACATGCTAAACAAATAAAAAGCCTAAACAACTTGGAAAACCGCTTAATGCGAACCGAAAAACAAAAGCAAGAGACTTCAATCAAACAAATTAGAGGATTAAAAGAAAAACTATTCCCTGGTAATGGTTTGACCGAAAGAAAAGAGAATTTCCTTCAATATTATGTACGATATGGCGATACCTTTTTTGATGTTCTGAAGGAGCATTTACATCCTTTAGAGAAAGGTTTTGTGGTCATTAAGGATGTGTAAAATTCAATTCAATTATTGTTCCTATAAAAAGATGTTTGGTACTTCACCAAAAAAAGTGATCTTGATTCTTTGTTGTAAAAAATCGGGATCACTCCTATTATTGAAAAGTAATAATTAAGTGCTTGGACAGAAATAAGTTCCATATTTGACGAAAACTATTTATTTGCCAGAAGAGGCAAAAAGCACAGGCATATCCTAAATATGGCGAGCATTTTTAACGAAATATGGTGAAAAAATAGACCGTCATAATGTGTGTAAGTTATTTCTGTCCAAGCACTTAGCTTAACTAAAGCTATTTTACATATTATTTTCGGACAAAGAACGGGATATTAGCTGTAGCAGCATTTCCATTCCCGTCGTAGATATAGGTAAAGAGTCGATAAGGACCTTCTTTTTTTGGCGCTTTAAAATTTAGCGTACCGTTTTCACTACCAGGTTTAATAACTATTTCTACTGGTTCGGGTCTAGATTCTGCATCTCCTCCAGATTTAATATCTGTACTCTCCGGTAATATTTCCCACCGATACTTCAACTCATCTTGATCTGGATCTTTAACATCTACTACCAATTGACAAGTTTTCCCAGGTTTGACATAAACACTTTCTAGAGCAACCTTATTTTCCAATTTAATGGATTCAATATGTGGAGAACGATTTTCAGGCATTTTTCCACTCCATTCATATTCCAACACATCCATAACTTCGGTTTCTGTGCCATCCTCTAAAAATACACCATACCATGTAGGCGTTGTTTCTTGTTTTTGTCCCCACAGAAAGACATAAGAACCGATACACATTTCTTTATCGTTTGCAATCCCCTTCTCATATCTTTCTTTATAAAATCTAGCCTTTTCGCTACTTGTTTGTTCGATAGGTACGCCCCAATCTGTTTTAGCAACTTCCCAGTGCCCATCAGGTCCCCACTCCGTTATAACATATGGTTTTTCCCAACCATAGGCCCTCATTTCTTTATCGATCCCAATAAGCCCTCCATATGTATTAATACCAAATACATCAATATGAGGAGCTCGTTCTTTAACCAATTGGATTTCTGCAACATCCAATCCTGCTGTTACAGTCATAGTTGGATGATTTGGATCAACCTCGTGAACCATCTTTGCGATATCATTGATGGCATTCCAAACTTTGAAATCACTATAAAATAAATCTGTTTCATTACCGATTCCCCACATTAATATAGCAGGATGGTCTTTATACTCTTTTACAACTTCTGTAAATCGCTCCAACTGAGCCTGTACACCTTTTGCATCATCGTAGTCAAACCCTTGGCGCTCACAACCTACCCAAAGTCCAAATAAAACAGTTAAGCCTTTAGCATGGGCATCATCTAAAACGGCAATAGCTTCTCCAGCTCCCCAAGTCCTTACAGAATTAGCGCCATAAGCAACTGCTCGATCCAAATGTGATTGACCACCTACACCATTTATATAATAGGGTTCACCTCCACGATAAAGTTGCCAAGCACCATTTTCTTGGCGAATTTCTACTTTAATAGGGTTTTGTGGAGGCTGCGCTTGCACATTAAAGATTGAAAAAAGCAAAAACGCGATTAATGAGAATAATTTGATTTCTTTCATATTGACCAAACTTAATTTTATAAATTTTAGTATTAACCGAAAAATAGTAGAATATTTAAAACCATTTAAAGAGAACAAGGTTGTGATGTATTAATGATGTATGCAATAAAAAAAAGATGTAAGGGTGATGTATGATGTTTTTCCTCCACCAAAAGCATTATCTTCTAATTTTGTCATCAACAAAATAATATATTTATATGGCTCAATTTCACAAAACGAAAACTTGGAAACAAGCCCTTAGGTTTTATAAAGATACTATAAATAGCAAAGGCAAAAAACTCACATTGTGCCTTTGTTTGATCTTCTTGACTTTTTTCTCCTACAGTCAAGATAGTTTTAATAACTCTTTATTAAATAATCTAAAATACTCACTACTTGATACAACCTTAAATACAGAAAGCCAATTATCGCGTTCAGCTTCTACTGTTATTCAAGGTATACAATATGATTCGACTTTCCTTAAAAAGAAATTGCGAAAAAAAGATCAACCATTAACCATTTTTGGATATTACCGTGCCTTCCTTTATGGAAGAAACATGACCAATCCTTACCCAAATCTTGCCCCTTATGAAAAGGCATATGGTGTAGGGGATGGCTATAGAGAGCCCATGTTGTCAATGAGTGTAATTGGTAGACCTAACGGAAAATCCAGTTTTGGTACTGAATTGTTTATGTATACCCCTTACTTGGGTACTGGAACAGAAGATAATGTGTTCACAATGAACTTAGGTCTTAACTTTTATGGAAATTTCCGAACAAAAGCTGGAAATTTTGGCGTAAGAGCAGGAGGTATTCATTGGTATAACCTCAGTACGTTTACAATTGGAGTCTACCAAATCTTAGATAGATTCAGTATTTTCGATCGTACACCATGGGAAGGGGTCACAAATACAGATAAATACGACAACTATTTCAAAACAGGTGCTACTAGTCCTGGTGATCTCCGATGGAACAATCAAGCTTTTCAAGGATTAATTATCAATGGCGGAAAACTTCCAGGGAATTTATCATTTGATTTATTTTGGGGTAAGACCCAACCTAATGGAGGATTACCTGGAGCGATAACGGATCCATATGCGTCTATTCCATCAACGCTTGATGCTGGTTCTGTTCCAAATTATCTTGGTTTTAATGGTGATTCTAGGCTTATTCCTAATTTTATTTCAGGAGGTAAAATAGGAAGGACATTTGGTAAAAAAAGACAATCCATTTCTTATAACCTTATTCATAGCCAAACCGCACTTGACAGTATTAATCGTGTAAAACGAAGTTATCAAGTGCATTCATTAGCCTTAGATTTGAAATTGGCTAAAGTAAAAGTAGTTGGAGAATTAGCAGTTGGGAATTACGAAAGCCCTACCTATGAGAAGAAATGGGGTGAAGCGTTAATGCTACACACTTTTATTCCAAAAGAATATACTTTCCTTCCAGTTGATATTCAGTTATATCAGATCAGTAAGAATTTCTTCAATCAAAATGGAGCAATTGCGACCAATTCTAACCCTGATATTCTTGCTGATATTGGTTTAATCGCTGGTGCGAATGGAGCTGGAGGTCAATTGGCTCAAGTGAATCAATTAGTGCACAACCGACGTGGGGTCAATATCAATACAGGCATGGAACTTGGGTCCTTTAAATTTAATGTAGGATGGGGTCTAGCTCAAGAAATTGATGTAGCCTCAACAACCCTTAGTTATGTTCACCGTATTAATGGATTAGCCATATCAAGAGTCTATAATCCATTCCCTGCAGGTGCTACTAGCCCTACCGTTTTTGGTCCTTATAATCGCCAAGTTTCTTTCTTCAGAGGAATATCGGAAGTGGTACAAACTACCGATATTGATCCAGTAACTGCTGGCGCTTTAAATAAAAAATATTTTAATGCTGTTGATATACAGGCAAAATATAAAACGTCTTTAAACGATAATGCCTTATATTTCTTTTATCTAGGTTCTTTCGCGTCCGCAGAATCTAAGGCTTCCGCAATACCATCTATGAATGATGATAGCTACTTGTTCGTACAATACCATGAATTTGATCTCTATTACGAATTATTTCCAAAATTCTTAGTCACTGGTTATTTAGGTATTGAGAATGCCCGTGGTGGTCAATTTACTAATTGGGATCTTGAGACTCAATTACCAAGAGACCAATTCGCAACAGGATTAGGTCTTGGGTTTGATTGGACAGTTTCAGAAAGTACAGGTATTTATTTCCGACATCGCTGGATGGAATTTGAAGATCGAAGCTTTAGTCTAGATAAATATAAAGGACGAGAAATAACAATAGAACTGAAAACCTTTTTTTAAACAACTATTATGAAATATACATTACTAAAATTATTATTTGCTGCGAGCATCTTGGTTTTTCAGGTTAATATGTTGACCGCACAAGATGGTTCTGCAAAAGCCACTGAAAAAGAAGAAGAAGGCAAAAAACTTCGCTTTAATGGCTTAGGACGAACCCTTATTTCTCAAACAGGAATAGATGGAAATGTTTTAGAAGCAGACTCTTCTACGATAGAAAATTTAACTGATGGTGAATTTATGCTTGATCTCGCAGTCAATGCTACACCAAACAAAACATCAGAAGTACAAGCTATTCTTAGACTTCGAAATGAATTTGGTGGATTTTTCGGATCAGGTATGTCAGTGGAAGTTCGTGAATTGTGGGCTCGAGGTATTATTGCTGATGCTATAAAATACCGAATTGGGGATATGGATGTCGCCATGTCTCCTTATACGTTATTCAATACAGTGGAAGAAGGAAGTGTCAATGAAGCTGCTGTCTTCATGCCACAAAGAGAGGTTTTTTATTACGAGCAATTCTATTCTGACGACAATACTAGACGTTTACAAGGAGCAAAATTGGACTTTGGAGTAGATTTCACTCAAGGGTTGGAAGATATAGATTTTAGTGGTTTTATTGCACGAGTCAGAGGAACAGACTTTTTTACGACCCCTACCCGATTTATTAGTGGTGGTCAAGCTAAATTTTCAACAGTCACCCTAAACGATTCATTAGGGTTACGAGCCAATTTTGGTTTGAACGTTGCCCATACTTTTGATGACTTGCAGTCTGGTGAAGCAACCTCTGGTATTCGAAATACGGTCACTACCATTGATTTTGACATTTCAATTTTAGATAAAAAAGACCTTGGAATTCATTTGGTCGGTGAGACTGGACGATCCAATTTAGAATTAAAAGCAGATTCTGTTTCTATTTTTGAAGAGGATGATACCTTTTTAGATATTGGTGCTAAAGTCTTTTTTAAACCTCAAAAACTAACACTATCTGCTTCTTTTGTAGATGTGGGCCCTGATTTCTTTAGTATTGGTGCTCAAAGTAAAAGAATCGATTACACAGCTAACAAATCATTTTACAACAGAATTGGGACAGACAGAAATGTCAGAATGCCTTCATTGTTTGATATTACAAGGGATCGAGCATTATATACTTTTCAGTTGTCTGATCGGTTAATGGCTTATGATCCACGGTATAGTAATACCATGCCTTATGGGACAGCTACCCCAAACCGTCGAGGAGTACGTTTCGGAATAGATTATGGAGAGCAAAATGACAAGATTGAAGCAAACTTAGGTGGTGCTTTCATGAAAGAAATCCGAGGACAAGGTACATTTGAATTAAAGGATTTTACACTATTGAGAGCTGCTGCAAATTTCAATATTCACAAATTTGCTTCATGGGAAAATAAACTTAGATTTACCTTAGGTTATCAATATGAATCAATCTCAAGAGGAGGTTCAGAAGTAGAGCAGGCTGATTTGAGTTCTAATATGATTGAGTTGGGACTAGAAGCGGAATTATTCCCAAAGTTTGAGTTATTGCTTGGTGCAAAATTGTTAACTGCGGAAGGTGTTGATTATGTACCCAGAGTTGACGAATTTAATGATGTTAAAGACTTTCCTTCGCAATTCGTTGCAGATGACACTGAAAATTTATTGGGTGCAGGCTTTAAATATGAATTTAAAGAAGGAATTTACATGACACTGCAATACCAATCTTTTAGCTCTCAGCTTGGAACTGATGACACAAATGACTATAATTTGAATCAAATCTTTGTCTTATACAATATGAAATTTTAACCCCAAAAAAACATTATTAGATAATAGTAATACATCTCTAATATTATGAATAAATCAATTTTTCAATACTTTACTGCTCTCGTTTTTCTATCTCTATTCTCAGTAGGATGTAGTCATGATACGGATACTTTTGATGGTCCATTTCTTGTGGATCGTTTTGGGGAATTCGCCATCATTGATAACTTAGTCGTAAGCCAACCAACGGTTGATTTTGCGGCTGGCGAAACAGTATTTTTCACGGCCACCTTTAACAAAAATGTCAATTGGATAATTGAGATTACAGGTCAAGAAAGTGGCGCTGTTAAACGGATAGAAGGTTTTGATCGAGAAATCACTGCTGCAAACGCTACTTGGACGGGAGGAACTACAGATTTGCCTTTCTTCAAGGCTGAAATGTGCGCGGTTCAACTTTTGGTTCCAGAAGAACCTGGTTTTTCGGATACAGCAGAAGTAGAGACCTTGTCTTCAAAAATATACAATACGAATCTATTTACTGATTTTGAACAGAGTGTAAGTCCAGATTTATTTATCGGTAACTTTGAATTTGAATTTACTGCTAATACCGGACTTTCTAATAATATGGCAGCTGAGGGTAATTCTTTCTTATTATTAGAGGGAACAGATGCTGTCGTACCCAACTTTTTTGTCGGTTTAATTGATATTAATGCTAGTTTTAGTGGAGACACCTATGCCGATATGCCTACGACCGTACCAGAGGAGCTATACTTCAATTGTTTTATGTACAGTAACGGAGGTCCTCATGGAATAGCCATTATTGACTTCGTATTCGATTCGAATGATAGTGGAGCATTTGAAGATGGTCAAGATGCTACATTTAGACATTCAATGGATCTTCAAACAGCTTCATGGGAAGGATGGCAGCATGTTTATTATCCAATGAGTGAAACAGGAATTTCACAAGATCAATTAGAAAAGGTTGTTGCGATAAGATTACTGCTAATTTCAGATATGAATGCGCAACCAAACCCACCGTTACAAGTTAGCTATGGAATTGATTTTATTAATTTCACTAGTGGTGGTCCTTTAGAATTATAAATTGACTCTTTGTTTGATCATTAATAGGCAAACAATCAAAGTCTTTTATTCGTCTTTTCAAATTAGAAAATGTCCATATGCAATCGATAAAGATTTCTTACGGGAATATATTTCTTACCGGAATAACTTTTTTAATCATAAGTCTCAGTTCCGGCTGTATTCAATTCAAGCAAGCTTCTCTCTATGATGGTATAGAGGAAACACAAAAACCAGCAAAACCAAAAGATATATCATTGATTGTTGAGTCAATGATATACGATGAAGATGCGACAGATGTCTGGGGATTAGAAAAAGATGAATGCCAAGAAGCAATGATTTCTACAACTGTTGCTTACAGTGGCAATGAGTCTATCCAAATGACATGGAATAGAGATGCCGAAGGCTGTAAGTTTGCGGGTATCGGTATCGGTTGGGATGGATATGCTGGAAAAGATTTATCTGAAATCATGGATTTTGTAGCTATTCAAATGCATGTCCGTACTCAGAAAGGACGCGCTTTTGGATTACCTATTGTGTTGACCTTAGAAGATTATAGTGGCGGAATGGGGTTTTCTTATGCAACCAATAAGTATTTCGAACGCACGGCTATTGATGAAGAATGGCAAAAGGTAATCGTTCCACTCAATTCTTTTGAAATGGAAAAAGAAAACCTTGATCCTACTAATATCAAACAGCTTCAATTGGAGTTACAACAAAGTGGAAGCATTTATTTAGATGATATCAGTTTGGTCTTTTATGAACCTGAGCCGCAAAAACCTTGGATGGTAGAAGAAGTATTGCCGGATCCAACAGCCATGCCAATCCAAATATTGGATGATGCCTTTATCAATAATAATGCTTGGGGACTCATTTCAGATGACTGCCAAACTATAGAAATGACAAGTGCTGAGAGTACTGAAGGAAACCAATCCTTGTATGCCAAATGGAATGATAATGGAGATTGTAAGTTGATTTCTTTTGGTGTAAGTTGGAATAAATGGCGCCCTGTAGATATTACCTCAATAAAGGGAACAACTGCAATCCAATTTGACATAAAAACAATGGGTGGTAACAAATCTGACCTTCCTATTAAAGTTGGCTTTGAAGACTATGAAAGAGCAAAAATTTATGTAGATCTAAAAAGTGAGTTTGTAGAAGGTGGACAATATACTAATGAGTGGAAAAAAGTTTCGGTACCACTTTCTGCAATTCCAGCAGGTTTAGACCTCACTAGAATAAAGCAGCTTTACATTACTATGGAGCAATCAGGCGAAGTTTATATTGATGATATTAAGTTGGTTGAGTTGTAAAAAAGCTTTATTTACCTGAAATGAAAAAATCCCGAATTTGCATTCTTTGCAAATTCGGGATTTTTTTTGTCCTCTATCGATTGACCACCTCACGCTAACAATTTTCATTTGTTTTTAAAGTGGCGCGAAAAACCATTAATCGCTCATAATGCTTCCCATCTATCATGGTATATCCATTTGGGATGGAGGCTATATCTTTCATGTATTTCGCATCTTCAAAATAATATTTTCTGAATGGCCCACTTGTTTCGCCAATGATCTCCACCTCCATTCCGTTTTCTTCCATCATTTTAATAGAACGTGGAATATTGGCCATACTTGAATGAATAAAAATCAATTCACCGCCTGGTTTCAATAACTTATGTGCATTTAGAATCAAGGTGTCAATAAAATATCGTCGATAAATCTTACCTGATTTAGTAAAGGGCGGATTCGTTACTAAAACATCGTATTTCTCTCCTTCCAAATTAGTCCAATCTGCTACAATATACGCTACAGGTAAATCACACCCGTATTTTTTCAAGTTATGCCTAGCATTCTTTAAAATAGGTTCATCTATTTCTGTTAATGTCAATTTTGCAGCTCCTTGTTCCGCTATAACGATCGCATGCAAACCACAACCAGTACCCAATTCTAAAACATGTTTTCCAGTGAAATCGATTTTAGCAAGCATATTCCCTAAATGTATTCCATGTGGAGTTGGATTCCATACCCCAGCCGGCACATCTAAATCTAAATCATAGTTCCCAAATTTAACCTTAAGGTTAGACGGATACAAATTGTTTCCCTTTCTCTCAATAACTTTTTCCATGAATAAATAATGCTTTAATTATGAATTGAAGAAAGAGAAAAAAGGTGTTGAAATCTCTTTTCTAATCTCCAAAAAACATAAAATAACATTTTCATTTATAAAAAAAAATTAACACTATGTGGTTGAACACCTATAAACCTACATTGCTATTTCTTCAAAAATCTTTCTTTTGAGTTCAAGCAATATTCTCAAAATAATCGAATAAGGAAGGAGGAAATAAATATTCTACCCAAATTTTAGGAAGTTAATTTTTCTTTAGAATAGGCAAAAAACAGAGACATACCCAAAGGTATGGCGAGTATTTTTAACGATGTATAAAGGAAAAATAACAAGTAAAATGGGTAGAATATTTTTCCTGCTCCCTAAGGTAAATTGTAGTAGGGTATCATGAGCAATAGGCTATCGACTATCGGATAGTTTTGCCAGAGAATATTTTAAGAAAGCAAACAATAACTTTGAAAGTTTGAGCTTTAAGATGGTCAAATGGTACATTCGAAATACTTTTTTGAAGAATAGCTGAAAGATCCCTTTATTCCTTGAAGATTCGTTTGGTAATTACTCCCTCTTCAGTTTTCAAGGAGATAAAATACAATCCATTAAGAAGCTCTGAAATATTAATATTTTGACTTGTCATCGTTAGCTCTTTTATGGTTCTTAAAACGTCCAAACAATCCCATATTTCATTAGACTGATAGTGTAAGTATCATTTGGATAAATTGGTAAGAATACGAATGACCTCGAACAGGTGTATTTGATAAATCAGCGTTACCAATCAACTGAAAAAGACTGATAAATAAATACATTTTTGCGATTTTAAAGACATCAACAACTAAATTGCAAGAATAGACAAAACCACTCTTGTTCCTGTCGCACTCCCATTTTCATCTTTCAAATCAATAATTTCCACTTTCGTCTCGATTTGATATAGATTCCGAGTCAACTCAATTCGATTTTGAGTAATCGCCATGCCCATTGATTTTTTATGAAATTGATGATTCCTTTTTCGATTGTGAGCTTCCTCGCGACCAATGCCATTATCTTCAATTATACAAAGTGTTTTCCGATCTCTTTTTTCAATGGAAATTTTCAGCAAGTTTGGACGGTCTTCATGCACTAAGCCATGCCAAATCGCATTTTCGACAAAAGGTTGTAAAATCAATTGAGGAATTTCTAAATGATGAGGAGATACATTTTCGGCGACAATTATTCGATATTCAAATTGATTATCAAAACGCATTTTTTCCATTTCGATGTACAATTTCAAGGCTTTTAATTCATCGGAAAGCAAAACCATTTTACTTTTTGAATTTTGTAAAATGAGGCGAATCAATTTGGAAAATTTTGTCAAATAATCAGAAGCGGCTTGTGTGTCATTTTCGACTATAAAAAGTTTAATGGAATTCAGGCAATTGAATAGGAAATGAGGATTCATTTGGGCCCGTAAGGCAATCATTTCAACTTCCGCCAATTGGATTTTAAATTGGCTTTTCAAAATTTCTTTTTCTCGAATTTGTTTGACTTTATTCAAATAAAGACCATAAATAATGAGTCCCAAAATCAAAGCGATTAACAAATAAAACCACCAAGTTTCCCAAAAAGGACTCGCAATAAAAATATTCAAAATGTGAGGTTTCGCCCACTCTCCGTTTTGGATTCGCGCACGCACTTTAAATTCATAATCACCACCACCGACATTAGCAAAACTAGCATAAGTTCGATTTTCGGCATTCGTCCATTCTTTCTGAACACCTTCTAATTTATATTGAATTTCCGTCAGTTCTGGATTGAGAAAGTTAATGACGCCAAAATCAATTGAGAAAAAATTTTGAGCATAAGACAATTCAATTTGCTCAATATCCAACCAATTTTTGCCCAAATTCAAAGATTCATCAAAAACCTTAAAGTCATTTATGGTTGTTTTGGGAAACACCACTTTTGGGCTCAAACTATCGGGTTGAAATTGAAGCAATTTCCCGTTTTTAAGAATGCCAATTGTTCCATCATTCAATAAGGTTAATGCCGCATAATTAGGCATTCCAATCTCTTTACCATAATTCTCAATTCGCAAATTTTCTGAAAAAATTCGAGATAATCCTCGCCAATGAGACACCCAAATATTGCCCGATTGGTCTATCAATAAATCCCTGATTCGAGTATTCCAAAGTCCATCTTTTGTTGAAATTGTTTTAATGATGGGATTTGATTCGCCAAATTCAAAATAACCAAGTCCGTCCGCTTCACCTGCCAACCAAATTCGGTTTTTTGAATCCTTTTTTATCTTTGAAATACTTTTTAAATTAATTCTTGGATTATCTGTTTTATATGATTCATAAGGAAAATTGACAAAATGGCTTCGGTTGGAATTATAATATCCAAACCCTCTATCTGTGCCAAACCAAACGTTTCCTAAATCATCTTCAAAGAAGCCTCGTGGATAGCCATTATACACTATTCTATTAGACTCTTCGGGGGTATTTTTTACCCACTTTTTCTCTTTTGTTTCAATATCTACTTGAACAATTCCATCATTTTTAGTGCCTAACCAATAAATATTTTGGAGGTCTAAAAAGCCACTTATAAAATCGCCCAGTTTATTTCTTTTCGAATAATCAGAAAGATTTAGAAAGGGGTTAAAGGAAGACGATTGCCCATTCCAATTAAAAATGCTTGCTTGGTTGTTGGTAAAAATGCCTTGCTTTTGAGTTTTATAAAGATTGGCAACTCTGTTCGTTGAATGCTTCTCTTTCATGAATTGTTCTGACGACAACTCGATTTCCCCATTCTCTATATTAATAAACCCACCTTTCGTATCCATCTCATTCAAAAAAAAGTAATTGTTTGCTTCCAAATGAAAAAGCACTTCTGCTGAATTCGCCAATCCTGAAACCGTAATAGCCGAGGGTGAGCTTTCCCATAAATACAATTGGTTTCTACTAAATGCCCATTTATTATGTTGGCTATCCACAAATATATGCCCAATATTAAAAGGCAAATTTGAATATCTCTCCTCGTTATTCATCCATTTTACAGACCAATCATGCAGGTTAATTTTTGCAATATTTTCTCCGACAAAATAGAATGCCGATTGTCCAAAAAGGTGAATGGAACTACCATTACCATGGTTAGTTGAATTTTTGGGTGTAAGTCTAATTACCTCACATTTTTTCCTCAAAACATCATATAGAAATACGATGTTGTCAGAGGTATAAGTATGAAATAAAAAACGATGGTCGTCCAACCAGCACATATTCCTAACGGCACTAAATGATTTTTTTAGCGCCTCCCGATTAATCAATAAGTTTTCGACATCAATATGTTCTAAAGTTTCTGTTTCTGGATCGAAACAAAGTAGCCTGTCCAATGTCCCCAGCCAAAGTTTTTCTTGGCGAAAATAAAGAGAGGTTATATCATCCAAAAATCGAGCATTCTCTTTTTTATTTAACATTTCAGAGGGTTTAAACCGTTGAAAATCATTTGTTTCTGGGCGATACAAACAAAAACCTTCTTTGTGACAGCCAACCCAGATTCGTCCATTTGGGTCTTCAAAAATTTTTTTTATTCGATTGTCCGAAATGGTATTTTCTGCATCTTTTTGACTTAAAAAATGTTGTGCTTTATTTTGTTTTAAATCAATCAAAAACAATCCATTCGAAAAACTTCCTGCCCAAATTCTGCCTTGGCGGTCTTTCATCAAATTGACAAAAAGCTCTTTCGGAACAATTTGATGACTATCTATTGGAATCACAGGAACTTTGAATTCAATGCCATCAAATTTAAAAAGCCCACGATTGGTTGCCAGCCAAATAAAACCATAATCGTCTTCAGCTATATCTTGAAAAGTTACATCAGGAAAGGTTTTTACATTTTCGAAAGTACGCAAATTCAAATAGTCTTGCGCGAAGATTTGTGTAGTTAGAAGAAGTAATATGTAGGTGAGATTTTTGATGTGTATTGATTTTCTGGGCAACCACAAAGGTTGCCCTACTAGAATAATTCCAATAATAATTCCTTTTTACTTCTTGCGACTTTTACCGTATCGCCATTACTCATAACCAAATAACCGCCATCAGCTTTTAAATATCTTTTTATGTGTTTCAAATGCACTGTAAAAGAGTGATGGACACGAAAAAATGCAGATTTTGGTAACATCTCTTCAATATCTTTAAGGGTTTTTGAAACAATCATCGGTTTTGATTTTTTAAGATGAATGTGGGTATAATTACTATCCGATTGACAATAAATAATGTTTTCAATTTCAATAAATTCCAAACCCGACGAAGATGGAACGGCGATACTCGTATCATGATCTCCCAAATTCTTTTGCAATTGTGTCAATAAAAATTCAATCTGTTTGACAGAAATAGGGTCTTCTTGTCGCTTCTCTAATTTCTTGACCGCCGTTGCTAAATCATTTTCATCAATTGGTTTTAACAAATAATCAACGGCACTGACTTTGAAAGCATTAATCGCAAATTGATCATAAGCGGTCGTAAAAATAATTTCAAAATCGATAGAATCTATTTTCTCTAACATTTGAAAACCTGACATATCGCGCATTTCAATATCCAAAAAAATCAAATCGGGACGATACTTTTGTATCGCCTCAATGCCTTCTGTACCTGATTGGCATTCAGCGACAATTTCCACTGTTGGACATTTTTTCTTGACTGCCCAATTCAGAATTTTTCGGCAATGTTTTTCATCATCTATTATAATGGCTTTATGCATGGATTCATTTTAAATCTTTAAGGGGCTTACGTAGTGAGCTGTGACTCTGCTAGTAATACGGAGGTATTTAATTCCTAACGCCAAAATATCACTTTTCCAAATAAGAAATAAGCCCAAAGCGTAGTTTGCTTATTTCAATGAGTCCTTTGCGAAGTTGAATGAGTACTAGGAAAACAAAGAAAATCCATCAAAAATTTACCTAAAAAACGACCATTCCCAACTACTCAATCAATTCTGCAAATGGCTCAACCAATTTTGAAGATCACGCGATATGCATTGTGAAGACTCTACTAACCATCTACTTTCGCCAAAGTAAACACCCTCCAATTTTATATAAAAGCATCTAACTCAAATCTATAAAAATGAATAGAAATATTTTTTCATTTTACCTTTTTTTGGCGAGCTCTTTTCTTGTCGTCTCTCCAATTATTTCCCAAAATAATCGAATGAAATCAGACTTAAGTAAATATCCATTGAATATAGAAACAGGAATAGTCAAAGCCATCAATCAAGCTTGCCAAGATGAAAATAAGGTACAATTGACCCACCCCCTCTACAAAGCCCAATTTTCAGAAGAAGGACTTATTATTGAACCCAACAAAAATGAATTGTACTGGAAATGGTCACTTCAGTCCATTAATGGTCATAAACCTGCGCCGATCTCTCCAAGGTTGAAAGAAACTGATTCAAAGGAATTTGTAGACTATTATCGGGATAATATAACCGAACGGTATTTATTTCACAAAAAAAACATAGAACAATTATTCATCATCAACAATGCACCTACATCTGGCGATTTGTGTATAGAAGGGGATATTTTTTCAAAAGGAACATTTGAATTCATAAATAAATATTGGCAATGGAAAAATGAGGAAGGCGCTGTCAAACTAGGTCAATTATATGTTTACGATGCTTTGGGAAATGAAGTGAAAGCCAAATTCGAAGTACAAGCAGATTGTACAGAGATTTACATTGCACAAGGTGATTTAGAAACTGCTATTTTTCCAATTACCATCGATCCTGAAATTGGAACTGATGATTTTCGGATTAGCGATATGGGAACTGATGGAAATGCAAATTTTGATGCCTTTGACCCCTCTGTGGCTTATAATTCAACAAATGATGAATACTTAATTGTATGGGAAGGAGACGATAATTCAGGATCTTTAGTAGATAATGAATATGAAATCTACGGGCAACGGTTAGATAATACAGGGGCAGAAATCGGTACAAATGATTTTCGTATTAGTGATATGGGACCTGACGGAAATGCAAATTTTGATGCCTTTGAGCCTGGAGTAGTTTATAATTCAACCAATAATGAGTATTTAGTGATCTGGTACGGGGATGATAATATCGCGCCTTTGGTAGATAATGAATTTGAGATTTTTGGGCAAAGATTAGATAATACAGGGGTAGAAATCGGTACAAATGATTTTCGAATTAGTGACATGGGACCCAATGGAGATGTAAATTATGGCGTTTTTCCTGTTGCTCCTTCGGTAGTATATAATTCCACAAATAATGAATATTTAGTCGTCTGGCCAGGTGATGATAATACCGCACCTTTAGTTGATGGAGAATTGGAAGTATTTGGACAAAGACTCTCGAATTTAGGTGCGGAAATAGGCACCAATGATTTTCGAATTAGCGATATGGGACCTGACGGAGATGCTGCATACAGTGCTTTTTATCCCTTCGTTTGTTTTAATCCTGTGTTTAATAATTACCTAGTCGTATGGACAGGAGAGGATAATACTGCCCCACTTGTTGAAAACGAAAATGAAATTTTTGGACAGCGACTCTCTGGGGCAGGTGCTGAAATCGGTACAAATGACTTCCGTATTAGTGATATGGGACCAGATGGAGATACGGATTATGATGCTTCTTTTCCAACAGCAGTTTATAATACAACTAATCATGAATACCTTGTAGTCTGGTATGGCGATGACAATATTGCTCCCTTAGTTCTTGATGAACAAGAAATCTTTGGGCAAAGACTCTCAGTTGTTGGCGCTGAAATTGGCACTAATGATTTTCGAATTAGTGATATGGGAACCAATGGAAATACCGTTTATAGTGCCCAAACACCATATGTGACTTATAATTCAGACAATAATGAATATTTAGTTGTCTGGCGCGGAGATGATAACACTGCCCCTTTGATAAACAATGACTTTGAAATTTTTGGGCAACGTATAGATAATACAGGCGTGGAAATAGGAGATAATGATTTCCAAATAAGCGATATGGGAGGAAATGCAGTCTATGATGCAGCATTGTATCCTGTTTCAACTTACAACACGACCAATCAAGAATATTTAATAATTTGGTCAGGTGATGATAACACAGGCTCACTGGCTGATGATGAACAGGAAATTTTTGGTCAACGATATAATTCAGCTGTTTTACCTATTGAATTAATTGATTTTTCAGCTAGATTAAATAAAGATAAAATCGATTTAAAATGGCAAACGGCTAGCGAAAATAACAATCTCGGTTTTGAAATTCAGAGAAGTAAGGATGGCTATGATTTTGAAAATTTAGGTTGGCAACCTGGTCAAAAATACTCAGTTAATTTAATTCAATATTTTTATGAAGACACCCAAATTGAAAATAAACAACGCTATTATTATCGTTTGAAACAAATTGATACTAACGGTACATTTTCATATTCAACTATTCAAACCGTCGAAACACCAAATGAAAACAATATTTCGATTTATCCTAACCCTTTTCAAAATGAGTTTTTCATAAATATAGATGAACTGTACAATCCACTAAGGTTTGAAATTTACAATCAAATGGGACAGCTTTTACATTCTGAAGTAATAGAAAATGAAAACCGAAAACTTCAAATGAGTCATTTCCCAAATGGCATTTATGAAGTTCTTTTTTGGAGAGAAAAGGAAATTATTTTTCGGGAAAGGCTAGTAAAATAATATACTAAACAATGTGACTCGTCCTTTCCATTTCTGTAATTACTTCGCCATAACTGTTCATTTCATTAATTCCTAGTTCCAAACTACCCCCATCTCTATCGCAGCTAGAACATAAAACCTGAACTCAATTTCAAACTTAACAACAATGAAAAAAAATCAATTAAAGGTATCGCTTTTATGGGTAATGTTAATATTTACAACTTCAATATTTGCCCAAGGTATTGCCATAAATGAAGACGGTAGTTCGCCAGATAACAGCGCAATGTTGGATGTGCAATCTACCTCCAAGGGAATACTAGTTCCTAAATTGACGACAGCTCAAAAAAATATGATTATGAGCCCAGCTACAGGATTATTGGTTTTTGATATGACTGAAGGCAGCTTTAATTATTACAATGGAACAATTTGGAAATCCTTATCTGAATCTCCTGAAATTTCGGATGCTGATAATGATACACGCATTTCGGTAGAAGAAGGAACGGATGAAGACGAGATTCATTTTTTTGTAAAAGCAACAGAGAGATGGACAATAAAAGGCAACCGTTTAGAAAGTGTCAATAACGGAGATAATTTATTTATCGGCTTTGAAGCTGGTTTAAGTAATGGAAATAGTAGCGGGAATTCTTTTTTAGGGACTTTTGCTGGCAAAGCAAATACGACAGGTTCGAATAATTCCTTTTTTGGAAAAGGAGCAGGCGAAGATAATACATCCGCTAACTATAATTCCTTTTTTGGGAGTTTAGCTGGAAATTCAAATACAACGGGCGAACGCAACTCCTTTTTTGGAACAGGGACAGGATTTTCAAATACGACTGGACTAAATAACGCTTTCTTTGGATATGGTGCAGGAACTTTAAACACGACAGGCGGTAATAATAATTTCTTTGGAAAAGATGCGGGATTATTGAATACTTCAGGAAATTCCAATTCTTTTTTCGGAACAAATTCTGGGCGAAGTAATACTACGGGCATCTCCAATTCTTTTTTTGGTGACAATGCGGGCTACGGAAATATAGATGGCTTTCAAAATGCTTTCTTTGGTAAAAATGCTGGAGAATCTAATATAAGTGGAAGTGACAATTCTTTCTATGGATTTAATGCAGGAAATGCGAATACAACTGGAAATAGTAATGCTTTCTTCGGAAAAGATGCAGGCTCGAATAATACTACCGCGTCTCAAAATGCCTTCTTTGGAGTAGAGTCTGGGGCAAATAATACGACTGGAACGTCGAACGCTTTTTTTGGCTTCAATGCTGGCAGAGACAATATAACTGGTGAAGGCAATTCCTTTTTTGGTAAAAACGCAGGAGCAAAAAACACAATTTCCAATAATTCTTTTTTCGGCTTCAATGCGGGCAAAGACAATACAACAGGCGGAAACAATGCGTTTTTTG
This sequence comes from Bacteroidota bacterium, assembly GCA_024743405.1. Lineage (GTDB taxonomy): Bacteria > Bacteroidota > Bacteroidia > Chitinophagales > Saprospiraceae > JANSWP01. Next base: position 52,912 of record JANSWP010000042.1, read on the forward strand.
GAAAAAATGCAGGAGCAAGCAATACAACAGGCGAAAATAATTCCTTCTTTGGGAAAAGTACCGGCGCATTAAATACAACCGCTTCGAATAATTCTTTTTTTGGTACAAATGCAGGAGTCATAAATATGGGAGGGGCGGGTAATTCTTTTTTTGGTGCAAATGCAGGAGAATTAAACACACATGCCAATGGCAATTCTTTCTTCGGGTCTAATGCAGGAATGTCCACTTCAATTGGAGAAAACAATTCTTTTTTTGGAAGAAATGCAGGAATGGATAATACAGAAGGATTCAACAATTCTTTTTTTGGACACTCTTCGGGAGCTAACAACCTTGCAGGTTATGGGAATTCTTTCATTGGTTATCTTGCTGGATTTAATAATTCTCAAGGGGATAATAATTGTTTTTTAGGGTATTATGCTGGATATAACAACAATGGAAATGAGAATTGTTTCTTAGGACAAAGTGCAGGTTTTTCTAATACGACAGGAGACCAAAATTGCTTTATCGGAAAAAATGCAGGAGAAGACAATACCTTCGGAGACCTTAATACTTATGTTGGTTATGAAGCTGGAGTTACTTCTATAAACCCTCCAGTTTTTTCCAATTCTATTGCAATAGGTGCGTTTGCTCAAACTACGGGAGACTTCGTTGCAGTAATAGGACAATCTTCTATTGATGAAATTGGCGGTTATGAAAATTGGTCAAATTTCTCTGATGGGCGATTCAAAACTCAAGTAAAAGAGAATGTAAGTGGTTTAGATTTTATCAAAAAACTACGACCAGTTACTTATAAAATTGATTTATCCCACCTCAATAATTTCCTTTATGGGGAGGAAACTGCTAAAGAAATCAATAAAACAAGTTGGAATCCCCGAAAAGCTAAAACTCAATATACTGGCTTCATTGCACAGGAAGTCGAAGCCGCTGCCGAACAAACTGGATATGATTTTAGTGGCATTATCAAACCAAAAAATAAACAAGACCATTATAGTTTACGCTATGCAGAATTTGTCGTTCCGCTCGTAAAAGCCGTCCAAGAACAACAAGAAATGATTGAAATCTTGCAAACAGAATTGAACGCTTTAAAACAAAAATTAAACAACGATTAAATAGGAGCGTTAACAGCACTTTGAGTGTTGTTAATACTGAATTTCCAATAATTCAAACCAATGAAAAAATACATCAACACCATTGTTTTTTCAATCCTTTCTTTATGCCTTTTTAGCCAATCAGGACATTTAATTCTTGGTGGCGGTACGATTATGGTCGCCTCGGGCGCACCCAAAATTGTTATCGAAAATACACGACTTCAATACGATATTGACTTTTTTAGTATTGGTCAAAGTGAGGTCATTTTCAAAGGAGATGCAGGTTTTGACGACATAACTATTGATGGAACAGGCTTTATTAATTTTTACAATTTGACGATTGATAAATCCAATCATGGCATAAAATTAAAGAAAACCATTTACGTCGAAAACGATTTAAAATTTGTGGATGGGTTGATTGATTTGAATGGAAATAATATCAATTTAACCAGTAATGGCAAACTAATCGATGAATCTGAAGACAGCCGAATTATAGAAACAGATGGAGGATTAATTATAAAAACCGTAAATCTAAATGCTCCTAACAAAGAAAATGTTGGGAATTTAGGCGCAGTCATTACAAGTTCAGAAAACTTGGGTTCGACAACAATAAGCCGAGGCCACCAACCACAAACAAATGGTGGGAACGAGGGAATTAAACGTTTTTTTGACATTCATCCAACTATAAATACAAATCTAAATGCGACACTTGAATTCCATTATTTTGAAGCAGAATTGAATGGAATTTCTGAAAATGATTTGACCATATTCCGGCATACTGGTTCAGGTTGGGAAAATATGGGATTCGATAAGCACACCCCAAATGACAATTGTATTGGTAAAGATAATATCGACCATTTTTCAAAATGGACAGTTGGAAGTATTCAAAATCCATTACCTGTCGAATGGCTTTCTTTTAATGCTAAAGTGAATGCTCGTGAAACAGTCGATTTGAATTGGCAAACCGTTTTAGAAATAGACAATGCTAGTTTTAGTATCGAAAAATCAAGAAACGGACACCAATTTTTTGAGATTGGAAAATTGAATTCCAAAGGAAATAGTTCAGATATTCAAAACTATTATTTTGAAGACAAAACTCCATTTTCGGGCATTAATTTTTATAGAATCAAACAAATAGATAACTCGGCGCTTTTTAGTTATTCCGAAATAAGAACAGTTAATTTTATCCACAATGATTTCGAATCAGTCATTTTTCCCAATCCTTCTGAAGATTATTTCCACATCAATTTTCAATTAGAACAATCCTCTCAAATCAAAATTTGCATAACCGATTTATTAGGTCGGCATTTGAAAACACTCCAACCCTCTACCCTATTACCTGCAGGATATTATTCTGAATATTTTAATCTAATGTATTTCCCCAAAGGAACCTATCTCATTGATTTTCAAATAGATAGAATCAATAAAAAAGAAAAAATCATTTTAAACTAAACTATAATCAATCCGAGCTACATTTCACCATTCAATAAATAAAACAATGAAAGATAAAGTTCAAATTTTAGTTTTAGTTCTAGTTCAAATACTAACTATATCCACCACTTTCAGTCAAGGCATTGCCATCAATGAGGACGGTGCAAATCCTGATAATAGTGCCATGCTGGATATTCAATCCACTTCCAAAGGAATATTAATTCCTAAAATGACCACCAACCAACGAAATATGATCAATATGCCTGCGACAGGATTGTTGGTATTTGATACAGATATTGTTTCCTTCTTTTTTTATGATGGAACAGTTTGGCAAGATTTAAATGAAGTCCCTGCTCAACCTACACCAGTAAAATTGGCAGACTCTGATGGCGATACTCAAGTTTTGGTGGAGAAAAATATAGATGAAGACATCATTCGATTTGAAATTGAGGGCAATGAACAGTGGCGAATGGAAGGTGTGACATTAATTCCAGAGACTTCTGGAGGAAGCGTCTTTATTGGCAAAGATGCAGGACAAGTAGATGATTTAACCAATAATTTAAACGTATTCATTGGTGAAGGAGCAGGCGCTTCTAATACTTCTGGTCAGAATAATACCTTTTTAGGAAATTTAGCAGGAAATTCCAATACGACTGCAATCAATAATGTTTTGATTGGGAAAGATGCTGGCAGTTCAATTACAACAGGCTCGGAAAATACAATTGTCGGTAAAAATGCTGGCAAAAATGTTGCGACCACTGGAGGTAACACTTTTTTTGGATACGAAGCTGGACTCAATAGTACGGTCAAAGAAAACACTTTTATTGGTAACTTAACAGGACGTGGTAATACCATGGGGAGTAGCAATACTTTTATTGGAAATAGTGCTGGTGTTACTAATAAAACGGGTAGTAATAACACCTTTATTGGAGAAAATACAGGGCTATTGAATACCGCCTCCAATAATACTTTTATTGGAAGTCAAGCTGGTGCTTCTAATTCTTCAGGAACTGCAAATACGTCAATTGGAAAAAACGCTGGTGCCTCCAACACCACTGCTAGTTATAATACTTTCTTAGGGTATCATTCTGGTCAAAATAATACAACAGGGGAGCACAATACATTCATTGGAAATCTAGCTGGAGATTTTAATAATGCCTCATTTAATACATTTGTTGGTTCTGTTGCTGGGCAAAATAATTCTTCGGGGCTTTCAAACTCTTTCTTTGGAACTTCGGCTGGGCAAAATAATACTACCGGCCACAGAAATTCTTTTTTCGGATACGAGGCGGGACGGAATAATAGCATTGCTTCAGACAATACTTTTATTGGAGATGAGGCTGGAACTTCAAATACTTCAGGTAATGAAAATACCTTTATTGGACGGAATACTGGTCGAAATAACATTTCTACAAACGGCAATACTTTTATTGGAATGGAAGCAGGATATAGTAATATTGCTAATAACAATACCTTTATTGGAAATAGCGCTGGATATGCTAATACAGACGCCGAAGGAAATACCTTCATTGGTTATTTTGCTGGAGCTGCCAATACAACAGGTAATGAAAATACCTTTATTGGACGGAATACTGGTCGAAATAACATTTCTACAAACGGCAATACTTTTATTGGAATGGAAGCAGGATATAGTAATATTGCTAAT
>JANSWP010000162.1 GCA_024743405.1 Bacteroidota bacterium
ATTTATGAACGCAGTGGTGCGCAGCAAAAAAGCTCTGGGAGACCTTTTTAACGAAGAGAACCGCTAGCGGAAGGGAGGGTGGAAGCGTCCGAAAAGGCGGCTTCGAGCGTTTTTACAATTGGGAGTTGAGCCAAGTTGAGCATGTCGATTTGCCTATTCTAGAATGGGCGGATGGCGAATTGCATGCAGTCCGATTATGGGCACAACGGTTACGGAATCTCGGCTTCGAAAACGAGGCTGTATTCCATTTTTGGAATATTATCTGAAAGTCAAACATGCGGAACCGAAATCCAAATAAAAATCTAGAAAGAAAAGGTAAATTGTTCTGTGAACCGCCTGATACGTGATCAGTATTGCAGGTGGTGTGAGGGCTCTGAAGTGGCGATTATTCCTCACTTCTTGCCACTCGATTCTCAGCAGCCTTTTCACCTTTATTTTTTGAAATTATTTAAAATTTGCTTTATTGTTGGAGACTCGTCTAAACCTTGAAGTATCTCTTTACAAAGAGATTGCCCCAATTCGAAATAGGCTTGAAATTGAACAGGTTCAAAAGATTGATCGGAAGTGGAATGATGAGGGAATTCATAATTGTATTTTACATATTCTTTTGTATTCTTTTTCCATACATTGTCTTCTGCATTGTCTTCTGAATTGTCTTCTGAAATCAATGAAGATTTAGCATAAATAAAAATTCCACCTTTAATTCCATCTTTATTGTTGGGATAATTTATATCTGCAATTATAAATCGACCTTTTGAAAATCCATCAGATCCAGGTACAATTTGCTCAAACGCCTTTTTATCCTGCACATCCCTGAAAACTATTTCTATGTCCAATTCATTTTTGGCTCTTTTGATTAAATTCCTTAAATCTGCTAATTCATAGTTAGCATCCATTCCACCATCAAACCCAAGTATTAAGTTACACCTGCGCTTTAACAATTCAAACACTGCAAGATTTTCAATATGTCCTCCATCTGAAATATCGAGCATATTATCCTCTAATTTATTAGTTGACAATAAACTCCGAAAATAATATCGTGGCCACCATATCAACCGGGAAAAAAACATTGTGATAAAAATTCGAAGTGCAATTTTTGCTTTAGCTAAATTATTGAGTTTTTTATGTGTTTTTTCATCTTCAAATTTTTCTTTGTGGGCCTTATATGCTGAAGTATCTTTTTCACCTTCAAATTCTTCTTTGTGGGCCTTATATGCTGGAGTATCTTTTTCACCTTCAAATTCTTCTTTGTGGGCCTTATATGCTGAAGTATCTTTTTCACCTTCAAATTCTTCTTTGTGGGCCTTATATGCTGAAGTATCTTTTTCACCTTCAAATTTTTCTTTGTGGGTCTTATATTCTGAAGTATCTTTTTCACCTTCAAATTCTTCTTTGTGGGCCTTATATGCTGAAGTATCTTTTCCAGTATTAAACCTGTCAAACAAATCGATAACAAGTTCAAATTTTTTGGGATTATAAATTAGCGTTCCCATTCTAAAATTGAGTAATCCAATAACAATACTTAAAATTCCACTTGAGAAAACCCCCATACCTGTATTGATCGCGGCCGCAGAGGTTGACATAGCTCTTGAAAGAGATAAAAGGCCAGAAGTATCTTCTATGTAGCCTGTCATTTTTGAACCAATGAACCTTGGGGATAAAAGGAAATAATCGGCGGTTAAATTACCTTTTGACTTTACTTTTGTAGCAGCAAGGTTTAGACAACAATTGAATAGAGGATAAGGGGCAAGGTAGTTATTAAGGTTTTTATCTTTAGTATTGCTCAATTTGTTTAAAAGAATGGATTTTTTAATGCCAAAAGCTTTTGTCAGACTGTCACCATAAATACGACCAAAACTGATAGAATTAATGTTAGTAAAAAACCCAAGAAATACTATGCCACAGAATAAATAAAAAACGTATTGCATCTCACTTGGTAAAATTGTCTCTAAATAACTATTCCATTCGCCGGCATAAGTGATGCCAATGCTAATAATAAGTAATCCGGCCATAAATAAGGCTATTTCGTTGAGTCGCTGATAGAATTTCAATGTGGCATTGAAAAAATAGTATCCTATCATTCCGACCATCCAAACGCCTAAAACAAAAAGTCCCAAAACCATATGAATATTTTTACTGTCAAACGGAACATTCGAGAATAAAGTGTCAAACGGAACAATCGAGAATAAAAATTGAGTAATCATAAACCAAAGAAGCACAATACTCACAATAAAGATTATCGGATTGATTAGGCCAATAATAATTGTTCCGAGTACATTTAATATCATAAATAAGGATGATGGAATTGTCTTTGAAGAATTCGAAACCATATAATTGGCTCCTTTTTCTCGCATCAGTTTAACAAAGTCTTTGTTTCCTAATTTCTCATACGCTTTTTGTACATTATCATTAGATTCCTCATCTTCATAATCGTGTAGACTTGCCTGTACATAAGCATTGGTATAACCGCCTCCAGATACTGAAGAAATATAATCAGCTTTTTGCAATATTTTTTGTTTCGAAAGTACTTCTACTGCTCCCAAACAAATTGAAGCAGAACGTATTCCCCCTCCTGAAAACGCAATTCCAAATTTGGTGGTTTTTAGCTCGTTAGAATCAGTATCACCAAGCTTTTTCCTCCGTTCTTCTAAAAAAATATTTTCTTCTTCTATTACACGCTCTGATTTTATATGCAGTTTTTTTATACCTTTAAAAAAACCTGAAAACGCCCCTTTGAGTATTTGCACGATAAAGTTAGGTTCTTTTTTACTTGACATTTTGTATGCTTGTTTAATTTATGGGTTCAAATTCATTCAATTCGAAAAATTATTTTCTTTTTGGTTGCTGAGAACGGTCTTGCTAAATACAGTAGCCGACGAATGGAGGCTATTGGCATTTTAGCATTTGTTGGTGGTTCGTTTTTTCCTCTTTCATGTTTTTGTTTTGAACCACTATATAAATCAAATGATTTTCGATTTAATATTCAGGGTTCTTCATCCAATAGTTTTTGCCTTCTTTTTCTAAAGAATTTAATCATCAATTTTAGTAGCAAACGGTTTACCGCCATATTCATAGCCTAAAACGTAAATATTTGTACTATCCTGTTCTACACTAAATCTAATAAACCCACCACTCATTGCAAATTTGTTAGGAGCATATTGAAGCCATTGAATGGTGTCTGTGGCCTCCACTACCAAATAATTTCGGTTGTCTTTTGCAAGCAACTCAATTGACTGACCAAAAATAGCCTGATAGTTTCCTATAATTTCAGAATCAGTTTCTATGTCATTAAATGCTATTGATTTTTCAGGATGTTTATTAAGTAGTTTACTAATTTGATCATAGGTGTCTGACGCAGATTTAGCATAATTTAGATTAAAATTTAAATAGTTGTTTATTGCAGATGATCGATACTCCTTCACCATGCCCTTATACCTCACATTATTCAAAAAATAATCAATACGGTCAGCATTCAAATGATTTGCGACTTCCGAAGAATACCAATCGTATTTATCAAACAGGACATCATTAAATTTTCCTGTAACGTCTTTAAGACTTTTTTCAGCATCTTGAACATAATTAAAGTGGTCGTTATATTGTAGATAGACTTGATCAAGTATTGATTCATATTCGGGTGGAATAATATCTTGAACTCGCATTAAATTAGTAAAACCAATATTTTTAAGATTAATATCCATGCCATTAAATATTAAAGAATGCAAATGGTTTGAATTTGGGTTTTGATAATCCTCCTCGGTCAGTTTATTGCCTAGTACTAAATACATTAGCGAATCTTTGGTGGCATAAAAAGCGGTTATTTGATTTATATCAGCAAGATCTGATTTAATATTTTTTTGAATTTGGAGTAAAAGGTTGTCCACTTTTAATTTGTTTTGTCTTTTTTCATTCCAGTTGTTAATCTGTAAGGCAATGAGAATTCCTATTACCACAAGTAGAATTTCTCCGATTGCATAAATCAGGTATCTTTTCATATTTCCTCCATCGATTAATTTCTTCCTTATTCTTCGGAAAAATTTTAGCATATATTTTTATTTCCTTTTTTCTAATGTTGCCCAACATTAAGTATTGTTTTCGCCATACTTCCCAGTTTACCCACAAACCCAAGTCGTCCCAATGTCGTAAACAATTCAGTTGAACGGTCTAAGTTATATTACTGCGAAAAGCTTATTTCAGAAAAAATTGGAAAGTTGCTTTTCAGGGTATAGACGTTACAAAACTTGCCAGTGAAGTTAGAGCTTTGGATTAAAACTCAGCAAGTTTGGAGTTTTTTTTTTGTTTCAAAGTGTCAATATGAGTAGAGCCTTCAAATAAAAAGCCGTCAAAAAGAAACATTTTCCTTTTGATAAACTGTTTTTGGAATGTCATGCCACCTTTTTCAATTTCGGCTTTGGCGGTGGACGATTCACAAAATCAAGTTTGATCTTTGGTGTCCAATCTCCACTTGGGCTGATAATAAATGTCACAATATTTGGACTCTTACAGTGTGGACAAACGGCTGGATCAATACCCAATTTTTGCTTCAATATCGCCTTGATTCCCTGCATGGTTAACAAGAGTGGTTTATGTCCCAAAAGTTGTTGGCACTCACGAAGTTTTGTCTTGCGATTCGAGCAAGCCCAAATGCCAAAATAGCGGATTTTTTGAAAACACGAAGGCAAAATATGGCGGCAAAACCTTTCTAGAAAATCCATTTTCCTAAGCTCCTCTGGCTTCTTTTTGGGGACGCCATTTTCATCCTCATCGCGATAGTCCTTATAAATCAAATGAATACTTTCCTCCGTCAATTTCGTAATTCTGCCTTCTGATATCGCCACAGAATGCGTGTACCGGCTCAGATAATTTAAGGTCTGATTGGGACCTGCATTTGGACATTTTGCATACACCACCCAATCTTTTTCAAAACACATAAAAAGGGTTCGCCATGCCTCAA
>JANSWP010000021.1 GCA_024743405.1 Bacteroidota bacterium
GCTCTGGCGAGTATTTTTAACACAGTGAGTGGAAAAAAGAAACTAAAATTTGCTACAGATAATATTGCTCTCTTACTTATACGCTTTTTGCTAAAAATCTTTTCTTAATGCAACAGTTTTAATCCCCCAAGTAGGCAATAGTAACCAAATTGTTAAAATACCAAAGGAAGTTACAATTCCTAGGGGAGTGCCGAGAAATTTTTGAAAAACGGCTCCGGTAAAGCCCATCAAGGCAGAGATGTCTAATTTGAGTAAAATTAGGATTCTTGATAAGTCTATGGGATTGAACATAGAAATACCCATCGCAAAATTTTCTAAAGGATAGTCGCTAAAGGAAGCAAGTGCTAACAAAAATATTCCATCATATATTACTGCAAAAAACAACCAAATAATAATGGTCAATCCAAATCCTTTGATTCTGTTTTCGTTTTTCAAACCAATAAAAAAGGCAATTGCAGAGAAAATGAATGACAAGAAAACACCTACAACAAGAAGGGTCAGGAAATTAAAAATCTCTGCTGAAACCAAGATCCCATATAAGAAAAATGGAATTCCCACACCTACTAATAAACTCATCGCTAGAGATGCCGCAACTCCAAAATATTGACCCAGAAAAATATCCCGTCGCCTTATAGGCTGTGCTAATAATAATTCCGTGAATTCCCTAGAATTGTAATAATACATGACCGCAAACATGGTGGCTATCAAAGGCACTAATATCAAAATGACATTCATCAAGCTAATAATGACTTTGGATAAATCATTACTGAGCCATAAAAGTGAAAGGGTAAATAGAAAATAGAATGCCCCATATATATAAGTCCATCGACTGCGCATGAGGTCGTAAAAACTGTATTTGAGTATTTTGAACATGAGTTGTTTTGATATTAGTTTATTGTGTTATTTTAGTTGTTCAACACCTGATCAACAAGTTTTTTATTCCTTTAAAATGATTTTTCGAATTGGAATTTTGAATTCTCTTTTGACACTCCATTAGAACTAGAATTGGTTTTTCCTTCTAACATTTTTGCAATTGCCCGTTCCAAATTAGATTCTTGATATTGATTTTTTAAGGATTGAAGACTACCTCTAAAGTGAATATGCCCTTCTAATAAAAAAACAATTTCATCCGCCATTTCTTCTACAAAACTCATAATATGAGTAGTAATTAAAATGGTTTTCCCTTTCGCTCTTTCGTTGTTGATAAGCTCTTTCAATCGAATCATAGCCACTGGGTCAAGTCCAGCCGTAGGTTCATCTAATATCATCATAGGACTATCATACATAAAAGCTTGAACGATATTCACTTTTTGGCGGGTACCTCCAGAAAGATTACCGAGTCGTTTATCTAAAAAGGGTTCAAGTTCAAAAAACTCAATGAGCTTTTTGTCGTTGGCATCCCGGCTTCTAAGGTCTTTGACCATTCGAAGTAATTCACTGACTTTTAGGTTTTCAGGGAATCTAGCAATTTGAGGGAGATAGTCAATTTGGTCACGGTAGATCCATTTGCCCTTAATGTTTTCCCCCATTACTGTTATGTCACCTTGGTTGGGAATGACCATTCCGAGTATGCTTTTGATGAGGGTTGTTTTACCGGAACCATTAGGACCTAGAACAGCAGTGATGCCTGGTTTGTCAAAAGTCAAATCAATACCTTTGAGGACTTGGTTTTTTCCGAATGCTTTGTGGAGGTGTTGTATATTAATCATTTAAAGGATATTTTATTATTTGTAAACTGCAAGCGGTAACCATATCGACTGATAAGGGTTAATTTCTTCCCCAATTTTCCAATTCTTCACTTGACCAAAGTTTTGGGAAGAAAATTCGACGTTGATAACTCGGATGCATGTATTTTTTCCAAGAACTTCCACCAGTTGCTTCTGTCGTATTTCCATCGCTTTCAAGGTATTTTTCAGCAGTGTGATAGTGTGTCATTACCCATTCGATATTGACCATTTCGTCCAAATGTCGGAGGGCTTTTATAAGGTTTTGATCTTTTTGTTCGTCAGGATGAATGGCGATATATTTTGCCCAAATATTTTTGTGTTCATAATCATGAGCTATCCTCAAAAATTCTTCCCGATATTTTACCTCAAATAATTGAAGGGTGAGGTTTTTTTCGCCTGTTTTGAAATTCAACCCAGCCGCCTGCCAATATATTTTACTGAGTTTTTCGTCTAGCGTTGCATTTTCTGAGAGTTGTGGTCTAAAGTATTGATGAACCAGGTTTTCCAAAGGGGTACAACAAATTTCGATGGTTCGATATTGGGCACTTTGAAAGCCACTCGCAGGAGTAAGTGTGGTTCGGAATTTTAGATATTGGGCTGTTTCCATTCCATCTTTCATGATACTAAATGAATTAATCAAAATACCCCAATAACGGTTGATTCGTCCGAGCCTTTCTGTGAAAAAATGAGCATTCAAATCCTCCTTATCCGCAATTTGTTGAATCTCTGAAAGGATCATTTTAAAGATCAATTCATTGACCTGATGATACATGATAAACACTGATTCATCGGGTACAATGGTACGTGGCTTTTGTAAACTCAATAAGGTGTCAATCTCACAATAATCCCAATAAGTAATTGGTTTTGCATACTTTAATCCTTCTAAGTGTACTAAAGGATCTTGTCCCATTTCAGTGTATCTTTGATGAATGTCCTCCATCAATTCAGCAGATTTGTCAGCGGTTTTTATCATGATAATAAATCTAAAATTAGATGTGTAGAGTCTTTTTTTCTAAACCTCTAAAGAGGAAATTCCTGCTCAAAGTTAGAATTGAATCTCTGTAGTATTGATGACTTTTGTCACTTTATTCCTTATTAAAAATCATCTAAAATTTCAACATTCTTGGCATATTATCTACCACATTTTTCGGGGTGAAAATGGGACTTACTTTCTCTGAAAAGTTGATGATGTCGACAAATAAACTTCGCAAAAGCACCATAGCTTCTGGTGTTTTATTGACGACATAATTGAATAATTTTACTGGGCGATATGGTACATCGCCAATCCCATCTTTATCCAAATCATAACCAGAGTAATCACTCCAATAATTGCCGTCGAAAGTGTTATTATTGATAGCCGAGTTGAAGGCTAAATCAAAGGAATTGGAAATGAAATTATTCTCAGTAACCTTGTTGTCGAGACATCCCCCCGAAATTTTGAGTGCCCATCCGTTTCGGATAAAGTCGTTTTCGAAATAATTGATACGAGTGGAGCCTTCAACATAAATGCCAATTGTATTTTCACGAAAGACGTTGTTTTTGATTTCGGCATCGTAAATTTCTTTCAATAAAATCCCATAGGAAGCTTTTCCCCAATTGAACTCAAAGGTATTCTCCCACATATTGATACGCTTCGAAAACATGACTGCGACACCTGCACCATTTCTCCGAAATTCATTGTTAAAATAATCGTCATCATTCGAAAACATAAAGTGTAAACCATATCTGAGGTTGTCTTCACTTTTGTTGTTTCTTAGTAGGCTATTATCCACAAATTCTAGGTAAATTCCATCTCTATGTTTTCTAACCAAATTATTTTCAACTTTAATATTTTTGCAATACCAAAGATGGATCGCATTTCCGGAAGACATTTCCTCAATTGCTTGTCCAATGACTTCATTGCCTTCTATAACACCATTATTTGAATGTTCGAGATAAATTCCAAAAAAAGTATTAAAGAGCCGATTGTTTTTGATTTTAAAGTTCTTTGATTTTCTTATTCGAATTCCCGCTCGGTCTTTTAAGTAACTGGTTCCGACATTTTGAACTTGTAACCCTTCAATGGTAACATCGTTAGCGGTAACAGTTATTACTTCATTTTTATTTTCACCATCAATAATTGGAAAATTTTCACCTTTAAGGTGTAGGCTTTTTGAGACAATAATATTGCCTTCCTTGTAAGTTCCTTTTTTAATGAGGAGGAGGTCTCCTTCCTGAGCGGAGTTTATTGCTCCTTGAATACTTGTTTGAACACAAGTAGGACAAATTTCAATAGTTTTTGAATGGGCAAAATAAGTGGCAAAAATGAGTGTGAATAGGAGGATGTATTTTTTCATAATTATTTGTTGGGATAGATGATGAAAATCATTTGGTCAATGATTTATTGTCAAGCATTTAAATTGATAAAGTAGTATTTTGTAATTCATCAAACCCATAACCTAATGACTTATAAAATCCGTCAAATCGAATATTTTTACACCGATGTAGCAGATGAACCTGGTACGGCTTATAGTGTATTGACCCAACTTTCCGAATTAGGGATTAATCAGCTTGCATTTAGTGCCGTTCCTACTGGTCCTAACAAAGTTCAAGTAGCCCTTTTTCCTGATGATGCACCGAAATTGGTTCAAATGGCAAAGGCTGCCAACATGAAATTAGATGGGCCACATAAAGCCATTCTCGTTCAAGGAGATGACAAAATGGGTGCATTAGTAGATATCCATAACAAACTTTACCTTGCCAATGTCAACATCTATGCGTCAAATGGCGTAACCGATGGCGATGGGAGTTTTGGTTATCTAATCTATATTCGTCCAAGTGAATTTGAACAAGCGGTAAAGGCATTATACCTTTAAATTCTAGAATCTATATAAAGTCCTATCAATTTTTCTGATAGGACTTTAAATTTTGAGTTAATTAGCCCTCAGGTGGCAACATTACTTTGTCCACGATATGTACAACTCCATTGGACGCTTGCGCTGTACCCAAAATATTTGCTCCATGAACCGTTACCTTATCTCCATCTTTCTCCACATTTACATAATGACCACTTGCCTGAAATAGACGTTGACCATTTTTCAATAAATTGCCTTCATATTTGCCAGGTGAAGCATGGAATTTGATGATTTTGGACAAAGTTGCTTTGTTTTCAGGCTTCAATAAACTTTCAACGGTACCGGCTGGCAACGCTTCGAAAGCTGCATTTGTCGGTGCAAAAACGGTCAATGGACCTGCATTGACTAAAACATCTTCCAAATCAGCTGCTTGGACAGCAGCAACCAATGTGGTATGGTCTGGAGAACCTAAGGCTACTTGAAGTATGTTTTTAGCAGATAGATCATCTTGGACGGTGGATTGTCCCTTGACTGGTTCAGAAGAATCTGCAGTTGCTGAACTATTAGCTGTTTCAGGATTTGGTGTACAAGCCATTGAAAATAAGGCAATAGCTAAACTGAGGATATAGAAAATATTTTTTTTCATGATTGTTTATTTATTGATGTTGAATTCAAATTGCTATTCATATTCTGAAAAATGAACCACTCCTTGTTTCTTTAAATGATTTTGTAAATCATCCCAATTAAAGAGTTCGCCGCTTTTAATTTTTTGCATGTTTATCGCCGAATTTTTATGCTCAAAGGCGGTCAAAAAGGCACCCATAGGACTTGGTAAATTTGGACTTATCAAATAGTGACTGGTTGTCGCATCAATTAATGATTTCGGTGAGTCAAAGTCATTGACTAATAAAAAAGCAAAGTTGGTTGTTCTTTCTTTTTCTATGTAATTAGCCATACATTCGATGGCATCAAACATGTAAACTTTACCTTTATCTGTCACTACTTCTGCCGCATGTTGCTGATCCACGATGGTCATTTTACAAAAATGGCACATGTCAGAACCATAGTCTATAGGTTTAGGCGACGGTGTGCAAGCGTTCGCTAGAAATGTGGCTATTGTCAGAAGTGGAATCAGTTGTTTCATTTTTATCAAGTTTAGATTTTTGCCACCATGCTAGTCCTGCTAGAAGAATAGACGATCCGGCAAAATATCCACCAATATGAGGTAAGGATATTGCAGTGAAACTAATAATTTGTTTTGAGCCAAAGAGTGGTGGCTGAAAGGATGCACCAGGGATTTTTATAGGGGCGGTTGGACTTAAACTATGTCCATAGTCATATTCCCATAAATAAAAATCATAAAGCCCCGCCATTGCTAAAAGCGATAATAGTATTGCCCATCCTAAATACAGCTTTGGCTTGTCTACAGCCGCCATTAACAAACCCATTGCCATCATTGCCATTACTACATAAGGGAAGTATTTTAATTCAGGAATGGAATCCTCTTCAATATATTTCATGCCGACGTAGTGATTCAAAATGTTGATATTTTGAATAACAGCGGGTGTTTCACCACCCAATTTATTAATATGAATATGCATCGTCACGCCCTTTGGATATTGAGGAGCTATCAAAGTGATTTTCCACATTGGGAAAAGGAATAAGGTTCCTAATCCTAGTACGGCGATTATCATTAGTATTCTTGGCAGATTCTTTTTCATTATTTTCTTTTTGAGTAAAGAGATTTCCCAAATTTTTAAATTTGGTAAATCTCCGCCTCTTCATAGTTCTACTGAACAACCTCTTCTTCACCTAATCCCCACTTCAAAGCGATATTCGAACTTCTAGGAGAGACCCGAATATATCCTTGCATTTCCTGGTGTAGTGCAGAACAGAAATCTGTACAATAAAAAGGAATGACACCTACAGATTTAGGTTCCCAAAGGAATGTTTCTGTTTGTCCACCCATGATAAGTAATTCTGCATTGTTGGCACCCATGACTGCAAAACCATGAGGTACATCCCAGTCCTGCTCGAGGTTGGTAACGTGGAAGTAGACTTTGTCGCCAACTTTGATTCCTTCTATATTATCTGGAGCAAAGTGACTCCTAATTGTAGTCATATATACATGAACTTCATTGCCGTTTCGTTCAACTCGTGCATCTTTTTCTCCCAATGCTCGATATGGATGTTCATTTTCTTCAATTGGATAAAATTTCTTGACATTTGGAACAATACGGTCAGCAGAAATACCTTGTGCATAGTGAGGTTCACCCGCTGTAGGGAAGTCCAATAGTAATTTCATTTTATCACCAGAAATATCATATAATTGAGCAGAGTGACATAACTCGGGACCTGTTGGAAGGTATCGGTCTTTGGTGATTTTATTCAAGGCGACCAAATATTTACCCTGTGGCTTTTTGGAATCGCCACCAGGAATCATAATGTGACCAACTGAGTAAAAAGTAGACGCTTTATCTAAAACTTCCCAGGTTCCGACTTTCCATTTTACAACTTCAGAAGTAATAAAGAATGAAGTATAAGCATTTCCTTTATCATCAAATTCCGTATGGAGTGGCCCTAAGCCTGCATCTTTCACAGAACCTGCAACCACCTCTTCAAATTTTAAAACAGGAACACCTGCAATTTCAGTTTCAAAAGATTGATTGTCAATTGCCGCTTTCATTTTTGTAAATGAGTGAACGGTCAAGTCTGCAGACAATTTCCCGTTTCCTACGATATATTCACCAGTTGGGTCAACATCGACCCCGTGAGGAGATTTTGGCGTTGGAAGGAAATAAACTAAGCCAGGGCATTCAGAAGGAATTAAGACTTTTACTTTGTCTTTCATCGTCGAAGTTGCCATATGCGTTTTTTCATCATATACATTGTGAGCATATTTGGCAGGTACTTCTTGATATTTACCCTGAGCAATATATTCTTCGGCTTTTTTCCAATTGACCGCAGCGATGAAGTCCTTATCATTTTGTGAAGCAGCAACTTCTAAAAGGGTCGATTTTTCCTCTGTGTTATAAGTTGTAAAGAATGTCCAACCATGAGAATTCCCTTTACCAGAATGCGCTAAATCATAATCAAAGGCAGGCAATAGAATTTGAAATGCGACATCCATTGCTCCATCCTCTTCTACTTTTACATATGTCAACATACCCTTGAAATTTTCAGCATAAGTATTAATCGCTACATCTTTTTGTGGATAAGGAACTCCAAAACGAGTACCTGCGACTACATATTCTGTATTTTCAGTCGTAAATGGTGAACTGTGATTACCGCCACTATTTGGAATTTCGATAATTTCAACTGTTTCGAAAACGCTCAAATCAATTCGAGCAATTCGAGGCGTATTATTACCATTGATAAAAATCCAACGACCGTCAGTTTCGCCATTTGTTTGCGAAAGTTCAGGGTGATGGGCATCATCCCATGGCACAAATCCGTGGGATGTATTCAGCATAGGTTTGGTTTCCTCACTAAAGCCATAACCTTTTTCTCCGTCAGTAGAGAAGACAGGGATTACTTTTAATAAACGTCCAGAAGGTAAACCGTGAACACCGATTTGCCCGCTAAATCCACCAGACATGAAGGCATAAAATTCGTCATATTCACCAGGAGCGACATATACTTGGGAAGCTACATCATCGCCAAGTGCTCCGCCAGTGTTGGTTTGCCCAGCTTGATTACCGCAGCTGGGTAAGAAAAGCAGCCCGAAGGTCGCAATCATTATAAAATGAATGAATTGAAATAAATAGTGGTTTTTCATGACCTATTAAATTTAAGTTTTGAATGGAAAGGATTGCTAAAACTCATATTTCAAGTGAAAGAAATTTAACTGGCTATGATGAGTCAAATATTCTATTCACTAGAATTCCATTTTGTTTCCAGAAGAAAATAAGATAAAAAGACTCTTTTATCTTTTTTGCAAAGAAAAGACTCCTTGATGTTAAGGAGGATGACAAAAATCATTGGGAGGGATGATTTTTATATGATTTTGATTAAGTAATTGATAATCAGTTTTTTAAAATCGTTTTTTTTGCTAAAAAAAAATGAAAAATCTATTATTATTTTGAGGATGAAATTTCATCAGTAAATATTAAAAGACTTATTTGTCTTTTAATGGAGCAGTGTATATATTTGCTTAAAATCAAGAATATGTTTTCTAAAAGCTGTAAATATGCTATTCGTGCCGTCTTATATTTAGCTGTTCACTCTGATGAAAGTAGTAAGATAGGTGTAAAAGAAATTGCGGATTCATTAGAAGTTCCAAAGCATTTTTTAGCGAAAATTTTGCAACAATTGGCAAAACATAATTTAATCGCTTCCATCAAAGGACCAAGTGGAGGTTTTTTTTTAACTGAAACTCACATTAATGCCAGTTTGATTCAAGTGGTGTATAGTATGGATGGACCAGAAATGTTTAGTTCCTGTCTTTTGGGACTACCCGTTTGCTCCTCAGACAATCCATGTCCTTTGCATGTTCAAGCCTTTGCCTATCGGGAAGGCATTATCTATCAAATGAAACACCAAACCATAAAGGAACTGGCGAATAGAATAGAAAGAGAAGAACTTAAACTTTGAAGTATACAGTTTTCAAAAGGGAGTCAGCAGTTTATCAACTGCAAGCTACCCCCAAAAAAACTGCATACTAGAATGACGGAAAGGATTGCTAAAACTCATTACCATAATTTAAATTAATACCGTCATGAAACAATTATTTGTTTTTCTTGCATTAGCATTTTTTATGGTCTCTTGTGGAGGCGATTCAACAGAACAAGATTCTTCAAAATCAAAAAAGAAGCCTAAAAGCATGATTAAGGAGGAGCCAAAGGATGATGGAAAGGGCGTCGGGGAAATCAAAAATGTAGAACTCAACAACCCTTTGGTGGCTGCTATGGTCGACAAGGGAAAAGGCATTTATGAAATGAAATGTGCTGCTTGTCACAAGTTGACTGATCAAAGGGTGGTAGGTCCAGGTTGGAAAGGTCTTACTGAAAAACGTAAACCTGAATGGATTATGAACATGACGCTCAATGTTGATGTCATGTTAGCAGAAGATGAAACTGCCAGAGACTTACTCAAACAATGTTTGGTTCGCATGCCAAACCAAAACCTTTCAACAGAAGATGCTCGGGATGTTTTAGAGTTTATGTATGCCAATGATGGGGAGACTGTTGGTGAACAGTAAAGGAGAGGGAGTTTACTAGAGTATTAATACTACTTTGTCACTTTGAAGTATTCTTGGGAATATTTTAAGACTTATTTCTTTTTTGAAATATTGTAGTTTTTGGCATTGCTCCAAAAACTACGAAAAAAGTCTAGTTTGTTTAAATCGCTCCGCGTAAACAAACGGCTGCCCGCCAAATTAGGCGTGTTCCAATGCGTATTCCCACCAAAGTGACAAAGTAATATTAAGTGCTTGGACAAAATAAGTTCCCTATTGCGCGCCGTCGCCTACGGCTAGGCGCGCTAAGGAGGTTTGGAGGGCAGTCGAATTGAATAATCTGATTTTTAGTTTATTCAATTCGACTGCCTTCCAAGACTTCCATTACTGCTACGGGCGCCTTTGGCGCGATGTTGTAGAAGTTGTTTATCACTTCATTATTCAGTTTGCGGTAGGTGAAGGTGTAATGCATTCTGCATTCTGCAAACTGTATACTTTATTTTCATTTCCAATGCAAAAAGTTTGGTTTAAGGCAGCCTTGATCAATTTATTGATTGCGGCTATAATGGGCGCAATTTTGCGCTTTGCTTTTGTTGCTGAAATTCCAGGATTTAAGTTTCAATATTTCCTGCATGGGCATTCTCATGTCGCTATGCTGGGATGGGTTTATTTGGCATTATTTGCTTTTTTAATCCATTCATTT
The DNA here is from genome assembly GCA_024743405.1 of Bacteroidota bacterium. GTDB lineage: Bacteria > Bacteroidota > Bacteroidia > Chitinophagales > Saprospiraceae > JANSWP01. The sequence goes on from JANSWP010000021.1 coordinate 10,441, forward strand.
CTGCCAGCCGAAAAACAAAAATCTAAATATTATCATCGATTATTTTGGTCGACTCAAGCCTCGGTTTTGGGAATGTTGATTGCCTTTCCCCTCCAGGGGTATGCTGCTTTTTCTATTGTTTTTTCGGCTATTCATGTAGTTTTATCTTACTTGTTTATTTTACGGTTTTTGAAAGATTTACGTCTAACTATAAAAGCGCCATCAATAGGGGCGATTACGAACAAGGATACTTCGATTAGGAGCGTTTTTAGCCATAAGTTTATCAGAGCTTCTTTTTGGTTTTTGATTGTTTCAACGATTGCCTTGTGGGCGATGGGACCAATTATGGCATTGGATTTAAAAGGAACAGCATGGTATTATAGTGGTGTCCAGTTTTATTTACATTTTCAATTTAATGGCTGGTTCATTTTTGCTGTTTTGGGACTGTTTTTCAAAATATTGGAAGATAAAGGGATTGTTTTGCCACCCAAACTCATGCAGAATTTTTTCATTTTGTTGGTTATTTCATGTGTTTTGACATACGCACTTGCCGTTACGTGGTCAACTCCTTTACCAATTTTGTTTTTGATAAATAGTGTAGGTGTAACCATTCAATTTGCTGCTTTGGTTTGTTTTTTATTGATCATCAAAAGATTATGGAAAGAACTTAAAAGCTTTTTTCCTAAATGGGTCGGTGTATTCTTCACGGTGGCATTTGGTTGTTTTGTTTTAAAAATATTAATTCAAACAGCAGTAGTAGTCCCATATATTGGAACGGTGGGGTACACAATACGAAACTTTGTTATTGGATTTTTGCACCTTATGTTACTAGGAATGATTACTGGGTTCCTCTTAGGATTTGGAGCTCAGAAAGATATGATCAATCGACAAGATAAATGGGTAAGAATAGGCTTTGTGTTTTTCCTAATTGGCTTCTTTTTGAGTGAATTGATTCTTTTTGGACAAGGACTTTTGTTTTGGGGAGCAATGGGATTTATTCCCAAATATTATGAAATACTGTTTGGCGTTTCTGTATTAATGCCTGTAGGAATTGGTGGGATTTTATTGGGGAAAAAACAAAATTGATCTTATTTTTAAACTCTCGAATTTGGTTCTTTAAATTTTACGTGGTCGTTAACAAGATCAATCTTATTTGTAGGCTGTTCCGTAAATGGTTTTGTTATTATGTTGATGGGTTGATTACGTTGAATTTGTTTAGATAAAATCAATACATTCAACATAATCAACTTATTTAACTTGCAGAAATGCTGACCCAAAAAGACATAAACAACATAAAGTCATAAAGAACCCCGAATTTTCATGTTTGATCATTCGGGAGTTTTTATTTTATTGAAAATTATCTACGATTATCTTTTCCCCTTCAATATTCCCAATATCCTCATTTGAAATTTCTCTAAATACTTCTTCCCAAATTCTCACGAAATCTCTTTCAGAGATCAAGCCTACTAATTTTTTATCGACGATGACAGGTAGGCAGCTTATATTTTTTTCCTTCATGAGTGTTAATGCATCTGAAATACTAGTATCTGGCTCAATGGTAATGAGGTTTTTGGTCATAATATCACGGATACAAGCTGGTGGATTGTCAGACTTTAATTTCCCAAAATATTGAACCAAGTTTTTCGAACTAACTAATCCAGATAATTTGCCCTCATCATTTTCAACCAATACATGCCGGATATTGCGCCAATCCATGATTTTTGCGACGTATTCGACCGTGTCTTCTTCCAAAACTGTGAAAAGATCGGATGCCATAATTTGTTGAACAGAATGGAACCGGTTTCTCCAACTTCCAGCTTCAGGAAGCGTTGCTAATTGCCAAGTGTGGACAGGCTGACCGATTTGTTGTCGCCGAGACAAGCCTGAGGTGGTTGCAGTCAAAGCATCATTAATAGAGGCTGATTTTTTTAGGTTTTCAAAAGAAGAGACGAGCCATTGAGATCCAGTTCTGCCTGTTTTAACTCTTTCTTCGATAATTCCGAGGAATTGATCAATATCGTCATTCAGTATATTAGCTCTTTCTAAACCAGCTTTTGCAATTGGTAATAATTCTTTTAGAATTAAATCTGTAGAAGAGATACGTTTGGACATTCCGGGCCAGACAAAATCTGCTCCTAAGCCTTGTCTTGAAGCCTTTAAAAAATTATTTTTGGCATCATCGAATTCCATTTTTTCGGAAATATTCGAGTATTCTTCTGGCATTCCATGCATCATGCCGAGCCAAAATGCCGCATTTGCGACTTCATCTACAATAGTCGGACCAGACGGCAATACTCTATTTTCGATTCGCATATGTGGTTTGCCATTCGTAATGCCATAACAAGCTCGATTCCATTTGTATACGGTACCGTTGTGCACTTGAAGCCCATATAGTTTTGGCGTTTTTCCTTGCCTAAGAACCTCCATGGCATCTTCTTTTCGATTTGAAATGAGGAGGGATCGATAGCGTGCTACCACATCCTGATAAAGCTCCAATGCTGAGCCATTCACCCAACCTGTTCCAAACGAGACTCTTTGAGGAACTTGGCGCATCAGTTGAGCTTCATTTCTAACATCAACCGACTGCTGAAAAAGGGCAATTCTAGATTCGCGCCAAAGTCTCCTTTCTAACAGAATCGGAGAATTGGTTGACGCTGCCATTAAAGGAGCGGTGACTGCCTGTGCCCAGTTATAGTCCCTTCCAAAATTGTAGGGATCTGCTTGATAGTGTACTTGAAAACTAGCCGTAACGGCCTCAAACATGGCATGTTCAAACGTCAACTTTAGTTCATCTTTCCCGACTACATGAAAGTCAAAATGCCCTCTCCGAAGTTCGGCGAGGGTATCCATCAAAATGCGATAACGAGGAAGTGGCGTAATATTTTTCAGGTCTATATCTTCTCTCCTTATGGTGGGTAGAACACCCGCTAAAACGGCATGTGAATCAAATCGTCTGGCGACTATTTCAACTTTTTTCAGAAAAGAATAAAGATCGTGTTCCATTCTTCTAAAACACTCTCCTTCAAAATCCATTGGGTCGAGATTAATCTCCAAATTGAATTGGGCTAACTCATGCGTGAAATGTGGGTCTTCTTTCAGTTGTTCCAAAACCTGCACTGCTACAGCCGCTGGTCGCCAGTCCCTATTTTGTGCAAAATGCAATTCTTGTTCCACACCAATACGGTGTACGCCAGACTCAAAAAGCCCGTCGTCCATCATTTTTTCGAAGGCTTTTAAATCATTTAGGATGTGCTGCATAGCCTCTCGGCGAGTATTTCCGTCCTTAATAATGCTAACTTTCGAGGCGCCCATATTTGTGAGAATTTAGTGGTTGGTTAATTTCGTTGCCACAAATTTACTGAGCTTAGGATGGGAGAAGGATGAAGAATGTCAGGAATAGAAGGTGATTTTTGTCATCTTCTATTCCTGATAACAATACAGATTATGTTCTACTTTCAGAAACTTGAGCACTTGGATTTTTTGGGTATATCATTAATAATGTGACAATAATAATAATATTTTTTATGATGTATTATCCCACTAAAGTCAATGTAAATGGGGCTTGATTAAAAGATAATTCATGGAAGAAAAGCAATGGAGTAAAGGTACACACCCTATGAATAAGGGTAAGTATAACGATCTTTCTAATTAGTATATTCAAAATTAAGCATACTCCGATTAATACCTCCCAAATCGCTAGTAAGATAATGCTTACGTCAGAAGGAATTAGCCCAAAAGTTAAGCTGTGAATCGTCTCTTTTGCAAGTGAGTCAGTAGGGCTCAGACCGGGAAAAAATTTGAGTGCGCCAAAATCAAAATTCAAACATACTCTAATATGATCATCGTACTTGCTTATTGAATTTCATGTTGAAGTCTAATCTGAACCTGTTTCCAGATTCTTTGGCAACATCATGTGTAACCAACCCCTCGACAAAATAAGCTCTGGCAACAACATTAAACCTTGAATCAAAAGCATAAGCAACGCGTATTTCATGCCCCTGATAGTTCGTGTTTCTATTTCGATTAATATTTCCAAGTCGAATCCAGTCATCTTCTGTGTAATAACTAACGACCGAATATTCTTCTTTTCTGGCATAATAATATCCAAATAACCAATCTCCTTTTTCACTCAGCTTCCCTATTTTTGCACTTATAACAAAACCCGTATTTTGGTCTTTGTAGATTGGATTTATCAAAGTATCTGGTACTCCTTCATAATCCTCCAGATTAGTAAAATGATCGAAACCAATGGTTATCGGGGATTTGGTTTTCAATTCTATTTTCAAACCGGACACGATGAATGAATAATCGAGTTTAAATCGATCTCCGTTATAGAAAAAATCTGTGGTGGGGACATTATTGATGTCTTTGAGGGCATAATAACTACTGGCCATTGTGACTTTGTTTTCCTTAATTTTAAAACCTAATTCCAACTGACCACCTATCATTTGTCCATCGATCATGCCATTGGTTGGATCTTTAGGATCAAAATTCCCATTACCAGTATTAGTTATAAAATAGGCGGCTTTCGGTTTTATACTGATGCCGTTTGCTTCGAATGATCCTCCTATTGCTATTCCTTCAGGTGTAACATCATCATCCCAAAATAATTCATTTTGCTTCCAGAATGGAAAGCTATTTTTACCAGCCCACCACCAATATTTGTCATGTTTCCCCGATAGAAAAACCTTGTCCAAATTGATGGGGACGCCAGTAAATTCTCGGTGCCCAAAATTGTTATGCGGTGATTGAAGGCTTTCGGCAACGCCTGATCTTAGCCTTGCACCCAAACTGATATTATTAGTCCAATTATAAGTAAATCCGAATCTCAATCTATACCGTAATCGGAAGCGATCATCACGAAAGTTACCATCAAATCTACGAGAGTCCCAATCTTGCTCTGCACGGAGTCTGATGTCACCGTATAGTTTGAATTGATTTTTTTTACCCTCTTTTTGTGTTGTTTGTTTCCCACCTGTACTTTTTAGTTCTGTATCTAAAGTAAAATTTGAATTAGAATACTGATTATCAGTATCTTGAATGAAACCTCCTATAGTGGAAGAACCAACGTGTTTCAAATGGGTTTGAGCAAATGAATTTGTAAAAAAGACCCCCAATAGGGATACAAGTAGGGCTATTTTATAATGGATATTTTTTGAATTCATGGGATGAAAAATTATTTTGAATTGTCAATTAATATCAATAATTGTGCATTTTTTTATCTCGTAAAAACATTATCCCATATTTTGTACTTTTTACTCACACCCCAATTGTTTACGAGAAACAGCGTCATTATTTGGGAAACAATTTCCAGAAAGTACACTTTCGGGAACATAGCGATCTGTATTTGGATCATATAGCCCATTCTCTAAGAAGTCAATTAATTGACCTATTTCCGTTTTCGTCAGACCAAATGGGCGGAATAATGGCGATAATTTTTCATCTGGTACCAAAGGATTTTCAGAGACTGCTTTCATTTTAAAATCCACTAAATCTATTAAAGATGTTTTCGAACTGCCATGGAAATAAGTAGCGTAATCCTTCAAGTTGTACAGTTGTGGGACTTTGAAACGATACATATCTTCTTCTTTTCCAGTAAATAGTCCTCTACCCAAAATCCGAGGGTCATCGGCTGAGGTATTAAGCCCTCCATTTTCATACATATCTTTTGTGCCTAAGGCATGGAAGTTCATGGAGTTTAAAGCAGGCCCATCATGACAAGTATAGCATCTTGCTTTTCCGAAAAAGACCAAAGCGCCTTGTATCTGATCGACCGTCATAGCCCCTCTATTTCCTCTCAACCATTTTTGAAAAGGTGCTTCATTAGCCAACATGGATCGCAGATAAGCACTAATCGCAAAGCTGGATGTTGTCGGAGAATATCTTTCTGATTCGTCAAAATCGGGAAAGGCTTTGTCATATAATGCTCGATAGCCATAATCATCCAATACGTGATCGTTGATCTCTAGACGATGTAGCGCAAATGCTTCAATATTTTGAGCTTCCAAACCTACATATCCGGTGTGATTGACTTCTGCCAATCCTGTCCAGTATTCTTCAGTTCCTTCGTTGACACCACCAGCCCCGAATGCGCCACTCCACAGAGTGTTGGTGCTGTATCCTGAATTGAGCGGATTCATGGGTCTATTTCCTTGAGCATCTAACTCATGCTCTTCATAATCATCTACTACATATCGCAGATTGCCATTGTAACCATATCCGGCACCTCCATCGGCAATACCTTGCAATCGACCCGGTAAAAAGCCTGATTCTTGGTGATGACAAGAACCACAGGAATAGGTTTCGTAACAACTTTCATGAATAGGTATTTGTGCCAATCCAGTCTCGAAAAAAAGCAATTTTCCTAATTCGACTTTCTCCTTTGTTACAGGATTATGTGGGTCTTGATTGGGTAGTTCTTTATAATTATTGGAGGAGGGAAAAGTATAATAATCTAAATCGCCAGTATTGGATGTGATGTTCAATCTTTCGACTAATAATTGACTCAATTCACTTCTTTCTGTTTCGGGTTCGCAGGCGATAATGGAAATAAATATTAAAACTAAGAGTATTAGTAAATGCCTCATATCGTATATCTTTAATGTATGGATTATAATTGTAAAGATTATGGATGGAATTTTTGCCAATTGAAATATTGGCTATCAATGTGAATAGAAGGGAGTCTAATCCGTTGAGGTAGTTTTAGGTGTATCATGGGAATTTAAATTTGTAGTCTCGCAAATTTAAGGTAAGGGTCTTGGGTAGTCGATGACTTTTGTCACCAGAGGAGAAAAAACAACTTGAAAAGTATCCCTCCAAAAGAAATTTTCACGCCACAGGCGCGTGGATTTCAATAAGTGTACGGTAGAGAAAAAATGAATTACTATGGAGCTAATCGCTCAATTTTCCAAAGTCGATTCTTTTCCTTTGAATACACAAATCGGTCATGTAGCCGATGTACTCGTCCTTGCCAAAATTCGAAACTATCTGGGACTACTTGATATCCACCCCAAAAAGAGGGGAGTGGGACTTCTTTGTTTTGAAATTTTCGTTTTAATTCTTCGAACTTGGAAAGCAATATTTGGCGAGAAGAGATGACGTCACTTTGGTTGGAAACCCATGCCCCAATTTGGCTCCCTTTAGGGCGACTGAGGAAATATTTCATCGATTCGGTGGCAGAAACTTTAGTTATTGAGCCGGTGATTTTGATTTGACGTTCAAATTCTTTCCAAAAAAACAATAAAGCAACTTTCGGATTTTGATTGATTTCTTGAGCCTTTCGACTTTCATAATTGGTATAAAAAACAAATCCTTCTTGATCAAAATATTTTAATAAAACAGTACGCAAAGAAGGTTGTCCACTTTCCGAAACGGTGGCCAAACTCATTGAGTTGGGCATCGAAATATTTCCCTCCTCTGCTTGACGAAACCATTTTTCAAATTGGAAAAATGGGTCAGCTTCCAAATCCTTTTTTGTAAGGTCAGAAGTGGTGAATTCTTGGCGCATTTGACTTAAATCAGGCATAGGGCAATTGTGGTTTTATCCGATTAATTTTTCAAAACCCTTTACGTTTTTCTTTTCAAGCATCTCCCTAACAGCAGTAATGAATTTATCTAATTCATCAACGGTTACATGATCCATTACGACTATCTTATACCAGTTGGCTTTGCCAATGTGAATATCTGGGACGAGTCCAAATTGATGAGCTAGTGCTTCGGAAATATATTCACTCTTAATGGCGACGATATTCGACCCGGATTGTCGAAAATATTCAATATTTAATTCATCTAATTGTTCACAAAGCCACTTAGTCCGGTAATTTAAAATATGAATTTTCTCAAACCAGCCATTGGGCCCATAGGTCATCAAAATCATCCAAACGGCGACTGCATTGGCACCTGAACGACTACCCGAAAGCGTTACATCTAGGCCATTTACATATTGAGCTTCCTCTGTACAAGCATATTTTATCCAGCCTTTTCGAATGAGGAAAATGCCTGTTCCATAAGGTGCTTCGACCAGTTTGTGAGCATCTAAAGTAACGGAAGTGACATGAGGATTATTAAAGTTTAAAGATAGTTGTGGTGCTGAAAAAGGATATATAAATCCTCCAAAAGCACCATCCACATGGAGCTTAAAAGCTATTTTTTCTTGTTCTAAAATCTCCACATAATCCGAAACTTCATCTACCGAACCAAACATGGTCGTCATCATATTCGCAACTACAATGAAATATCGAATACCATCCTTTTGGGCTTTCTGAATGGTCGCCGAAAGATGAGATTTATTGATTTGACGATTATCAAAATTGACTTTAATGGGGTAATTTTTTAAATTTAAAAGATTTCCTGCTTTGAACATCGAATAGTGAGAATCTTCTGAACAAAGAATGCCGATTTCAGAAATGTCCGCCCCTTTTTCACGCATAAAATAGTTGCGATAAATCCATACTGCTTGAATATTTGCTTCTGTACCACCGGCGGCAATATAGCCATCTTGAGCATCGGGTTCGCCTTTCAAAATATCTTCGGCACATATACTAATTAACTCTCGTTCAAGGTGTTGAGTACCTGCAAAGAATGGTTCCGAATCGCCTAATGTATGACATCCAATATGGTTAGGGTTTTGAAGTAAAGTCCTTAGAAACGGGGCATTTTGAAGTAAGGATGGATTATCATAAAACACCTTCTGATCAAGTCGGGAAGCTGGAACACCTAGCGCTGTTCTTTCTCTATAATTGATACTTTGATCCAGTGCCTGAAATATCCGTTCAGCAATTTGTTTAGCTATCAATTTTTTCCAAAATCTCATGTGTTTTTTCTATAATGATTAATACTTACTTCAAAACTTTTTTTGCCAGATATTCACTTGCCAAAACACCAAAAAATACAATGGTAATCGAACTTAAAGGCATCAAAATGGCGGCTATAACGGGCGATAATAATCCTTGAACCGCAAAGCTTAATCCAATGATATTATAAATAAAAGCTAAAGAATAAGCCCAATAAACTAATTTTACACTTTTTTTGGCAAAAAGTTGATAGTCAGTGAGTTGTGGAAATTTTTTGGCGTCCAAAATGGCATCGCAAGAAGGGGTGAAGTTATTGGTGTTTTCAGCGACGACGATGCCGACATTACTTTGATGAAGTGCGCCGGCATCGTTTAATCCGTCGCCTAACATCAAAACAAATTTCTTGTTTTCTTGGAGTTTTTTTATGAATTGTAATTTGTCTTTAGGACTCTGATTGAAATGTAAATTTTCGGTTCCAAATTGGGTTTCTAAATGAGTTTTTTCTTGATCATTATCGCCGGAAAGCAAATATGATTGAAATAGATTTTTCCAATTAGAAAGGAGCTTTTCGAAGCCTTTTCGGTAGCTGTTTTGGATTCGGAATTTGCCTTTTATTTCTTCATTGATTTTTACAAATGTTCCTTTTTGATTATTGTTTTTAGTCAACCACCCATTAGATCCAATTTCTATAGACAAACCATTCACTTTTCCTCGAATACCTTTTCCGGTTAGTTCTTCGAAATCGATTACTTCTAATAGTGCTGATGCTCCTAAGAATGAATTAATCAATCGGCTCACAGGATGTGAAGATTGATGTGTGAGTGACCGAATAGCTGATTTTTCAAACTCATTCAACGCTTCTCCTTCGTATTGAATTTTACTTTTTTCAGCATTGGTGATCGTTCCTGTTTTATCAAAAACAACGGCATCAATTTTTGCTAGGTTTTCAATGACTTGTGTATTTTTTAAATAAAATCCACGCTTTGCCAATAACCGAATAGCATTACCAAAAGTGAAAGGAATACTTAATGCAACGGCACAGGGACACGCAATGATTAATACGGCTGTGAATGAATTGAAAGCAATTGTTTTATCATTTATTAACCAATAGATGAGTGTTGCAAAAGCAATTGTCAAAATGGCATAAGTGAAGTATTTTCCGATGGTATCGGCGATGTGACTAGCATTAGAGTTATCTTCTTTTTTAAAGGTGTCTTCATTCCAAAGTTGGGTCAAATAACTCTGAGATACTTTTTTGGTAAGGGTTAATTCAATGTTTTCTGACATTTGTCGCCCACCAGCAAATACTTTCTCTCCGTTTTTGATTCGGACGGGCTCAGATTCTCCCGTAACAAAACTATAATCAATGCGTCCTTTTCCTTTAATCAAAATACCATCAGCAGGAACTAATTCCTTATGTCGGACGACTACAATGTCTCCAATTTCGAGTTTGTTGAGGGCTACTGAATCTTCTTTTCCTTCCTTTTTAATAGTGGCGGCAATCGGGAAATAGGATTTGTAATCCCGTTCAAAGGATAGCTGATAATAGGTCTTTTGTTGAAACCATTTTCCAATTAAAAGGAAGAAAATTAAGCCTGCCAAACTATCCAAATAACCTGCTCCTGTGTGGGACAAAATTTCAAATACACTTCTCCCAAAAAGGGTTAGAATACCTAAAGTAATGGGGACATCGATATTGAGATTACCTTGTCGAAGCCCATGCCAAGCGGATTTGATATAGTTTCTTCCACTAAAAACAAGTACGGGTATTGCTAACAGAATATTTAGATAACCAAACCATCTTTGAAAGATATTATCTACTAAACCTAAATATTCTGGGAAACTCAAAAGCATGATATTGCCAAAAGCAAACCCAGCTACGCCAATTTGATAATAAAAGGTTCGATCAATCGATTTTTCGGTTTGAGATTCGTCAAGATTACTCAAATTAATGGCTGGTGGATACCCGATTAAAGCAAGTAACTCTACAACTTTCCGAATAGTTAGTTTTTGATGGTCGAAGGTTAAATAAGCTTCTTTTTTTAAGAAGTTTACTTTTGACTGGACAATTCCATCGTCAAGTTTGTATAGGTTTTCTAATAGCCAAATACAGGATGCACAATGAATCTGGGGTAAAAGGAAGGTAAGCCGTGTTATTTTATCATTTTGAAAGTCTATTAATTTTGACGCAATTTCTTCATCGTCAAGCCAAGCATATCGCTCGCGTTTTTGGGTTTTGAGACTAATACCAGGTTTGTTTTCTATGCGGTAATATTGGGAAAGATTATTTTCATGTAGGATTTCGTAAACCATCTTGCATCCCTCACAACAGAAAAGATGATCTTCCAAATGGATGGACTCATCAGGGCAAACTTCCCCACAATGCGTACATTTAGTCTCTTCTTTTATAATGGCTTTTTGTGGCTCATCAAATTTATTGGTCAATGTGATAGACATGTGAGGTGTTCGATTTAAGAATGAAAAACCTGAAAAAATGAAAGTTGAGGCGACCTCAAGCCGCCCCAACTTTACCCGCTAGACAACAATAAATTTTTAGGCTCGTCCTTTCAACATTAAGTTCCAGTACATGAAAGGCAACCCGTATTTTTTCAACAGCCACATGCTGTATTGTTCTTTTGATGTATCCACAAATTTGGTGATCAATGGGTCAGAATCTCGTTCATGGTCGTAATTGAATTCAGCTAAAACCATACTCTTATAACCTGTTACCAATGGACAACTTGAGTATCCATTGTATTCTGCATTGTTTGCTTCTTTTCCTGCTATCAAGTGGATGATATTATCTACTACTACAGGCGCTTGTTTTCTAATGGCAGCCCCAGTTTTCGCTGTTGGTAAAGCCGCCGCATCACCTAAGCCGAATACATTTTTAAATGTCTTGTGTTGCATACTGTGAATGTCCACATCGAGCCATCCGTCGGCATTAGCCAGTTTAGATTTTTTGACAAAGTCAGGGGCTGATTGTGGGGGGGCTAAGTGAAGCATATCAAAAGGAATAGCTACTTCAGATTCAGAAATCATTTGTAGCCCAATTGGTTTGGGATTATGAGTTAATCTTTCCGGTTCATCCAAATGACTCATGATTTTATAATAGGCAATTTTATTTTCACCATCGATTCGAACTAGTTTATGGAAAAATCGTAAGTAAATATCTTTTCGATCAACCACTTTTTGCATGGTTTGCTTGAATGGCTCAACACCAAAAATGACTGAACCAGGTGTGACAAATGTAATCGTCGTATTTTCCCGAACCCCTATTTTTGTAAAATATTCATCTGCCAAATACATGATTTTTTGAGGAGCTCCTCCACATTTAATAGGCGTAGCAGGCTGTGTGAAGAGTGCCGTACCCCCTTTAAAGTTTTGGAAAACTTCCCATGTATATTTGGGGTCTGTATAAATACTCGTAACATTATTTTTGCCTAAAGTTTCTTTCAAACCAGGGATGCCATCTATGTCAAGTTGGATACCAGGACAAGCCACTAAGTATTCGTATTCCACCTCACTTCCATCATTTAAGGTGACTCTATTTGATTCAGGCTCAATACTTTTCACGTATTCTTTTATCCATTTTACGCCACTTGGAATAAGTTTTTTCATAGGGCGAATGGTATTATCGTAATTAAAGGTTCCAGCTCCTACCAGTGTAAAAGCGGGCTGATAAAAATGTTTGTCTGAAGGGTCGATAATCGCTACATCCAATTTTTTGTTTTTTCGCATCATCTGCGCTGCCACGGTGATGCCTGCTGTTCCTCCTCCGATTATGACTATTTGATGCTTTTTAGATTTCATGTTGAATAATTTTTTCAATTTTAATTATTGGATTTCTGGCTGTAAAATTAGCTGTAGTATATCTGGACGAAAGTGATGATAATCACATAATAAAGTGATTTTTGTCATCATTTTCAGGGGGTCTTTGAGGCTAATTTTGATTTTCTTTGGATAAAAAATCATATAATGAATACCTCTTTATTAGAAAAGTACAATGTTCCTGCCCCACGATATACTAGCTATCCAACTGTACCTTATTGGAATGCAGAACCACCTACTCAAGAGCAGTGGATTAAATCTGTACAAGGAGCTTTTAATGAAAATAGAGAAATAAGCCTTTATATTCATTTACCGTATTGTGAAAGCCTATGTACTTACTGTGGATGCAATAAAAGGATCACAAAGAATCATAAAGTAGAGCAACCATATATAGATTCCGTTCTAAAAGAATGGGAGATGTATTTGAACATTTTACCCGAAAAGCCCACCGTAAAAGAATTGCATTTAGGAGGAGGAACCCCTACTTTTTTCTCCCCTGAAAGTTTGAATTATCTAATCACTAATATCCTGTCAAAAGTACATATTGCACCTGATCATGAGTTCAGTTTTGAAGCACATCCTGCGAGTATGACTTTGGAACATTTAGTGGTTTTGAATATTCATGGGTTTAAGCGAATCAGTATTGGTATTCAAGATTTTGACAATGAGATTTTGAGAATTATTAATAGACAACAGACCTATGAAGATGTAGAAAAAACAGTAGTCTTGGCACGAGAACTAGGGTATGATTCCATCAATTTTGATTTGATTTTTGGGTTGCCATTACAAACTCTGGAAAATATCCGAATCAATATGGAGAAAGTGCGAAGCTTACATCCTGATCGAATCGCTTTTTATAGCTATGCGCATGTCCCATGGATCAAACCGAGTCAGAGAGCTTATTCCGAAGCCGATTTACCAATCGGAAAAGATAAAAGAGATTTGTACGAACTGGGACGTGAATTATTGGAAGAGGCAGGGTATATGGAAATAGGGATGGATCACTTTGCATTACGCACTGATGGTTTGTATAAATCCTTAGAAAATAAAACACTTCATAGAAATTTCATGGGCTATACGCCACAATATACTCGATTGAGTCTTGCACTCGGGGCTTCTTCAATAAGTGATAGTTGGGGCGCATTCATTCAAAATGAGAAAAAAATTGAGGACTATCAAGCTCGAGTCGAGCTAGGAGCATTTCCAATAATAAAAGGACATATACTTTCAAATGAAGATCAATTATTGCGTAAGCATATTTTGAATATCATGTGCAAATTTGAGACAAATTGGATTGAAAAAGAAGATCAACATGATTCGTTGTATGAAGGAATGGAAAGAATGTCAGAGTTAGAAGATGATGGTTTGATTGAGCGAATTCCTTTCCAATTAAAGGTGACGGAAAAAGGTCGTCCTTTTATACGAAATATTTGTTTAGCCTTGGATTCAAAATATTGGGAAAAGAAACCAGATGGGGCATTGTTTAGTCAGGTCGTTTAAATTACAATATTAGTTCTATTACAAGTTAAATCTTGCGCAAACGTGGCAAGAGTTAGTGTAAGATATCTGTTGGCATTGGAGATTTTGGGGTTAAAAAAATCAATTGAGTCAAGCCTAAAAGAGCACCCATGTTTGAGCCTGATGAAATCGGCGAGTTTGGGTGTGAGCGCCTTAGCAATTGAATTTTAGTCAAAATATCCACAGCCTTGATTTTTGCTTCTTTGTATCAAAACAAAGAAGAAATTGATAAATAATAGTTTTATGGTACTGGCTCTACCAGGTTAGGAAGACCACTAATACAATTCAACCACAAGTACAAATAGGATAAAAACGATCCCTTCATTTATACTTGTGGTTTGATCTTCTTTTCGAAGTCTCTTAAATCAAAACTTCACTTACCTGAACAACTGGTTCGATATTGGTGAAATTTGGTAAATCAGCCATAATTGTTCCCGCATTTGGACCAAAGGCGTTTTGAAATGAATCCATAGAATCAAAATATAGATTACCCATAGCCGCAAAAGTTGCTGGCGAATCGGGAGCTCCCCCTCCCAGTCCTTTTTCAACAGTTGCAGCCTTGACGGAATCGCCTAATAATCCTCCAACAAGTGGTATGTGCTTGCTACAATAATAATCCATATCAAATTTTTTCCCTTCTCCGTTTGGATACATAACACTTACTTTGATCATTCCTTTTTTCATAAGAATATATTTTAGTTTTACCCTACTCATTTGGCTTTTCGGAAACGCCCCGTTTTTAAAGAATGAAAATTAAATAAAGTACCACTTTTATCCGATTCTTTTTTCCTTAATCTTCGTTGTTGAAAAAGTCACGTATCTACGGATATGCTCCTTTTCAACGCCTCGATCAAGAAAAAAATAACCCCACTAATAATGATACGTTATTTAACCTTCATTCCTATGGTTTCAGACTCCATAATATTTTTTAAATAGATTGATTTATTCTAATACGCTATTCAATATTAAGCTTGGTGGGCTCCTTGTTCGGTCTTGAAAAATAGAAAACAAGTTCCTCTAAAAATCTTTTTTGCTCCCTTAGGCAGCAGCATACTTAAAGTACCAATGTAGAACTAATAAGAGAGCAAACTTCAATTAATTATGATGATAAAGTTGTTAGAGAATCCCTAGAGAGGATATTTTTTAGAGGGTGGACATTCTAGGAATGTGAAGTTAATACAATTAATGAATTCAATATCCGAAACTTTGGTTAATTGTTCAATTTATTCGCTTTGAGGTTGTTTTTGAAAAAATGGACAAAAAAAAGGAGACATTGAAAAATGTCTCCTTCCTATTTTTATTGTTAATCAATTTATTTTAATGTTCAATTTCTTCCATTTCTTCATAAGCTTCCAAGGGAGGACACGTACAAATTAAGTTTCGATCACCAAATGCATTGTCGATTCTCGCAACTTCTGTCCAAAACTTAAACCCATCTCTAAGATAAGGTAATGGATAAGCGGCTTTCTCCCTGCTGTAAGCATAATTCCATTCACTTGAAGTTACTTCTTTCAATGTGTGCGGCGCATTAGAAAGTACATTTGACTTTGTATCTGCATCCCCGGTAGCTATTTCGTCAATTTCTTTTCGAATTTCTAACATAGCATCACAGAAACGGTCAAGTTCATCTTTTCCTTCACTTTCTGTTGGCTCAATCATTAATGTACCTGCAACCGGAAATGATAGCGTAGGTGCATGAAAACCGTAGTCAATAAGTCGTTTTGCCAAATCCTCAGCACTGACAAGACTTTTGAATGGTCTTAAATCAATGATCATCTCATGTGCAGCACGTCCTTGTTCTCCTGTGTAAAGAATATCGTAGGAACCTTCTAATAGCGCTTTGATATAATTTGCATTTAAGATGGCATATTTTGTAGCTTCTGTAACGCCTTCTTTCCCTAACATTCGGATATAGCCATAAGAAATCAATAGAATGCTGGCGCTTCCCCAAGGTGCTGATGAAACGGCATGTGTACCATGTGCACCACCTACTTCTACGAATGGATGTGTAGGCAAATAAGGAGCAAGACTATTATTCACACAAATAGGTCCCATCCCTGGTCCACCGCCACCATGTGGAATGGCAAAAGTCTTATGTAAATTCAAGTGACAAACATCTGCCCCAATGATGGCTGGATTGGTTAAGCCTACTTGGGCATTCATATTGGCACCATCCATATAAACTTTCCCACCATGATGGTGAATGACTTCACAAATGTCTTTAATCTCAGTTTCAAAAACCCCATGAGTTGATGGGTAGGTAACCATTAAGCAGGAGAGGTTTTCGGAGTGCTTTTCAGCTTTTAATTTTAAATCTGCAACATCTATATTTCCTTGATCATCACATTTTACCACGACGACTTTCATACCTGCCATTACCGCACTAGCTGGATTGGTTCCATGTGCAGAAGATGGAATTAAGGCTATATTTCTATGTAAATTGCCATTGGCTTCGTGATAAGCCGCTATGGTCAGTAATCCTGTATATTCACCTTGAGCACCAGAGTTAGGTTGCAAAGAACAAGCATCGAATCCGGTGACTTCGCATAAATATTTTTCCAATTCAGCAAAAACCTCTTGATAACCCTGCGTTTGATCGAGAGGTGCAAATGGATGGATATTAGCAAACTCTGGCCAGCTTACTGGAAATAATTCTGTAGCTGCATTTAACTTCATCGTACAACTACCCAACGGAATCATAGAATGCATCAAAGATAAATCCCGATTTTCGAGTCGCTTGATGTACCGCATCATCTTCGTTTCTGTATGATATGAATTAAATACAGGATGCGACAAATATTCGCTAGTTCGGATAAGCTGTGGAGGGATATGATGACTTTCGGTTTCCGTAAAATCAATTTCTTGTTTTAATTCTTTTGCTTCATTGAAAATAGTGAAAATCACATCAATATTTTCTTCTTCCACAGTCTCGTCTAATGCAATGATGATTCGATTGTCTTCATATTGGAAGTTTACTTCATTGGCATTGGCTAGGTGAAGAATATGACGTTTTAAATCATCAGAGACCTCTATACAAAGTGTATCAAAGTAATGCTCGTTAGTTTGATTGTAACCCAATTTTTTTAGATTCGAGTCTAATATTTGAGCAAAGCCATGGATTCTTTCCGCAATTCTATACAGTCCTTGTGGACCGTGCCATGCTGCGTACATACCAGCCATTATGGCCAATAATGCTTGGGCCGTACAAATATTTGAGGTCGCTTTTTCTCTTCGAATATGTTGCTCGCGAGTCTGCAAAGCCATTCTTAAGGCAGGATTTCCGTTTGTATCTTGTGAAACTCCAATTATTCGACCAGGCAATTGCCGTTTAAAGTCTTCTTTTGTCGCAAAATATGCCGCATGTGGGCCACCATATCCCATCGGAATTCCAAAACGCTGGGTGTTTCCAACTGCACAATCGGCGCCCCATTCACCAGGAGGTGTTAGCATCGCAAGGCTCAATATATCGGCTGCAACGGTTGTATAGATTTCATGTGCTTTAGCTTTTTCAACTAATGCGCGATAATCTTCGACGGCACCATTTTTTGCAGGGTATTGGAGTAAAAGACCGAATGTTTTATCATTAAATTCATAAGTCTTCCAATCTCCAACTACTACATTGATATTGAGTGGTTTAGCTCTAGTATATAGGATGTCTAAGGTTTGATCCAGTACATTTTTATCAACAAAGAATTCATTAATAGCTTCACCTTTATTACGCTTGTTTTTTATGGCATAGAACAAGGCCATTGCTTCAGCAGCAGCAGTACCCTCATCCAAAAGAGAAGCATTGGCAATTGGAAACCCAGTCAAGTCACTCACCGCTGTTTGGAAATTCAATAAAGCTTCTAAACGCCCTTGAGAAATTTCTGCTTGGTAAGGGGTGTATTGGGTATACCAACCTGGGTTTTGGAAAATATTCCGGAGAATAACGGATGGCGTGATAGTAGGGTAATAACCCATCCCAATATGAGATTTGAAAACTTTATTAAGGGACGCGATCTCTTTTAATTCGCGCAAATATTCAAATTCGGTTTGTGCATCCGGGAGATTTAATGCTCCTTTTAGCCGAATATGAGAGGGAATAGTTTCATCAATTAATTGCTCCAAAGAATCTGCTTTTACAGTCTGAAGCATTTGGTTAAGTTCGTCTTGGTTAGGACCAACGTGTCGATTCACAAATTGATCGTGAAATGAAGTTTTGCTCATGCGCTTTGAGACAATTATTTTGAGATTTTGTTTAGAACCAAAATCATTTTTTTAGTCATAAACAAATAGGTTAGGTTTCAAGTAAAAATGATGGCTGAAATTACAACAAAAGTAAGGTTTAGAAAAGATAACTTGTACTGAATCCAATAATTATTTCAGCTTTTTGAATGGTTACTAACAGCTGGAATTCCTTAAATGTTGTAAAAAAAAACTTTCCAAAAGTAGAAGCACCTTTGGAAAGTTTATTGATCAAGAAGAACTGATTCTGTTTTTAGCGTCTTTTGAGTGCTAAAAATATTTAAAGTTATGTCCGTTTTCTATTTGCTTTAATGTCTCAAAAATCAAATTAATAACATTCTCCACATCGTCTTTGTGGGCCATTTCAACGGTCGTATGCATATACCTTAGTGGCAAAGAAATCAATGCCGAAGGTACTCCTCCATTGGAATAGGCAAATGCATCTGTATCTGTCCCTGTTGAACGAGAAGCTGCTTCACGTTGGACAGGAATGTTATTTTTATCAGCTGTATCTAATATTAATTGAAGTAATTTGTTATGAACGGCAGGGGCATAAGTAACGGTTGGTCCATCACCACACTTTACGTCACCAACCTTTCTTTTAACCATTAAAGGCGTATGTGTGTCGTGCGTCACATCGGTAACAATGGCAACATTGGGTTTAATAGTATTAGCAATCATTTCGGCACCTCTCAGACCAACTTCTTCCTGTACAGAATTGACAATGTAAAGAGAATAAGGCAATTCGATATTAGATTCTTTAATCAATCTAGCAACCTCTGCGATGCAAAAACCACCCATTCGATTATCTAGCGCGCGTCCAGTATAATAGCGATTATTTAAAATACTTAGTTCATCAGGATAGGTAATGACACATCCTACGTGGATACCCATTTTTAAAACCTCCTCTTTATCCTTTGCTCCAACATCAATAAATATATTATCCGCCTTTGGAGCTGTTTTAGCCTCTTCTCCTTTTCTTGTATGAATAGCTGGCCATCCAAAAACACCTTCAATGATTCCGTTGGAAGTATGAATATTTACTTTCTTTGATGGGGCAATTTGATGGTCGGAACCACCATTTCTGACGACATGAATGAAACCATCATCCGTTATATAATGTACAAACCAAGAGATTTCATCAGCGTGACCTTCGATGACTACCTTAAAATCTTTTCCAGGATTAATGATAGCATAGGCTGTACCATAATTATCCAAGTGCCATTCGTCAATATATGGTTTCAAATAGTCTAACCATAGTTTCTGTCCCGAAGATTCGAAACCGGTTGGGGAAGCGTTATTGAGGTATTTGGTAAGAAATTCTTCTGATTTTGCTGTGATAATGGACATTTTCGTCTCTCTTTTTTTTGAAAAAATTATATTGGACTTTGAGGTTAAAAATTGAATGCTAAATGATATAAATTGGTTATTTCGAACTGCCCACTTCCGTTCTCCAACTTTTTAAGAAATTTAAATCACTATCGCTAATGTATTGGTTCTCGATGGCTTCAGGTATTAAAGCATCGTAATTAGAAAGTGTTTTTAACGGACAATTGGCATTGGAGAAGGCTTGATCTGCTTTTTCAAAGCCATAAGTAAAAATGGCTAGTACTCCGATTACTTCTCCACCAGCTTCTTTTAAAACATCTACGGCTTTTAAAGAACTACCTCCTGTCGAAATCAAATCTTCAACTACTAATACTCGACTATTCGGCTTCAAATCACCTTCGATCTGATTTTGACGTCCATGCCCTTTTGCTTTGTCACGTACATATATAAAAGGCACATTTAATGCATCTGCTAATAACATACCATGTGCAATTCCGGCTGTTGCGACACCTGCTACAACATCGAAAGTATCAAAATCTTTAGATTTTTCAGCTAGTTTTTCCTTAATGAAATTACGTGTAGTAGGGTAGGAAAGAATCATTCGGTTGTCGCAATAAATAGGAGATTTTATTCCTGAAGCCCATGTAAAAGGGTTTTGAGGATTTAATCTGATTGCTTTTATTTGCAACAAATGTCGGGCAACTTCGGAGGCTATGGACATTCTTGGATTCTAAATTAAATAATTAAAAATTAGTTAAAAGTAGCAATTGAAGAGTTGAAAATATTGATAATCAAAGGATTAAGATCTTTTTCGCTAATGATTTTAAATAGAATTTAACTCTGAAAAAGCATTACTTTTTCCATTTTTTAAAAAGCAGCGCAAATGTACAAAATCTACATTAATGATACTCCTCTTTTGTTGGTGAATGAAAAAGTCGCACAAGAAAAAATGCCTGGAGATGAAAAGAACCTAGTTGCTAGATATACAGGGAAACCCAAAATTCTCTTAAACTATGCTGACATGCTCGAAAAAAGTCAGCGATATGATAGTGTAACTATTTATTGGAATGATGTTGAGGCGTTGTTCACAGATTTTCAGTCGCATTATGGAATAATAGAAGCGGCGGGTGGCTTGATTTTTAATCCTAAGGGAGAAGTTTTAATGATATTCAGAAGAGGGTTTTGGGATATGGCAAAAGGAAAAATTGATCCTGGAGAAACTCCCGAAGAGACTGCGATTAGAGAAGTAGCAGAAGAAACGGGGTTGAATCAAGTCGAATTAGGTGATTTTTTATGTCATACTTATCACACCTATCGCAATCGTAAAGAGAAACGTAAGCTAAAAAGAACTTATTGGTATGTTATGCAGACCGAAAAAACGGAAATTAAGCTTCAATATGAAGAGGATATTGAGCAGGGGGAGTGGGTTGAAATAGGCGACTTCTTTAATTCTAAAAAGAAGGTTTATGGCAATATATTGGATGTATTAAATCTGCATAATCAAGCATAAATATTGCCGTATTTAGAATCATGAAAGACAATTTGGTTTCATAAAAATAAAATTTAACAAAATTTTAAGAAAGAATAAAATATTGTTTTGTGGCCTTTTTGTTGTATTGTATTAAGAGTATTGAGTGATTTTTGAATAAAAATATGGTTAATAGGGTTTTGTGAAATTTATTCTTTCATTATTTTTATGGTTGTATTTCTTACACTAACATTTATTACTTAATTTTGAACAACGAATTTATAATCCTTTACATGTAAAATTGAACTTAATCATGAAGCGAAAAGTATTGGTCATTGGAGCGTTTTTATTTTTTTCAGTTGCAGCGTTTTCACAAATCGCAGCGACGTCAAATGATGGAGACTTTGTGAATACTACTGAAGAATTAACTGAAATGACCAATGAGAATTGGTCTTTTTTTATGGATGAAGAAAATCAGGTATATTATATTGATTTTGAGACGATAAGTGTGAATTTGAATGATATTGTTGTGAAAAACCAGGATGGTGATATAGTCATAAAAGAGGATGTCTGGGAGCTACCTGTTAACACTATTTTCGAATTAGATTTCAGCACTTTTAAACCTGGAGAATACGATGTAGAGTTGAGGTCTCTGACAGGTGTTTTAAAGAAAACCGTATCTGTTAAATAAGCTTTTATTAACAAGTATAAATGAAAAAAGCCTTCCAAAATTTACTTTTTGGAAGGCTTTTTTGCTAGTTTTTAGTGTCTTGCGATGTCATGAATCCTGAGCAGATGAAATAATTTTTTGAGCTAATTCAAGTATTGTTGTGTCTTCAATACTTACGATCCCTCCATTAGGACCTGGTTGAACATGTTTGCCTGCTATTTGCCCGTCTTTGTATTTCCATGCGCCAAAATAGTTTCGCACAGTTTGCTCTTCTATTTTTAATTCTTCAGCAATGCGGGCTACACTGCCAGTTGGAAGGCTGTGTTTAATATTACGTAGTTCATTGAAAGAAATGTTCATAAATAATTAAATTTTTATGATTAAAGAATAGGAATTAATGTGAAAGAACTTATTATTAGCTGCGTAAGTTAAGAGATTCTTAATTAAATGCAAAGCAAATTTGAAAAATATTTAGTTTAATTTCCTACAAATTAAATAGAATTAAACAATCCTTGGTTCGGCTATTATTTTTTTCATGATAACTCCATTTTTATCGCCTCATTTGATAAAGTTTATTTTTATAGTGGTCAAATGATTCCGATGATTTTGTTACTTAATACAACGCAGTTTATAAAATCAATCAATTTCTAGACAACTTGCGTTTACGGTAGGAAGCACGATTAGAGGGCCACAAAGTAGACCACTTAAAAATGCAGTAGGATCAACTTCTGAATCGTTGTAAGTTATTTTTAACTTGGTAAGTGCTTGGACAGAAATAACTCACACATATTATGACGGACTATTTTTTCACCATATTTCGTTAAAAATACTCGCCATATCTAAGGATATGCCTGTGCTTTTTGCTTCGTATGGCAAAAAAATAGTTGTCGTCAACTATGGAACTTATTTCTGTCCAAGCACTTACCCATTAATAAATCATTAGGCTCAAGAAAATCGGAGAAATTTAAAATGACTAGTCCATCAATGCTTGGGCTTGGATTAAATGAAATAACTGCCGCCTCATCCCCTGGCTCACAAACGGCGTTAGACCAGAAATAAGCTGTTTTATAATTTGGACAAGGATTAGATTGTTTCATGGGTACATTTTATTATTGAATCATTCCTTCGGTTCTTTTCTCTACCGTACACTTTTTGAAATTAGTGGAAAATGCCGTCAAAGAGGGCGAAAGAATAATAAGGATGGAGCCTTTTGGTGAAATAATCGAAGATTTGTTCACCAAAAGGCTCCATCCAAAAGAAATTTTCGCGCCGAAGGCGCGTGGATTTCATAAGTGTACACTAGAGAACGGTTCTTAAGCTAAGTAGTCATTCAAGCTGAAAGACTACTTAGATTGAAACCAACATGTTGGTAATAATTATTGATGCTTTCGCCTCCAAAAAAGATTTTTTGGAGGCAGATGGAAATAACACTAAAACCTTACCGACACTTTTAACTTGAATGATTGATTAGTTAGACGTCTTTATATGAAAAAACGTTTGTGCTCCATCCTACTTTTTTATTCAGCGGCAAGCTTTATATATTCTTCAACCAACTCTTCTAAAATAAACAATGGGACTGCCCCATTTTCTAAAATAACATCATGAAACCTTCGAAGATCAAAGTGCTCTCCTAGTTCTTTTTCTGCTTTTTTTCGTAATTCCCTGATTTTCAATTCTCCAATTTTATAAGATATTGCTTGTCCAGGCCAACCAATGTATCGATCAATTTCGGTATTCACTTCGTGTAGAGAAAGAGCAGTATTAGAGGCCATGAAATCGACAGCTTGGTCACGGGACCAGTTTTTTGCATGGATACCTACATCAACAACCAAACGACAGGCTCGCCACATTTCATAGGTCAGTCTTCCAAAATGATCGTATGGGGTTTCATAGATACCTAATTCCTGACCTAACCATTCGCAATACAAAGCCCAGCCTTCTCCATAGCAACTTAAATACGTCGATTTTCTAAAGTCAGGCACACCTTCCATTTCTTCGGCTAAAGATATTTGTAGGTGATGACCAGGTACTGCTTCATGCAATGTGAGTGCTGGAAGGGCATAAAGTGGACGACTTTCAAGTTTGAAGGTATTTACCCAGTAGAACCCTGCACGATGATCGGCGGCAGAACCGGGACTATATCTGCCAGCAGTATATTTTGGTGCGATTGCGTCAGGGACAGGTGCAACCCCGTAAGGTAGTCGAGGCATTAGGTTAAATGCTTGGGGTAATTTACCGTCAATTTTTTTAGCTAAGTAGGATGCTTCGCGCATTAATTCTCTAGGCGATTTTGCATAGAATTGGTCGTCGGTTCGAAGAAAGTTTAAAAAATCTGCAAAGCTACCTTTAAAGTTAACCTCTTTAATAATGGTTTCCATTTGTGCCTTGATTCTTGAAACCTCTTGTTCTCCAATTTCAAAAATTTCATCTGCATTTAGTGGTAGAGTAGTGAAATATTCAATCCTTTGTTGGTAGTATTCTTTACCCTGAGGTTCACTTGAAATTCCAATAGATTCGCGTGCATTTGGGCGGTATTCATTTTGAATAAAATCTTTAAAAAGCTGATAGCCCGGAACAATACTTGTCGTAATTGCGGTCTTGGCACGATTTCTTAAATTGTCTTTTCTTTCGTCCGAAATATTAAAAGAGAATTTATTAAAAGGTTCATAAAAATAACTGTCTTCAGCTTTTGAAACAATGTGTGGATCAATGTATGATTCATATCCTTTTAAGACTGCTTTTGGTAACATTTTGCCTTTACTTTGTCCTAATTTTAAAAGAGATATATTTTCAGTTGAATAATGTTTAAAGCCCTCTAAAATAGTTAAATAACGCTCGAATTCTGCTTCGGATTTAAAAGAAAATCGATTGCGCATATAGACAAAGTCAACATGGAACCCTCCATCACCCGAAATGGGGGTTAGGTAGGATTCAAATGCTACTTGAGCGATTTTATCTTCTAAAATAAATTTGAAAAGGTCATAATTGATTTGGTCTTGTTTGGAGAGTTCTGCCTTGTTCAATCCTTCCATTTTAGCGACTAATTCTGACCAATAGTCAGCACGTCTTTTTTGTGCAGTTGGGTTAATTTCGGGAAAAGGGTCAACTGCCGATTCGGTGTCTGTCCAAGATGGAAATTCTTTTTCAGAAAATATTTTTTCTCCTTCAAAAATATCATAGAGCGCTTGTTGGGTGGAGTGTTCTTTAATTGATTCAGATTGACACGAAATAAAGAGCAAAACTAAAATAGAATATTTCATAAGGCTTGTTGATTTTTCAAATAAAAGTTCAAACATAATTATTTCTTAAAGAATTATTAAAATCGGAGCATTTTGGTATAGAATTTGTCATGTGTATTTAGAATTATCTCCCCTTAATACTTCCCCTTTTTTTCAATTACTGATTCTCCCTCCAAAAATCTCTTTTATAAGAGGTGTCAAACGGTTATATTTCTATCTGATTTTTTCTGATATAAGTAATCAAAACATTAATTAAGAACAAAAGAATCTAATGAAGTTTAATTTTTTACAAATTGACCTCTCCCTCCCAAGGCGAATAAGATTGAGTAATCAAGATATTAATACATACCACTTCCAATTCCCTAAATGGCTTTCTGGCTAAAGGAGGAATCTCCTTAAAAAATGTCAAAAGTATCATAGACACTCCAGGTTCTGATTAAGAGTACTGCTTTTAATCCAAGATTCTTTTTGTCCAATTTTACTTAAATCAATAATTATAACATCACTCAATATTAAATACTGATCTGCCCTCTATGATTGGTTAACAAAACTATCTACAAAATTATTACCGACATGAAAAGTGCAAACATTTACCCGAAAGTTCTACTGATAGCCTCTTTCCTTGTCCTGAGTTTCAGCTCGACTTTTGCTCAATTGGATTTAAAAATCCAATTGATGGAAGACTCTCTTTGGGGAGTCTTTGTCAAGCCACAGGGTTCTATCACTCCTACCACTTCTACCATTACAGGTTCTGCTCAGGTGACAATAGTCGCACCAACTGGGTTTAACCTACAGGATTCCCAAATTATAGACGTGGCAGGAAGCTGGGAGTTAAATGCGCCCGTGGTGGCGCCTGTGGAAAACCCAACAATGGATTACTTCTCTATTGGTTTCGATACAGATAATCCACAAATTGTTTATGAATCTGGGGAGGAAACACTCTTATTTACAATTTCAAGAACTGGTAATTGTCCAGATACACTTTACCTAATTGATAATACAACTGATCCATTTATACCGGATAATTCTGCTTTTCCAGGCTGTGGTCCAGGAACGAATTCAGAGTGTAATAATCCTGGAAATAACATAGATGTTTTTGACGCAGGGGCAGGTGGTGCGCAATATTTTTATACAGGTAATTACGCTTTATCTGCCTGGAGTTGCCAGGATTGTGACGGCGACGGTATTTTGAACGCATTTGAAGATACGAATGGTAACGGCATATTTGACGCGGGAGATGCTTCCGACCTTTGTGATATTTGTGATCCAATACATCCAGAGACAGCTCTATTAGATTTTTATGGGGAAGATTTGATTTGTGCGGATGATGTAGCTGATACGGCTTATCTAGTCGTAACAATAGAAGGTGGATGGACTCCTTATTCTGTTACTTATACAGATGGAACCTCAAACTTTATTGTATCTAATTATACAAGTGGTGATACAATCAAGATCGTTCCAACTACTACCGAAACTTATTCTCTCGTAACTATAGAAGATATTAATAATTGTATTATTGACCCAGATTCTTTGGATGGAACCATTCCAATTTTGGTGGAAGGACCACTTAGTTTTACACAAAACCCAACTAGTGTAAGTGTATGCTCAGGAAATGATACCTATTTCGCTTCAGGAGCAACTAATGGTGGTGATGGCGATATTATATATACTTGGCAAATTAGTACAGATGGTGGTTCCTCATTTAATAATTTAGGAAATGGAACACCTTATTCTGGTGCGGATACAGATTCTTTGATTCTTAGTGATGTCGCAGGGCTAGATGCCAATCAATATCGATTAGCTATTTCAACAGCGTCTTGTGATACAACCTACTCTAGCTCAGCAACGCTTACCGTAGAAGGACCTGTAACTATCACTACTCAACCAACTGATGAAACTGTTTGTGCAACTGACAATGTAACTTTTACTTCAGGAGGAGCGAATGCAGGGCAAGGCACATTGAGTACGGTTTGGGAAATTTCAAGAGATGAAGGGGTTACCTATAATGATGTTGAAACAGATCCATCCTTATATAGTGGACAAACTGGAGCAGCATTGACTATTTCTAGTGTTCCTGATACCTTAGATAATTATTATTATCGATTGAGGGTAGAGACAGATAGTTGTTCAAGTCAGTATTCCGATCCAGCAATTTTAAGAGTAGAAGGACCTTTAGCCTTTACATTGCAACCAACAGATGTCTCTGCTTGTGCTGGTCAACCTGTCCAATTCCCTATTGCTATTCAAAATCCAGGTTCAGGAACTTTGGTATATCAATGGCAAGAAAATAGTGGTAGTGGATGGGTCAATTTAGATAATAATGGAACTTATGGAGGTACAAAATCTGATACCTTAGTAATAACAGATGTAGAAGGTTTGGATGGTTATCAATATCAAGTACTTGTTAGAACAGGTGTTTGTTCAGCAATCACCTCTGCAACTGCTACCTTAACCATTGATGGTACCTTGACTTGGGATGATTCAGTAACTCGTGATACAATAGTATGTTCTGGAACTGATGCTGCATTCTTTGTAAGTGCAACTATTTCGCAAGGAACAATTTCCTGGCAATGGCAAAGAAGTGCTGATGGAAATACTTGGATTGACCTTCAGGATGGAGGGGCATATTCAGGTGTTACATCTACGACATTAGACATTAGTCCAGCACTAGATTCTATTTCAGAATCTTATTTTCGAGCGGTCGTTTCGACTTCGACTGGAGCTTGTAGCGATGTGGGGTCAGAAGAAGCACAATTATTTGTAGAAGGACCACTAACGGTTACTGTGGAGCCTATTGATGCTGATGTTTGTTCAGGAAATCCTCATACATTCAGTACGACGATTGACAACCCTGGATGGGGAGATGTAAGCTACCAATGGTATGTGAGTGTTAACAATGGAAGTTCTTATTCTCCATTAGGAAATACCGGAGTCTATAATGGTGCATTTACGGATAAATTAAGTATCTCAAATGTGGCAGGTTTGTCACCAATAAGTGGACCAGATTATCTCTTTAAATTAGAAGCTTCAACTTCAACTTGTACTACTATTGAAACTGCAGCTGCAGCGTTGACGGTAGAGGGGCCTGTAAATATTGATGATGATCCTAATGATGTGACGATTTGTGATAGTGGTGACACTTACTTTGAGGCAGATATATCTAATCTTGGATCTGGAACAATGACTTATCAATGGCAGGTAACAACTGATGGAATCAGTTATGCTAACTTAAGTGATAATGCAGTATATGGTGGAACTGATACCGATTCATTGATCATGACTTCTGTTCCTACAGGGTATAGTGGACGATGCTATAGATTGAGAATAACAACTGGCGAATGTACAGGTGGTGATGCTTTTTATACAGAAGACGCTTGCTTGACTGTTGAAGGACCTATTTCAATAACAACTCAACCTGACGATGAAATTGAATGTTCAGATGATTTCGTACAATTTACTGTCGGAACTTTGAATGGTGGAGAAGGAGACATTCTTTTCCAATGGGAAGAGTCAACTGATAATGGAAGTACATGGACGCCATTAACTAACTCTGGAGTCTATAACGGAACAGATACGGATACCTTAAGTATTTCTGATTTGACCAGTTTAGGTGGCAATCAATACCACGTAATTGTAAGCACAGGACAATGTGCTTCTACTACTTCAACAGATGCTTTATTGACCGTTGAAGGACCTATTTCATTCGTTGATCCACCAGATAATATCACAAGATGTGCAGAAGACGGCGTTACTTTCGAAGTGACAGTAGTCAATCAAGGAGCTGGAGGTGTACCTACAGTTGTTTGGGAAGAAAGTACTGATAATGGATTAACGTGGTCAGCATTATCTGATGGAGGCGTTTATTCAGGAACAGGAAGTACTACCTTAGTTATTAGCCAGATATTAGGATTACATGGCAATCAATACCGTGCAGTTGCGAATACAGCTAATTGTGAAGACCTTGCTTCACCACCAGCGGCAGTATTTGTAGAAGGACCTATTTCTATCACTGATGAGCCAGATGATATTATTGTATGTGCAGATGGAACAGCTAACTTCAATATCTTAACTGAAAATCTTGGATTAGGATCTATTCAATATCAATGGCAAGAAAATGATGGTTCTACGGGTTGGGTGAATCTCTCCGATGGATCAGATTATTCTGGTACAAGTACTGGGAATTTAAGTGTAACAAATTTGATCCCTAAAGATGGGTATCAATATCAAGTTATTATCCAGACAACTTATTGTTCTTCAGTAACTTCTACAGCTGCAACCATGACCGTTGAAGGACCAATGACTTGGGATGATCAGCCTGATGATGTAATACAATGTTCAGCTGAAGGAACTTCCTTTACCGTAGGTGCATCGATAGCAAACTCTGGTTCTATAACCTATCAATGGCAATATAGTACAGATGGAATTACCTGGATGGATTTATCTGATGCTGGTGTTTATTCAAATACTGGTGCGGCGACTATGTCTATCTCTGATGTTGTAGGATTGAATGATTACCTATATCGAGCGGTAGCATCTTCTGGTACTTGCTTTGATTTCGAATCAGACCCAGCAAGATTGACTGTGGAGGGACCATTAAACATCACTGCTTTAAATCAGCCTGATGATGTGACTGCATGTTCCGATTTAGGTGTTGTTTTCGCCGTAAGTGTAGATAATACAGGAGAAGGAAATATCGAATATCAATGGGAAGAAAGCCCAGATGATGGTACGACTTGGAATACTTTATACAATCAGAATAGATATAATGGTGTAACTACAGACACGTTGAGTATTGACACGGTCTCTAATTTGTATAATTATTTATATAGAGTTAGAGTTTGGACACAGTCTTGTAACATTATGGTTTCCGACTCAGCAAGAGTTACGGTAGAAGGACCATTGGAGGTGACAGATCATCCAAATGATACTACTGTTTGTTCTGGTAGCCCAACTTTCTTCTGGTTACAATATACAAATGGTGCTGGACCTACCGGAAACGAAGTTTTCCAATGGCAAGTAAGTACCAATGGCGGAGCTACCTATGCTGATGTGCCAGCAGGTGCACCTTATGGTGATTGGGATACAAGAATCTTGCAGATAAGCGATGTCGCTAATTTATATAACTATAAGTATCGGTGCTTAATTAGCTCTCCAGAGTGTGCAGCTATTGCCTCTGATCCAGCTACTTTGGTCGTTGAAGGTCCATTAGGATTCACAACTCAGCCTGTAGATGTATCTGTTTGTAACAACCGAGATACTATTTTCAATTCTACGGTATTTAACTCTGGGTCAAATGCCATGGTTATGCAATGGGAAGTAAGTACTGATGCAGGTAACACCTTTAATCCAATCAGTAATGGTGCAGATTATAGTGGAGTTACTACAGAAGATCTTAGAGTTATTATAACAGATGGAAAAGACCAATATCAGTATAGATTAACTTTGACAACTCCGACTTGTACTGTTATTTCTAGTGAAGTAACCTTAACCGTAAAAGATGCTTGTTTGGACGGAACATGTGACTTTGATTTAGATGGTATGGATAATGATTCGGATGAGGACGATGACGATGACGGATTAGATGATACTTGGGAAGATTATATCACTGCAAACAGTTTGGCTTTAGTCGGGGTACAACACACAATGGACAATTGTAATCCTGATTCTGATGGTGATGGTATCACCGATGATCAAGAAGATCCAGATGCTGATGATTATAGTAATGGTGAGGAGACAGATGGTGATACTGTATTTGATGGTGATCCACTTGATCCTTGTGATCCGATACTTAGTTCTTCTTGTATTGGTATTGTACTTGACTTGAGGGTATTCCTTCAAGGTGCACGCATGAATCCGGATGCAACAGGATCATTGGAGGTTTCTGATACACTTATGAGAGATGATTTACGAGCAGCATCCTATATCCCAACTACAGAACCTTATACTGCACTTGGCTTTGAGCACACAGGTGACGGTGGTGGCGAAATGGTCACCGATAGTTTGACTGTATTTGGTGTGACTGGTGAAAATGCAATTGTGGATTGGGTTTATGTAGAGATAAGAAGCTCGATTGAGTTAGATAGTGTCATCACAACTCGTTCTGCATTACTCCAAAGAGATGGAGATATCGTTGATGTGGATGGTACTTCTTTTTTAAGCTTCCCTAATACAGTTGCTGGACCTTACTTTGTAGTTGTTCGACACAGAAATCACTTGGGTGTTATGACTGTTTCGGCGGGAGATTTAAGTCCAATTGTTCAAGAGTTTGACTTTACGGATACCACATTTACACCACATGGGACAAATTCGATGTTTGAAGAGGACAACCGGTATTATATGTGGGCTGGGGATTTGAACAGTGATGGAAAATCTATCTATCAAGGACCTCTAGTAATGACCTATTTACCCAGTTAGCTACTGTACTTAGTGACTATGATAATGAGGATTTACTTCCTAACTATATTAGTCGCGGTTATGCAGCTTCAGATATTGACATGGATGGAAAAACCATTTATCAGGGACCAGGTTCTGATCGTACCAAACTATTATTTGGGGTAATATTCTCCTATCCAGAAAATGGAAGTGTGTTAGCAAATTATGTTATTTTACAACAGCTTCCGTAACAAGAAAAACTTGTTATTCTTTTCGGAGAATCTAAAAGTAAGTTGATTTATTCTTAACCAATAGTTTAGAAATGATGACGGCGGTTCGAGTGCTCGAGCCGCCGTTTTTGTATTGATGTTGATTAATGTGTAGGTAGCCAAAAATTAACGATTGTATTGGTGAATTATCTCTATTTTTTTGCTAAAATTTATATAGGGAAAAGGCTTCTTTTTTGACGAAAAGATGCAAAATGTCTTAATTCCAAAATTAAAGCTAACCTTTGGTACAATATTTGTCAATTAGTTATCTGAACTTTCCCCCTTTACTTATTCCCCTCGAAGTTTTATTAGTTTCCACTCCCTTTGACAATAAGATTCCCCTCTTATTTTATTATTTAAATTGGTATAAATCAATTTCCTCATTTTAAGAGATTGATTTATAGGTATTTAAATTAGTTGATTTTTATTGATGCATCTCCCACTTGACATTTAGGATCAAAAACACTGAACAAATTCTTTGAACAATGAAGAAAATTACATTCACCTTGCTTTCCGCTTGGAATTCCTTTATTCCTAATAAGCGGCAGTCCGTCTCTATTTTCCCCTTTATCAAAACTATTCCTTTTCAGAAATAAGTTGTGTGAGAATCCTTTTCTGGAATATCACACTTCTGAGCAATTTTTTGAAAAGATTAAAACTCATCCAAATGAAGAGTTGCCTTAGGTGTGGATAAACGAAAGGAATTGACTCCATTTTCACTCATGAAACATAATTCGTCATCCACAAAATTTTTCTAATGATAACCATAAATCTACAATGTATAAAATCGACGCTTTGGTTAGGGTTGCTATTGTTACTAGCTACGCCTCTTACTGCGCAGCTAGATCTAAAAGTCGGACTTGACCCTGACGGAAAAACTTATACTGTTTATGTTAAACCGGATAACTCCATTACTCCTTCTTCAAATACTTATACAGGTACTGGACAAATTACATTGGTAGTGCCTAATGATTTTGAATATACCAACTTTCAAGAGTATCATGGAGCTTGGAATTACTTGCCGCCTTTTGTTTCGGTCGCTAAGGCACCCGTAGAGAATCCTGCCAAAGATTATATCTCTATCGGACTTAATGATGATTCCCCTCAGATTATTTATGAGTCTGGAGTGGAAACTGTGCTGTTTACTTTTGAAAGAGTAGGGAATTGCACCGGCGAAATTTACATTATTGATAATTTGAATGATCCTTTTGCTCAATTACCTAATAGTGCGGGAACGAATCCTGGTAACGACTTGGGTGTTTTTGATTTTGGAAACGGATTAGCCAGTTATTTCTATAATGGAAATTATGGTGGCAGCTCTGCCGATTGTGAAGATAATGATGACGATGGAATTATTAATAGTATTGAAGATGCAGATGGAAATGTTATGTACGATGCGTTGTTGGGTGAAACGGATTTGAATAATCCGGATACTGATGGAGATGGAATTGATGATGGAATAGAGGATGCTAATATGAATGGAATCGTTGATGCAGGAGAATCTGATCCAACTGACTATTGTGATCCTGATGCTACTACTCCAACTTGTGATTTTGATGGGGATATGATCCTAAATATAAATGATCCTGATGATGATAACGATGGTGTCAATGACATCGATGATATTGATGATTTTAATATAAATAGTGATTCGGATGATGATGGTGTGGTAGATATTGAGGAGACGAATACTGGAAGTGATCCTCTAGATCCTTGTGACCCGAATCCGGTTTCTATAGCTTGTCTTGGAGATGATTTAGATGGCGATGGTTATTATGCGGGGCTTCCGGTCAATGACCCATTGCATGATCCAGATGATAGTTTACCATGTGTTCCAGATGATTGTGCGCCTACCTGCGACTTTGATTTTGATGGTTTTGCTAATCAAGACGAAAATGATGATGACGGTGATGGGGTTACAGACTTAAATGATAGTGACCCATGTGACCCATTGAGTGATTCTGATAATGATGGTTTATCAGATGTTTTAGAAACAGGTGGTGATGGAAGTTATGACCCAGGAATAGATACCAATCCTTTAGCAGATGATACCGACAATGATGGAATTTTAGATGGTGTGGAAGATGCTAATCAAAATGGAACATTAGATACAGGTGAAACGGATCCAATGAATGCCAATACGGATGGTGATAATTTAGATGATGGAGAAGAAGATGCTAATTTTAATGGAACAATAGATCCTGGTGAATCCGACCCATTAGAAATTTGTGACCCTGAAGAAGTGTTTCCAACTTGTGATTTTGATGGTGATGGAACCATTAATAGTGAGGACGACGATGATGACAATGACGGGGTTTTGGATATCGACGATATCAATGATTATAATCCAAACTCTGATTCTGATGGGGATGCTATTACTGATAATGAAGAAACCAATGGAGATGGAAATTACGACCCTACTGTCGATAGTGATCCGCTGAATCCTTGTGATCCCAATCCTGCTATCGCAGCTTGTATAGAAGAAGATCTAGATGGAGACGGCTATTATGGTAATTACCCCAATAGCAATAATTTATATGACCCAAATGATGCAGACCCATGTATTCCTGATGTGTCAGTAGGAAAATGTGATTTTGATGAAGATGGTTTGGTGAATTCTGTTGATACGGATGACGATGATGATGGGGTAAATGACAATTTGGATATTGAAAACTATAACCCTAATAGTGACTCTGATGGAGACGGTATAACAGATGATGTAGAGACGGGTATGGATGGACATTATGACCAAGGAGATGATACCAGCCCATTAGATGATGATACCGATAATGACAATCTTCCAGATGGTATAGAAGATGCCAATAAAAATGGATCTATGGAAATGGGCGAAACGGATCCGCTTAACGCTGATTCTGATGGTGATGGAATAATAGATGGAACAGAAGACCTTAACCATAATGGCTCAATCGATCCTGATGAAAGCGATCCTTTGGATTTTTGTGATCCTAACTCCACCTTTTTAGATTGCGATCCTGATGGTGATGGTCTGCCCAATATCATAGATGAAGATGATGATTGCGATGGTGTTTTAGATGTGGACGATGTAGATCCATTTGATCCAGAAAGTGATAGTGATGGTGACGGTTTGAGTGATAATCTAGAAACAGGTGGGGATTGTATTTACAATCCTGGTGTTGATACGGATCCATTGAATGAAGATACAGACGCGGACGGTATCAAGGATGGTATCGAAGATTTTGACCAAGATGGTATTCATGATTTTTCAGAAACAGATCCTTTAAATCCTGATACGGATGGAGATGGCTTATTGGATGGAACAGAAGACCTCAATTTCAATGGTATGGTTGATGTCGGTGAATCCGATCCTTTAGATGAATGTGACCCATTTGCAATTGGTCCCATTTGTGATGGTGTAGATGAGGATGATGATGGTTATTTTGAAAATGTCCTGAGTACAGATCCATTATTTGATCCAGATGATACCAACCCATGTGACCCTGATGTCACGGTAAATGCTTGTGATTTTGATATGGATGGATTAGTCAATCAAGATGATACAGATGATGATTGCGATGGTGTTCCGGATATTTTTGATGTCAATGCTTACAATGTAAATAGTGATAGTGATGGCGATGGATTGACGGATAATATAGAAACAGGTGGCGATTGTGTTTATGATATTGGAGAAGATACAGACCCCTTAAATGCAGATACAGATCAAGATGGTATTGAAGACGGAGTAGAAGACCTTGATTTGGATGGAAATTTTGAAAATGGAGAAATGGATCCTTTGAATCCAGACACTGATGGTGATACGTTGGAGGATGGAGAGGAGGACATAAACTTCAATGGAATAGTTGATTTTAATGAATCAGATCCTACAGACAAATGTGATCCCTATACAAATGTATCAGGTTGTATTCCTACCGATGATGATAATGATGGGTACTACCCTGATTATCCTCAGAATGACCCACAATGGGATCCTGCAGATGATGATGCTTGTGTACCAGATTATACATCAGATGCCTGTGATTTTGATATGGATGGCACCCCAAATGGTACCGATCAAGATGATGATGGAGATGGTGTCTCTGATGTCAATGATGTTGATCCATACAATCCAGATTCAGATTCTGATAATGATGGATTGACCGATGATTTTGAAACAGGAGGTGATGGAAATTACAACCCAATGGATGACTCAGATCCTTTAAATCCATGTGACCCTGACGCCTCTGCCTTGGCTTGTTTGGGTACCGATGATGATAATGATGGTTATTTCTCAGATTTTAATGTTGATGATCCGTTATATGACCCAGATGATGCAAATCCTTGTATTCCAGATGGTTGTTCATTGAACTGTGATCTGGATAACGATGGTGATGTAAACAGTGTAGACATTGATGATGATTTTGATGGTGTAAAAGATATCGATGATATTGACCCTTGTGATCCAATGAGTGATTCAGACTTTGATGGTTTGCCAGATATTATTGAGACTGGTGGTGATGGTGTTTACAATATTACAGATGATACGAATCCATTAAGCCCAGATACAGATGAAGATGGTATTTTAGACGGAATAGAAGATACCAATCAAGATGGTGTTTGGGATGCTAATGAAACGAATCCATTAGACATTGATACGGATGATGATAATATTATCGATGGAGTAGAAGATGCTAACCAGGATGGTGTTTGGGATGCTGGATCTGAAAGTAATCCAATTGATCAATGTGATCCAAATGAGACTTTCCCAATATGTGATTGGGATGATGATACGATTCCAAATAGCATGGATTCAGATGACGATGGAGATGGCGTACCAGATGATCAAGATGTCGAGAACTTTAATCCAAATTCAGATTCAGATGATGATGGTTTAACCGATATTAATGAAACAACTGATGGCTCTGATCCATTAGATCCTTGTGATCCGAATCCTAATCATCCTACTTGTACAGGGAATATGAATGATATTGATTTGGATGGTTATTTAAGTGATGTCGATCCTAGTGATCCTCTTTATGACATAAATGACATGGATGCTTGTCAACCAGATCCTACTAACGGCATGTGTGATTATGATCAAGATGGGCTAACAAATGACCTTGATCAAGATGATGATGGAGACGGTGTGGTAGATTTAGATGATGTTGATCCATACAATATTTTGAGTGATTCAGATATGGATGGTTTGGCAGATTATTTTGAAACAGGTGGCAACGGAGATCAATCCTATGATGTGGGAATAGATACCGATCCACTTAACCCAGATACTGATAATGATGGAATTTTGGATGGGACAGAAGACTCGGACAAAAATGGTGAGTTAGATCCAGGAGAAACGAATCCATTAGATGATGATTCAGATGATGATACGCTTTTGGATGGAGAGGAAGATGTTAACCAAAATGGTAGTATAGATGCTGGAGAATCAGATCCATTAAACCCTGATGATGATAATGATGGCATTTTAACAGCAGATGAAGACACGAATCAAGATGGTGATTTATTCAATGATGATACTGATGGTGATGGAATAAGCGATTTCTTGGATCCAGATGTGTTTATTTTTGTATTCACAAGAGCTATTTTACAAGGTCCTTTTAATGAAAATACTGGTGAAATGTTGGACGCATTGAGGGAGAAATCCTTATTGCCTATTGAAGAACCTTATACAGATTTGACCACTTCCCCAGGATTTTATCCATTCGTTCATGTAACAAGTGGCTCTGAAGAAGTAAACTCAAGTATCTTCCTTGTAGAAGGCACTGATGCGATAGTAGATTGGGTTTTCCTTGAGTTGAGAGACAAAGCAGATCCTAAAATAGTTTTAGCCACTCGTGCTGCATTGATTCAAAGAGATGGAGATATAGTGGATTTAGATGGGGTTAGTCCAGTCATTTTTAGTAGTAGTCAAGATGACTATTATTTGGCAGTTCGACATAGAAATCACCTAGGAGTGATGTCTGCCGAACCAATCAGCTTAAGTCGGTATTCTAATGCGCCTGCAGTATACGATTTTACTGATCCAGCAACACCTACTTGGGGTTTAAATGCTCAAAGAATTCTTGGAGACTATGCTGTAATGTGGGGTGGGAATGCAGATGCTAATGGCTTTATTGTTTACCAAGGTTCTGGAGTTGCAATTCCAGATTCAGACTTTATTTTCTTTGAAATATTCCTAGATCCATTGAATACCAGTAATAGTTTTAACCACATTTTATATGGTTATCGAACTGGAGATACGAATCTTGATGGAGAGGTTAGATATCAAGGTTTGGATAATGATATTGATGTATTGATTTTCTTCAATGTCCTTTTCCATCCTGAAAATGTCAATTCGTTTATCAATTTCTTTATAACAGAACAGATACCGAAGTAACCTTTCATGTAAAACTCACCCTTCTCAATTACAGGATCATAATTAGTGACTGAGAACGGTGAGCCCTTAAAACTCAGATACTTATTTTAATATTAATTAAAAACAATCATGAAAACTTTGAACATCATTTTAATTTTTGTTGCTATTATTTTTGCAACCAACACCATCGAGGCACAGGTAAAGTTTAAGCTATCTTACGATACGGAAGATGAGCTTTACACTGTTTCTATTATTCCAAATGAAACTTTTGAGTCTCCAGATAATATAACTGGTACGGGTCAAGTGACGATCCGTGTCCCCTCTAATTACTTTGAACCTGCCAATGTCACCAATTTGCATGACCAAATGGTTTGGCATGCTAATTCAAGGACAGATTCACCGATTGAAGCTGCTGATTTTGATTATGTTTCTTTTGGCTTGATGAATCCTGGTGTTTCTAATCCTGATTATAAAGCTGGCGAAGAAATTCAATTATTTTCCTTTGAGAATGCTTATGGCTGTACAGGAGGGATAGAAATTGTAGACAATTATAAGGATCCTTTTATGGCTCCTAATTCAAAGAGCGTTAATATAGGTAATTCATTGACCATTTTTGGAGCAGGCGGAGAAGCTTGGGCAGGATTAGTCGGTGACGGAAAAGTTAATTGCATGACTACCTCAACAACTGATTTGGCAGAAATTACAGAATTTAGTGTTTTTCCAAATCCAGTTTCAGATTTTGTCAATGTGGAAGTTTATTGGGAACAAGAGTCAACAGATGCCACTTTGAAAATTGTTGATGCTTCAGGAAAAACACTTAAAAGAGATTATATAGAGCTTAAAAATGGAGCCAATACTTTTCGATATGAGGCTTCCAATTTCTCTTCTGGCGTTTACTGGATAGAAATAGAAGGTAATGACTGGAAACTCAATTTAGACCGCTTCTTTAAAGGAAATTAATAAAAATAAGTAGGGCAAATAATGGTGAATGCTACCCAATTTGGGAGTGTTCACCACTACTCCAAAAACCTAAGATTTAGTGAGAGGGAGAACACTAAGTGTGGAAACCTATGGAATTAATCTTCCAGAAGTTTTCTCAATGGGCCGGCAAAAGCGTCGACCCTTTTTTTTTGAAATCAGCCTAAAATTTTAGAACAACTGTTAGATTCCACCTGTTTATTTTTATTCTTTGTATACAGGTCTATTTTTAGTATTACATACAATATCACCTTAAAAGTTTCAAAAATGAACTCTATTGATGTCCAGCCTAAGTTAAGAAGTCTAAAGCCACCCAGATTAGATTTATTAAATAGGGACAGCTTAAAAGCATATTTTGACAATACATGGGAATTATATGAAATGTTGTTTTCGGCTATTAAATCGGACGAAACTTTTTATCAAAGTCCAGATCGATTGCGAAACCCACTAATTTTTTATTTAGGGCATACGGCAGCCTTCTACATTAATAAGTTCCTTTTGGCAGGTTTGATAAGTGAGGGCGTTCATAATGATTGGGATCATTTATTTGCAGTGGGTGTGGATCCAGATTTACCTGAAAATTTGGATGTGGCATCAACGTGGCCAAGTGTAAAGGAAGTTAGAGCATACCGTAAAACCATATTCAATATTATTCATGAGGTTATTGATAATGCTGAGCTGACTGATTTGCCAATTACTCAAGATAGCCCCTATTGGGCGTTGATGATGGCTTTAGAACACGATCGAATTCATTTTGAAACTTCTTCTATGTTAATTAGGCAATTGGACGTAGAGTTGGTTTGTCGCCCTGATAATTGGGATTATGCGCCTTCATTTGGGAATATATCTAAGAATGAATGGATCCAGATGAAAGGAGGATCCGTACCGATCGGGAAACCGAATGACTCTAACCTTTATGGTTGGGATAATGAATATGGCTCTCTAACAGTTCAGGTAAAACCTTTTTCTGCTACAAAAAATCTTATTACAAATGCTGAGTTTTGGGATTTTATAGAGGCTGGAGGCTATGAAAATGAGGCGCTTTGGTCGGCAGAAGGATGGGAATGGAAAACTAGGACTAACACGAGTCTTCCAAAATTTTGGGTGATTAGAAATGGTACGTTTCAATACAGAGCCATGTTTGATGAACTCTCGATACCAATGGACTGGCCAGTAGAGGTTAATGCACATGAGGCATGGGCATATTGTTACTGGAAAAATGATGGTTTAAGGTTACTTTCTGAGGCTGAATTTTTGTTAATAGCTAGGGAAAGGACACCAGAAACGGAGGATCCATTATATACAGATAAGTATAATTTAGATTTTACATTTGGTTCACCATCCCCCGTTGGATACATGACGGCTGGTGCCACTGCCTCAGGATTCAATGATATCTATGGCAATGTTTGGGATTGGCTCCAAGATGATTTTTATGCACTCCCAGGGTTTAAAACACACCCTTTGTATGAAGAATTTTCAGCACCTTACATGGATGAAGAACATAGTATGATGGCAGGTGGATCGTGGGCAACGACTGGCACAGGAGCTTCTAAATATTATCGACTTTGGTTTCGCAGACACTTCTTCCAACATGCAGGTTTTCGGTTGGCTAAGTCAACGTCCACTCAATAATATATGTACCAACATCTCCAACTAATACAAAGAGCGAAAGAATTAGGCATATCGGTTAATGATGTCAGCCAAATAATGGATCAACCTTTTACAGTTTTAACATTTAACGGCCTTTCAGAGCTGGTTAGAGATGGCGTGCCTACCTCTTGGATAAATGTTCGAAGTCAATTCTATTGTGACAATAAACAACTGACCAAATTAGCCTATGAAGAATTAGGCATTCCATACCCTAAGAGTGTTATGTTTAAAGTGCCTGATGAACCAACTTTGGAGCGTTTTTTCAAAAAAGGTCAAAAATATGTTTGTAAGCCACTAGATGGTACTAATGGTGTTGGAGTAATGATGGGCATTCAAAATTTGAAAGGGGTTCAATCGTACTTTGAAGGTAATAGGCAGTTAGGGACTCTTTTTATAATGGAAGAGCAAGTAAGTGGACAAGATCTCCGAATTCAGGTATTAGGGGGGGAAATTGTAGCGGCATGTATCCGAGTGCCTGCGTTTGTAATAGGGAATGGGAAGGATAATTTAGAGACTTTGATAGAAAACCGCCGAAGGTTGATGAAAACTCAAAATCCTAATAATTTTTTAGAAATAGATGAGTCGACTTTATCGTTAATTAAGCAACAAGGACTCGGGTTGATAGATAAACCAAAGAAAAACAAAAAGATTCAATTGAAACATGTTTCGAATATGGCTCAAGGTGCCATAGCGACTGATGTGACGGATGACATTCATCCTATTTATGAAGATTGGGTGAGTAAGTTGGTTGATTACCTAAAAGCACCCTATTTTGGAGTTGATATTATTACTCCTGACTTCACAAAAGACCCATACGAAAACGCATGGGTTTTGGAAATCAATGCAAGGGCAGATTGGTTACACCACACTTTTTCAGAACGAAAGACACATGATATGGCAGGGATGATATTGAAGACTATTTTTGGAAATGGCTGAGAGAAAAACATAAGGATAAGCACCTCTCACATAAACCCATGAAAACATATTATTAATTGCTTCTCTTATAGGCTATTTCGAAAGCTTCTACTCTCTTTTGTACCCATCAAAAATTAATTATCGCTGACATCATTTGATTTTCCTAAATTGTGACTCTTTTAACAATGATTTACAATCAAAACATCAATAAAATGTCAAACCAACCATTCGATCTTTATAAAGAACAAGGCACTGTTTTAGGGCATCCTTCAGGTCTTTTTGTCCTATTTTTCACCGAAATGTGGGAGCGATTTTCCTACTATGGAATGCGTGCTTTATTGATTTTATTTTTAGTGGCAGCCTTGGGAGGTGATAATCCCGGCTGGGGATGGGAACGCCAAGATGCTTTGGCGCTTTTGGGAACATATGCACTCTTAGTTTATCTCACACCTATTATGGGCGGATATATTGCCGATAAGTATACAGGTTCTCGATTAGCCATTGTAATTGGTGCTTTCTTGATGACGCTAGGGCATGCTTCCATGGCAATGGATACGCCGTTTTTTCTCTATCTTGGATTGAGTTTTTTAATTGTCGGAACAGGTTTTTTTAAACCTAATATGGTAGGGACAATTTCAAAAATGTATGAAAAATATCCTGAAAAAAAGGATGGTGCCTATACCATTTTTTATATGGGGGTAAATGGCGGTGCATTTCTTGGAATCATGCTATGTGGATATTTGGGCGAAAAGGTTGGATGGAGCTGGGGCTTTGGTTTGGCAGGTATTTTTATGTTTTTGGGTATGCTTCAATTTTGGTTTGCGAATCCACTTTTTGGAGACATTGGAAAAAGACCTGATACCATAAAAGAGAAAGAAATTGTGGTTCCAGAAGGAGATCAATTGAATCCTTTTACCAGTTTAGATAAAATATTAATGGGCACATTTGCAGGTCTCGCACTGCTTTGGATTTTCAATGACCTTTTTTCGAAAATTGCAGATTTTTCTATCATTCCAGGCGGATCAACGGCAGCCAATGCAACTATTTTGACAGCGGTAGGGATTCTCTTTATTATTCTTTTTTCCCGAATGTCTCGTTATGCGCCCAAAGTTAAAGATCAATTGACGGCTGTTGCCATTTTTGCTTTTTTTACGATTTTCTTTTGGGCATGTTTTGAGCAAGCGGCAGGTACTCTTCCGATTTTTGCAAAAGATTATACTGCCCGAGATTTGACGGGAAATTCAGCATTTATTTTTAAAATAGTGGACACCGCTGTAACGATTATTCCATTGCTAATTATCACGTGGGTTTTGGTGAGGTTATTCAAAGAAACGATTACCAAAATCACTTTATCGAATATCATTTTAGGTATTAGTTTCGTCGTTATTTGGGGAATTGTTATTTACAAGGTGAACCGAGAATTTTCGGAAACTGGTACTGAAGTGCCTGCTACTTGGTTTGCTATATTGAATTCCCTTTTTATTATTGTGTTTGCACCACTTTTCTCAAAACTATGGGATAGTCGATTCAATCCACCACCCGCCTACAAATATGGTTTTGGATTTTTGCTGTTAGGGCTTGGCTTTTTATTCCTCGTTTTAGGCACCTTGAGTATTCCTAATGGAGCAGAAACCGCTCAAGTGAGTATGTTTTGGTTAATAATGGCTTTCCTTTTCCACACTTTAGGAGAATTGTGTTTGGCGCCTGTTGGACTATCTTATGTCAGTAAACTAGTTCCAATAAGAATGATTGCTTTCGTATTTGGTATTTGGTATTTGGCAATTGCAACCGGCAATAAATTGGCACATACCGCTGGAGGAATGATTGATCAAATCAAAGATGCATATGGTATTAGTACCTTCTTTTTAATATTCACATTGGTGCCAATTGTGGCAGGTATTTCTATTATGTTATTGAATCCAGTTTTGAAGAGACTCATGCATGGAGTTAAGTAAGGGAAGAGGAAAAACATCCAACTTATTCTTTCGACGTTAGGTGCTTGGACAAAATCAAGTTATAGATTACTGGAGCATTGCCGCGATGCGGCTCGCTCCAGTAAATGGTGGTTTTGGAGGGGAGTCCAATTTAAAAAGCTGAAAGTCAGCTTTTTAAATTGGACTCTCCTCCAAGCCTCCTCTACTGCAACGAGCGCCTTTGGCGCGATGTTGCAGTATTT
Source organism: Bacteroidota bacterium (assembly GCA_024743405.1). Lineage (GTDB taxonomy): Bacteria > Bacteroidota > Bacteroidia > Chitinophagales > Saprospiraceae > JANSWP01. Next base: position 54,206 of record JANSWP010000021.1, read on the forward strand.
AAGTGCAACTTAATTCTGCTCAAGAACCTACTAAGTTTAATCATCTTCTAATATACTTTAATAATCGAATGTGTTTAATCATCTACCGTGGATTGGCCCTCGTTAGATGATTTTTTTGTGTTGATTTTCAGTGAGTTAGGATGGTTTTTTTTTAGATTGAAAAAAAGTAGAAAAAATAGGTAGGGTAATTTAAGTTTCATCTTTTATATAAATGTGACAATAATTTTTCATCATAAAAACAAAAAATAGAAATATATGATAGCAGCTTAACACTTATTAGAGTTTGTCTGAAATTTTTACAAGCTGAAAGTTAAACTCTAAACCTCACTAAAAATGTTGTTATGCTCATTCAAAAAAAGTATGTTTATTTAGCATTGATTTTATTGGTATTGCCTGTTATGATTGTAGTATTTAAATCCCAGTTTTATCAAAACTCTGTTTACGATATCTTACCGAAAAATGTATTCAAAGTTGCCTATGAATTTGACATGTTTAATTTACCTGATATTGCATCAGTGAAGGCGTATGTACCAGAAACCAATGGTCGACAAATTATTCGAACATTAACGGTAGACAGGGATTCAAATAAATTTAGGACTATTAAAAATCAATATGGAAAACAAGCAGAATGGAAGATTATTAATCAATACGATGCATTGTTTTCTTATGAATTTGAAGTGGAATCTAAATCCATATCCTTTGAATTACCAGAGTATACGCCTTTCGAAAAAGATTTTGCAGATTCACTTTCTGTCTATCTAAATCCTTCTGAATACATTCAATCCAAGGAGGACTCTATCCAATTATTGGCTAAAGAGTTGAAAAGTTATAACCTCTATTTTACCCTTCGTAGGAATTTTGACTTTGTTGGGGCAATTGAGCGTTCGAATACTAGTGTTCTAACCGATGCGGTTACTACTCTAAAAAGAAATAGAGGCTCCTGCAATGGTAAAAGCCGCCTTTTTGTTGCGCTTTGTCGAGCTCAAGGTATTCCTGCGAGAGTTGCTGGAGGGATAATATTAGAAAATACCCAAAAACGAACATCACACCTTTGGGCAGAGGTTTCATATCAAGGTCATTGGATTCCTTTTGATATCATAAACAATCATTTTGCAGAATTGCCAGCTCATTATCTAGAGTTATACAAAGGAGACGATTTTTTGATTTCTCGAACAAGTGATATTGAATTTTATTATCAATTTAGAATAAAAGAAAGCTTCCAGTCTATAGCCTCTTCAGAGAGAAAAAATGCATCACTTTGGTCTTTAATTGATTTTGGAGGCATTCCAATAGATTTGTTAAGAGGGATCTTATTATTGCCTTTGGCCGCCTTAATTGTAGCCATCTTTCGCAACATTATTGGGCTGAAAACTTTTGGGATATTCCTTCCAGCGTTGATAGGATTAGCACTTGTTAAAATTAGTTTTATTTGGGGATTAGTTGCTTTTTTTGCAGTTATTCTAGTCGTGAGTATATTGCATTTTCCTTTAGAAAAATTGGGCTTATTGCATACTCCTAAGCTAGTAATTATGCTTACTTGCGTTGTCTTGACTTTATTAGGATTAAGTATTTTTGGTCTAAAGAATAACCTGGAATCATTGTCTACCGCTATGTTTTTGCCTGTTATTGTCTTGGCTATTACAGCAGAAAGATTCGCAAAAATTCTTGTTGAGGATAATTTTAACGATGCAATCCAGATGTTGGCATCCACCTTTTTTATTGCTTTTTTATGTTATCCTATTTTTAGTGCAGATCTTCTATTGGGTGTCTTTCTAACTTATCCTGAACTATATTTTTCCATCCTTGGAATCATGATTTTATTGGGAAGATGGATTGGTCTTAGGGTAATGGAATATTTTCGATTTTCCGACTTTTCAAAGTATAAGTTAAATAAGGTTGTTTAATCGACTCCAAATTTAGATAACTCCTATTCATCATCAATAGACCTTATTTAATTAAAGAAAAACTGAGGTATACCGTCCACCGTCAGTCGTTGACCGTCTACCGAATTAATAAGGTCTAATCAACCAAATAAGTATGTTTAGTTTTTTGAAAAGGCAAAAAATTGAAGCTGAAGTATTGGGGATTAATAAGCGAAACATTGACTTTGTTTATGCCAAAAACCCTCGGAAATATTTCCCTCTAGCAGATGATAAAGTACTTTGTAAAGAGGTCTTACATCAAAAAAATATTGCTTGTGCAGAAACGTATGGAGTGATTGAACGGATTGGAGATATCCAAAAAGTTTGGATTAACGTAGAATTCCATCAAAAATTAGCTGTCAAACCAGCTAATGGTTCGGGCGGAGGGGGGATTTTGATATTGAAAAAGGATAAAGACGGGAATTGGCTTTCTGGAGGCAGAGTCATCACTGAAGAACGGATTTTTTCGCATTTTGCTCGAATAATAATGGGGATGTATTCTTTTGGTTCATCCGACCGAGTTTTAATAGAACAGTGCATCGAACCACATCCATTTTTTGCAGAAATATTTCCAGTTGGCGTACCTGATTTTCGTGTAATATTATTAGAAAATGAACCAATCATGAGTATGCTCAGAGTTCCTACTGAAAAGTCCGATGGTAAAGCCAATCTTCACCAAGGAGGTTTAGGAATTGGGATTGATATGAAAAATGGACAGCTCCGTCAAGCATACGATGGCAAAAATTATCATGATCGACATCCTGATAATAACAATGTCATTTCGGGTAAAAAAATACCTTATTGGGAGACTCTTTTATCTCTGGCAATTGAAACATCAAAAGCATTTCCGCTAGACTATTTAGGGATTGATATTGTTTTGGATAAGAACTTTGGGCCCATGATCATGGAAATCAATGTCCGCCCAGGACTTGGAATTCAATTGGCAAATAAAGAAGGACTTTGGTCTGTCCTGAAAAACTTTTAAGAACCCTTTTTCATTTAAAGACTATTTTGAAATAACTATTCCTTTCAGCATAGATCTCTAAAAAAATAATAAAGAATTACACTTATGAAATATGGAAAATCTGCTTTCCCATACTTGGCATTGCTAGTTGTTTTATTGATCGGAATGCCCATAGCGAATTATCAAATTCAAAAAACTCAAAGAATTCAAATTGAGGTAAAATTGGAACATCAGCCAAAGAAAAAATCTACTTATGCTGTTAATAATTCTCCAAAAAATCAATATCAATCTCATTCTTCATTAACCTTATCAAAGTAATCTGAAAATGAAACGAATATTCAATTTTTTGCTCTTTTCAATGCCGCTTTTATTATTGGCTCAAACTCCATTTAAAATTCAAGTTGAAACAAGAAGTGGTTATGAATACAATGTATTTAATGCCAGTAAAAATAAATGGAAAGTTATAGATGATGACAGTATTCCGGCAATTCAAAGTGGTTTTTTCCAGCACTTTAATATTAAAAATAAATGGGAAAAAGAAATAGAAAATCACCTTTTTCTTGTTGGTTTAAAAACAAGTTTTGACTACTTCCCATCATTAGAAGAGGCGAATTTGTTTAGACCTGAATTAAATCTTAAATACCAGTATGAATTGAATAAGAAGTCATCCCTCTTTTTTCGAGGCAAGCTTTCCAAATATCAAACCAACCGCTTTAATGATGATGAAGGATTCTCCATGCCAACTTCTTATGCTTGGTTGGGAGCGGATTTTGGCTATAAAATCGAACCTTTTAAATACAACAGAACTCAAATTAAGTTATCAGCTTACGAGAAACAATTTGAACCCTCCGAAATGCGTAATTTAAAGTACAGCGCCTTTCGCATAAATTTGCTGACTACTCAACGATTTAAAAAAGCAAAGAGACTTTATCACTATTTATCATTTGAGTTGGACTTCGCAAGGCGTAATTACATGGATTCCTTCTTTGAATTGGATGAAGAAGAGCCTGAAGAGGAAATATTTTATGAGGACAGCAGAGAAAGAATTTGGCAATATTCTACTCTAGACTTGAGCTATAAACACTCATTTTCAAGAGAAGCACGATTGAAAATGGGACTTTCCCTTCAAAAGCGTGAAGACATTTTGGACGAACAATTTGGCTATAATCAATGGAAACCGTATTTGAAGTTTTCGGTCAAAAAAGAAAAACTCGAAGTCTCAGCAAATTTAGAAAGTGTATTTCGATTTTTTACCCATATCGAAGCAACGGAAGATGGAAATGAATTATTAATTCATAAATACTTACGGACATCTGTCCTATTAAAATATAATTTTTCAGAACAATTAGGTTTGACCTTGCGAGGAAGTATGGTTATTAGGCAACGAAATTTGATGGAAAATGCAAAGAATTATTTGCCTTACACGAATGGCTTGATAAGTTTAGGAATAAAGTATCAATTTTAACTGAAAACAAGTTTTTTTTAGTGAATATAACACAACAACCTATGTTTTTTGGCAGTGAACTTGTTTCGCTGCCATTTCCTTTTATGCTACTATTACATATTTCATAAAACAATTATGATTTTTATTGTTTATGATATAATCCTCCGATATTCGGGCTCAAATTTTAAAAAATAGAGTTTATTCCAATATATTTTGTAAGGCATGGAAATGAGGATTTTTTTGATAATTGAGGCAAAATTTTCTGGAATAGCCTTAACTATTGCAGAAAATTTTAACGAAAAGTATCGGAAAAAGACCATTTAGCTGCCTACATAAATTTTCTGGAATAAACTCTAATAAACAAATAAATAATGAAAGAAGCTGTAATTGTTTCAACTGCAAGAACTGGAATTGGGAAAGCCTATAGAGGCGCATTCAATAATACAGACGGTGCCACTATGGGTGGCTGGGCTGTCGCAGAAGCGGTTAAAAGAGCTGGTATTGATCCAGCTGAAGTGGATGATTGTATCATGGGAAATGCCCTAACTCAAGGTTCAACTGGAGGAAATATTGGTAGAAAAGTTGGTTTAGCCGGAGGGCTTCCCGTAACGGTTAGTGGAATGACGATTGATCGCCAATGTTCATCAGGAATGATGGCCATTGCAACTGCCGCGAAGCAGATAATGGTAGATGGAATGAGTGTGGTTATTGGAGGTGGTTTGGAGTCGATTAGCCTGGTTCAAAATGATAAAATGAACACTTACCGTTTTGTGGATAAAGCTTTGGTTGCTAAGCACAAAGACATATATATGCCAATGCTTCAAACGGCAGAAATCGTTGCCAAGCGATATGGAATTAGCCGTGACGCCCAAGATGAATATGGTTACCAAAGTCAAATGAGAACAGCTGCTGCCCAAGCAGCTGGAAAATTCAATGACGAGATTATTCCAGTTTCGACGGTAAAAGGAGTGATGAATAAAGAAACCAAAGAAATTACATTTGAGAATGTTACCTTGACGAAAGATGAGGGTAACCGACCAGGAACTACTTTGGAAGGCTTGAATGGATTAAGGCTAGTAAACGAAGGTGGGACTATTACAGCAGGAAATGCAAGTCAACTTTCTGATGGTGCATCTGCTTGTGTTTTGATGGATAGTAAATTGGCGGAACAAAGAGGTTTAGAACCATTGGGCGCATATCGAGGAATTGCCGTAGCAGGTTGCGAACCAGATGAAATGGGCATCGGACCTGTTTTCGCTGTTCCAAAATTATTGAAAGCTAATGGTTTAAAAATGGAAGATATTGGATTGTGGGAATTGAATGAAGCATTCGCCGTTCAGGTGCTGTATAGTCGTGATCAATTGGGAATCCCTGATGAATTATTAAATGTAAATGGAGGCTCTATTTCCATTGGGCACCCATACGGAATGACTGGCTCAAGAATGGTAGGTCATGCCTTAATTGAAGGCAAACGCCAAGGTGCAAAATATGTAGTTTGTACGATGTGTGTAGGTGGAGGAATGGGAGCTGCTGGATTGTTTGAGGTATTTTAAAACATCTTATTGATAAATGTTAATAATCAAAAATTCAAACTTATAAATATGACAACGACTACTGAAATGCCTACTCCAATAGAGACTTTCAGAATGGAAGTGCGAAACTGGTTGGAAGCAAATTGTCCAACAAGCATGCGCCAACCCATAAAAAGTGAAAAAGACTTGTATTGGGGAGGAAGGAATGGAACTTTTGCTAATGAAGACCAAAAAGCATGGTTTGAAGCTATGTATGAAAAAGGTTGGATAGTGCCGCATTGGCCAAAAGAATATGGCGGTGGCGGATTAGGTAAAGAGGAAAACAAAATCGTCCTTCAAGAAATGGCTCGATTAGGGTGTCGCAAACCTATTACTAGTTTTGGGATTTGGATGCTTGGGCCAGCGCTATTAAAATTTGGCTCAGAAGAACAAAAGCGTCATTATTTACCAGAAATCACAGCGGGTAAAATCCGTTGGTGCCAAGGTTATTCAGAACCAAATGCAGGCTCTGATTTGGCGAGTTTGGCGACGAGTGCTGTCGATATGGGGGATCATTATGTAGTGAATGGTCAGAAGGTTTGGACTTCTTATGCGGATAATGCAGATTGGATTTTTTGCTTGGTTCGAACTAATAAAGAAGCAAAACATGGCGGCATTAGTTTCCTCTTAATTGATATGGCAACGCAGGGCGTAAGTACGAGCCCGATTAAATTGATCAGTGGAAAATCGCCATTCTGTGAGACCTTTTTTGATAATGTAAAAGTACCAAAGGAGAACTTAGTTGGTGAGTTGAATAGAGGTTGGACGATTGCAAAATACCTGCTAACTCATGAAAGAGAAATGATAGGGGGTATTGGTGAAACAGATGTGAAAAAACCATTGCATCAGGTGGCTATTGAATCTCTAGGAACGGAGAATGGGACGCTGAATGACCCCATTTTGCGCCCTGATATTGCTCGTTGGTCTATCGATAAAATGGCTTATGACATTACCATAAAAAGAACCATGGATGAAGTCAAAGCAGGTCAATCTTTAGGAGCGGCTTCTTCTTTTTTCAAATACTATGGTACGGAATTAAACAAAGCAAAATACGAATTGATGCTTGCTATGGGAGGTTATAATGGTGCCGCCTGGGAAGGCGAAGAATTTAACTATGGACAATTGGCAAGACAATTTTGCCGAACAAAAGGAAATTCCATTGAAGGGGGTACTTCTGAGGTTCAATTGAATATTGTGGCGAAAAGGATTTTGGGATTGCCGAGTAAGTAGCTTTGATTATGAACTTATCAGATAATTTCAAATTATCTAATAAGTAATTCAAGCGTTTTTTATTAACAATAAAGTCGTATTCAATTTGAGATATCGACTTCTAAATAAATAAAAAGGAATGGTGTGTCAGGATTGAGGAAGCAGTTTTAGCAAAAAACATTCTGATACCTGAACCCTGAAACCTCACTCCTCAAAAAAATATTATGGCACTAATTTTAAACGAAGAACAACAAATGCTCAAAACCTCTGCAAAGGAGTTTTTGAAAGAACGAGCACCCGTAGAGGCACTGCGAAAATTGCGCGATGAAAGAAGTGAAACAGGATTTGATCGTCAAATGTGGAACGAAATGGCAGAAATGGGTTGGGCTTGTCTAACTATTTCTGAATCTTATGGAGGCTTGGACTTTGGGTATGTGGGTTTAGGTCAAATATTAGAAGAAACGGGAAGGACACTGACTGCCTCACCGTTAATTTCAAACGTTCTTTTGGGGACTACAGCCATTAATTTAGCTGCAAGTAATACTCAAAAAGAAGCTTTATTACCAATCATTGCCGAAGGTAAAATGTTGGTGACTTTAGCACTGGATGAGTCAACTAGACACAATCCAATTCAAATAAATACAACAGCTTCAAAGGAAGGAGATAGTTATGTGTTGAATGGGAAAAAGGTAATGGTTTTGGATGGTCATGTGACAGATAAATTTGTTGTTGCTGCTAAAACTGAAAACGGAGTAAGTCTATTTTTGGTCGATGCAAAAAGCGATGGTATTTCTATCCAAAGAGTCATTATGATGGACAGCCGAAATTCGGCGACTGTGCAATTTGAAAATGTAAAAATCTCAGCTTCTTCTTTACTAGGAGAAGAAGGGCAAGGAGCGGCAACTATCGAAAAAATATTGGACATCGCTCGGATTGGTCTGTCTGCCGAAATGGTAGGTTCGATGACTGAAGCATTCGAAAGAACAGTTGCTTATCTGAAAGAACGAAAACAATTTGGTGTTCCTATTGGTAGCTTTCAGGCGTTGCAACACCGAGCTGCGCAAATGTTTTGTGAAATTGAACTATGCAAATCATTGGTTTTGAAGTCTTTACAAGCCATTGATGCAAATGAAGAGAATTTGCCTATTCTAGCTTCAATGACCAAGGCAAAAGTGAGTGAAACCCTTCAATTGGTCAGTAATGAAGGTGTCCAAATGTTTGGGGGAATAGGAATGACAGATGATGAGGAAATTGGATTCTTCCTAAAAAGGGCCCGAGTTGCGCAGCAAACTTTTGGTGATGCGAACTACCATATCGACCGTTTTGCCAAGTTGAGTGGGTATTAAGTATTACGTCTAAAAATCTACTAATGAAATAAAAGCCCTTTCCAATAATTGAAAATGGAGAGGGCTTTTTTGTTTTTTCAAATGAAAAGTGGTTCAAATCAATTATTTTGCAATCAAAATTCTTGCAAGATGAATAAAAGAACATTTCTAAAAAATATTTCTGCCCTTGGTCTAGGTGCATCTCCATTCCTTAATGAAATTGGAAAATTAGTAGATACAGTTGCTCATTTATCTCCTGAGGAAGTGGCAAAGGACGAATATTTTTGGGCACAAATTCGAAGTGGCTATCGCCTCAAACCTGATTATATCAATCTCGAAAATGGCTATTATTGTTTTATGCCACAGGAGACGCTCGAAAATTTCATTCATCAAGTTCGGCAAGTCAATTATCAAGGTTCGTATTATATGCGGACGGTTCAATGGGATAATAAAAAAGTGATGTCTGCGAAATTGGCAGAGTTGGTAAATTGTACAGAAGAGGAAGTGATTATTACGCGAAATACTACAGAATCATTGGATTTAGTGATCAGTGGCTATGATTGGAAAGCCGGTGATGAGGCCGTTATGGCGGAGCAAGATTATGGTGCCATGTTGAACCAATTCGATCAAGTTTCGAAGCGATATGGTATGGTTAACAAAAGAGTTTCGGTGCCTCTTCATCCGAAATCCGATGAGGAAATAGTGAATTTATACGCGAATGCTATAACAGAAAAAACCCGTCTTCTGATGATCTGTCACCTCATAAATATAACTGGGCACATCTTGCCTGTTCGAAAGATTTGCGATATGGCACATTCGAAAGGAGTCGAGGTTATGGTCGATGGCGCACATGCATTTGCGCAGATTAAATTTTCAATGAAGGATTTGGGTTGTGATTATTACGGAACGAGTTTGCATAAATGGTTGAGTACCCCTTTGGGTGCAGGAATGTTATATGTTAAAAAGAGTAAAGTCTCGAAATTATGGCCACTCTTTGCAGAATGGAATAAAGAACAAGATGATATTTTGCGGCTGAATCATACAGGTACTCATCCTGTGCATACAGATTTAGCTATTGGAAATGCGATTGAATATTTGAATAAGATCGGTATCGAAAGAAAGGAAGCGAGACTAAGATATTTGCAAAATTATTGGGTGGATAAAGTCCGAGATTTACCTCACATAAACCTGAATACGCCGGTTGAAAAACATCGTTCTTGTGCAATTGCCAATGTTGGAATAAAAGGTATGAAACCTAAAGAAATGGCCAAACGCCTTATGGACGAATATCGAATCTGGACTGTTGCTATAGACGGAGCAGGCGTACATGGATGTCGAATAACACCAAATATTTATACAACAACTAAAGAATTGGATGTTTTTGTGGAAGCTTTGAAAGCATTAGGTTGAATAAAAATTAAAGGGCTAATTAATAAAATATTTGGTCGTCTTTTGCTCGATTTGATCCATTTTCCCTAATTTTATCTAACCAAGGCTTAGAAAAAATACACTATTCAAAGTATATTTAACCAACAATGAGGGTTACGATTTTTGATTAGAGACATTAACCGCATTGTCTTCTTTAACTATTTCATCCGATTTTTTAATTATAAAAAACCAATTATGAAAAAAATTAAACACCTCTTTTTCTTTTCTTTATGCTTTTTTATGGGGCTCTCTTTTGCCAATGCACAATCTGATTTTCAACAAGTTTACGCATTGATTCAAACTAAATGTGGAAGTGCTGCTTGTCATGGAGGTGCAAACCCCCAAGGTAATTTGGCTTTTGATGGAACGCCAACTTCGGTTTTTAATAGTCTTGTTAATGGAACACCTACTAACCCAGCTGCTGCTGCAAAAGGGCATAAATTGGTTGTCCCTGGTCGACCAGACCAAAGTTATTTGATGAGAAAAGTAGCTTATGATGATTGGGATGATTATTATGAGGAATTAGAGGCTGCTGAAGGCAACGTCATGCCTCCCAATAATCTTCCTAAATTAAAAAAACATGAGGCTGAATTGATTCGTCAATGGATTTTACATGGGGCAGTTCCCAATAGTTTTGATGTAGATATAGATTTGATTGAAGATTACTATACAAATGGGGGATTGCCTTCGATTGAAGCGCCCGCTCCACCAGCTGCTGGTGAAGGATTTCAACTGCGTATGGGGCCTATTTTCCTTGCACCTGGAGAAGAAAATGAGTTTTTTAAATATCAAGATATAGAATTGACAGGTGATACGGAAGTCAATCGAATCGATTTGACTATGAATGATGAATCCCATCATTTTTTGATTTATCATGTCAATGACAATGCTTTTGTACCTCAAGATGGATTAATTCCAATTTTGGAAACTCAAAATATCGATATGAGTGGAGAAAGTGTGGTTTCGGCTTGGCAACAATCTCATTCTTATAAATTGCCCGAAAAATCAGCTTTCTTTTGGGATGAAAATACCTTGTTAAATTTGAATTATCATGCCAAAAATTATAGTGCAAATTTGACGTTGCCTGTTGATGCTTATATCAATGTATATACACAAACGGCAGGGACTGCGCAAGAGGAAATGTTTGCTGATTTATTTATTATTGGAGCGACTAGTGGCAATGGTTTGTCCATCCCGAATAGTGGAAATGAAGTGACGATTACGGATGCTATTAAGACGAACTCCTCCTATCCGATGTATATTTGGAATCTAACTTCTCATACTCATCAGACGGGAACGGATTATGATATTTACCGTCGAAATCCAAATGGAACGAAGGGAGAACAGATCTATGAAGGATTTTACAACTTTGATTACACTTTTAATCAAGGTTATTACGATTGGGAACATCCGCCAATTCGAACCTTTGAGGAGCCTCTATTTTTGGATTTAAAGGATGGTTTAATTCATGAAGCTAAATATGTAAATGACACAGATAGCTATCTTTATTGGGGAATTACAACCGAAGATGAAATGATGCTTTTTTATGCACATTATACAAAAGCGGCGTTAACGGATACCGAGGAAGTGGAGAATGAAACGGCGATTAATAATTCATTAAATATAAGTCCAAATCCATTTTCTAATGCTGCTTATATCAATTATGAGCTGAAGCATACAGCAGATGTCGAAATTGAAATCTTCGATTTATTAGGGAATTCTGTTGCTGTTTTGTTAAATGAGCAACAACCATCGGGACATTATAATCAAGAATTTATTCCCGAAGGCAATTTATCAAGTGGGTTATATTTGGCTCGATTAACCGTTGATGGAACGACCTTTTCAAGTAAATTTTCCTTTGTCAAATAGCGTTTAACATTTTCCATTTTAAATAATATTGAAGAATCTGGTAGAAATTGATTTTTACCAGATTCTTCATTTTATTCAGAAGAGTAGATTTCTCTACTTAACATTTTTGGAATTGATATGAAGCTTTTTTCTACTCTATTGCTCTTTTTTTTGCTTTCGAATTTTCTGTCTGCTCAAACTTTCCAGAGACAAAATATTCCTTTCAAAATTAATGGAACGACACTTCAAAATCCTCTGACAGGAGGTCTAAATGCACCTCAGTTTTCCGAAGTCGATCTCAATAATGATGGGAAGCAGGATCTTTATATTTTCGATAGAGTCGGAAATGTTCATCTTCCATTTCTAAATATTGGTGGTGCTAATGAGAGCAAATATGAATTTGTGCCGAACTTTATTAAGCAATTTCCTAATGCTGTAAATTGGGTTCAATTACGTGATTTTAATGGAGACAATATTCCAGATTTATTCGCCCATGCAGGTGATGAAAATGTGGATGGCGCAAAAGTGTATAAAGGCTTTTATTCTAATAATAAAATTGGTTTTGAGCGAGTTGATTTTGATAATGATTTTCCATTTGATGTGTTGACTTACCCTTTAAATAATGACCTTTTAACTCAAATTCCTATTGATGGAGAGGATTATCCAAATATCAATGATGTGGATGGTGACGGTGATTTGGATATCCTAAGTTTTATTGGAGGTTATGTCCAGTTTTATGAAAATCAGGCTGTTGAAGGTGGCTTAGGTTTAGACGCTTTGATATTTGAATTAAAAGATGAATGTTGGGGACGGTTCTTTGAATCTTCAACTGCTTCAACGATCAAATTGAGCGATGATATAGATATGTGTGCTGAACCATTAGTTGGCGATGAGGTGGAAGATCGTTCACATCCTGGTTCGACTTTATTGACTTTTGATGAAGATGGCGATGGCGATGTAGAGATTATGATTGGTGATTCGGGCAATCCTTTTATCACACGGTTATCAAATGGTGGTGATACTGATTTGGCATTTATGACGGATCAAGATCCAAACTTTCCGGATTATGATATGACGGCTTTTGTACCTTTTTTTCCAGCTACTTTTTATTTGGATTTGAATAATGACAACAAAAAAGACTTAATTGTATCACCTAGTAGCCTCAATATAACAGAAAACACACACGTTGCTTGGCTTTATCAAAATACAGGAACCGCAAATGTACCAATTTTTGAATTTCAACAATCGGATTTTTTAGTAGAGGAAATGTTGGATTTTGGGACAAATGCTTATCCTTCTTTTGCAGATGTGACTGGTGACGGACTATTGGATTTAGTAGTTGGGAATAATACATTTTACAAACCTGGAGGAGAGAAAGATGCCCGACTATTATTATTTGAAAACATTGGAAATGCAACCAATCCATCCTTCGACTTGATAGACGATAATTGGTTGGACTTTAAGCAGTTTAGTGAATCGAATATCAATTTTTCCCCAACTTTTGGCGATCTCGATAATGATGGTGATTTAGATCTTGTGGTAGGACATAATTTTGGGGGTTTGTTTTTTTCTGAAAATGAAGGAGGTGCTGGGAATCCAATGGTTTTTAATGACATTGAATTTGATTGGCAACAAATAAATGTGGGACAAAATAGCTATCCTCAAATTGTGGATTTGAATCGAGATGGACTAATGGATTTGGTCATAGGCGAGAAACAAGGAAACTTAAATTATTTTCCCAATCAAGGAACATTCACTGAGCCCGTTTTTATTAGTGATCCATCGACTGCGCCTAATATTTCGAAATTAGGCAATGTAGATTTAGGCATTTTAGGTAATTCTATTCCTGCAGTTCTAGGTTTTGGCGATGAATTTAAAATAGTTATTGGTTCAGAAAATGGGACGCTCCATCTGTATGATAATATTGAAAATAATTTGGATGGTGATTTTAACCTAGTTAATAATAATTTTGGAAAGATAGAGGAAGGGGTACAAGTTGCGCCTGCCATAGCTGACCTTAATAATGATGGATTTTTGGATGCTTTGTTAGGAAATCGACGAGGCGGATTAGCGCTATATGAGTCAAATATGAAAATAGATGGAACGACTTCAATTAAGGAATCTATTATTTCAGAGCTAATCAATATTGCCCCGAATCCGGTTCAGAATGAATTAAAAATTCGACTAGATGAAGATACATCTCCTGAATTGATCCAAATATTGGATGTTTTTGGTAAAGTAGTTTTTGAAGAATTAAACATAGAACAAAAATCGCCTATTGTATTGAATGTTAATGGTCTACCTGATGGAGCCTATTTTATTAGAATACAAGAATCGAATAGATTCTTGAGCTCAAAATTTTTGAAAATGTAGAAATAAAAAGCGTGAAAGATTTCTGACATCTTTCACGCTTTAAGGATTAAAACTTTTTCAGGTTATCTGCTCTTTTTACATCGATCAACAACCCAAAGATATCTATTCCAACTTCAGTAGGATATTCATCTACAATCAAGGAAATTTGATTTTTTATCTGAGTTACTTTATGCTTTTTTAAATACAATTCTTTATCACCATTCAAAATCCCAATTTCAATATAATCTGCTAGTGGCAAGGACTGAATGGTCTCATCTTTATCAGTGTCATGATAGGAAATTGATGCCCCTTTCTCATCTTCAAAAACTTTAATGCCTTTGTCTTCACTTCGATATTTACTTACCTGAAAATCAAGATCAATTTGAAATTGTCCATTTTTTAAAGGTGAAATTTTTGCGTCTACAATTTTGGAGTCATATAGGGTTACTGTCTCAAACCAGTCCTTTATTATGTATTTTAAAGAATCAGGTGTAGCTTCTCGGATATAATTCATCATTTCTGGTGTGGTTGTAAATCCTTCTTCCCGAAAGGCAACTTTTTTGACAAATTTGCCAATGGCTTGATTCAATTTTTCTTGTCCCAAATATTCTTTCAATGCATAAAAGGTTACTGTTCCTTTTGGGTAATGAATATAATTTTGGTCTGGGTGCGTGTACATTAATGGTTGTTCTGTTCCCCATTCTCGCGCCCGTTTTTGGAGATAATGATCCATCTCGTGTTTGATGTATTTTCGAACTTCCTTTTTGCCTTTGACCTTATGTTTGACGCAAACATTTACATACTCTGCCATGCTTTCAGCAATCATTTTCGAGCCTTGTGCAGAGGCTGCCCTGACCTGATGTCCCCACCATTGATGAGCGACTTCATGGACTGCTGTACCAAAAGCCCAATCAACACCTTCATGTTTATGCCCATCTAGATCCGCTGTAAATCCAGCTCCTTCGCCGCTAGGTAAAACGCCAGGAAAACCATGGGCAGACACCCCGCCAGTTTGAGCAAATTCTACAATTTTTAGCTGATTAAACTGATATGGACTGAAGTTATCGTTACAAAATTCTAACCCAGCTTTCATGCCGTCCATCATTCTTTGGACGTTATATTCATGTCCTTTTCGATAGTAGACCTCCAGATCAATATTACGCCATTTATCCTTTGCGACATCAAATTCGCCAGACATAAAAAGAAAAGAATGAGAGATCTTTGTTTCGGTTTTATAATGAAAGTATCGGCGATTTTTTTCTGCCCATTCTCTTAATAATGCTCCTGGAGAAATAGCAATTTGGTCATCCGAAGTGCTGACAATTGCTTCAAAGTCAATCATTTTTGAATCTTTCCGCAATTCCAATTCTTTAATGGCTAAAGTATCAGTAGGGTGGGGCATTTTGATATCATAATTCATCCCTATTTCTTCTCTTAAATAGCCTAACCAATATCCAAATCTTGGGCAAATTTCATCATTGATATAGGTGCCATTATACTTGACTCGATTATTGATGTGAAACCAATTCTGTGGCATTGATTTCATTTGAAATGTCATTTTCAGGGTATCATTTGGCTTCAATCCCTCTTTTAATTTTACAATATCAAAATGAGCCATATTGCCAATTTCTTCTTGCGAAACAAATTCATATTCACATTCAAAGTCGTAGGTTTGATTCAATTGTGATTTATAGTTCAGAACAATGGTGTCAATAATCTCTTCAGAATGATTCACTAATATATATTTCCCAGAGCCATCAAAGTGTCGTTCTTTTGGATACAAATCCATATTCATTTTCACAGAAACAATATGAGGGGAAATGATATTTTGATAGCGTTTATATTTCTTCTCTGCAGCGACTAGCAAGTCCATTTTTTCTTGATGAGAATAATACTCACGGGGTATAGTTTCTTGGTAATAGAGCGTAAAACCCATACCCAAAAAACTGATTAAAAAGAGTGAAAAAGCCAGTGCTAGTTTACCTGAAAATCTTGATTTAGCGATACTCAATCTTTCTGAAAAAGAATGAGGTAAACCTCGAATCCACAATGTCATTGCTCCACCCATTAAAAGTGAACCACCTAAAAACCAATAAAACTTGTAAGCAAAATATGGACTTAATAAACCACCATAACCATCCAAATCTGAATAAGGCAATCCAAACATAGAACCTAATCCCTGGTTGTATCGAAATATGCCTGATTCCAAAAGAGGCAATCCCATTTTGGGACCTAAGTCTGCTAAACCAATAAACCCAACCGGCGCCAAAAGACAAATGAAAAAGCCTAAATATGGATTGGTAAAAAGACTTTGAATCAACATAGCCAACATCGCCCATATGATGAAATGGATGAGGTTTACACCAAATAATTCGATAATGTATTGCCCAATTTCAAATTCGTAATAACCTTTAAAGAATTGAGTTAATATACCTCCAAACATAATGAGCGAAAGCAAGGTAATTTGGATTAAAATAATGGCAATAAATTTCGAAAAGAATAAGACCCAATTGGGTGTAGGCGTAATGTCAATGAGCTGATTTGAAAAAGCCATTCTCCCTCGATTTATCAATAGACCGGCATATAAAAAAGTGACAATATTGATGACTGCCGAAAACATAGAAAGTGGTAGATCTAACATGATCCGAGTCAATGGTAAACTACTCGTATCCCATCTCATCATTCCTTTCGAAACCATGAAAATAACGGTAAAAAAGCCTGCAATAATGAGCAATACAAAAGGTGGATGCTTCACAATGTATTTGAAATCTGCTTTGGTGAGATACCAAGTGGTTTTGAGTTGTTGGAATAAGGAAAAATCAAAACTAACTTCCGAGAGGTTTATTTTTTGAATCTTTCGGTTAGGAGACAACTTATCATTGCCTTTTAAACTATTCGTTTTAGGCTTGAAGATTTGAAAGAGCGTCACAAGTCTTAATCCAAAATCAGCGTTTTGACTGAAAGAAAATTTTCGATAAAAAGAGGTAAAGATGACTGCTGCTATGACCATCCAAAATACTCGATTCCAAAGAACCAATCCATGCAAAGGCAGTAGATTTGCATTTCGTTCTGCGACTGTCCAATAATTGGTGTAGAAATCTATCGAATTCTTACCTGAAGAATCCAAAATGGCAGAAATAGTTGGATAGTCCATTGGAGAGAAAATATTTCCTAAGCTTTCTCTTAATAAAACCCAAATTATTACAGCGATGAATCCTGCATATATATTTCGAGTTACTCCTACGACTACAAAAACAATTGTTCCAACTAATAAAATATTGGGTAGAACAAAGACTCCAAAAATTTGCCCATATCTCCTGAGATTAAACCCAAAAACACTTTCCGGATTTATCCAAGACATAAAACTTGATATATAAACACCCAACCCAATCATCGAAACTACTCCAAAAGAAGCTGTCAAACCACTTAAATATTTGGCGAATAAATAATCTCGCTTTTCAAATGGATAGGCATACAAGATTTGATGCATATTTGATCGATAGTCTCGATAAATGGTCAATCCTAAAATGGCAGGTAACAACAAGGCAATAAAGGTGTCAAAAAAGCCAATCGTCTTAAATAATTCGATGGAGGAATCCAACATTCTACCAGACCAACTAGCTTCGGGAGGTTCCGAATTGCCTGTTCCTGCAGCCCAAGAAAACAATAAAAAGAAGATAGCATAAATGTATATAGCAGGCTGTTTGACCCAATGTTTTAGTTCGTATTTATATATGGTGGAGAACATATTTTGGTGTTTTTATTTTTAAAGTGGTTTTCAATTTTCATTTTCATTCTCCTCGTAACGCCAAAAAATACACATCTTCTAGTCCCACTTCTGCTATTGAAAACCCCTCCGATGGTTTCATTTTTGAATTTACTCTTACATTAATCGAATTATCAGGGTTATAAGAAGATGACAATACCTCGAATTGGTTTTCAGTATTTTCTAAATTGTTTCGACTGATCGTTTTTGTCCAAATTTGCCCTCGTAATTCATTTGTTGCTTTGGTAGGTGTGATATGTTTTAAGACCTTCCCTCCATTCATAATTGCCATGTCTGTACATAATTCTTTGACATCATCCACGATGTGAGTAGAGAAAATGACCGTGTTATTTGTGCCGATTTCACGGAGGATGTTGAGGAAACGGTTTCGTTCAGCAGGATCAAGGCCTGCTGTTGGTTCGTCGACAATAATGAGTTGTGGATTATTCAAAAGCATTTGTGCAATTCCGAATCGTTGTTTCATCCCACCTGAATAAGTACTGACATGTTTCTTACGAGCATCATAGAGATTGGTGATTTCTAAAGTTTCGTCAATTAGTTTTTGGCGTTCTTTTTTGGAGGCAATTCCTTTGAGTGTAGCGAAATAGTCCAATAAATTCAATGCTGAAACCTTTGGATAAACACCAAATTCTTGAGGCAAATACCCCAATATTTTTCGGAGGCTCATTTTGTCTTCAAAAATATTGATTCCATTGAAATTGATATTACCAGTATCAGCACTCTGTAAAGTGGCAATGGTTCGCATTAAAGTAGATTTTCCTGCTCCGTTTGGACCTAAGAGACCGAACATCCCAGTTCCTATTTCAAGGGAAAGATTGTCCACCGCCTTGACGCCATTTTTATAAATTTTTGTGAGATTGTTTATTGTGAGATTCATATTCTTGGTTTTGTGTAATACGATTTTGATTTCTTTTGTAAATGTAGGGGAGTATTCAAAGTCCTCCTATTTTGGATGGTCAAGGCAAGTAAAGGCATGATGAAAGGACGTTTTTTGCTTTTCAATTGAGTTTTAGGTCGTTTATCATGGAAAATGGGACTTTGAACACGGAAGTTTTTTCAACCTTTGATTTTTCCGGAGATTTGAGCAAGAATTTTTTCAAACGCAAATCGTCATCAATATGAAAATCATTCTTCAAAAAATTGAACATTTTATACTCACTCATACAGTTTGGATTTTCTTTGCAGCCATTTTTTTTATGAGTGATTTTATGCTCAAGAAAGGTTGGGAACCTAGCTGGGGAAATTACTTGATGAATGCTGTCAAATTGAGTGTTTTTTTCTCTCCAATAATACTGTATTCTTTTTTTAGAAATCATATTCAAACACGATTATCAAAATATATAAGTAGGGGACTTTGGGCATTTTGTTTTGTGATTTATCCGTTTTTATTTCTAGAATTAAATGGGCATAATTGGTTGGATCGGAGTAGTTTGGGAGAGGTAATAATTATGGCGACTTGGTTTGCTTTAATAGCGATTGAGTGTTTGATTTTAGCGCATGAATTGAATAAATCACAGCAAGTAGGTCATTTTTTCAAGGATGTTACCCTCGAACAAGGTATTTGGATTTCGATGGCTCTTTTTGCAATTGTTTATTTATTAATTGGGTATGTGTCGAATGAGGATATGGATTTGGACTTTTGGAAATCATTCCAATATACTGCCGGCATATTGATAATTCTTATCATCTATTATTTCTTTTACTTAATCAACCATTACTTCCTCATTACGAAACTTTGGAAGGAAAAGGGTTTGATTTATTACGTTTTCGGTTTTTTGGCGACCATCATTTTTCTATATCCGATTGCGACTCAACTTATTTATTTCATTCCAATGGTTAAAGAGACACAGATTCACCCGGTTAATAATGGGCGTATTTTTGACGATATTAACTGGCTTGTACCTTTTTTCGGGATGTTGATGAGTATTCCGTTCATTTTGATGGTCAGATGGTTTCGCCAAACGAAAGAATTGACCGAATTAGAAAAGGAAAAATCTGCGACCGAATTGAGCCTTTTAAAACAACAAATCAATCCCCATTTTTTCTTTAATACATTGAATAATCTATATGCTCTAAGTTTGATTAAAGACAAGCAAACCCCAGAGGTGATTTTGCAATTGTCAGAACTCATGCGATATGTTATTTATCGGGGAAAAGAGGCGTTTGTTTTTCTGCATGAGGAAGTGAAGTACATAGAAGATTATCTGGAGTTACAGAAGATTCGTTTGCATAAAAAGCTGGATTTTAAATTTGAAAAAGATATCCTCAATGAGAAATTGGAAATCCCACCATTGTTATTTATCACCTTGATCGAGAATGCATTTAAGCATGGAATTGAACCTTCAGAAAATGAGTGTTTTTTACATATATCTTTATTCACCACTGAAAATGAATTGACCTTTACTTGTGAAAATTCTTTTGAAGAAAAATTAGAAGGTGAAAGTGGAATTGGATTGAGTAACTTACGAAGAAGATTGGAATTGAGATTTCCAGATCAACATGAATTTAAAGTGGAAGAAAATGGACAAAAATTTAAAAGTACTTTGAAAATTCAATTCAATGTATAGATATACTTCGCTGAAATAGAATGATAATAATTGTTTTAAGAGAAGTATGAATGTTTATAAGTCGCTGGAATGTATTATTTTTACTTTTTTCCAGCGAACTATAAAAACATTTTCATGAAGAACCCATTAGTTGGTAGGCAAAAAGAACTGGATATTTTATCGAAAGCTCAATCTTCAAATAGAGCAGAAATGGTAGCTGTCATTGGGAGAAGGCGAGTAGGAAAGACCTTTTTGATTCGTTCTTTTTTTAATAATGAATTTGATTTTGAAATAACGGGTATTCAAAATGCTCCCCAAGTGGAACAATTGAAAAATTTCAAAATTGAATTGGAAAAAGTTGGGAATAATGTCTTGCCGATTGAAACGCCAAAAAATTGGTTTGATGCTTTTATTTTGCTTATTAAACATTTAGAATCCTCGGGTAATTCACGTCAAAAAGTGGTTTTTTTTGATGAATTGCCTTGGTTAGCAACTAATCGTTCAGGTTTTCTGCGTGCCTTGAGTTATTTCTGGAATAGTTGGGCTGACCGACAAAATGTGATTGTCATTATTTGTGGTTCGGCAGCTTCTTGGATGATTCAAAAAGTTGTCAATCATAAAGGAGGATTACATAATAGAATTACACGGCGTATTTTTTTGAAGCCCTTTAATTTATCTGAAACGGAGGCTTTTTTAGAAAGTAAAAATATTTTTCTAGATAGGTATCAAATTCTTCAAATTTACATGGCAATGGGCGGTATTCCACATTATTTGGATGCCGTTGAGGAGGGGTTGAGTGCAACCCAAAATATTGACCAAATTTGTTTTTCAGATTCAGGACTTTTAAATAGAGAATTTTCTAGGCTATATGCTGCTTTATTTGATAATTCGGAGAATCATATTACAATAATTCGTGCTTTGTCAACGAAAAATCAAGGAATGACTCGACAAGAGCTTATTAAAAACACTAAGTTTTCTGATGGCGGAGGACTTACTAAGGTTTTGGAAGAATTAACTGAATCTGGCTTTATTTCAAAGTATTACCCTTTTGGGAAGAAAAAACGCAAATTGATATACCGGTTAACAGACGAGTATTCTTTGTTTTATTTAAACTTTATGGAGAACAAAACTCATGAAGAAGATACTGTATGGCAGAAATTAAGTCAAACACAGACCTATAAAACTTGGTCTGGTTATGCTTTCGAAAGTATCTGTTTGAAGCATATTCCTCAAATTAAAAAAGCGTTAAGTATCGCAGGAATTTACTCGGAATCAGCCTCATTTTATCAAAAAGGAGAAAAGAAAATGGAAGGTGCTCAAATTGATTTAGTGATTGATAGAAATGACCAAGTTATTAACTTATTTGAGATTAAATTTTACAATGAAGAATTTACAATTTCGAAAGAATATGCAGATAAATTAAGAAAGAAAATGAGTGTTTTTCGTCTGGTGACTAAAACGAAGAAACAATTGTTTTACATGATGATTACCACTTTTGGGTTGAAAAAAAACCAACACTCTATCGGTTTGATAGTGAACGATTTAACAATAGATGATTTGTTTGATAATCAATGAATTATGAATCTAAGAGCCTTAATAATCGACGACGAACCTCTAGCTCACAAAGTTATTTTGGAGTACGTTAAAGATGTGCCTTTCATCGAAATAGTCGGGCAATGTTATTTGGCAACGGAGGCATTGACGGTAATGAAAAATCAAGAAATTGATTTGCTTTTTTTGGATATCAATATGCCTAAAATAAAGGGTTTGGATTTTCTTAGGACGCTTCAAAAAAAACCGATTGTCATCATTACTTCTGCCTATCAAGAATATGCTTTAGAAAGCTTTGAATTAGAGGTTTGTGATTATTTATTAAAGCCCTTTCGATTCGATCGCTTTTTGAAAGCGATGAATCGAGCGTATGAATTATTTGAATTAAAGAATTCGTCTCAAACAGTTCTTTCTGCACAAAAGGGGACAGTTGTAGAAGGGTCAAATCAAATACTCATCAAATCTGACAAGCGACTGATTCAAATTAATATTACCGATATTTATTATTTGGAAAGCTATGGTAATTATGTCAAAATTTGGATGGGAAACGAGTTTCATTTAACGCCTCGAACCCTTTCTAGTTTTGAGGAACAATTACCTGAGAAGGAATTTTTTCGAATTCATAAATCATTTATGACTAATCGAAAATACATTGATTTCGTGGAGGGAAATATGGTCAGAATGAAGAATGGAAAAACCTTAACTATCGGAAAAAATCAGCGACAAACCTTTAAGCAGTATTTAAGTGCAACTTAATTTTGTTCACGCACTTAATTAAGGCGATGACACAATGCCATCGCCTTAAATTCTATTCAGAAACTAGTTAGGCTATTAACCTAGTATTTCTCGTTCTCCAGCAAAAGGTTGTCTGTATAATCTTTCACCGGTTGCTTTATACATTGCATTGGCAACGGCTGCCGCAATCGGAGGTAACGAAGGCTCTCCCAATCCTGTTGGATCTATGCCATTATCGACAAAGAAAGTTTCAATTTCGTCAGGTGCCTCTGAATGACGAATAAGCCGGTATTGGTGGAAATTATTTTGTTCTGGTTTCCCTTCTTTAAAGGTCAATTGAGAATACATGGCGTGACCAATTCCATCGACTATACCACCTTCAATCTGATTCTTGGCAGCATCAGGATTTATCACGATTCCACAATCTACAGCACACCAAACCTTCTGAACCTTTGGTCTATTGTCTTTCATGACTATATCTACGACCTGAGCAACATAACTATTGTGACAGAAATAAGCAGAAACACCTCGAAAAACGCCAGGTGTATCCGCACCCCAATTAGATTTTTCTTTCACTAATTTTAATACTCCTGCATATCGTTCTGCATCATAATCATTTTTTTCTCCAACAGGGTTACTGATTGCTCTTTCAAAAAGGGATAATCTAAATTCAATTGGATCCTTAACTGCTTCTTCTGCTACTTCATCCAAAAAGGATTGTTCGGCACAAGCGATAAAGTTAGATCGTGGAGCTCGCCATGCTCCAGTTGAGATATTGGACTCTTTTGTATGATTTTCAATTAAATAATTGTCGACTGCTCCTGCAGGAAAACGATTGGCAAATACAGGACTTCCATTGGTGCCAGCACCTCGAATATGAAAGGCAGTCATATTCCCATCAGCATCCAATGCTGCTCGGTAGGTTACTTTATAATCAGGACGATAAGTTCCTTGTGTCATATCATCTTCCCGAGTGTAAACTAATTTGACTGGTGCGTTGACAGCCTTAGAAATAGCAGCAGCTTCGACACCAAAATTACCATACAATCGTCTTCCAAAACCGCCTCCCATACGAGTCATCATGATGGAGATTTGATCTTCCGTCATACCCAGTAAACTGGCGACTGATTTTCTCAAATATTCGGGTGTTTGGATCGGACCTTCTAATTCTGCTTTATCAGCAGTGACATGAGCATAGAAGTTCATCGGCTCCATTGTATTATGAGCCAAGAAAGGTGCACTAAAAGTTCTTTCGACAATCTTTGCAGCATTTTTAAAGACATCAACCGGAGTACCATCTTGACGAGCAGGTTCGTCAGTTGGTTTGTCTAATAAGCTTAGAAATTCAGCTTCATGATCTGACGAATTTTCCAATTTTGTGTCTACTTCCCATTCTATATTCAGTGCTCTTTTTGCTTTTAAAACCTCCCAAGTTGAATTACCAACAATGGTAACTAATTCGTTGAAAGCACTTGTATCAGACCATTGTGCTTCAAAACCTTCTGGTCGGGTATTGATCGTCAAAACATCTTTAATACCCGGCATTGCCTTGGCTGCATCTGCATCCATAGATTTCAATTTCATTCCGAATGCAGGTGGATGTTCTATCATGGCGATTAACATGCCGTCTTTTTTCAAGTCTAGCCCAAACAAAGGCTGCCCAGTTACCAATTTTTTAGCATCGACATTTTTTCGACTTGAACCTATTATTTTAAAGTCTTTCGGATCTTTTAAATCTACTTCCTCAGGTACTTCAATACTCGCAGCTGCCGAAGCAACCTCTCCATACCCAACTGTTTGTTTTGTCTTCTCATGCGAAATTGTACCATTATTCGTTGTCAATTCTTCAACTGGAACTTCCCATTTTTTCGCCGCAGCTTCCATTAACATTCTTCGGGCAGTCGCTCCAGTCATTCTTAAACTTTGCCAACCTTGTCTAATTGATTGACTTCCTCCCGCGAGCTGACGTTTGAAATGGACTGTATTTAAACCGGCTTGTTCGACAATAACGTCCTTCCAATCTACATCCAATTCTTCTGCCACAATCATTGGCATGGATGTCTTCACATTTTGTCCAATTTCAGGATTTGGAGACATAATGGTAACGATACCCGTATCACCAATTTTTAGAAAACCATTGATGTCAAACCATTCTTTGGGCATAGCTTTGATCTGTTCTGGTGTTGGATTACAAGAAGCAAACCAACTAAAACCCAAAACCATACCGCCGCCAGCCGCAGATGAGACCTTTAGAAAAGATCGTCTATTATATTTAGTTTTTATTAAAGTCATTTTTGAAGTGTGTTGTGTGGTAATGATGTTTTGTTGTACCGTAGTTCTAAATTATGGAAACTAGGTCACAGCAACACATCAACACCCATAAAAAATTATCCCATCTTTGCTGCCGTCTTAATTGCGGCTTTTACCCTCAAGTAGGTACCACATCTGCAGATATTTCCATTCATCGCTAAGTCGATTTCATCATCATTTGGATTGCTATTTTCTTTCAAAAGTGCTGCTGCACTCATGATTTGCCCAGCTTGACAATAACCACATTGAGGGACATCATGTTTTAACCAAGCTTGTTGAACGGGGTGATCGCCGTTTTCGGATAAACCTTCAATAGTCGTGATTGATTTACCTTCCATGCCCGAAATTGGTAACGAACAAGAACGCATTGCTTTTCCGTCAATATGAACGGTACATGCGCCACATTGAGCGATACCGCAACCGTATTTTGTGCCAACGAGATTGATGTGGTCGCGCAATACCCAAAGAAGAGGGGTATCTTCTGCAACGTCAACCTCTTGAGTTTTACCGTTGATTTTTAGCTTAAAAACTGCCATGATAATTGAGTTTGGTTATGATTGCCGAGTACTTAGCGCTGAGTTTTCTGTGTTAGGAAATAGAAAATAAAACCTAAAGTCTAGAAAATAGGGTAATGCTAAGGACTTGATTTTTAGAAGAAACTACTAATATAGAATAAAAATTAAATAGAATGTTCATGAATTGCCTTTGAAAATCTTTTCGCTACGGTCTTTTCCAATTTTTCGAACTCGTGTTTTGTTGTTGAGCGAATATTCTAAAAGCCACAAATTTTCGTTGGAATCAAAAAAACCAGCAGTAGGTGACCAGCGTTTTGGGCTATTCGAATGGATGGAAACCTGTCCATCTGGTGTGATTTTTTTGACCATTCGACCACTATAAATAGCCGAATAGATGTTGTCGTCATTATCTGTCCAAACCCCCATCAAACGGTGTCTGTCTTGCAAAAAAGTATGAGTCAGTTTGGTTTCTGCTAATTGATCTGATATGACCTCAACTTGCCCATTCGTTTTGACTTTTTTAAGTGTCAAATGATCAATGACGAAAATGTCTAAACTACCTTTTGGAATGCAAATCCATCGAATGTCATCAAAGTCTTTGGCTAGGGTTATTATATCACCATTTGAATTTTGTTTTTTTAAAATAGTTCGATCCTTTTCACTCCAAAACATACTGCCTTCGCAATCCCGAATTAAATAATTATTTGTTGGGAAACCTTCTGTATCGGGGACAATTTTATTGAAATTTCCTTCGGGACTTAGTTGCCAAATATAATAACCCCATTTATCAGTTGCTTCGCCTTCATACCAAGAATGTTCTCCATAAAGATGGCCATTCTCGTCCAAAAATAATTGATGGGTATGTACATTTTTCAGGGCTATTTGATGTTCTCCATCTGGAGTTATTTGCCATACGTGTACCAAGTCTGTGTAAAAAACATTTCCTTTACTATCCATCACAATACCAATTCCAGGATGAGCGGAAAGAAGGAAGGTGATAAAAAGAAAAACTGTAGAGAGGATTATTTTCATACGGATGTTTTTAGGGTAAAGAGGTCTCCATTACATAAACAGGGGAATTGTCTCACATAACAATGCTCTTGTATTTCCTTCTAATAAATTACCTGAGAATCGCGTATAACTTAATTAATCTCGTGCTACTGCGTATATTCCCTGCCTGATTGCTTTTACAGAA